>JAZKCF010000023.1:0-126971 GCA_040388195.1 Pseudomonadota bacterium
TGACTACTTCAGTATCTTTTTTCAGCCCTCTCACACTTTGAAATTCCTAGACATCGAGTAAGCGCGAAATTCCCGCCACCGTTTCCTGCCAAAATTATTTGGCCGCGCTCATCGATAGCAAGGTCGAAAGCCTGGTCTTGCGTACCGTTGCCTATATCGGTAAACACCTTACCGCCGGTACCGAAACTCGTATCCAACGTACCATCCCAGTTGTAACGCAGCAGTGCAAAATCGCAAGGGAAAATGTCTCCCGTCGCCGCACCGCATACTCGCCTTTCCTGAAAATATCCCGCCACGACAATCTTCGCCGTCGGTAGCCCCGCAGTAATAGCAATGGCGGTAATTTGAGAGGTGTCGCCCAATTGAGTGGTCACCTTACCGCCATCACCAAACGTGGTATCCAAACTACCATTGACATTGTATCGAGCTAATGCGAATCGAGGGCAACCAGGGCCGGAGCATAAGCGATCAGCAAAACCTCCCGCGATGATTTTGCCGTTAGGCGCGATATCCAGAGCCGTGATTCCATCCCTGATGTCGAAATCAGTAGTCACAACGCCGCCATTACCAAAACTCGAATCAATACCGCCGTTGGCGTTGTAGCGCAATAAAACAAAGTTGGATGCGCCACACGACAAGCCAGGGCACTCGATGAATGCTTCCCCTCCCACTAGAATTTTTCCATCGGGCGTAAGGCGCACAGCGTTCGCTTCCTCAATACCGCGACTAACGTCAGTAAAGACTTTTCCGTTATCACCGAAAGTGCTGTCCAGACTGCCGTCGGTGTTATATCGCACGAGGACAAAATCTGGCTGTGTAAAAGTCCTCTCCAGCGTTCCGGCCACGACAATTTTTCCGTCGGGCTGCAGGACCATGCTGTTCGCTCTGGCATTGATGCCGCCGAAGTCCGTCAAAACGATACCGTGTTGCCCGAACCGGCGATCGAGACGACCGTTGCTCAAATAACGCAGCACGGCAAAATCAGTAGCGCCGGTGCTGCCATTAAAGCCTGTTCCAGCAACAACAATACGACCGTTGTTTTGAATAGCAATTGCTTTGGCAGTCTCAACAGTAGGAAATGGGGCGGGCGTATTCCCGGAAAGATGCGTAGTAACTTTGCCATTGTTCCCGAAAGAATTATCTAAGTTGCCGTTCTTATCGTAACGCGCTAAAGCAAAATCATAATTACCCGTACTGCTATTAAAAGCGTTTCCTGCTGCAACGATTTTGCCGTTCGATTGAATGGCAACAGCTCTCGCTTCGTCAAAGTCAGTAGAGAATTCGGTAACAACTTTACCGCCATTACCAAAGCGAAGATCAAGATCACCAACAGCTGCTTCCGTGCGGCTTGCTATAGATAGCGATATCAATATCGCTGTCGCCCCTGCCATCGCAATTTTGAGATACCTCTGCGCCTTCATATCAAATTTCCTTTCGTGGCTCTGCCATGTAGTAACTTCTCTCGTGAAGAAGCTAATTTTTAGTCTAGACTGCTGCCGGAAAATGTTTTGCCAGAATGAGCGCTTAAAAGGAGATTCGCGAAGAATCGATATTTTAAAAAAACTATCGATAAAACGCCGCGTGATCAGTAGAGCTGTCGATGCTTTCTTGGAGAGTCTGGGGGCTAACAGCAAAGAATTCTGAGACAGGTATACTTGATGAGGATGATGTAATTTGCACGATGAATTTCGGGTGTGGAATTTTTTCGCTGCGCTTGGGTACAGCGTAAGTAACTTTATCGCATTGTTAAATTCGAAAGGATTTTGAATCATGAAAAAAACAACGGTCACTGCGATAGCAACAGCATTCTGCTCGACGATGCTGGCTAGCTGTTCAACGTTTAATGCTAATACTAATCCAGCAGTCCCAGAAAAGTTAAAAGTTCCCGCGACCCAACAGTTATCGCTTGAAACACAAGCAACGGGCGTGCAAATTTACGAATGCAAGCAGAGCCAAGCTAACTTGGGGCGCTGGGAATGGACATTCAAAGCACCAGAAGCAGATTTATTCGATAGCACCGGTAAAAAAATCGGCAAACACTACGGTGGCCCAACTTGGGAATCGAATGACGGCAGCAGAGTAGTCGGAGAAGTTAAAGCAAAAGAAGATAGTCCCGATTCCAACGCTATTCCATGGTTATTACTGAGTGCAAAATCCACTTCGGGAAACGGAGTTTTTAGTAAAATTCAAAGCATTCACCGCGTACAAACCGCTGGTGGAAAAGCACCCGCAACCGGCTGCGATAAAGCTCAAGCTAACAAAGAGCTTCGAGTCCCCTATAAAGCCACATATTATTTTTACGCCGCTAAATCCTGAGCAAATCACGGGAGCTTGATCGATATACTAATGATCTGCTTTGTTGCTCATGAAGCAGATCATTAGAGCGGATTGCGAATCGTATTACCAACCACAAAATCTGCCACTGCAGGACTCGGGTATAATCCGGCGTCCCCACTCGTCAGCGAGATAAGCCATGCCTGCTCTTATCTGTGGTTCGATTGCTTATGACACCATCATGGTGTTTCGCGATCATTTCAAAAATCACATTCTGCCCGACCAAATCCATATTTTAAATGTGGCGTTCCTAGTGCCGGATCTTCGGCGTGAGTTTGGTGGCTGCGCCGGCAATATCGCTTACAACCTCAAGTTGCTAGGCAATGATCCACTCATCATGGCAACTGTTGGCGCTGACTATGCGCCTTATAGTCAGCACCTCGACCAAATTGGTCTGGCGAAAACACATATACGGCAAATACCGGATACTTATACCGCCCAGGCTTTTATCACGACTGATCTGGATGACAATCAAATTACCGCCTTCCACCCCGGCGCGATGACTAACTCTCACATGAATCGGGTGACGGATGCCAAGGATGTGAAATTGGGCATCATTGCGCCGGACGGCCGGGATGGCATGCTGCAACATGCGCAAGAATTCCATGATGCGCGCATCCCATTTATTTTCGATCCCGGTCAAGGAATGCCGATGTTTTCCGGCGAAGAATTGTTGCAGTTGATTCGTATGGCGGACTACGTCACGGTCAACGATTACGAAGCGCAAGTCTTGATGAACAAGACACAACAAACTATTACGTCATTAGCAAAACTTGTTCGCGCTTTAGTGGTCACAGAAGGGGCTAAAGGTTCCAAGCTTTATTCCGAAGGCAAAATTACCGAAGTGCCTTGCACTGACGCCACCGCGATAGTCGATCCAACAGGGTGTGGAGACGCTTACCGCGCCGGATTGATTCACGGCCTTCTGAGAGGTTGGGATCTAGTCAAAGCCTGTAAGTTAGCTTCTTTAATGGGGACGTTGAAAATTGAAAGTAGGGGCGGGCAAAATCATCGTTTAACAGCTGATGAAATCGCCGTCCGCTTTCAGCAAGCTTTTGGAGAAAAATTATGATGAGCAACAAATTGTTGAAACGTGGCTTGATTCTACCGATTGCAACCGCCCTGGTGGTTGCCACGGGCTGCGCAACGCCTGGCTTAGGTGGGGGCGATTATTCGCGAGAGCAAGTACGTGGCGAGCAAACCGTTCGTATGGGTGTCGTAGAACAAGTCCGGCAAGTCAAAATTGACGGCACGCGAAGCGGTGTGGGTACGGCGGGCGGCGCGGTCCTAGGTGGCGTAGCTGGATCGGGAGTCGGCGGAGGCCGCGGTCAAATCGCAGGTGCCGTTGCCGGCGCCCTTCTCGGTGGCGTGGTTGGCCAAGCCGCAGAAAACTCGGCAACCAGCAAGCAAGGGGTTGAAATAACCGTTAAGTTAGATAGCGGCAAGCTTACCGCAATTACCCAAGAAGCGGATGAACAATTCCGGATAGGTGATCGCGTACGTATTCTCTCAGGTGGCGGCGTTACTCGCGTCTCGCATTAACCGATGGATGATCCTTGCTTGAGGACGACCTCGGGCAAGGAGTCTTTCGTATGGCATAGCAGCGTTATATAACAAGCGCTCAGTCCGAGGTATAAAATAACCCGAGTGAGCACTTCGCAAACCAACTCCCTTCTTATTCGGCTGTTTCGTTTTTGCCGCTTGTTTCTCCATTTTCTCCTTGGTCTCACAACCACCGGACTGCTTTTTCCTGTCTATTCTCAACAGCAACGCGACCGAGCAATTGTTCAGTGGGCGCGTAAGTTGTTAGCGATTCTTCACGTGCGAGTAGAAGTCCGTGGCGATGTAGCGCTACGGCATACAGCGGGCTGCATCATTGCCGCAAATCATATTTCCTGGCTAGATATTTTTTTGATTCATACAATCCGCCCCGCACGCTTCGTCGCCAAATCTGAAATTCGTGATTGGCCGGTTGTTGGATGGCTATGCGCAAAAACGGGGACGTTATTCATTGAACGGACGCGCCGGCATCATACGGCGAAGATCAATGAAATCATGCGGGACGTAGTACAAGAAGGTGGGACAGTGGGATTATTTCCCGAGGGGAGCACATCCCTTGGTGATCAACTAAAAAAGTTGCACAGCTCGTTATTTCAAGCGGCGGTTCAAAGTGACGTCCCATTAATCCCCACAGCGATTCGCTATACAGACATACAAAGGCGACGCTCCGAAATTCCTGCTTATGTCGATGACATGAGCCTTGCTAAATCACTTAGCCAAATCCTTGCCGCACCGGAATTATGTGCGACCCTGCATTTCGCAACGCCGATCATTCCGACCGGAAAAAACCGTCGAGAATTGACACAGGAAACCGAGAACGCCATTGCGAGCTTGCTTCACCAGGCGGAGTAACCGTCGCAACTGACCTGGAAAACCGCACGATCTTCGAGCCGCATTGCCGTCAATTGGCCGCCCCATATGCATCCGGAATCAAGCGCAATAATGTTAGGAGTGATTTTTAATCCTAATGCAGACCAATGACCAAAAATGACAGGTGCACCTTGGCTCTGCCGTTTGGACACCTCAAACCAAGGCAAATAACCGGGCGGCGCCGCGTCCACCTCGCCTTTAAGATCGAATTCCATTTGCCCTTCAGGCGTAACGAAGCGAAGACGAGTCATCGCATTGATCACAACCCGCAATCGATCAAATCCAGTAAGCGAGTCATCCCACTTCGCTGGCTGATTGCCATACATGTGCGCGAGAACTTGATGATAATCCGGCCCACACAATACCGCCTCTACCTCTTTGGCCAGAAGTAGCGCCTTTTCCACGGTCCAACTTGGCAGCAAGCCCGCGTGCACCATCGCATAGCCATTATCTGCATACATCAATGGACGACAACGAAGCCATTCGAGCAGTTCATCACGATCCGGCGCACTCAGAACATCGGCAACAGTATCGCCCTTACGAAGTTTTTTCAAACCCGCAGCGACTGCAAGCAAATGCAAATCGTGATTGCCAAGTACCGCGATTGCCGAACTACCCAGCGATTTAATTAAACGCAAACATTCAAGCGAACCCGGCCCACGGTTCACCATATCTCCCACGAACCAGAGTCGATCATTCGATTGATCGAAACGAATTTTCGTCAGCAACTGCTGTAGTTCGTGGTAACAACCCTGCAAGTCACCGATTGCGTAGATAGCCATGGTTTGATCGATAAATTAAATAATCTTGGAAATAAAAAGGGCGATCAAAAAGATCGCCCTTTTTAAAATTACCCGGCGAAATTACTTTGACTGCGAAGCCATGTAATCCACTGCCGCGGCTATATCTGCGTCCGGCAGCGAAGGATTGCCGCCCTTAGCCGGCATCATGCCCGACTTACCTTGGAACCCTTTAATCGCATGCTCATGCAATGTGGTAGCACCCTGCGCGATACGCGGCGCCCACGCAGCCTTATCGCCAACCTTTGGCGCACCGGCAACACCAGTGCCATGACATGCGACGCAAGTGCTATCGAAAACACTTTTACCTTTGTTGGAATCAGCGGCAGCAGGAGGCGTTGCTGACGTTGCGGCAGGAGCAGAAGCTACAGCTGCAGGTTGCGCAGCCTCGCTGGCAGCTGGCGCAGCAGATTTTTCAGCTTTTGCGGTGTCGGCCGGCGCTGCAGGCTCCTTGAAGTTTGCTCCGGCACCATTTCCCATATACGCGACTGCACGTGCCACTTCGGTATCGCTTAGATCAGGATTGCCACCACGAGCCGGCATCGCGCGTACGCCGTTGATCGCATTTTTGACCAACTGCTCGAAACCAGTCGCAATGCGACTTTCCCATGCCGCCTTGTCGCCAAATTTTGGCGCCCCAGCTACACCAGCCGCGTGGCAACCCGAGCACACTGCACCAAATACCTGTTCGCCAGTCTTTAACACTTTAGGCGCGTTTGCATCGGAGACCACAAACTCGCCGATTGGCTTGAGCCGTTTTGCGACGGCTTCATCGCTCATGACGGGATTATCTTTGAGCGAACGGGCGCTGTAAGAACCGACCGCAAAATGGGCAAGCAAAACAATCCCTACAATGACAGCCACGGAGCCGCCGATAATAGCAACAGCAGTTGAAATGGGATGTGAAGATTTCTCGGAAGACGGGGCTGACATGCACGTTCCTTACGAATCGATTAATAACAAAGCCTTAAATTATACCTGAAAACAAAATACTGGCCGATGGTTTGCGCGCTGAAGGAGTTACTAAACCAGTCTAAATTTCTACTTTCGAATGTATGGGAACCTTAGCGGAATAGAAGCCACCGACAGGAAGCAGTAAAACAATATTCAAAGAGCATACAAACACGACACCGAAGTGTCGCGCGATCAAAGATCGCTTAGGGTATAATGCGCACCGTGCGCCCGTAGCTCAGATGGATAGAGTGTTGGTTTCCGAAGCCAAAGGTCACAGGTTCGACTCCTGTCGGGCGCGCCATTTAATACTTCCCCACTTGTAAAGTTCACCGCATCGCTACAAAACGATTCACCCTTTTAAAGGGATGCATTCTAACGATCGAACGTGGCGGAAAAACCAGAACGCATCTAAATGATTTTGAGCGCCACACAAGCTCAGATTACATCTGTGCAGTAGCGCTTTTGGCCAAAGAACATTTTAGAGAAAAGAAAACCCGTGTGAGACACGGGTTTCTGTAGATAACGATTAAGCTGTCGCTGCGCTGAGATTTTTGACATACCACTGCAGCGCCTCAGCCAATCCATCGCCTAAACGATGCGTAGGCTGATAACCCAATAGCTGAGTTGCCTTAGAAATATCCGCTTGAGAATGCCGCACATCTCCGTCACGAAAATCACGATAGGTCGGTTTCGCGTTGGCAAGATGAGGATGCGCCGCGACCAACATTGAACGCTGCATTTCATACAATTGGTTCAGCGTGGTGCGTTCGCTTACCGCAATGTTGTAAATCTGATTTGCTGCTTCGGGATTCTCAGCCACGGCTGCCAAGATATTGGCTTGAATGGCGTTCTCGACATAACAAAAATCTCGGCTAGTATCGCCATCACCATTGATGAATACAGGTTCATTGGCAATCAGCGAGGCTACCCATTTAGGAATAACAGCAGCATAGGCACCATTAGGATCTTGCCTCGGGCCGAAAATATTGAAATAGCGCAGTCCTATTGCCTCCACTCCATAACAACGAGCAAAGACGTCAGCGTAGAGTTCATTCACGTATTTCGTTACCGCATACGGCGACAACGGCTTGCCAATGATGTCCTCCACCTTCGGTAGCCCTGGATGATCCCCGTAAGTCGAACTGGAAGCGGCATACACAAAGCGCTTCACTTTTGCATCACGGGAAGCCAACAGCATATTCAGAAAGCCGCTGATGTTCGCTTCATTGGCTGCAATAGGATCTTCAATCGAGCGAGGAACAGAACCCAACGCGGCATGATGAAGAACGAAGTCAGCACCTGCAACGCTACGACGGCAATCGTTGAGAGAGCAAATATCACCCTCAATAAACGTAAAGTTACTCCAGACTTGAGGCCCCACCAACTCGCGAACCTGCTCCAGATTTTTAGCATGTCCGGTCGCGAAGTTGTCTAACCCGACCACTCGCTGATTAAGCCGCAATAAGGCTTCCACCAAATTCGAGCCAATAAAACCAGCCGCGCCGGTAATTACCCATTGATAGGGTTGCCCGGAAAGACGAGTTTTAACCTGTGCGTAAGAATTGCTCATAGTCTACCGATCCGTTTTCTTACAGCCGCCAAACATGCAATCCTGCCTCGGAAAGCTCGTGTCGGTCGAAGCGTGATTTCACATCGACAAAGACGCCATTTTTCTGAACTTTGGAGAGGTAGTCAGTAACGGGACGTTGCATGAATTCTTTATGAGACACCGCCATTACAATGGCCTCGGCCTGCGGTAAATCATCCCATTTATATAACTTCACCCCATATTCGTGAAGAGCATCTTCTGCACTGGGTACTGGATCATGCACGCAAACTTCTACGCCGTATGACTGTAACTCGCGGATAACGTCGATAACACGCGAATTACGCAAATCAGAACAGTCCTCTTTAAACGTGAGGCCAAACATATTTACCTTGCAGCCTTTCACGTAGAAACCGGCGCGAATAATATGTTTGACCGTCTGCTCGGCAATGAACTTGCCCATGCCGTCATTGATGCGCCGGCCAGCCAAAATAACTTGCGGGTGATAGCCCAACATGTCGGCTTTATGCGTCAGATAGTAAGGATCGACGCCGATGCAATGTCCACCCACCAAACCCGGCCGGAAGGGCAAGAAGTTCCATTTAGTGCCTGCTGCTTCGAGCACTTCCAGCGTATCAATACCGATCTTGTCGAAAATGAGCGACAGTTCGTTCATCAATGCGATGTTGAGATCTCGCTGGGTGTTTTCGATAACCTTGGCAGCTTCCGCTACTTTAATACAGGACGCAGGGTAAACGCCGGCGGTAATCACCGAAGCATAAAGATCGGCGACTTTTTTCAGCGTATCAGCATCGTCACCCGAGACTACTTTAGTAATCTTGGTCAGTGTCCGTTCTTTATCGCCCGGATTGATCCGTTCTGGCGAATAGCCGACGTGGAAATCGGTTTTCCATTTCATGCCGGATTGTTTTTCCAGAATGGGAATACAAACTTCTTCCGTGGCGCCGGGGTATACCGTGGATTCGTACACCACGATAGCGCCCTTCTTCATGTTTTTACCGACCGAAGTACTAGAACCAACCAGTGGCGAAAAATCCGGTTGGTGAGCATCGTCCACTGGTGTTGGGACAGCAACAATGATGAAGTCAGCTTCGGCGAGGCGCGCTGCGTCGTTCGTGACTTCCAGCAGGTTCGCGGCCTTTAGATTCTCCGTCGATACTTCACCTGTTGGATCGACAAATTTTTTGTAGCTATCAATCTTTGCTTGGGAAAGATCAAAGCCAATCGTCCGAAATTTTTTCCCGAATTCCACGGCAAGCGGAAGGCCGACGTATCCTAAGCCGACGACTGCGACAACACTCATTGTAACTCCCTGTATTTGTTTCTTTATCGAGAATGCCAAAAACGCCTGTGGCGTCTGACATGCCAGTCCGCACCGATTAAACTGATGGGCGAGACGGAAATTGATCCTGCATTAAAGCCCGCCTTTCACGACAAGCTTTTCAATCATTCTAGGCCAGGAACCCAGACAAGGCGACTGCGGCACATTGTACCTTGCCGCCGCATAAATCTTAAAGAAATTGCTTGCGCAATGCACGGAAGCGCTTTAGCTTACAGCGGAATTATTACGCGCAGAGCACACTTTAACAATGACGTTTTCCTTCAAAAAATTGCTTTGGCCAGCCACGCTCTTATTGTCTGTCGCTGTATTCTCGGCTACCGCCGCGGATCTTCCGGAAACCATTCGAGCAATAAAGCCATCTGTCGTCGCTATCGGAACCTTGGTAAAAACCCGTACACCACCGGTTGTATTTTTCGGCACTGGTTTCGTCGTCGGAGACGGCCTCACCGTTGTTACTAATTCGCATGTCGTACCAGCCATTTTAGACAGCGAAAAAAATGAAACGCTGACTATTTTGATCGAGCGGGGCACCACTTACGAACAACGCCCGGCACGGGTAATTGCGAATGATAAAAGTCACGATCTGGCATTGTTAAAAATCACCGGCGATCCCTTGCCTGCGTTGAAACTGGGAGATTCCACACAGGCGCAAGAAGGGCAATCTCTTGCTCTGACAGGCTACCCAATGGCGATTGGACTAGGATTGCACGCCGCCACCCACAGAGCAGTACTTGCCGCGATTGTCTCGATTACGCAGCCACCGCCGACTGCTCGGCAACTAAGTCCCGCCACGATAAATCGTGTGCGCGACGGCTCTTTTGCCATATTTCAATTGGACGCCACATCTTATCCAGGCAATAGCGGTAGCCCGCTATACGATCCTGGAAGCGGCGAAGTTCTGGCCATCATCAATGCAGGCTTTATAAAGGGATCAAAGGAAAATGCGTTAAGCAACCCAAGCGGGATTTCTTACGCAATTCCCAGTCAATACATTAAAGCGTTAATGCAAAAAAGCCAAAACGACTAAGAACTTATTTTCAAAGTCCCTGTGCAAGCCAATCTTGGCTTGCACAGAAACTTTTAAAACAGGTTCTAACTCCGCCCGTAAATATCGCCAAAGCGAACGATATCGTCTTCTTCCAAATAAAAGCCGCTTTGGATTTCAATGATCTGCAAAGGAATTTTTCCGGGATTTTCTAAACGGTGCTTGTAAGTTTTCGGAATATAAGTGGATTGGTTTTCCTCCAAAAACATTTCCTTCTCACCGTTAACGATACGTGCAGTACCGGCGATTACCACCCAATGCTCGGAGCGATGATGGTGCATTTGCATGGAAAGCTTAGCGCCCGGATTCACGACGATGCGCTTGATCTTGTATCCATTGCCTTCCTCAAGAATCGTATAAGACCCCCACGGCCGTGTAACGGTAAGATGGGTTTCGGTAAGCGTAGGATGGTTAGCCTTCACTGCTGCGACCAGGTGCTTTAAATCCGCCACCTTGTCTCGCGGGCACACCATCGTCGCATCACGCGTCTGCACTATGGCAACATTGTTTATGCCATAGGTAGCCAAAGTTCCAAAATTGCTCCATAGAATATTATCGCGACTGTCGAGGCTCACCACATCGCCTTGAATAACGTTACCGTCTTCGTCCTTATCCCGTTGCTGGTAAAGCGCCTCCCAGCTCCCAAGATCACTCCATCCCATGTCCACGGGAACAACGGCTACTTTGTCAGTTTTTTCCAAGATGCCGTAATCGATCGACAAGTTCGGTAGCGCTTGATAAAGCGCGGCATCCGCAGCATTTTCCTCACTCTCCGCCAGCGCTTTTGCAGCGTCGGCAATCTCCGGCTGGTACTCCGCTAACAAAGCGAGAAAAGCATCGGCACGAAAAACAAACATGCCGCCATTCCAGAAATAATTTCCGGCAGCAAGAAAAGATTCCGCTGTTTTTACATCTGGTTTTTCCACAAACCGAGCTACGCCTCGAACACTGCTATCACCCGGATTCAAATCATCGTCAGCTTGTATATAACCAAACCCGGTTGCCGCTTCGGTAGGTTGCATACCAAACAATACAATGTGGCCTGACTCCGCGGCGCGCTCAGCAGCTAGCCATGCAGCGAGAAACGCTTTGCTATCAGCTACCGCATGATCGGAAGAAAAAACACCGATTACGGCATCTGGCGCGGTGCGAGCAATGCGTGCCACTGCCCACGCAATTGCGGGAAGAGTATTCCGTCCGACCGGTTCGGCGAGCACGCTATCGGCAAGCCGCTTATCAATGGCGTGCAATTGCCCGGCGACTTCGAAGCGATGATCGTTATGGGTAACCGTTACAACTTGGGCCGCATCCACCATTGGCGTTAAGCGCCGAGCCGTTTGCTGTAGCAAACTTTCAGTGCCATTTAGAGCAAGAAGTTGCTTGGGCATTGTGGCTCTAGACAACGGCCAGAGCCGTGTACCGGAACCACCCGCCAAAATAATGGCATGCCGGCGACCGGAAGCGTTTGCGACTGCGGTAACCGCTGCTTGGGCTAATGGGGAATTCATTTATATATCTCCTGCAAGTTGCGAAAGCTCGTGTTAATTTCATCATTCCTAGAAATGGGTAGGTAATGATTTCCCGATTTGAACGTGTCTAGCGGGATGCAATGCAAGGCACCGAGCAGCGCGGCACCGCTCGCTAGACCAGTAACAAATCGGAAAATTATTTCTTACCAGTTCCTTAGGGTAGGTTAGCCATCCTAAGACGTCAAATAGCCTTTTTGATGGCTTTAGAACCTGCATTTGCCTCGAGGAAACAAAAAGCTGTCAGCAGGATCAGATAAAACAAAGTGGCGATACGCGGTACGTCAATCAAACTATCAAACAATCCGACCGCTAAAAAAGCCGTGACCGCGGCAAGATAAATACCAGCCCATTGCTCTCCTGCCCAAGCCCGTTTTAACAAATGAATGAGTACGTAACCCAGCAATATCGAGAAAACAATTAATCCAAACCAACCTTGGTCGAAATACACGTTCAACCATAGATTTTTGGCATGCCAAGGCAGGTGATAGTTGTCGCTAGAATAAAACCAGAAGTCATTACCTCGGTCAAATTCGCCGTTGCGCACATAATTACGACCGGTAGAATCAACTAGCCGAAGGTTATCGACGTCAACAAGGACTCCTGCGTTACCGTTGGCAACCCACAATTGGACAGGGCGCGGGAGATACCACGGCCCATCGTTCATCACCGCCATACCGAGATCGGCCGTGACCTCGTGCCAGGCGCCATCGGCGGGTTGTAACTCAAGCGTCTTCAGGCTACAGACGCGATTATAAAGCAGGTGTTTTTCGCAGAGGCCGATGTCCAATACTGTTTTTGGCGCAGTGGCACGGAAAGAAAATACCACTTGATAACGCTCGCCTGAATTTACCCGCACCCGCTGACCAAAACGCAGCACTTCGCCGTAACCGAGCGCGTAACGCGGCCCTGCCAATCGGACAAATTGATTGCCTGCTTCATTCATGTACTGGAACGAACCAGGAATTTCGCCATGGGTATTTCGCCAAAAATATTCTATCGGAAGGCGACCCAAACCCATTCCAAAAACCGTGGTGGTCATGTCGTTTGTCATGACATTCAGTACATCGTTCCAATGAGCAGTTCTGGTATCCATATCTGATCCCGTGCGGGAAAAACGCTCATGCGAGTAATCATTTCCCGCAATAGGAATCAACAATGCCAAACCAACGCCGCATGCACTGGCAATAACGATAGCGCGTTTATCTATGCGCCAAAGGGAATATCCAGAACGTTGGTTAATGAAAACAACGCCACTGAGCAATCCAATTGGCAGAATGGCGTTCGTCACTGCCGCAGCGCCGCCCCAATGCATGGCAACCAGCAAACTTGTCACGCCAACCCAGGCGAGTGCCAGACAGAGCCAACTAGTGAGAGATGCGCACCCTTGATTAAAAAAATCGACGACGACAAGAAATACCAAAAATATCGCTGCGACTCCAAAAATCACATAAGCGCCCTTTGGAATCATATCCGCCGCGAGTACGGATAAACCCGCTATCGGAAGCAGCGCCATCGGCCACCATAAGCGGCTCTTAGCAGATCCTGTCCGACCACCAACATAAAATGCTCCCGCAAGGAAAATCAGGATCGCCGCTAGTACGCGATAACCACCCGTACCAAATACTCGGTAAAGCAACCAAATGAGTACCACCAGTAACAGCGGTAAGATCCATATACCCCATTTTCTCTCACGAGCAGGGCCACTATTTTTAGCACTTCCTGTGCGCATTAAAAAAAACATAAGAATCACTGCGGCGAGCGCATAACCTACATACAGTGCTCGCGAGAATGTCGTCAGCAATGCATATGTGCCAGCAGCGAGAATTGCTAAGCCGAATATATTCTCTTTCAGTTTGCGTTCAGGTAAAAAAAGCCAGCAGGTAAACGGTATTGATAACGCAAGAAATCCATCCAGCGCCGCACCGCCGACATGCATGGCGGAAAAACTTGCCGTTGTACGATAGTCGGAAGAAAAGTTTAGAAAGCCGGGAAAAGCAGCACGTTCCCAAATAGCCACTAAGCAAATACCGATCAAACCAATGATGACGCCGGGGAAAAACCATCGTTTAAGATTTTCCCCTTGCGCGCCCGATGTGCGCGTGAGCAATGGCATCAGGAACCAAGCCCAAAAAAATCCCTTAGCGATATGCAGTGCGTTATACGGGCTCGCATAATTTGATAATGCGTTAGCATCGAAAATAGGCAATGGCACCAGCACCCGCGCTGCTGATATCAAATATGAGACCGCCAGCAAACCGAATAACAACCGCGCACCGCCGGGCAAACGAATGGTGGCAGGACGCGCCGCCGTACGAAAGTAGCCGACCGCCAATGTAACTAGAAGAAAAAGATCGAGCTCCTCGACAAAGAGCCAACCTGTCCAGGGAGCAAGATCGCTTACGGGCAATATCGCTGGGATGATCAATAGCCAAGCTTCAGGACGCATCCACAACAAGACACCATAAGCCAACAACGGAACAGCTTTCCAGAGAAATGGTAATGGATAACGACTAGCCAGTATCGCTGCCGCTACTGCCGCAATGATTGCAAAACACGCAAATAACGCAGCGCGCGGTAATTTCAATGAATCGGAGAGAGCGCGTGAATTATTTGCCATTTGTTATTAGTTTCGTTTCAGATAAATGCTTCAACGGTTTTGAAGAAAGATTAAGCCGCCAACGCGGTGCGCCGACGTTCATTGCATAAGCACCTAGATCGCGCAAATTGTACGGCGCGCCATCAAAGTCTAATTCCGCATCCGGGAAAGATTCGGAAAATGCAGGAACCAAATCTTTTTTCAACGCCATGGTCGGCTTGGGTTGCAGATTCAGACGACCTGGAAATGAAAATGGATCAATCAGAAAATCGGTAGCCGCCGCGGGTGGGCTCACCAAATTGTCCGCTTGCCAATCACTCGCCTCCGGTTGCATGCCAAAAATAGCATTTGCAGTAAAAGCGCGTAAGTACGCGTCCTTCTCGCCTGCTAGTTCGATACCAATATTTTTAACTACCATGGTGTTATGAAAAAACCATATATTTTTTGGTACATCGTTATGCGGCTGAATGTGAATACCGTCGCCAAACGGATTCACAAAAAGATTGGCGTACAAGGCGACATTCCCCTCACCTTGAAATAACACCTCAACCGGATTGGCATAAAAGAAATTCGCGTAGATGGCATAACGATCATTCGCACCTTTACCTTCTTTGGGAAAATGGCCAACCAGCACATTAGGCCGCGCTCGGCCACCGGTAGAGCTATTGCCAAATTTGCTGAATACATTGTGGCGAATGATCGTGACATGCGAACTGGGGGATACACTGGGTCGTGCGTTCTGATGCTTGATTTGCAAATTGTAGCCGACCGAATCGTAAATAAAATTACCTTCGATCAAGCCGGAAAAAAACGGCGCACTACCATCCGAATTGCCTAGATACATCCCGGTTCCCGCACGGCCAATAACATTTCCGCGGATCACCCAATCCCAAGCAGGGCATTTGGTGGAAATACCGACAATCTCTTGATTGGCGCCATGCCGCAAAATCTGCAAACCCTCTAGCGTAATGTGATGTGCATAACGCGAGAATCCCTCAGCCTTCACTGCATCGACCCGCAAATTGCCGCCATCTAACACAAGATTACGCACGACAACGTAGCTCGCATCGATGATACTGATTGTATTTCTACGCTCTCGCGCTACGAAACGCGGCGGATGCGCTGGATCAGCTGCTTCGACAATGATGGGTTTATCCGCCGTGCCATTAAGCCGGGCGATTTGTAAGCCGCCCCGATAAATTCCAGGGCTAAGCCGGATTACTGAACCCGGCTTAGCGCGGCCGACAGCAGTGAGATAATCGTTCGGCCCGACAACAAGTGTTTCCGCAGACGCGAGGCAACAAAAGATTAGCAGGAACAGAGCAGTGAAACTTAACCGATATTTTTGGTGCACTCTGTAATTCAAAATTAAAACCTAAATTCTGGTACTAAATCCTAAATCGCTTTATTTAAACTTAGCGTCGCTTGGCGTAGTTTCGGCCGGCTTTGCGTCTTCCGGTTTAGCTTCTGCAGGTTTAACTTCTTCCGGTTTAGATTCTGTGGATTTGACTTCAGGGGGCTTAGGTTCAGCCGCTTTAACTTCCGCAGGTTTTTGTTCGGTCTGCACAACGGGCGGTATGGGCTCCTTCCACTTACCTGCTTTCACTAATTTATTCTTCAATCCTGGCAACGAAAATCCACCGCCGTAAGCTTTTTGCGCAAAGCCACTCGCCTTGTCCCACTCGTTAAGGTCCGCGTAAACCAGACCCAAGTTATAGAGAACGTTGGTATCGTCAGGCGCCAGTTTTGCAGCCAACTCGAAGTGTTTCTTAGCCTCTTCGATTTTTTTCCAGCGACGAAGATGGAGCCCGTAAATCATATGCAAAGCACCATCCTGGTCTTGAAAACGTACGGCGCGCTCGAAGTAACCTTCGACAGAACAATTCAAACCACGCGGACGCACCGTTTTTAATTTGATAGACAATTTCGACAATGCATCCAATGCCCGATGGTGATTGGGAAATGCGCGAATGGTGTAATCAAGATCGCCACCTACCGTGCCTGATGCGCCACGGGTCAAGCTTTCCACTTGCGGTGTAAAGTGAAATTGCTCGACAACTCCCAGATGTTCGGCAACATCAGCAGATTTCGTATAATCGAAGGGCCCGTATCCGCCGGTATGATCTGGACATGTACCCACTTGGGCAACCGCGATTGCGGGTATCAACATTGCGCTAGCCAATAAAAAACTCTGAGTAACACGTAAAAAACTTTTCATAACGACCTCATTTTAAAAAATGGATTTCTAAGAAATCCACTCCATTCCTGTACTTATAGGGCTTACGCAAAATCGCCTCAGCAAGGCGCGCCGACGCAGACAGTACGATTAGTACGGCAAGGAGAAGCAACGCCGCTGAGGCGATTTTGCGTAAGCCCTAACTCAACAACCTCTTTCATACACCAAACTAAAACGCGGACTGCCATCTTGATTAAAGAAATTACTGCGATTACTTTCGTATGATTCGGGCAAATTTTTTGGCGGCTTTATCTCTTCTTCACATGGCATATCGGAAGGAATTTCTTTCCGAAAAATCACCTTACCCGCATTGATATCTTCAATTAAATAATTATCGGCTGGAACGCTCACGTCCAATCGCGTTTTCCTGATAACAGCATTCACGGATTGCAAATTCATAATGCTCCCCTTTATCGAGGAGACGTCGCCCGTGAATTGCGTATTACGAATATTGATCCACGATGAAGGTGGAAAGGGTGATAGCGGCAACATGACCCAATCCCCTTTTTGCTTGAGCACATGATGGTGAATTCCATATCCCCAATCGCGTACGTCATCAATCCAAACGAGATGTTTCGTGGTGCCATTTGGAACAAAATCCAGGCGCATTGCCATCCCTTCATCCACTTCTTTTTTAACGTGAATGACGGCGGCGATCTGGCCTATGATATTGCTCGCGTTATCCGGCCCTCCATAAACAGCCCCCAGATTCCATTCTTTAGGTTTGCCGTGCTTACTAAAACATTTCGAACTATAAACCTTGCATATTTTGAGCAGCCTAGCGTTTTCTTGCTGATACCAATCATCAAGATCATCGGGCAAGCTAAAGGTACTCACTAAAATATCGTCCTCGCTAAAGCTTAAATCTCTTACTATCGTTTGATTCTGCTTGCTGTCTTGGGTAGAAATTTCCGCACCCGCGACAACCTCTTCCCCAAATAAAGTCAACCAGAAAAAAAACAAAACGAGAAATGGAAAGATCTGCGCTTTTCTTTGCATTAACATTCCGGTCATCCTTTCCTCACGGTTAAGCGGAAGGGTTATTTAATTCGGTCGAGTAGTTGAGCAAATGCTACCGTTCTACCTTGACGCGATGCATTAGCGATAGCCAACTCGCTCGCAACCGGCGCATTACCCAAGCGCAACATTTCAATAAACCGCTTTAACGTTTCCCGAATCGCTGGTGCAGAGTCCAATGGTGCGACTGTATTAATACCTGCAGCAGCCAGCGCTCCACCTGTATCCCCATTTGGATCGGTGAGTCCTAAAATCGGACGCCGTGCGCGCAAACACTCATAAAGCTTAGCGGGAATCTGATCGTTGCAATTCGCGGCTTGCAGAATTAATAGTGCATCCACAGTCGTCATTTCTCGTAGCGCTTCAGCATACGGAATAGAAGGTGCTAGCGTCACTATCGATGCAATGCCGTTCTGATCAATCAATTTCTGCAAATACTCATCGTGCCCTGTTGCGCGCAGGACTATTCGCAATAGCTGGGGTGAAATTTCCCCTGCTTTGAGTAGCTGCGCAAGTGCTTCGAAAAACTGACGTGGGTCGCGCTCTTCCGGGTAAATGACGCCGCTATGCACTAAGGTAAATGGTCTGTCACCGTTACGTGGTGGAATGTTCTGAGCGCCGTCAACCGCAGCAAAAGCATTTTCATCATAACCGTTTTCAATGACGGAAAATTTTTCGGCGCGGTCGGGGTAGCGGTGTGTGTATTCGCGCAATGCCCCTGGTGTAGTGAAAGTCACCGCACTGGCATAACGCACAACTCGCTTTTCGATCCAATCAAAACTTTTCCATATCAGCGGATCGGTTGGATAACCATCCTGCGCCATTGGATCGCGCAAATCGGCAACCCACGGAATACCGGAAAGCCGATGCAAGGTAAGACCAATCAGATGCGCGGTCGCAATCGGATACGTCGACCAAATAACATCAGGGCGAAATTTGCGAATTAGTTTCAAACCCGCAGGTACTCCGCCCAGCCACCAACTAGCCCATCTATCCGGCAATGCGGCGATACGCGGATAGCGGCCGCCAATAGACAAATGCTTACTGGTATCGAGCGCAAAAGCCGGGAACACATCCATATTAGTGATTTGCCCCATGTCCTCTTGCGAGGTCATCGCGTAAGCACGCGGATGCGGCGTGAGCACGGTTGGCGTCCATCCGCTATCGGGCAAGTATTGTGCGAAGCGCAGTGTGCGTTGAATACCACTCGATACTTTTACCGGTGGAAAGTGGTAAGCAATCATCAGTACGCGCTTTACCATGATTTCAACCAATCGATTGTCCAGCGCCCTGCCTGGTCGCGCCATGCTTTAGTCGAAAACGTGTGAGTTGCTTCTTCAAGCCGCCGCCATTCCAAACGCGGTCGCTTCAATGCGCGCTGCCATGTGGGTGACGTCTTCGTCATTTCCTCGAATTCCTGCGCGGTAAGATCTTGTCCAGATAACATCATCAACACCGGCCCGGTGAAACCTTCGAGGCCGAGTGCCATTCGCTCGGGAAACGGCAGTACTTCACTAGCGGGTGTTTTTTTCTTAACCATCGCGCTACACACGCTACCAGCAAAGCTACGTGCCGAGGCAATAATGTTGACTTGTCCAGATAATAGCTTTTGCCAAAATTCCCGTTGTAAAAACCGCGAACCGTAGTAATGCTTTACCATCGTTTTCGCCATTCCTTGCGACGTGCGGACCCAAGGATTGGCTAATACCAATCCCGATACTCTTTTGTCGCGTGCGACATACATAAGCGCAGCAGAGGCGGCATCGCATAGCCCCCAGATAACAACTTCACGGAGAGAAGGAACTGCTTGAAAGAAGGCATCAATAGCCATCGAGATATCCTCATCAACCGCTTCGAAAGTCCGTATTTCTCCATCGCTATCGCCCATGCCACGATAATCGAAACGCAATACCGGCACGCCGGCTTCCGCAAGCTGACGAGACAAAAGCAAGAATTGCCGATGACTTCCGACGCGGTACTGTGGCCCACCCACTACAACCAGAACACCGCGTTGGGTAGGTTTCTCGGGGATGGCTGCGATGCCAATTAACACAGCGTCTCCGCAGCGAAATGTCAGCGCTTGTTCTTCGAAATTCATGAGGGATTTAAACAGCTAAGTGTTTCCGTAATCAGTGCCGGCGCTTCGGAGATTTCCTGCGTCGTCCAAAAAGGATCGCCCGGCACGGCCCGGTACTGCACCTTGACTCCCAATTCGCTCCATTTGCTCAAGATGCGTTGCGTAGCCATTGGCGGCTCGTCGCCACTACGTACATCCAACCAATGAACTACAGCGCCTGGCATCGACCAATTAGAGAAATTCTGGCCATCAATC
The DNA here is from genome assembly GCA_040388195.1 of Pseudomonadota bacterium. Lineage (GTDB taxonomy): Bacteria > Pseudomonadota > Gammaproteobacteria > Burkholderiales > DATLHW01 > DATLHW01. Next base: position 20,183 of record JAZKCF010000023.1, read on the forward strand.
GATTCGACGAGTGAAGGCGATAACTCATACCCCGCCACCTCGATAGATTCCCCCTGCTTGAGGCGATTACGCAAAGCGCCAGTGGTAAGCCCGGATGCGCCATCGCGCAGCGCGTCTCCGGCAACAGCGAGCCTGAGGAATTGCGTCATAAAAGTTTCCCCGCTAGCTACCGGTTGCCACAAAATCGCTGATGCAAATCGATCCGGTTGATCGCGCCAATGATCAAGTACTAACAATGCGCCTAAACGACAGCCCCACAAGTGCAACGGAACATTACTGGATGCAGCAAGCCATTCAGTGGCAGCGGCGAGATCTCGTTTCCAAATATCCCATCGTGCGTCACCGAAATTGCCGCTGGAATCACCGCAACCGAGCAAGTCTATCTGCATCACGTTATAACCAGCGGCAGCGAAAGCACGCGCCTGCAGCGTTGCCATGCGCCGCACCTTATTCATTTCCTCGGCAAACGGATGCACGTACAAGATATTTCCGCGCGAGAAATTGCCTTCGGCGGGTAGAAAAAAAACAAAGCGCTGGCCTGGATCAGCAGGCAGAAAAAATGCCTGTAACTTCTTAGAAGCCATTAAGCAGCAAGCTTTTGCTCGACAAAGCTAATAAGCGTGCCTAATGTAGCAAACACATCAGCATTGATTTCATCATCCGCAATGGCAAAGCCAAAATTCTCTTCCAGGGCTGTAATAATGCTTACAACCGCCATGGAATCAAGCTCGGCAACGCTACCGAGAAGCGGCGTCTGTTCATTCCAGGAATTTGCCCGGTCACCAAGTTGCAATACGTCGTTCAAAAGAGCTTTTATTTGGTCATTGACTGCCATGACTTACATCTCCAATACCGTAAAATCGCCCTTATCGTGGGCGATGAAAAATGAATAATGATTTTTAGAACCCGCTCAAGTTTTAGGCGGTTTTTCTATGTAATGCCTTAAGATTTATGAGCGATCTATTTGTCAGCCATGTGCAGGTTCTTCACTATGGCTGCGTCGGAATCTCTTCAGAGCACGAAAAAATGCGGTATTACTTAAAAAAGTGGCAGAAGTTTAACCTAATTTTGTAATTGAATCCGCCTATTAGGATAAGCAACTGTATCTAAAACGATACCTCTCGTTTAAAGTGAACACCTTTAAAAATAGCACTTAACTAAGAAATTTTTATGATGAGCAATTTACGCGGCCGTTTTGAGGCCGTAATCCGCGATATGGGTTGGAGCGACGGCCTGCTTTACCTTGGCTCGCGCATTTTTCGCAGCATGAGCAAGGGACGAATCGAATTAAGAAAATATTACTTCGTCTCCCAGCCAACGCCAACTCGGCCACTGCTTCCCGCCAGTCGGGGGATAACCATTGCGGTCAGTCAAATCGATAGATTGCACCCGCTGGTCAACCAATTCCCCCGGCCGTCGCGGGTGATCGCCAGCCGCTTTGCCAACGGCGCTCGCTGCTTTTTGGCCACGAAAGACGAAAAATTCGTTGGCTTTCTTTGGCTGCAGCAGGGCACTTATCTGGAGGACGAAGTCCGCTGCCGGTTCAAGCCACTTCCTATAGAAGGCACCGTTTGGGATTTTGACGTGCATGTGGAACCGGAACATCGCAGCGGAATGGCGTTCGCTCGGCTGTGGGACACAGCCAATCAATTTCTTAGAGACAGCAAAATAGAATGGTCTGTGAGCCGTATTTCCGCATTCAATCCTGGATCAATCAATTCCCATAGCCGCCTGGGCGCCTTTCCGATAGGGAGCGCCTGTTTTCTAAGCGGACGCCGCTGGCAACTCCTTTTATCCGGTGCTAGCCCACGGGTACATTTTTCATCGAGCGAAAAAAACACCCCGGAAATTTTCTTAAAGGCCGATCCGAGCAACAAACAGGATTACTCTCGCTTTGCTCGGAAAACCGCGAAGCCAGTTTAAAGCAAGCCGCGAGTAAAGATAATCGGGTAATATAAAGGGTGAATGAGGTTGCTTATTTAATAGGCAACTTCTCGATTAAAAGAACACAAACCCGCTACATTTTCCAATACCAACATCGCACCTACTTCTCTATGGCAGATCTCGTTCATCAGCTCATCACCGAGTCCGCGCAGCGCGTACCGGAACGCCTGGCCCTGAAATACCGTGAAGACCAGCTGAATTTTAAACAGCTAGCGACTGCCATCAATGCCTTTGCCGCCGGATTAATGGGACTAGGTTTAGGCCGTGGCGATCGAGTCGCCATTTACGCCGAAAAACGCTTGGAAACTGTTATTGCGATGTTCGGTGCTTCTGCTGCGGGCGGCGTATATGTGCCGGTAAACCCGCTGCTTAAGGCAGAGCAGGTAGCGTATATTTTGGCAGACTGCAATGTACGCGTCCTGGTTACCAGCCCAGAGCGGCTTGCTGTACTTGCTCCTGCGCTGAGCCTCTGCCCCGATCTTCGTTGTATCGTCAGCATGGGCGATGTGCCTGCCAACGTAAATTTGCCGGGTATCCAAGTTGTTTCATGGAACAGTATGCAAGCTGCCACGACGGCAACACCGACACACCAGGTTATCGATCAGGATGTAGCAGCGATTCTTTACACCTCCGGTAGCACCGGTAGGCCGAAGGGCGTAGTGCTATCGCATCGAAACATTATCGCTGGCGCGCGCAGCGTTGCCGAATATCTCGAACTCACTGAAAACGACCGGCTGCTTTCCGTGCTACCGCTTTCATTCGATTACGGCATGAATCAGCTCACCACGATGTTCCTTGTGGGCGGACTCGCCGTGCTCATCAATCATCTCTTTCCGCGCGACATCGTTACCGCCGTGGAAAAAGAAAAAATCACTGGGCTTGCCGCCGTACCGCCTCTGTGGATTCAATTGTCGCAGCTCCCTTGGCCGACATCGATCACTGAGCATCTGCGCTATTTCACCAACTCCGGCGGGCACATGCCCAAAGAAACATTGGCCGCATTGCGCAAAGCGCTGCCTAAAACCAAACCTTATTTGATGTACGGTCTTACGGAAGCGTTCCGGTCCACTTATTTGCCACCGTCGGAAGTTGATACGCGCCCCGACTCCATGGGCAAAGCCATTCCCAATGCAGAAATCGTCGTCGTCCGCGAAGATGGCACGCCATGCGCGCCACATGAGCCGGGCGAACTGGTCCATCGCGGAGTATTGGTTTCTCTAGGGTATTGGAACGATCCTGAGAAAACCGCTGAACGCTTCAAACCCGCGCCAGGGCAAAATCCCGCACTGCCGCTCACCGAATTAGCTGTTTGGTCCGGCGATACCGTCAAGATGGACGAAGAAGGTTTTGTCTATTTCGTCAGCCGGCGCGATGAGATGATTAAAACGTCTGGCTACCGCGTAAGCCCGACCGAGATCGAGGAAGTACTGTATGCGACCAAACTTGTCGGCGAAGTAGCGGCTTTAGGTATTTCCCATCCCGTGTTGGGCCAAGCAATCGCCATCATTGCAACGCCGGCTGACGGTACCGTGCTTACATCGGCATCGCTGTTGGCGGAATGCAAGCGACATCTTCCGACTTATATGGTGCCCGCGCACATAGAAATTGCCGAAGGTAGCTTGCCTCGCAATCCCAATGGCAAGATTGATCGCAAATTACTCGCCACTGAACGGCAACAACTTTTTGCAGGTGTTACAAAATGAATGAAATAAAGCGACCCACGCATTCACCAATGACGCAATTTCCTGTCGTTAACGATGAGTTAACGGTCGGCGGCATTCCTCTTTCGCGACTTGCGGAGCGCGTTGGTTCGACGCCGTTCTATGCGTATGATCGCAAACTGCTTTCCGACCGTATCGCGCTGTTACGAAAACATCTACCGACTGAAGTGCATCTGCATTACGCGATGAAGGCAAATCCAATGCCTGCAGTGGTGCAACACTTTGTCAGCTTGGTCGATGGCATTGATGTTGCCTCGGTAAAAGAGATGATGGTCGCACTTGATGCTGGAATGAAACCCGGCGACATTAGTTTTGCCGGGCCAGGTAAAAGCGATAGCGAAATTTCCCGCGCTGTTGCCGCAGGCATCATTCTAAATTTGGAATCCGAGCGAGAGCTTGAAAGCGTTATTAAAGCAAGCCAACGGCTGGGCGTCGTCGCCAAAGTTGCCATCCGCGTCAATCCGGATTTCGAGCTCAAAGGTTCCAGCATGAAAATGAGCGGAGGCGCGAAACAATTCGGTATCGATACCGATCGCGTACCGGCGATGCTGAAACGCATCGGTGAGGCCAAACTCGACTTTGAAGGCTTTCACATTTTTAGCGGTTCGCAAAATCTTAAAGCGGAAGCTATTGCCGAAGCGCAAGCGAATACGCTAGGTTTGGCTTACCGTTTGGCAGAGGACGCGCCAAGCCCGGTAAAAACCTTGAACATCGGCGGTGGTTTCGGTATTCCTTATTTCCCTGGCGATACGCCATTGGATCTGGCTACGGTTGGCGCAAAGCTGGCCGAGCAAATGCCGGAAGCTAAAGCACGCTTGCCTGAAGCACGAATAGTCATCGAATTAGGGCGCTTTTTAGTCGGCGAAGCCGGCATTTATGTTTGTCGCGTCGTTGACCGAAAAATCTCACGAGGACAAGTATTCCTCGTCACCGATGGCGGCATGCATCACCATCTCGCCGCATCCGGCAATTTCGGACAGGTAATCCGTAAAAACTATCCGGTTGTCGTCGGCAATCGAGTGCAAGGCAAAGAACGTGAAACGGTTTCGGTTGTTGGTCCGCTTTGTACGCCGCTTGATTTATTGGGCGATAAAAGTGAATTAGCGTGTGCGGATGTCGGCGATCTTATCGTTGTATTCCAATCGGGCGCTTATGGCCTGACGGCGAGTCCTTTAGCTTTCTTAAGCCATCCGCACCCGCTAGAAGTGCTGGTTTAAGAGACGTTGGGAGGGGCGAATGCTATTCAACTCGTTCGTCTTCATTTTTGCTTTCCTTCCCGTCACGTTCGGCGTTTTCTTTCTACTCGGCCGCAGTAAACCTACGCTTGCCGCAGGATGGTTGGGTTTAGTCTCGATATTTTTCTATGGCTGGTGGAGCTTGGCGTATGTTCCATTATTGCTAGCTTCGATCGTTTTCAATTTCTTTCTCGGCGGTAAGATTAGCGTCGCCAGCGGGCTGTCGCGTAAACATTGGCTTACCTTTGCTATCGTCGCCAATCTTGCTCTGCTCGGGTATTACAAATACGCCAATTTCTTTGTGAATACGGCAAATGCATTGTCTGGTATTGACCTGCAATTCAGTGAAATTATCCTACCACTCGGGATTTCTTTTTTCACCTTCACGCAGATCGCTTTTCTAGCAGATACCTATCGCGGCGAAGTGAAGGAATATCGCTTCGTCCACTATCTTTTATTCGTTACTTACTTCCCTCATCTCATTGCTGGGCCGGTGTTGCATCACAAAGAGATGATGCCGCAATTCAACAAGCCAGAAACCTATCGCCTGAATTACGAAAATATTGCCGTTGGGCTTACGATCTTCGTGATTGGTCTGAGCAAAAAACTGTTGCTGGCAGACAATATTTCACCTTATGTCGGTTCGGTATTTACGCCAGGAACATCGCCCACGCTATTCGCGGCATGGGCCGGCGCGCTTGCTTACACAATGCAGATTTATTTCGATTTCTCCGGTTATTCGGACATGGCGATTGGCTTGTCGCGATTATTCGGCATCAAACTACCCCTCAATTTTAATTCGCCATACCAGGCAGTGAACATCATCGAGTTCTGGCGCCGCTGGCATATGACGTTGTCCCGCTTCCTGCGTGATTATCTTTATATTCCCCTGGGCGGTAACAGGGGCGGCCCGTTCGCTCGCCATCGCAACTTGATGCTCACCATGTTATTAGGCGGATTGTGGCATGGCGCCGGTTGGACGTTCGTCATCTGGGGTGGATTACATGGGTTGTATCTGGTAATTAACCATGCTTGGCGACATCTAATGCATCGCGTCTGGAAAACCAACGGAGACTCCCATGTAGGGAAGGCATTCGGCTGGCTCATTACGTTTATAGCCGTTATCGTCGCTTGGGTATTTTTCCGAGCACCTGACGTCTCTACGGCTCTCAATGTTCTGCAAGGCATGATTGGCCTAAACGGCATCGAACTGCCGCAAGGATGGGGACAAAAATATGGCGCATTGGCCCAATGGCTGCAAGCTAGCGGCGTTCAGTTTACCGCCGTCGTCACGCCCGACTGGGTACCGCAAATCGGCTGGACGATGCTCACGACGTTGATCGCTTTGCTGTGTCTTAATACACAACAAATCTTGGCTGGATTTGAACCCGCGCTAGACATGAAGACGAATGATGAAAAGGGCGCTTGGCAGCCATCGATTCCCTGGGCCGTGGCAACTAGCACAGCGTTCGTCGCTTGCTTGCTGAGCTTGAATCAAGTCAGTGAATTTTTGTATTTCCAATTTTGACGAATATGACACACCGGACGTACGTCAAAATTTTTAGCGTGACGGCGATGTTAATGTTGCTCGTAGTCGCGGCGATTAATATTTTCATCGATCCCTTCTCTATATTCGGCACGCCCAGAATACAAGGATGGAGTGAGATTAAACCGAGCGCTTGGGGGCGACCAGGATTTCACAAGACATTTGCGGTGCAGGATCTGAAACCCGATGCATTGATTCTCGGCACTTCAAGAGCCGAGGTAGGACTTAATCCTAAACATCCCGCATTCGCCGGTCTGCGCGCCTATAACCTCGCCATTAGCGGCGGCAACATGGAGCAGATCGGCGGATATTTCGCCCATGCCCGTGCCGTCACAAAACCACGGCTTGTTGTGCTGGGGTTGGACTTACATTCGTTCAACGTGCGCTTTCCAGGCAGAAGCGATTTCGATCCAAACATGTTTACCGAGGACCCGTACTGGGAGCCCTTATTAGAGCCGCTTAAAAAATTAGGCGTCGCCATTAACGGGCAAACGCTGGAACAAAGTCTAAGCACAATTGACGACCAATATCGCCCTGCCGACCATCGGTGGATGCCAGAAGGGCAAGGATGGGTCAATCCAATTGCGATGGATGCCAGAGTGCGCGAATACGGCGGTCAACGAAACATGTGTCTGATCGACGAAGCATTAGTAACACGAACAGAATATGTGCCGCCACCGACGTATGAATTTAACTTCGGTCTGCATCTCAAAAATTCACCCTTGGAACATTTCCGGCGCATTCTTCGCGAAGCTTATGCACGTGAGATGGCGCTTCACATATTTATATCACCGGTACACGCTCGACATTTAGAAGTACTGCACAGTCTTGGCTTGCTGCAAACCTACGAGGATTGGGAGCGACTGTTAGTAAAAACAGTGGCAGAAGAAGCCAAACGCGCGGGCAAAGAACCCTTCCCGCTTTGGGATTTCTCTGGCTATAACAGCGTAACAACCGAAACGGTACCCGCTAAGAACGATAGCCAATCGCGCATGCGCGGGTACTGGGAATCCTCTCATTATCGTGGCGAAACGGGTGATCTCGTTCTGAATCGAATCTTTGGACTGAAGACCGAGAGCAAAAATGAGGCTACAGACTTCGGCGTATTACTAAACCCCGTAAATATCGAATCACATCTCGCCGATTTTCGTGCAGGGCGACAACGTTATGCTAAGCAGCATGCAGGTGACGTGGCGGAAGTAGCCGTTGAGATTAGTAAGATCTATAAAAATAAAAATCATTTAAAGAATTCACAATTACCGCATAAGGAATAATTATGACTGCACTTTGTGGCTGGTTTGGTCCGAAGGGAGCGTCTACAGATGCACATGCAACGCTTCAGCGAATGCTAAATGCATTAGCGAAAAAACATCCGCTTCAAGCGCAGAAAAATTCTGGCAACAGCGCAATTGGGTTGGGAGCACTTTCCGAGAGAAACTGTCGGCTCTATAGCAACAATGGTTTAACGGTGGCGCTATTAGGTCAACCTTGCCATGGAAAAAACGCGGTCGATCAGACAGATGCCGCCGAAATTTTTGCAAAAGAATTCGCCGCTAAGCGCGAAGGCGCCTTTGCGTCATTGAAAGGCGCGTTTACCGCGCTTGTTATCGATGAAAACCGGCAATCCATATCCATTGCGGTAGACCGCATGGGCATTCATTCGCTTAGCTTTACGATAACGGATAACACACTATTGTTTGGCACTGGTTGCGACACGATTAATGCGCACCCACTCGCGCATCCGGAAATCGATCCGCAAGCGTTGTACTACTATCTTTACTTTCATATGATTCCAGCGCCGGGTTCGATTTACAAAAATTATCGGCGCCTGCTTCCGGGAGAATATTTAACGTTTAGCAACGGAAACATATCGACATCGCAATACTGGTCGATGCATTTCGAAGAAAACCATCACGCGTCGTTTGCCGAGTTGAAGGAAGAGTTCATGTCCACTCTTCGCGCTTCGGTCAAAGATATGTCAGCCGGTATATCCACCGGCTGCTTCCTCAGCGGTGGCACCGATAGTTCCACAATGGCCGGCATGTTAGGAGAAGCTACCGGAAAACCAGCGCGCTCATATTCTATCGGTTTCGATGAGCCCGGTTATGACGAAATGAGTTATGCCCGTCTTGCCGCGAAGCACTTTGGCACAGATCAACACGAATACTACGTAACGCCGGCGGATATCGTCGAAGCAATTCCATTGATCGCACGCGGCTATGATCAACCTTTCGGCAACTCCTCAGCAGTACCTACTTATTACTGCGCAAAGATGGCAAAACAAGATGGCATCGAGCAGTTAATAGGCGGCGATGGCGGGGATGAGTTGTTTGGCGGTAACGAACGATATGCGAAGCAGCGTGTGTTCTCGTTATACGAAAAAATTCCCAGATCGTTGCGTAAAGGTTTCGTTACGCCGTTGATAAATAATTTCCCCGGAAACGAACAATTTACCTTACTGCGCAAAGCGAAAAGCTATGTGCAACAAGCATCGGTTCCGATGCCAGCCAGATTGGAAACATACAACCTCCTGGAACGCATCGGTTACGAAAATATGTTTTCGCCCGCATTCCTTAAACTGATTGATACCAAGAAACCGGTGGAGCATCTCAATGTCATCTATCACGGTGCTGACGCGGGCACGCAAATAAACCGCATGCTGGCTTTGGATTTCCGCGTTACGCTCGCCGATAACGATCTGCCGAAAGTCATCGGCGCATGTTCGCTCGCAGGCATGGATGTAACGTTCCCGATGCTCGCAGACAGTGTCGTCGCATTTTCAGCAAAGCTTGCGCCGGACCTCAAGCTAAAGGGAACAAAGCTGCGATACTTTTTCAAGGAAGCGTTAAGCGATTTTCTGCCGGCTGAAATTATCACCAAGCAAAAACATGGATTCGGCTTACCTTTCGGACCTTGGATAGGACGCCATAAGCCATTACAGGAATTAGTCAACGACAGTTTGAGGGCATTGCAACGGCGTGGTTTTATTCAGCCGGCGTTTATTGACGAACTGACTTCGCAGCATCTTTCCACCCACAGCGGATACTATGGGACGATGGTGTGGGTGCTAGCGATGTTGGAGCAATGGCTGGCAGAGCATGCACCACATTTCAGTTTACCGAGCGAAAAATAATTCAGATGGCTAGCAACCAAATAGCGGAACTCGCAATTAACGAGGCACGCATGGCGTGCGTATACCACGCCGCGACCGGATGTCTCTGCAATGGTTCCGTCAACTGCAATGCGAATTTTAGATGTGGGCTGCAGTAATGGCGCGCTTGGAGGTTCTCTTCGCGCGTCAGTGCATGGACGCAAAGTCGAGGGAATCGAAGGTAGTCCGACATTGGCAGCCGAAGCAGAGAAACATCTTGACCGCGTGATTTGTGCTGACCTTAATCACTTTTCTTGGGCGAATAACTTCGCTGCTGAATCGTTTGATTGCATAATATTCGCCGACGTTCTGGAACATCTCGTTGATCCTTGGCAACAACTAAAATCAGCAGCGGCCTGCTTGCGTAAGGACGGCTGCATCATCATCAGCCTGCCAAACATACGACACATCACATCATTCGTCAGCATATTCATACACGGCACCTTTCCTCGCCGAAGCCGTGGGATTTTTGATAATACTCATCTTCGCTGGTTCACATTGAAAGATGCCACGGCGCTTATCCATGATGCTGGTTTGAAGATATCGGCGATTGATTCGAGTTTACGATTCCGCGATCAAGGCGGTGGTTTCCTAAATAAATTGACGATAAAAGCTTTTAGCCCCATTCAAAACTTCTATCCAGTGCGCGAATTTTTTACATATCAATATTGTATTCGTGCAGTAAAAGTATAAACCGTTTACGCTACATCTTACGCTCGGCGTTTGTCGCGAGATGCACATAAACCTCGCGTCACTAATAGACATTCTTGGGCATGCAAAGTATGAATACCATGTTCGACGAACATCGCTTTACGATATGCACGATATCATTTGGACATGCGCATTATTTATCGCTGAACTGGAATGTCAGTGAGCAATTAAATGGTGCGGAGTGGCAACGAGTCGATTGGCTTACCGCAGAAAACGCTCCTGCGGATGTAGCAAATAGAATCACATCGGATACCAAACACTTCCAAATCTTTCCTGGTTCATCCAACACCGCACTCGGCGCGAGCCATCATCACGCAGAAGCACTCAACGCGTTACTTGCCGAAGTCAAAACACGTTTCGTTCTAGTTTTAGATCCTGATTTTTTTATTCTTCGCCCTAATTGGCTTACCGAAATTGAAGCGCATATGCGAAAGCAAGAGCTCGCATTTTTCGGTGTGCAATGGCATCCAAGATACGTGGACTGCTACCGATATTTTCCAGCAGTCCACTGCATGTTTATCGATCAAGCAAGAGTGCCGCTACGAGAGTTGGACTTTCGTCCGATTTTAGAAAATGACAGTGCTCAAAAAGCTACGAGCAATGCACAAGCTCCAGGGTCTTTTCTCGCTTCCATTATGGAAAAGTTTCAATTCAAACACCGACGACGCCGCTCTTGGGACACAGGTACGCGGATATTCGAGCGTTTCGGTAACGATCCTCAAATAAAATCAGAGTATGTAACGGCGGTGTATCGCCTTCCCAGTGGTTGGATTGATGAAGGTAATCCCTTCACATTGAAGAGTCGGATGTTGGAACTGGTGCTACCGGATAGTCTCTGTTATTTACCCAAACACGGAGACAGTTATTCGCAACGCGGATTCATTGAGCGAGGATTGAGTGCAATGGATCTACCCACTTTGTGGGAAGAACATATTTGGAAAGATGCCGCTTTCGGCTTACACATTCGCCGCAGCTTTGCTTCAAATAAGCGAGACCCGCTGAGTGAGTTTGATCTTTGCGAACGTTTTGTTGATGATTATTTATCTTCACCGCAATTAAATTTTCATACAACCCGCGACTAAATCTTCTTGACGAAAAAAGAAAAGGGGAAGAGTTATATTACTCCTCCCCTTATCCGTCATTCGACGATGCGCAAAATCACGCTGTATTATTAATTCAACTTAGCAACACCTCCCTGCAATGTCGACGACGTTTGGAATGCTTGCGGTGTGCTGCTACCGAGTTGCGTATTGCCAAGCACATTCTGCGCCCCGGTTAAGCCCACCGATGCCAGATTGCCACTCTTACCGTATTGATAAGCCAAGTCCCCGCCAATTGCCGCAGAATCGCTGCTGCTTAAATGTGCATTCAGCAATGCTTGCGACAATGCCCACGTTGTCACCGCCGAATTTGCTGCGCGCGCCGCATCAAAATTGCTCACCAGCTTATCGAAGTTGTATTCATCGACTTTGTGATTCAACAATGGATTGGTCGAGCTTGGATTGTAATCCGCCATTGCCTCGGTAATCATTTGCAGCGTGACGACGCTGTGGTTCGTAGTAGCCGCATACCAATTGGCAAGCTTGATGGTATCGGCACCACCGGTATTCAAGATAAGGTCATTGCCACTCTTGCTAAAGAGAAGATCTTGATTACGAATACCACCGCCCAACGAGATTGTGTTGTCCAAACCGGTGCTTGCTACAATGGTGTCTTGACCGTCGCCTTTGTTGAAAGAGATAACGTCCTTGCCGGTATTGGTGGTGATGCTGTCGTTGCCGGTACCGCCGATATAAAGTTCGTTACCGGTGCCGCCAGTCAATGTATCGTTATCTGAGCCACCATTGAATAGATTATTACCTGCGGTATCGATTAGGATGTCAGCACCAGCGCCGCCCTGCATGATGTCATTGCCCGCTCCACCGTTTAGTGTGTTGATAGCACTATTGCCGGTGAGCAAGTTGTTCAACGTATTGCCCGTGCCATTGATTGCACTGGTGCCGGTTAAGAGTAAGTTTTCGAGATTACTACCAAGCGTATAAGTAATATTGGATTCGACGGTATCGGTACCTTCGCTAGCGTTCTCGGTTATCACGTCACCAGTGTTATCGACAACGTAAGTATCGTTGCCGATGCCACCAATCAATTTATCCGCACCTGCGCCGCCATCCAAACGGTCATTACCTGCATTGCCTGTCAGTGTGTTGATGGCACTGTTACCGATAAGTACGTTATCCAACGTATTACCGGTACCGTTGATTGCACTTGTGCCAGTCAAAGTCATATTCTCGAGGTTACTACCCAAAGCGTAGGTAACACTAGACTGAACGATGTCTGTTCCCTCGCTAAGGTTTTCGGTAATTACGTCGGCTGTGTTATCGACAACGTAAATATCGTTACCCGCTCCACCTAACATCTTGTCAGCACCCGTGCCGCCATTTAATGTGTCGTTACCAGCGCCACCGCTCAGCGTATTGATTGCACTATTTCCGGTAATAACATTATCCGAACCATTGCCGGTAGCGTTGATTGCGCTGGTGCCGGCTAAGGTCAGATTTTCGACATTCGCGCTCAGCGTATAAGTCACGCTGCTTTGCACTGCGTCTGTTCCTTCGTTCGCATTTTCGGTAATGACATCGCCAGTGTTGTCGACGGTGTAGCTGTCATTACCTGCGCCACCTATCATTGTGTCGGCGCCCGCCGTGTTATTCAGACCGTTGCCTGTGCCGTTAATTGCAGTGGAGCCGGTTAAGGTGAGATTTTCTACGTTTGCGGACAGAGTGTAAGTAACAGCGCTTTGAACACTATCCGTACCTTCATTCGCATTCTCGATAATTACGTCAGTGGTGGCATCGACCTTATACGTGTCATCGCCTAATGCACCTTGCAATGTATCGGTTCCCTTACCACCGTCGAGTATGTTATTCGCGCTATTACCGATGATAACGTTGTTGAGGGTATTGCCAGTGCCGTTGAGCGCTGTTACACCGGTTAACGTTAGATTTTCTAGATTGGCGCCTAAAGTCCAGTTGATACTGCTAAGAACCGTATCAGTTCCAGCATTTGCTACTTCATTAACGACATCACCTACGTTATCGACAACGAATGTATCGTTGCCGCCACCACTGTACATGACGTCTGCGCCTGATCCTCCATCGATCAAGTTATCACCCTCTCCGCCGTCCAAAGTATCGTTTCCATTACCGCCATATAACGAATCCGCACCACCTAATCCCGCAAGGTAATCATTTCCATCGAAACCATACATGCTGTTAGCTTGCTCAGATCCCATCAAACCATCATCGCCACTGGTACCACGTCTAATGGCCGCCATTTCTTTCAGCGCCGCAGTATTCCAAACCGTTCCATCGGCAAATCTGACTTCTTCTATTTGGTCATTCGTGTACAAGCTGTCCGATGTACCGTTAATTGAAAGCGTAACAAAACCAAAACCATCGCTTACTGTTATATCTGTCGCCAAAAGATCGGCTGCCATAAGAACCACATCTTTGTCTCCCGCCAAAGAGCCGGTTTCTCTTACGCCATCCGTACCATCGCCACGCGCAAACAAGTAAGTATCGCTCCCGGCGCCACCATCCAAAATAAAATCATCTCCTGCGCCGCCTGCCAGAGTATCGTTTCCTGCGCCGGCATAGAGTGAGTCATTATCGGCACCGCCTACCAATATGTCGTCCCCATCTCCCGCATAAATAACGTCGGCACCCACGCCGCCCTTCAGCGTATCGTTTCCTAAACCGCTCCATAGCGTGTCGTTTCCGCCTAAAGCGTCGATCGTGTCGGCCAGTGCCGTTCCGGTCAGCGTGTCAGCGCTTTCCGTGGCACTACGGGAATTATTATTGGTTACTCTGGCCGAGATGGCTGATGCATTCCATACAGTACCGTCGTCGAATTGGAGTTGCCCGATGCGGAAAGGGGTTGCGGAAACACCCGGCACCGTTTGCGTATAGAAGTATTGTGAAACCGAGATTTTATCTGCGGTGCCGGCGATATTCACAACAAGATCATCATTGACGCGAGATAGTAAAACATCGTCCGGGGAAACATTCGCGACAAAGCGAACAACATCTTGTTCATCGGCCTCTATTGTATCGGCACCGGAACCACGGCCGAAGAGATAAACATCATTGTTCGCAGTCTGATAGCGGATCGCATTATTGCTATTGATAAAATCATTTCCCGCACCGCCATCAATCGTGTTCGCGCCATATCCGGCGTAGATCGTATCATTGCCACTACCGCCAAGCAGCGTTCCGCCAAAGCCGCCATACATAACGTCGTTACCGTCGCCACCATCGAGCGTATCGGTGCCTAGATAGGAACTGCTCGCTTGAGAACGGCTACCTGTATATCCGCTATAAAGCGAATCGGCATAACCTCCGCTCGCATACAGCGTGTCGTTCCCCGCACCGCCCACAATGACATTATTGGAATCATTGCCGACCAGTACGTTGTCTTTTTCGTTTCCGACGATGTTGCTTACAGCAATGTTATTAAGGAGTCGTATATTTTCCACGTTGGCATAAGAGGAAATGTAACTGGTTGTCGCATTGCCAGTCGCAATTTCGACGGTGTCGTCGCCTTCGCCATCGTTTTCCACCACGGTATCGCCTATGCCGACGATGTATTTATCGCTGCCCTTGCCACCTGTCAATAAATTGGCTGCAGAATTGCGCGAACCATCAAGCAAGTTATTAAGATCGTTACCCCATCCTCGCGTAGCGGTGGTTCCGGTGAGAACCAGTGCTTCGAGATTTGCGCCCAAGGTGTAATCGAAAGGCGCGTTCACTGTATCGAAACTACCGTAATTGTTACCTTCAATGACCTTGTCACCGGTATTGTCCAATACATAGGTATCCCAAGAACGTCCACCGATTAAGATATCGGCGCCAAGACCGCCGTCCAATTCGATATGTTCCTGATAAATACCCATGTAGAACCCAGGTTGGGTCAAAACCGAAATGGTGTTGTCGAGCGCATTTCCTTTCAAATACCGCCCAGCGCTTGAATAGCTCATATCGGGGATGATCAAATTCTCGACGTTATCCGCGAGTGTGTAGGTATTGTTCGAGTTGATGACTGTGTCGATGCCTTCGCCCGCCGCTTCGACTACCAAAGACGACGGAGCACCGGAAAGGCCGATGACGTAGGTATCGTCACCCTTTCCGCCGATCAGCGTATCTGTGCCACCTTTACCGTCCAACACATTATCGCTACTGTTGCCACGTATCGTGTTGTTCAGGCTGTTGCCGGTTCCATCAATATTCAATATGCCGGTAAGGTTAAGATTTTCTACGTTCGTCGATAGCGTGTAGCCGACTGAGCTGTTCACCGTATCTATACCGCCGCCGGATAACTCAGAAATAGTGTCGTTCGGATGATCCACAGTAAAGGTGTCGTTGCCGCTAGTGCCGACAACTGCATTCGCGGTACCGCGTTGGTCCAAGGTGCGTGTCGTAATTTGGGTAGCATCCCAAGTGGTACCATCGGCAAAGCTGATTTTCTCAATGCGGCGATCTGCGGTGGTATCGAAGTAATCTTTGATTCTGAGTTGTGTGCCGCCGTTATCCAATACAAGTATTAGATCATCAGGGCCTGTTGCACTATCGTCTGAGGTGCGTATCAGCGTTACATTTGCAGGTGCAATGCCAGCAGCCAAGGCGATCGTGTCGCTCCCGCCATTAGCACTACCGTCTCCTTCGAAAATCGTGTCATGCCCATAACCACGGCCAAATATATAGGTATCGGCACCAGCGCCACCTTCTAACCGGTCATTGCCGATGCCGCCGTCAAGGGTATCGACACCAGGTACAAGTTGCGCAAAGAAGCCATACGAATTAGCGGGTACATAAGAATAACTATCCCCTAATAATACGTCGTCACCCGCACCACCTAGTAGAGAATCATCTCCGCCGCTGCCATAAAGTGTATCGGCGCCATCATCTCCGAAAAGCGTATCATTGCCCAAATAACCATCGACGACATCATCGCCGCTATCACCATGCATGGTGTCGGCGCTCTCGAAGCCAATCAGAAAATCCCTCTGGGTAGTGGGCGTAATGAGCTTGGCTTTGATGTCGTCGAATGTCCAGATCGCTCCATCGGCGAACCGCACTGCGTCGATTTGTAATTGCGCTCCGAACCCAAATGCGTAAGCTAATTTGACCCCAGCTTTCGTAGCATTTGGGTCGGATTTAGGAACGAGGATGTCGAGATAATCTATCTTATATCCCGTTACCCGACTTAGCTTCACATCGTTAGTAGTGATGCCCGCGCCAAACTCAAGCACATCGTAACGTCCCTCTGAGCTATCATCCTCATTGATTTGATCGTAGCCATCGCCAAGGTTATAGCGATAGACATCACTTCCGTTACCACCAATCAGTATGTCGTTACCTGTGCCGCCGACGAGTCGGTCATTGCCTTCGCCGCCATCGAGCGAATCCGCCCCCGCGCCGCCTGTGATGTCATCGTTGCCCCCCATCCCGGAGATTGAGTCATTACCACCTAATGCATTAAAGACATCATCGCCATCGCTTAAACTTAAGGTATCGTTTGCCTCGGTGGCTTTTACCACTGCCGCCATTTCCTCCAATTGCGCTCTTGTCCAGAAAGTATTGTCGGCAAAACGCAGCCCATCAATCGGCGCATTGAAGTAATGATTTGTGATGGTCAATCCTTCGCCAGTGGCGAGGAGCCGAATCACCAAGTCTTCTCCGTTTTTTTGAATTACCAGATCTGCCGCTGTTAAACCTGCCGCAACGCTGATGACATCTGCGCCAGCTCCCGCTACGCTTTCTCGATTCTCTACGGTGTCCTGGCCGCAGCCTATTGCCAACACATAAGTATCTGCACCGTCGTTGCCGTATAACATGTCATTGTCCGCCCCTCCATCAAGCAGATCATCGCCAACGCCGCCGTAAAGCCAATCATTGCCACCTTTACCTAGAAGGGTGTCATTGCCATCACCAGCGTCGATCGTGTCGCTACGGTTACCGGTTTCGATTAAATCGTTACCAGCGAGGGCGTTGATATTCAGCGCATACGTGGCATGTCCCAGCAAGAAGCGATCATCAACATTAGTGCCATAGTCCTGATAGCCGTAGATCTCAGAACTTTGTATGTCAAAGCCCTTTTGCACAAGCGTTGCCCAATTGAGCACTGTACCGTCGCTGAATTCGAAACGATCGATGCCTGGACTGTTCGTTGCATGGCTGCTGTCGAACGGCGAGATGCGAATTTCATCGCTAGTATTGTTCTTAAATCGAATCGCGAAAACTTCTTTGTGGTTTGGAAAAACATTCGGCAGGAAAACCAATTGAATATCATTCGCGGTGATGCCGGCACCGAACTTAAGCGTGTTTGGCTGTGCGTTACCAAGCGCATCTAGCTTGGCGCTGGTGTCTTGAATAAAATCGGCACCATCACCGATCCCGTAGTAATAATTGTTATTGCCGCCGGATGCGATGATGTTGTCATTACCAAGCCCCGCATGAATTTCCGCATGACCACCGGTAGCGGTAAAAGAATCGCCAACCGCGCTACCGATCAGCGTGGCACTTGGTGCGAGGACAGTTTGAATCGATGCTTCTTTGGAATAGTTGTTGAGCAGTTGCGTTGCAGTGAGTGTTTTTCCATCCGCAAAGGTAAAGTTTTCAATCGCGCCATTCACACCATTCTCGATAACCAGCGCTTGAGTGCCTGCAGCCCATTGAAGGTGTAAGTCGTCGCCGTCACGATAGACATCTAATTGATCAGCAGTAACGTCGAGTTCGACGCTATCATTGCCTTGCGTGTCGGCAATCGTTTCAGCAATTCCGCCTTCAACTAGCGCATCGGTTGCGCCGATGATGTAAAGATCATCTCCAGCACCACCGTCCAAATTATCTCTATTGGCCCCACCGATTAATGTATCGGCACCACCGCCACCGGCAAGACTATCCTGGCCATCACCGCCATCAAGATAATCCGCACCTTGATATGCATCGGGTATGCCGCTGCCATCACCTTCGAGTATGTCATCGCCAGCGCCACCAAATAACTCGTCATTACCGCCGTCGCCCAATAAAGAATCATTGCCGTCTTCGCCATCCAGGTAATCATCACCATGATAGGTGGCATTGAGTTTGTTGGCGTCATAGTCGCCTTCGAGGTAGTCGTTTCCAATCCCGCCAAACAGGGTATCGTCGCTGCCACCACCCCATAACTTGTCATTGCCGTCTTCGCCATCGAGGTAATCACTACCGTGATATAACCCCGAAGTTACCTTGTCGTCGCCACTGATTTCATCATCGCCGATTCCACCCAAAAGTGTGTCGTCGCGACCGTTTCCAAAAATCTTATCGTTGCCTGTGCCACCGTCAATGTAGTCTTGGCCATGCAAGCTTCCTGCAAGACCATTTGTTGTGCCATCGTCCGCTACGTCGCCGCTGAGCACATCGTCGTTCGTGCCACCGAGCAGGATGTCATCGCCGGTGTCGCCGAAGAGAACGTCTTTGCCATCTTCGCCATACGCGATGTCATTCCCACCGCCGGCACGCACCCAGTCGTCGCCCGCACCGCCATAAATGAGATCGGCTGCGCCGGGCGTAGCGGCGATTGCGGCATTCGTGAATTGGGTGGTGTAGGTGGTGAGGTCACCACTGGTATTGATGCTGCGGGCGATGGTCCAGTTGGGGGTTGCATCGGTGTTGGCATCGGCGTAGATGTTGTCATCGCCACCGCCGCCAACGAGGATGTCTTTGCCGTCGCCGCCCATCAAGGCGTCGTTGCCGGCATCGCCAACGATGATGTCGTCGCCCGTGCCGCCGTCGATCCAATCGCCTTTCACATTGCTGGCCGCTTGCGTGCGGCTTTGCGTTATGGCCGCGTCGAGAGCAACTTCGGTAAGCGCGTAAAGACGGTCGTTATCGGCTTCGCCAAATAGGCGATCTTCACCAACGCCACCAATAACGATGTCGTCACCGGTGCCTGCGGTCACTAAGTCATTCCCGTTGCCTGCATCGAGACGATCATTGCCCCCGCGGGAAGCGAAGATGTCGTCGTTGCCGCCTTTGGCTTGAATCAAATCATCGCCGGCGCTATCGAATAATTTATCGGTACGATCGAGTAAAGCCGTTGTGTTTACGAGGACGTTGCCGAGGCTATCGTAACCGAGTTGGACACCTGCTTGGGTGAGATCAACGTCGATAGGCTGCAGGTCGCCAACGATTGTGCGATTGGTAACGGGAGCAATCGGCGCGGTGCCAGCAGTGACCCGAAGGTTGAGTTCACCGTCGGTGAAATCCTTGACGTAGATACGATCAGCGCCGTTGGTGATGACGAGGGTTTTAGTGCCGTCGGTTTCGGTGAGTTGCGTGTATTGGAATTGCTTGTCGGTGCTTTGCCAGATGCCCGAACCGAGCGTTGTTTCCTTGCCGTCGGACAACGTGAATCCATTCATTTGGATCGCGCCTTTGCCATCGGTATCGCGGATCGTGTCCCAGCCGTCGCCGGCTTCGTAAATGTAAGAGTCGCCGCCTGCGCCGCCCTCTAAATAATCATTTCCTTTGCCGCCTTTAAGGGTATCGCCACCAGTACCGCCGTAAAGATGATCTTCGAGTACGCCGCCAGTTAGCGTATCCACATCAGCACCGCCGAAGATAACTTTGTGGAATGCAGCGCTGCTCTCTACATCACGGACCTTGCCAACGACATTAACGTTGTAGCCTTGTGCGACATCGCCGTATTGCCAATTGTCGTCGCCGGTATGGTAGACAGTTACAAGATCATCGGTGTTAGCTTCGTTCTTCCAATTTAAAAATTCGGCGCGGTCTTGCAGCCATTTGTCAGTCAATGTGCCAGTGCTAGTGTTTGGATTGTACAGCTCGAGTTGGCCTTGAGAATTATGGATACTGTAATCGACGCCCAAAATGACAAATGAATTCAGTTCTTGCAGTGAGTAGCGATAGGCAAGCGCATTGGTATCGGTAGATTTAGCTGCGTTAACTAAAGAAGTAAAAGTTAAGTCAGTCAGCGAAATAATTTTGGTATTTGAATTATTCGCGGCCGTTTTAAATTGCGACGCTCCCATCAAATCGTATAGATTTTTGTAGAAATTTTCCCGGCTAGCTTGTGAGTCGTCTGCGCCTTTTATCTTTGTCGGTACAACGGCGCTTCCCAAGAGAAGCTTACGCAACGCATCAAGCGTTTGTTCAAGGCTGTCGCCATCAATATTACTGCTTGCTTTCAATGTTTCATTAGCTGTATTTGTATTCCAGTCAGGGCTAAGGGTAGCCAGCATGTTTTGTAATGCCAGAGAATCAGCAAGAACTTTTTGGCTGTGCGCACTACCTTCTTCAAAGATTCGTATGTCTGTTCCCCGATGACCAGGAACGCCAGAGACAACGTAATCGCCTATTAGATTGTTTTGGCGATTTTCGATGTAGCTGGGATCGTTATTGCCGAGAAGCTGCGCTAAGCTTCTGATTGTCAAATCAATACCCCAAGAACCGGGGGCGTTGTAAGTATTGACCTCGCTAACGGTACTTCCGAATAAATAACCAAAGATTGTGCTGAGATAGCCGCCGAGCGAGTGACCCGCGACAATAATTGATGCGTCACCTATCCCTGGTCCCGTCCCCGCAACCGACGCGGTCCAACGAAAGGTGGCGAGTTTTGCTGGAAGAAGTAGCCCGGGTGATACAGGATTGGGTAATACCGCTTCGATTTGTTGTGCAGTATTGTCCGCGCCGGCTTTGACGCGCAGAAAATAATTCACCATGCTAACAATTTGATCGAGTGGCTTGCCACCAAGCGCTAGCTTTGCGTCAGTGACAATGTCAGACACCAAGTCGTTCGTACCACGATTCACAAAATGTATTTGGCCGGTTGCTTTGTCACGGAAGACGGTGGCCGAGAATCCATTTGTTAGGGTGTTGTCCGTGTATTGGTCGAGAACATCGAAGCGCTCTAGAAATTTATCAGCTTCGATATTCGAAAAATCAGAGGTTTTTTCCGACCAAGGGGCAAAACCACTAAGCGAGACTAGTTGAGCTTTTACTTCCGTTGGTTTAAGTACTCCGTTAATCACAGAAACTGATGAAAAATCAGAGTACGCAGCAAGTGCGAGCTCAGCTTGGTTATAAAAATAATTTATTTTATTAGTCATTTTTGATACGCTTCATTGGAAATTTTAATAAAAGGTGCTTCAAGATTCTTAACTGCAAGGTGTATTGGATTATCGAAGCAACTTGGTGAACTACCTCTACTTAATAACCAACCGATAATGCTTTTTTCGCCAAACAGTGAAAGTGGTACTGCCCACCATAAGCCGCCCATAGGGGCGTAATCGACAAAGCGACTGAGTGTTTTATTTGTTTGTATATCGACAACCGAAGATTCGCGTCGCTCATAAGCAGTAAGTGGAAAAAACCCTTCTTGTTCGTACTTTTCTATTGCTGCGTAACGCCCTAAAAAAGGTTTATTTTTAGACATTGTCAGCGGAAGTTTCGGTAAGTTATTTTCGTTATCCCAATACTCCTCGGGTAGCGTAACTCTTTCAAAAATTTTACTTCCTACATCTTCACGCTTACACAACACATTTTTGTGATACCAACGGTTAAACAAAGTATCACCAAACGTCAGCATAAGAATGCCGATAACCGTCAGCACCATCATCCAATTCGAGCCTGTCTTACGCTTAACATAGCGTACCGCTGCACGGGCAACCCATAAATAGCCAAGTAGCAACGGAACCGTAATTGCAAGAACGATTAATCCAATCATATTGCCCTCCATCCGGCAGGCTCAAGGTGTGGACTATATTTAGTTTTCATTTAGCGTTCTAAGCCTTCTTAGAAAATTCTTTTAAGAATATATTGCCCATTAGCATGTCGGGTTCCCTATCTGTCCAGCATCTCGTCGACCAGCCAAAAAATTATCGCGTATGCTGACCTAGGCGATCGGCATCTGCAATAGCCTATCCGGGCTATGGCGAATTGCTTAACGTTATGTTAGTTAGTCTTTCAAATCAGGGAAGATTTATTACTTTGTATCACTGCGATAGAGATAACGCTTGAATGGATAAAACTGAGGAGAACAAGGAATACCGGCGTTGCAGTAGATAAAATAGGGTAGGCATTTTTATAACCATCTTATTCGTCATTTGTTTTATTTAAAGGTGGACACGAGTCGGAAAATATAGCTTTGCCCACACAACAAGACAAGTGACACCGATCACTAATTCATCAATCTTGCCGCCCTAAACTCAATTTGAGTGCCCCTCACACTACAACCATTCGCAAAACAAAACCGGGAAGCCCAACCGCTTAATGCTATACGGTTGAACCTCCCGGTTCGCCCCACACAACCAACTTTTCGAATCGTTAATTCGTCGAATACGTCACAGTCAACTTAGGCCGCAACGTTGTATCCGCGGTGTATTCCTTTGAATAGAAATTTTTAATATTCAACTGATTTCCACTCACACCGATCAAACGCCAACCTAAATTCGGTTGCCCGCTACTCATTTGTTGAACTGCAGTAGTAAGGTCGAACGTCACCCAACCCGGATTCCAGCCAGCGGCCGCAGTAGCATCCGGCGTCGCAGTGAAGTCAGTGCCAGAACCTAAAGCACCCGCAGTACTCCACGACAAACCTACATCGCGTTGCTGCCAAGTAGCATTGCTCTCTGACCAACCAACTAACATCCGGTTCAGTGAGTAGCTCATGTCATAGTAGCTGTACTTGTATAACCCTAGCGTTGCCGACTGAATAATTGCTCCATTCGGTACCGGGCCGCCTTCAGATACGAATATCCCAAAGCGCAGTAAGTTACTGTAGTTCGAGTATTGATCCATCAACGAAGTAGTACCACCGAGAGGCGTGGTTTTCGCATAGATGGAAAGATAGGTATCTCTCGTCAAACTATAGCTGCCAACACCGTCTTGCAATATCACCGTACCAGTCGCCCCAGGTAATACGGTTATCGACACTGAACTAGAGATGGCTTGCGCGCCGCCATTATCAGTCGCAATCGCACTCACAGAAAAAGTTCCAGTGGGTGCGATTGTCCAATTAAAGGAGAACGGTGCCGCAAGAGATTCGCCTATTTTTGTGCTGCCTTGAAAAAACTCTACCTTGGCGATACTCCCATCGGTATCGGTCGCATTAGTGGTTATGTTTATGGCATTACCGGAGTTAAATGTTTGACCGGCAGTAGGACTACTAATGGATACCTTCGGAGACAAGTTCACATTCCCAGTCGGATTCTTCCAGCCAACCGGTTTGTAAACCCAGATATTGCCTTGGCTAGCATTCTGCAATCCGATAAAAGCATCCAAGTTGTAAACGTATTTCCACTTGCCGAGGATACCCGTTCCCTGATCACCGTTAGGCACTGCCAACGTCGGCGTGCGTTGTTTGGTGATCGTCCAGCCGCTTGGAGAAAGCGTGGCTGGCGGCGTGACTTTCCAAACACGTCCATCACCACACCACAGCGCGTAATCCTTACGAATTGGATCGAAATCAAAGCCGCAATTACGGATGTTGAACGCATTGTTCGCCATGAGCGTAGCGAACTCGCCGGTTGGGTCGGTGGGTATTACACGTACATCCTGATTGTTGGAACTCGATGTGTTGAGATTCCAATAAGTGAATGGCACGCTGTTTATACCGATACGCAGCAATGTCTTCCGGCTCGCGTCGTAACCACACGCAGTTTGTCCGTCAAAACCATTCCAGAAAATACCGACTGTTTGCCACGTATCCGAACTTGGATTTGCGACATCGCTAACGACGTATTTATATAGATTTGTTGCAGTGCCACCACCAGGAGGACGGGCGCCCACATACACGACATCGCGTCCGAGTTCTTGCGCGTAGGCTGTACAACCATTCACGTGCGCGCCGGGAAGCGCGGCGTTACTCGCGAGATTCTTATAGATGTCCCGGTTTTGCCACATGTTCCCGCCGACAATCTCAGGATGTGGTCCGGTACGTTGCACATGAGAGCCTGTCGTTCCGCCAACTTTATTTGGATCAGCTTTGCTTGGGTCAAACAAATATGGACCTGTGCGTCTAGCAGTAGTTGGGGTGACTTGACGCAGGTATGCGCCACCATTGTTAAAGGCAGCGCCGCCAAAGATCACCATGCGATCAATTAATGGTAGGAAAATGTTGTTATCGTAGGTATGCGCCGATATGGGAGCGGCATCGAGACCATCGATAGGTAACCAATTGCCAAGATCGTCTTGTTTTACCTGACTAGATAGCGCTGCGCGTTGCCATTGACGGGTCGAACCGCGCCAACGGTAGACATCGTTGCCCGCGTAATTTGCATGTCCGCCACCGAAGAGAATCAAATCACCACGGTTTGAATCCCATGCGAAAGAACTCCATGCTTCGATAAGTTTCGAGGGGGTAGGATTACTGGACAAGTAAAGTGTCCGCAAACCCTCCGGCGCCCATGAATCGGAGAAATTGTTCAAGTTAACTTTGGACCATTCGCCCTCCGGTAGAGACGCTACGATACCTAGGAGGTTACTGAGATCAGGCGGCGTACCGGCGGGTGGTGCTTCGGCAACATGCTTACGATCAGATGAAATGGATAGCTGTTGATTGCTAGGCGCAGCGGAGGCCTCTAATACTTCGATGCTGAAGCTTTTCTCAACACGTTGCCCTTTTTTATCTTGAACTTGTACAGAGAACTGAGAACTACCAAGAAGGGCGGGGACACCGGAAATTAAACCAGTGTTGGTATCTAGGCTTAAGCCAACGGGCAGTGCGCCTTGAGATACGGTCAATGTATAAGGCGCGACACCGCCATTTACATCGATTTGACCTGCATAGTCGATTCCTCGGTTAGCAAGCGGTAGGGTGCCATCTTGCAAAGAAAGTGCCGGAGCTGTAGCGCCGACATACTCAAAACGAACTGCATCGACTAACGCGGATACGCCGGGACGATCCTTAATCTCCACCTCCGCTTCAGCGCCGGGAGCAAGTTCATAAATGCCAATTGAATTCCACTGACCGCCCAGAATTTTCTGATTAACCGTTAGATGCTCGGTACCGCCTTTACGGCGAACGATAACATCTACCTCACCAGCGTCTTGCGCTGTTTGTGGCCACCAGAGATAAATTCGGTAGTAGCCTTGGCTACCGATGTTAGGAGAAAAAACCGCGCTGTTTTTACCGCCACTGCTTTTCAGTACTTTGTTACTACGAGAGAGATAGCCGTCTACGCTGAAGAACGTTCCATTTTTTCGGACTTGCCCCATATCGTTGGTGATAACGATATTGGTGTCTTGGACGCTTTGCTTGCTTTCCGATCCCTCGCTGCTACTGCCACCACCGCCGCAGCCAGTTAACGCTAGTGCGAGGGAAAGAGCGCCGGGACATAACAATTGATAAAAGCGCGCAGGAATAGTTTTCCTGAGCGTAAGTTGCTTATTCATTTGGTATTACCCCCTAACTAAATTTGAAACTGCTACGAATAACCGGCAACTAAGTAATTGCTACTTAGCATTGGTACTGGCCGAGGCGGGACAACCTCCCTCAGAGTGCTTCTTTATTGCTCTGGCTAGAAGACGATTGCTTGTAATAGGAAGTTCGTAAAGCAAAAAAAAGGCCAAGGCACTTGGTGTGACCACAACCAATTGTAAAAAAATGGCTTTTAAAAATTTCTCTACAAAAAAATAGGGCTATCACCTGTATTCATCGTAAGGCTGTTAAATTTTTCGACAAAAGGTATGGCCCGAATCATCAACGAACAAGCGTTGAGAGCGAAATGCTTGGCGGAAAAATCCCTTAAAGCCTGCTTCCGCGCTTTAATAAATTGCTTGTTAACCGTAAGGAAAACCGCAATGCGGTTTTATCCCATGGCAGAAACCGAGGTAACTGAAAAAAATCGTCTTCAGCAGAGGCCGCGCCCCACGATGTACATACTGCTGCATCAAAACCAAGGTCCCGCACCATAGCAACATGTTCGGCCGCATAATCTTCTCCCGGCTTGCCATTAGGATAAGCAAACAGGGTGATTGGTTTACCGGTAATCGTTTCTAATGCTTGTCGGCTCGTCACGATTTCCCGCTTGGCATCCGCAGCAGTAATGCGGGCGAGAATAGGATGGCTAACGGTATGCGCGCCTACGATCATATTTGAGTCAGCCAGTAACCGTACCTGCTCTGAACGCATCATCAAATCATCGGGAAGCCGTTCTCCGATAACACCTGCCACTGCGTCTACTTTCTCCATGCGTTGTTCTTGGGGCAAGTATTTAATCACACCGATAATCGAGTTGATTGCTCTGCGCTGCGCGGCAGGAGTAGAGATATCATGTTGGCCAAGATCAAGCGAAGTAAGATCAAGCAAGCTTCCGGATGCTCGTCGTACGCTCTCGATGATCGTATCGTTCCACATCCGCCCACCATCGAGAAAACCAGTGCTTACAAAGAATGTGGCCGATGCGTTATGGCGCTTAAGAATCGGCAGCGCAACTTCGGCATTGTCAGCGTAACCATCATCGAAAGTAATGCACGCGGCGCGCGCCGGCAGAGTACCAGTGCGTAATTGCTCGACCGCTTGAGAAAGCGGAATCACATTAAATAAGCCGGTGAGCCAACTCAAATGCGCGTCGAAACGTTGTGCATCCACTTCACCAGGAAAAATAGGGTCCGTTTCCCGATGCACACGATGATAAATCAAAATGGATAATTTATTTCTCCCGAGCGCATAGACTAGGGGTCGGAGTAAAGCAGTGGGAGCAGTCATTCTAGAGACCAAATTATTTTAAAGGCATAGTGACTGGAATCGTACCAACCCCAGCACGCGTCTGTTCTGACTTTTGCGCCAATGTTTTTTGTACTTCTTTTTTCAGAAGCACAAGGATTGCCAACAAGTAATAGGGCAAGTCAAAATAAAGCACGCTCAAGAAAGCGCCGCCAACAGCGTAGCCGACCAGGCTTACTTGAATCATCAGCCCTAAATCGCTCGCCCAACTCAATTCCGACCTGGTCTTACTATGTCGCACAACCCAGCTTGCTGTTCGCCACGTGGCCACTCCCAGCATTAAAAATAATCCAAGTCCAACGAAGCCATGTTCCCCCAATGCGGCAAAGTAGATACTGTGCGCTGCGTGAACATTTTCTGGGTTCGGTGAATAGCGGAGAAAAACTTGTGGTTCGTATAACTGGAATCCGCCTCCCACTAACGGCCGATCTTTAGCGATATTGAATGCAGTCTGCCAAGCATTGATACGCCCCATCGCAGACTCGTCTTCGTCATACGTGGAAATTGTCTCCATCCGTGTAAACCATTTCTCGGGCATCATGCTAAACATTAAAGGAGCGAGCAAGATGATAAGAAATGCGAGCGGCGCCTTATTTCGGCTTTTTAGCCATAGGAAAAATACCATCGGAAACAACGCGAGAAGCGCGCCGCGGGAATAGCTTCCCAATGCCGATATCAAACAAAGCCCCATCGCACCAAGAAGCCCTAACCGCAACCACGTTTTAGTAACGTGGTTGCGCAAATACCATATCAAAGGAACCGTCATTAACAAGGCCATGGCCAGTGCATTGTTCTCTTCTATGTAAGAACTAGGCGGCCCATATACTGTGTCGGTGGCGCCGCCCATCAGCGTAAACAATCCGCCTTTCACTCCGTAAAAACCTAACGATAGAGCAAGCGCCCAGACTAGCAATTCGATTTGCCGCTTTCCCGCTACCGCCACCATAGTCACAAAAATCATGAACATGATTTTTATTACAATTCCCCATTGGATATTTGCCTCCTTAGGTACCAGCGCAAATAATGTGGAAACGCTCATCCAAAAAACAAATATGAGCAATAAAATCATTGGCGCCGACCACGTTAACTTTGCTTTCTCCTTTCTAAAGAACAAAGAAATCAGTGTGGTAACAGCAATTAACTGCGCAAATGGAAAGTCGTAAGCGAAGCCCCAAGATAAACGATGCGGATTCATAACGCTGATCCACACCCATAACAAAATACCAATGTAAGGCCGCTTGAAAACAAACGGTAACGCGCCAAGCACGGCCAACGTGATAACTAAATCTCTCATGACGAAATCGTCTTTCTTATATCGCTATACACGGCCAATCTTAACTCCCACTTTACTAAGCGCAGGCTCGATTTTACTAAGACAGAATTGTTCTGCTCCATCGGGATAAGAAGCAAGCCGCCAAAGAATTATTATAAGCGCGACATACACCACGCCTCCGCAGGCAGATACCGCCAGCAACGCTAACAAATGTTCTACGAACCCATCGAGTACAGGAAGCTGGGTTTTAACTGCAATCACAACAGCACTCATCACGCCTGTCGCTATCATTGGCCGCAGCAGCTTACCGACATATTCGCGAATACCGATGCGAAGCTGTGACGCAATTAATGCTTGGTTAACTGGTATGAGCACAATGGCGGTAAGCAAAAAAGCCCAAGCAGTACCAATCGCCCCATGAGTCGGAGTCAACGTCAGCAAGCTCGCTAGGAGGACTACCAATTGCAAGGCGGCCACCATGGTCACCAGTCGGGGTTTGCCAAGAGCGAGGTAGATGTAGCTAATGTTTGTTTGCAACGCCATGATAATTCCATAAAACGACAGCACTTCGATCACTGGCACAGCAGACACCCATTTATCGCCTAACAGGGTAGGTACTAATAAATCCGCCACTAACGCAATTCCGGTACCGACCGGCAACGCAAACAAAGTAATCATCGAAATAATGCCGATAAAACCTTCGCGCAATTTACCAAGGTCCCCGGCCATGCGTGAATAGCCAGGAAATACCGCCCGATTAATGGGTGCCACTAATTCCGTGGTGGGCAAATTGGAAATTTCATAGGCAATACTATAAACACCCAATGCTTGCGCACCCGCTACCTTGCCTATAATAAAATCAGGGGATTTGTTATTAAGAAAATTGATGACATTATTAACCAGCAACCACTTGGAAAAATGGAAAAGGTCTCCAGAAGCCGCGAGTGAAAATCGCGGCCGGAAAGGATGAACCAAGTAGCTCAATATGACGCTAACCACTTTACCAAAAACAATGCCAGCCACAAGCGCCCAATAACTATGTAATGTAAAAGCGAGCGGTATGGTTACTGCAACGCTGGCAATTTTTTTTGCTACCAGAAATTTAAACTCACGATCGAATTGCATATCGCGGCGAAAATGCACCACGCCAATATTTTCAAATCCTTGAATCAGCAATCCCACAGACAGCACACGTATCACAGCTTCCAAACGCGGTTCGTTATAAAAAGCCGCCGCTGTTCCTGCAAAAGTGAAAAGAAGTAAAGCACAAGTTAAAGCAAACAGTACGTTGAATGTCCATGCAGTATTGAAGTGCTCTACTTTGGAATCGGCTCGCTGAATTAGCGTTACATCAAAACCGAAGGCGCCCATCAATTCAAGTACCGCAATGATGACCATCGCCATCGCAACCAATCCAAAATCGGCAGGTGCGAGAAGCCGGGCGAGTGCTATGGTGCTAAGAAGACCAATGCCGCGCTCGATGAATTTGAAGAGCACCATCCATACGGCGCCCCTAGCGATTTTTCCTCTAATGTCGGTAAGTGACATTATGAGCAAATCTGAATGTGTAACATCTACTATCTAACTTTCAATGTATTAAATCTGGCCGCTTAACATGGCCGAACAGCAATGATATTTGGTAATTTACGTCGTGCATTACTTCAATCGATGCAACGTCAAAGTGCCGAGCCAGCTCTTTGGTAAAGCTTTCATTGTTGAAACAAACCACATGCTCCGGCTCATCAATAGGACCCAAACAATTATTAGGTACAAATATGAATGCTCTTCCTCCCGGCTTAAGCACGCGGCGGATTTCATTTAAGAACAACCGACGCCGAATAATATGTTCAAGTACCTGAGAAGCAATCACCACGTCAAATTGGCACTCCGGCAACGGCAAACGAGGTAGGCTTCCTTGATACATGGTCAACCCTTCGCTACGCAGCCGCTCTACCGCGTAATTAGAAATTTCCAAACCATGCAAATCCGTGTAACCCTGCGATTTTAAACTGCGCAAAATACTGCCGGACCCACAACCTATATCGAGAATTTTGTCATTCGGTTTTGTGAGAGAAGCAATTAATGCCGTCTTCGTCGGCCAATCACGTGCATCCCACGTCTCCGCTAAACGCTTATCCCAATGCGCGGCATCATTGCCACGAACTCCTAAGTTAACAGCAAAATGGTAAGCCAACGGAAATTGTACTGATAGGAAATTTTTGACGCGCCAAGGAATAATACTCATCCGCACAACCCTCCAAGTCGAAGCGATAGACTGCAGTCGAGTCGATAAGAGGGGTTGTGAAGCTACGCGATCATTACTAAAAACCAGAAGCTAGGTTATCCATGATTTATGGGAATAGCCGCTTCTAGCTCGCACTCCTCGCAATTTCAACCTTGCTCTGCACGTAACGAAACTTGCCCGACTTTTCCGCAGGAATTTTATCGACGATTTCGACACTCACTGTCGTCCCACTACCCAATCGAGCGCGAAATCCGTCTACGATCTTGTTCTCAAGTGTTGTTATATCTGCGCCGGCACTCGGCGTCAGTAATACCCGGGTGTAATCTACAGTCTCCTGCACTATCTTGAACGCATGCACGCCCGGCAAATCTCGCAGCACATAAATAAGTGCTAGGCCGTGCATCACCGTACCGTCCTGGGCAATCACAAAATCCGTTGAACGCCCTTGAATCTCCTTTAGCACGGGCAGCCCTCGGCCGCATTTGCATGGTTCGGTGGCAAGTACACCCACGTCACCGGTGCGATAACGAATAAATGGGAAGGTTTTCGTTGCCAAATGCGTGACAACAATTTCTCCGCTTTGGCCAGCTGGCAATAAATTGCCGTCATCATCGATAATTTCGACGATGATGTCTTCGGCGGTGATATGCATTTCGCCTTCTGGACATTCATGCGCAATAAAACCTGCATCACGCCCGCCGTAACCATTCGCTACACGACAGCCAAAAGTTTTTTCTATTTGCGTGCGCTGTTCTTCGTATAAACGCTCCGAAGTTACGAACGCCGTTTTAATTCCTACATTATCAAGCCGCCGGCCAATCGCTTCTGCATGACGAGCAATATGAGAGAGCGCGGAGGGGTAGCCAAACAACATGCGCGGCCGCACCGATTGAATGACATCAATGAATCCTTCAACTTTAGCTGCTGTCATTTCGAAAGCAGGTAGTAATTGCGTACGCAATAAGCGGTCACGAATTGCCTTGACGCGATCTTGCCTTCCTAACTCTATCGGCGAACCCCAGATGACAATTTCCGGGTCGCCAATATCTACACCCCACCAACGCGTCGCCCGCCATTTCGCCGCGACGTCATGCGACACTCGTTCTTTACCAATAAAAAATATAAGCGGTTCACCACTGGAACCACCGGTATTAAAACGTGCAAGATCTGTTGCGCCTTCGGCCTTGAGAGCTTCTAGATTTGCGCGAATGACTGCCTTGGTAAGAAAAGGGAGGCGAGTAAGATCGTTGAGCGACTGTATCGCATCGGGAATGAATCCTTGATCCGCAAAAAGCTTCCGATAATAAGGAACATTTGCGTTTGCAGAAGTAAGCAAATGTTTCAGACGAGTGAGTCGCAACGCTTCCAGTTTCTCTGCTGGCCACCATTGCGATGATTCAAGGTTACGGCGTACGGCAACACTGTCGTGTCTCTTTAATCGCTCATGCAGCGGGAAAATTACGCCCGCGCAGAATTGGGTATACAAATTACTCATCACGAGCTTTGCTTTTCGCTGACAGCAGCAATAGTGGAGGGGATCCCGGTCGCTAGTACCCTATAAGCACCCAGCCAAAGTTCTCGCACACTCGGCCATGCATAATGCTGTACAAGAGCGAGGCCATCATGCACAAGACGTCGCACAAGCGCGGGATCTCGCAGAAGCGTTGTCACCGCGTCGGCCATGGCTTTGGGGTTACCCGCTGGAACTAGCCAAGCGGTTTTACCGTGCTGAACGATGTAAGGTACGCCGCCTACATCGGTGCTCACGACCGGAACACCACTAGCCAATGCTTCCAAGACTGAATTTGGCATGTTGTCTACTAAGCTAGGATTGATAGACAAATCGGCGGATTTATAAAGTGCTGCCATGTCTGCGCTTTCCAAGCGACCAGTGAAAGTGACTGTTGAGGCTATTCCTAACGATTGCGCCATATCTTCCAGCGCACTTCGCAGAGGCCCCGAACCGGCAACTGTGAGCCGGGCACGCGGAAACTCTTGCACGACTAAAGCAAATGCATGGAGTGCTGTGGGAATGTCATAAATAGGTTCAAGGTTGCGAGTGACGATCACATGAGGCGCATCGGCATAATCATGATTTTCATCGTTCGCCGCAGGGGAAAATCGCGCCAGATTAATGATATTGGGAATTACAGTTGTCGCTATCTTCCACTTGCCAAACACGTCCTCAAGAAAACCTGACGGCACCACAACCATGTCCGCCGCCTGCATAGTCGGTCTAACCCAAAAAAAAGAGCTCTTAAAAAACGTTTCCGCTTCGCCGCCACGATAATTAATGATGGTGCGTTTCCCTCGCAATTTGGCGATCCATACCGCCGGAGCGGCAAACAAATGCCACGACCAACCGGAGTTTGCCATGATGTGAAACACGTCCACCCGCCCAGCTGCGCACCATAGATTTAATAGATACGGAGCAAGACGAAAAAATGCCCTCACTCCAGGAATTTTTCCCGCCCAGGCCGGTCGGTAAGGAGCGTTCACTTGCACAACCTCGACGTCAAGATGTTCAGCCCGTAGTAATTCTGCCAATTGCCGTGTCTGATTCGCCATGCCACCGGAAGGTGGGGGCAGTGGGCCAACAATGGCAATGCGCGGCTGCGACGTACTCACTTCAAACTCCGCCCAGCACTGTTTGATAAACTTTTTGATAACGATCTACTGATGCCGTCCAGTTGCGCTCAGTTTCAACAAATCGCCGGCCTGCGGCTCTCATGCCTGCCCAGCTATTCGAATTAGCAAGCGCGCCAACAAGCTTGTCAGCTAAAGCGCTTGGATCTCCCGCTTTAAACAGTAAACCAGTCTCGCCATCACGGATAAGTTCTCGATGTCCGCCGACATCAGAGGCAATCAGCAACTTACCTTGAGCCATTGCTTCCAACGGCTTTAATGGCGTTACCAATTCTGTAAGACGCATGGAATGTCGAGGGTAGGCTAATAGATCGATCAAATCGTAATAGCGAGTTACTTCGCTATGAGGCACGCGTCCGGTAAACACAATCTTGTCAGCCACGCCAAGAGATTCAGCCTGTTGCTTCAGCGCTTTCTCTTGAGGACCGCCGCCGACTAGCAGAATTCGTACATCGGGCGCCCGCTGAAGAACCAGAGGCAATGCCTTGATGAGAAGATCCAGTCCTTCATATGCATAAAAAGAACCGATGAAACCAACAACAACTTTACCGTCCAGGCCGAGGCTTTTTTTCAATTCTTCATCGGCCTTGCCGCCTAGTTGAAAACTATCGATGTCGACTGCATTAGGGATGACCGTTACTTTTTCAGATGGAATGCCACGACCGACTATATCTTGGCGCAAACCTTCGCAAATTGTTGTTACCGCATTAACGCGCCGCAGTGCATACGTTTCCAGCCAACGCGTTAGTCGATAACGCAGACTGCCTTCATTTGTAGTGCCGTGATCTACCGCCGCGTCTTCCCAAAATGCGCGCACCTCATAGACGACGGGCAATCCAAGGCGCCGTCCCACTCGTAACGCTGGAATCGCATTCAGTACCGGCGAATGTGCATGCAAGATCTGCGGTCTCACCAATTTCACCACTTGCTCGAGTCGATGCGTTGTTTCGCCTATCAGTTCGATTTCTTTCATCCCCGGCAATGAAGGGCACAACCCGTTACCAGGCGATGTCCGGTAGAAATGCCAGCCATCAACAGTCTCTTCTCGCTCGGTGCAACCTTCTTGC
Source organism: Pseudomonadota bacterium (assembly GCA_040388195.1). Classification (GTDB taxonomy): domain Bacteria; phylum Pseudomonadota; class Gammaproteobacteria; order Burkholderiales; family DATLHW01; genus DATLHW01. Next base: position 54,507 of record JAZKCF010000023.1, read on the forward strand.
TTCGGGCTAGTAAGGTGAAATGTTTCCCACCCTAGCGCTCGCTGGCTCTTGAGAATGGATAACGTACGAAACGTATATCCGCTATGGAGTGGAATGGAATGATCGAGAATGTGCAGTATGCGCATGTTAGTAACCATCAATCCTCACGCGCCCCGCTCAGCAAGCGTCGTCTTAGAACCTATGCCGGTCGTATTTATGTCGCCCATCACATTGCGCAAAAAGGCTTCGAACATAAGCAACGTCCACAACGGCGCACTGTAATCACGCAAACCGGATTGGTGATGCTCTACCAACTCTTGCAAATATTTCTGATTGAAGAGTCCGGTATCGCGCATGCGAGGGCCTAATATCGCTTCACGTACGCGATCCCGCAAAGGTCCGCGGAACCAAGTTGCCAACGGCACGGCAAAGCCCATTTTTGGTCGATACATCACGTCTTTGGGAATGTATGGTTCCATGGCTTTTTTGAAAAGATATTTGCCTTCTTGACCGCGTATCTTGAGGTTTGTCGGCAGGCTCGATACCCATTCGACCAATTTATGATCCATTAACGGTTCACGCACTTCCAGTGAATGCGCCATACTGGCCCGATCCACTTTGGTGTTGATGTCGCCGACCAGATAGGTGTGCATGTCGAGGTATTGCACTAACCCCAAAGGGTCGTCCGTTGGTGATTTGCGTGCGTGTCGACGCATTACCTCAACAGCGTTGTATCCACCAAGCTTGGCTTTGAATGAGGGACTAAAGAGCCGGCGGCGCATTGGATCGCGCAAAATGGAAATCGTGTGGAAGTAGGCTTCGACTGAACTTCTCGCTAACGCTTCGAATGTAGATTTAGCGCGGAAAACACGCGGCGCCCAATCGGCTTTCGGGTAGACACTGCCCATCATGCCGAATATCGGGCGGCGCACGCCTAACGGTAATGCGCTGCGCATTTTCTCTTCCATCATGTGGAAACGATAACGGCGATAACCACCGAAGCTCTCATCGCCACCGTCACCGGAAAGCGATACGGTAACGTTCTTGCGAGCCAACTGACACACGCGATAAGTCGGAATAGCGGAACTATCGGCGTAAGGTTCGTCGTATAACCAGGCGAGCTTGTCGATTAGGTCGAAGTCGTCGCTTTCTACTTGTTCAACGCGATGCGTCGTGCGGTATTGATCGGCCACTTTTTTCGCGTAGGCTGATTCATTGAATTTGGGATCGCCGAAAGATATCGAGCATGTGTTAACTGGTTCGGATGAGATACCAGCCATCATTGCCACCACCGCACTGGAATCCACTCCGCCGGAAAGAAAGGCACCCAATGGCACGTCGGAAATCATTCTTAGCTTTACCGATTCACGCAATCGCATGACAACTTCTTCAGCCGCCTCTTGCTCGCGGATTTTTGGGTCTACGACAAACGGAATGTCCCAGTACTCACGAGGCGCTTGAATAGGTTGACCGCGTTTGATCGTGAGTATGGATGCTGGCGATAGTTTTTGCGCGGAAGTGAATATGGTCCGCGGCTCAGGAACATAACCGTACGCGAAATATTCTTCCACGGCGTAGATATCAATATTCCGTTCAAGCTCTGGATGCGCCATTAACGACTTGAGTTCGGAACCGAACAATAACCAGCCGCTTGGCAATATAGCGTAGTAGAGTGGCTTTACACCCATGCGGTCACGAGCAAGAAAAAGCGTTTGCTTGTTGCGATCCCAGATCACAAAGGCAAACATGCCACGAAAACGTTTCACGCAATCTTCGCCCCAAGCTTCCCATCCGTGAACGATGACTTCAGTATCAGATCGGGTATGGAAAACATGTCCCAGGGCTTCCAGCTCGGGCACCAATTCCTGGAAATTGTAAATTTCACCGTTAAAGACAACGACCACGCTGCCATCCTCATTGAACAACGGTTGTTGTCCGGATGAGAGGTCGATAATAGACAATCGCCGATGCCCGAAACCTACGCCAGGCTCGATATGCAAACCGCCCTCGTCGGGTCCGCGATGATGCTGCGCTTCGTTCATGCGATGAAGCAGCTCACGCGGTACATCGCGCGTCGCGGTCGTGTCGAACATTCCGCTAATCCCACACATATTTTTTCTCTATATTCGTTAAGAACGTGTTTTAAAAGTCCCTGCCATAATCCAAGACTCGCTACGGCAGGAATCTTTAAAACACGTTCTAAGCTAACGCACCGGCTGTGGTGCGCGACCGGGTTTTAGCTATCCATTGATCATATATATGCCCATAACGGGCAACCATTGCATCTAAGCTAAAGTGCTCGGCTACTCGTGCACATCCTGCCTCGCCCTCTCTGCGAGATCTTGCGGGATCTTGGTAATAATCCAAAATGGCGCGCGCCATGCTTTCCACGTCTGCTGCAGGAACCAAAGTACCCGTTTGGTTGGAGACAATTAATTCAGGGTTTCCGCCAACCTGCGTAGCTAATACCGGCAATCCACAAGCCATCGCTTCAAGAATCGTGTTTGAAATACCTTCAGCCAGGGAAGGCAACACAAACAAATCCAAGCTGCGCATTATATCCGCCACATCGTTACGAGAACCGGGTAACCACGTAAGGTCTTCTACGCCCGCGCTCCTAAGCAGCGCCATTACCTCGGCACGTAACCCGCCGTCACCCACCATAACCAGCCGCAGCCGAGAGCGGGCTTCCGGCATTAATTCGAGTGCGCGGATGAAAGCCTTGGCCAGCGTAGGCTGGTCCTTCACCGACTGCATGCGGCCGATGGTACCAATAATGAAACAATCTTGATCACCAAATGCGGCGATAGGCGAGGAACTCAGCGAACGTGCGCTAAATTTATCCGTGTCGACGCCATTGTAAAGCTGAGTGACACGGCTTGCGTTAATTCCAACTGGACCGACGAGATAATCCGCCAAGTCCTGCGAGAGCGCGATGTAATGGTTTACGAATGGACTATAAATACGGCGCAACCACTGTTGCTTGCGACTCTTGCCATCCAAATCGCCTATGTCGCGGCCATGTTCGCTATGAATGCGAATCGGTACGCCCGCAGCACATGCCGCGACCTGCGTCTCCAACGCAGCCAGGTTACGAGTGTGCACAATATTCGGCCGTAAATCTCGAAATAATTTCCAGAGCTGACCATGAATGCGCAAGCTATTTCCCGGAGGTTTATGCAACGCATGAAGCGTGACATCTTTCCTTTGAATGCGCTTGGCGAAATCGGTGTGATCGGTTATACAAACAATGGCGTGACGATAGCGGTCTTCAGGTAAACGATTGATGAGATTTACCAGGCCGTTTTCCAACCCCCCCATATCAAGGCGATACACGACGTGCGCAATCAATGGCGCAGGAGCAGGCGAAGGGTTGTTGTTATCGCTCACCACGATTCGCTCAATTCTGTTGAACGGCGTTAAGGGCCCGTTCAATAACCGGCAAACCGTCTTTGGCAAACTCGCGCAGAGTCGTTTGAGCGGCATCCGAACGATCATCAGTGCGGGTATACAAAATAATTACCGCCGAGTCGTCACCTTGATGCAAAAGGCGCGACTTGGCTTGGAGCAACTTGGCAACGTAAGAACTATTTGTATGCTCGCCTTTCACCCAAAACCAATCCAACGCCAGAAGCTTTGTTTCAGGGCCACGCAATAGCGATTGATGCGCTTTTATGGACGAATTATCGTTAGCCACTGTAGTTTCTTGCTCATCTAACTTTATCCACGATTTCTCTTCCGTCACGATTAACGCGTTGCGCGAAGAAATAAGCTTCATACCTTCCGTCTGATTATTGTAATAACCGACAAACAGTCCCACCGTACGGCCATCTTTCTCGAACGATTGATGAATGCTGGCCCGTGACATCAAGTAATGTGGCTGCCAGGAGGAAATCCTTTGATCGACTTTCTTCCAGCCGTTGATTTCAGGAACAGCAAGGTGCATAACGGGCAGTTTTAACGCGGAATCTAGACGATCCGCATAAGTAGGTCCCACGGCAATGACGCCTGCGCTGATAATTGCCGTTAATAGTAGCTTTCTCAGTGGGGGCGCTACGGCAACATTAGACTGCGTTGAATCTTGAATTGGATCTGGATCGGTGTCTTCTCGCCAGAAAGAGCCGACCCAAAAAAGCAACATGATGACGATACCGAAAAATACCCAGCCATAAATCAAATGATCGACGCCAACGGCTAATCGCATGCTGCTCAAATGACCAATCATCACGATCATATAAGCGCGTAAACCATTAGCAATCACGGGAATAACTACCGACAGCGCGATAAAAATCAGCTGATATTTGAGCTTTCGATACGTCAAATAGGCATATAAGCACCCAAGGGTAATCGTAGAGATTAAATAACGCAGGCCACTGCATGCTTCTACTACCGACCAGTTGCCGGATGGCAGGGAAAAATGTGTTCCTTCTCGATACACCGGAATGCCAGTAATGCGCAGCGCGGTTACCGTAAAATCAGCGGTAAAATTCATCATCGGTGGAATCAAAAAGTCACCGAAGGGCACAGCGAAAACCAAGAACATCAACGGGAAAGCAAGCGCCCAGGCGAAACGAACTCCCATCATGATGGCAACTATAACCGGCACCATCAAAACTAACGCGTACTGCCGAATTACTACCACCTGCGCCAGATCGGCGAGCAACCATGCAACGCCCAATATTGCCAACAGCACCACCGGCCAAAATACCGGCGCGGGCGGTATTCGCGCCAACCATTGCTGGCGCCGCCAGATAAGCCATGCGCTGATCGGAACAATCAAATAGCCATGTTGAAAAGTTTCGCTACGAGACCAAGATGATTCGATACTTGCGGCTGTGCCCCAATACCAACCGAATAACCAAACGAGAAGCGCGCCAAGCAACAAAAATGGCAGTGCGGATTTCAGCTTTCCGGTGATAGTTAACGGAACAGACGGTGTTAATAGTGCAGCACCATCGTGCTTCATTTGACTACCTCCACCGACTCGGTTACCACGGAGGTTTCGGTCTGCCGGTGCTTTGGGGGCACGCTCAGCAAAGCATCTAGCTTGGAAAGATTGGCGGCCCAGGAATAATCCGCCAGCACCCGCAATCGAGCGGCAGCGCCGATTGCTTGCCTAGCGTCGGCGTTTGAGAATAATTGAGTTACTGCTGCGGCAAATTCTTCTTCATCCGCAGCAACGACGAATTCTTTACTAGCCTGCGCAGCGATACCAGCCGCAGCTTGCGGAGAGACCACAATCGCCTTTGCCATCGCCATGGCTTCCAGCACCTTGTTTTGAATGCCACGCGCAATTCTCAACGGCGCGACGGATACGCTCGCATGAGCCATGTATGGCCGCACATCCGGCACGCTGCCAGTTACAGTGACCCCATCGATTTCGGCAAGACGTTGTAACCTGGGTGCGGGCCGGCTACCAACGATATAAAAACTAGCTTGCGGATACTGAGCACGCACAATAGGAAACACTTTATCGGCGAACCATTCGACAGCATCGACATTTGGCCAATAATCCATGGCACCGGTAAAAACAATGGCTTGCTCGCCTGGCTTGTAGAGATTTGCAAATTGATGATCTGGAGAGAAGAAATCCGCATCGACACCATTGTTGGCGTGATGAATACGCGCCGCCGACTCAGGTGCTATGTCGCGCAATAACTGTGCCTCATGCGGCGCCACCAATAAGGTTGCGTCAAATACGCTCGCCGTGCTGCGTTCAAAAGCGGAAAGCTTTTCCGCCTCACGCCCATAGATCCAAGACAAGGGCCAAGACTTGGTCGGCGCATATTGCCGCCATTTGTCCGAATCGACATCGACGAAATCTGCTACCCGACGAACACCAGAAGCATCCAGAACATACTGCGCCATCGGTGAGGAATAAATAACCACATGACCGATTGGATGTGACGAGAGCATTTTCTTGACCCATGCAGCAAGGCTGGCGTTCCGGTAATAGGGCAGGGTCAGCGCCTCACCGGTTAGCAACCCGCGAATACTTTTGAGTCGCGAGGCTTTAGGATTGAGCGAAACAAAATGTGTCTCGCCACAATATTTTTTTAGCTCGTCTACATAACGCCAGTCTTCCGGGTCATCGATAAAAGCACCCAAATGAACGCGATAGGTTTTCGCCAGGTGCTTTACCTCGTTAAAGGAACGCACCTTGTCGCCTTTGTTAGGTGGATAAGGAATACGATGGGCGAGATACAACAGTTCTTGCACTGCCTTACCCTAAATACTTAACGATGTGCGGACCGAGCCAGTTCGCTACGCCAATAGGCAACCGCCGCCATGTCGCAATCACCAATTGGTATTTGGGATTGAGAGGATTTTTTTCCGGCACCTCGGTTGCACGCACCAATTTGTATTCATAGTGCAGCGGCGTTGGCTCAAAGCCCCAATTTTTCTTAAAGTCGAAAGGCCCTGTACCACGCTTGCTACGACCATAATCAAATACGCGGCAACCACGCTCACAAGCGCGGCGCATCACTTCCCAATATTTGAAGTCATTCGCGGCAAGAGCGCGCGCGGCTGGCAGATCGCCCGGATGATGCACAATAACTTCATCTCGAAAGTAAAAGCTCATCACGCCGCTAATTGATTGACCATCTTTGGTAATAATCAATATCTCGCAATCCTTGCCAAAAACTGCCTTTAATAATGCGAAGTATTTCTTCGACAAAGGTGGCGTTCCATGGCGATGCACGTTGTCTGCATAGAGCGGAAACAAACGATCAACGTTGTTATCGATCTCGGATAACAATCCGTTACTGATGCCTTTACGCACCATTGCGCGTTGTTTGCGAGGAATAGCGAGCAGGTTTTTTTCTACATCCGGATCAATAGCTTTACGAAAGAGAAAATAAAGTTCGCTCTTCGGCCAATCTTCATGCTCAGGAACTCTATTACGGTACTCAAGACAATCAACGCCGAGTCGTAAAGCAAGAACTTGCGCGGCTTTATCTAACGCTTCGCGGGCACGCTCGGTCGTTGCGGCAATGCCACCGTAATCAGCAAATGGAATGGAGGTAAGAGAATGGCCAAAGACGTAACCAAACAGAGGTCCCTTTATTTCTGCAAGGGGCAATACACCTTCAATGACACCATTGACCTGCGCAAGCAAGAAATGCGTGCGATAGCCAAACGCTTGTTCAAATACGGTTTTCCAGCCAGCACGGTGGAAAAATGATGCCTGCGGTGCTGAGTCGACAAAAGCATCCCACCGCGCAAAATCGCTGGGGGTTAAACCGACAATCTCGATCGGATGAGTAAAAGACTCACTTCGGGCAAGTTCAGCCGCGCCATTCATTAATAAACCCCTCTATAAATCTATTACGTGATTTTATCTTTAGAACGTGTTTTAAAGAGCAATTGTTAGATCTGAAATGCTCAAGCACTTTATTTGTACGATTTCGTCTCTCGATTAAACCGGACCTCATGCAAGAATTTTTAAAACACGCTCTTAACTTATAGGGCTCATCGCACTATTCGGCACGGCTATACTTTTTAATTCATTTTTGGATCGCTCTGCGGCATTTTGGTCGCCGGTTAGGAAAATTCGATCCATCCGGTCCCATTTGAAATCACGCAGCAATAATCGAATACGGTCTTCCATACGAGAAAGATTTACGTAGTGACGAAAACGCGTTTTGAACCCAAGGTTTTGATAACGCGGTTGACCCGGATCGATCTCCCAAGGATGGAAATAAAATACGCAGGGCTGACCATCCGTTTCATTCACTCGACGAATCGACCAACGTGAAATACTGTATGGCAACAAACGAAAATATCCTCCGCCAGAAGCGGGTAAATTCCGGTTCATTAGGTGGATGGTCGTTGCTGGAATTTCTAGCAAAAGTTTGTCACGGCCAGCATTGAAGGCAAAGCGTGGTGCTTCTGGCATGCCGTAATGGTCATGTGCAATTGGATAAATGCTTGAACTGTAGCGATGGCCCGTTTCCAATAACGTATCAAGCGCCCATAAATTATCTCTCCCAATGGAGAAGCTAGGCGCGCGATAGCCTTTCACCTCTACGCCACCAAGATCCTCCAATAATTTCTTGGCGCGGCTAACATCTTCATGAAATTCTGCGGGGCTTTGTTCATTCGCTCGCAAGTGCGCATAACCATGGCTCGCTAATTCGTGCCCACCGGCAACAATCCGACGAACAAGTCCGGGATAACGCTCCGCAACCCATCCTAAAGTAAAGAACGTGGCATTGGCACCGCCGTCCTCCAGCATTGCGAGAATGCGATCGACATTTTGTTCGACTCGGCATTCTCTGCTATCCCAGCTATCTCGGGGGATGTGCGGGGCTAACGCGGAGACTTGAAAATAGTCTTCCACGTCAATCGTCATCGCATTACGTATGACTGAATTTACATTCGCCATATAGGTCTAGACTACCTTTACGGTTTTGGCGTTTGCCAGCCAATCTCGAAGCAATTCTGCAATTCGATCCGCCGCATGGCCATCCCAAAACTCCGGCACCCGTCCCGCTTTACCACCTGTTTTCATTACTTCGTTGTATGTGGCAAGGATCTTTTCGGGATTTTGTCCCGTAATTGTGTTGGTGCCTTCCTCGACCGTAATTGGGCGCTCGGTATTACTACGCAATGTAATGCAAGGCACGCCAAGTGCAGTCGTTTCTTCCTGAATACCACCCGAATCGGTAAGGACGAGACGAGCATCTTTCATCAGCCCCAGCATTTCCAGATAACCCACCGGTGGCAACAACAAGATAGATGCGCGATCAATAATTTCCATCAAGCCAAAGCGCTCAATTTTTTCTTTAGTACGCGGGTGTACAGGGAAGAGCACTGGCAATTCATTGCTGATGGTGCGGATGGTTTCCAACAATGGTTTCAATACCTGCGGGTCGTCCACATTGGAAGGACGGTGCAGGGTAAGAACGGCAAATTGTTTTGGGCCTGCAGGAAAATCTACATTGCCAGCGGCTTGCTTAATCGTTGCTGCGGGTGGAAGTGCTCTCGGCAAATTGTTACGTAAAGTATCGATCATCACGTTACCCACAAAATGAATACGACTTTCGTCGATCCCTTCACGAGTCAGATTGTCGGTAGCACTTCGTTCCGTTGTAAGCAGGAGATCAGAAATTTGATCGGTTAACACACGATTAATTTCTTCCGGCATCGCACGATCACGACTCCGCAAGCCAGCCTCCACGTGCACAACAGGAACACCTTTTTTGGCCGCCACTAACGCACAAGCTAAAGTAGAGTTTACATCTCCTACCACAAGCACGATTGATGGCACTTGCTCGTCGAGCACAGGCTCGAACCGACGCATCACCTCGGCAGTTTGTACGGCATGCGAACCAGAACCGACTTCGAGATTGATATCAGGAGTTGGAATACCAAGCGCGGCAAAATGCTGGTCATTCATGGCCGCATCATAGTGTTGACCAGTATGAACAAGCACAAGATCAAAGGCCGGCGTAATACGCTTCAACGCTGCCATAATCGGTGCAATTTTCATAAAGTTGGGGCGCGCGCCAACAACGCACAAAATCTTCCCCCCGGAAGTAATTGTTTTGGTCATTGATGATCCTCATTGCGCAAACGACGAACGCTGGCCAGCGACAAAATCTCACGAAGAAGCTTGAGCACGGTTGTCACTGAACGCTCCAAATCAGAGATACGTTCGTCCATTCGGGCTAGTTTAGTTTCTATTTCAATAGAAAATGTGTCGTCAGCAAGAACACCCCTCGATCCGTGATTAGGGGGCGGCGCCAAATGTTCTGGATAGCTCATTTCTCGCTGAATATCGGCAATTACTTCTTTGACTTCGGCAACGCCAAATGCATGCTTTTCCTCGATGTAACCCATTAACATGAGGCGATCACACAACGTATTAATCTTTCGCGGTATGCCACCAGTGAAGGCAAAAATTTCCGCGAATGCTTCGTCATTGAACGATGGATCACTATCCCAACCGACCGTTTGCAAACGATGCTGAATGTAACCTCGAGTATCTTCTGCATCCAACGGTCCCAGGTGGTAGGAAGCGATGACTCGTTGACGCAGCTGCGTCATGTCAGGACTTTGCATTGTGATACGGAATTCGGGCTGGCCAAGCAAGAAAGTTTGCAACAGTGAACGATCAGCAGACTGGTAATTAGATAGCATGCGTAATTCTTCGACAGCACGGGGTGTGAGATTCTGCGCTTCATCCACCACTAAGAGGGCTCGCTTACCTTGCTCTCGGCAACCCACCAGAAAAGCTTCCACGCGCTTCAACAATACAGCTTTGGTCGCCTCTTCATGCGGCACACCAAAAGAGGCTGCCACCATTCGCAGCGTATCATCAGCATCAAGCTGAGTGCTTACCAATTGCGCTGCAACTAAATCGCCAGTGTCGAGTTTTCGGAATAGATTTCTCACCAAGGTCGTTTTTCCGGCGCCAACTTCGCCGGTAATGACGATAAACCCCTCTCCTTGATGCAAACCATATTCCAAATAGGACATGGCTCGCTTATGTCCTTTACTGCCGAAAAAGAAGGTGGGATCCGGATTGAGCGAGAAAGGTTTTGCTCGTAAATGATAGAAAGCTTCGTACATGGGAATAGATCCTAAAATCGCAGATTTACGCTAGCGCTGATTGCGTTTTCGCGATAACTCGAACCGCTACCAGTCGAATCGCCCATCTCATGCCGAAGACTGAGAAAACCAGTAGCCTTTGGCGTCAGTTGACGACGCACTCCGGCGCGAACATATTTGAGTTTTTGCTCCTCATCAGTGTCGCGAAATTTCATGTCTGAGTAGCCGGTATTAATATTAATATTGGTTTTTGGTGCACAGGCCCAATCGAATAGAAGATTAGTGCCGATTTGCCGAGTATTACTGCTGTTATTAAAACCCGCAGAACCACCAAACACGCCGCTTACGCTACCAATAGAATCCGTATCTCGCGCATCACTGAAAACGCTGAGCACAAAAGTTGTTTTCCCCGAATACCAAGTAACGCTGGCATCTCCTCGCTTTTCTAAAAAGGTTTGGTTGTTAAGAACGTTGAATACGTCAAGGCCGAACCTCTCAATCAAGAAGTTAATACGTCTGGCTCGATCTAGTGGGTCGGGAAATTGATTGCTAAGCAATTTATCAAGACTGTTAAACGTTCCGATTGTATCGGTCATTAAAAAATTTGCACGCGACGTTGTAACGCTTTCGTTATAAGAGGCTTGCCACAGGAAAGCATGAGAACGATGCATAAAATCTAGGGCGTACGTTCGCCCATAATAATGCTCCCCACCAGAAAGCTTTAGATTGGTAAGCGATGATGGTTGCCAATTAATGCCGGCACTCCAATAATTACCCTGCGGCTTATCCCCTGTCGTTAGAAAATTATATTTTTCGTAACCCTCTGTAGCCGTTAGCGCGAAACGGGGCGTTAGAAAATAGCTGAAATCGAAATTAGCAATTCTGCTGCCTTGATCAGCCGCAGTCGTGTAGTCCACATCCTCCTTAAAAAGCTTAACTGCCCACTTATAGCGATTATATGCCGGTCCGCTCTCTACATTTATTGAGTACTTATTCGATTGGCTATTAGACAAAGAATCACTGCTGCTACTCACTCCATCCCGTTGATACCGGATCTCGTAATTAGCATAAGGACCAAATTTGTTAACAATGTAAGGACTCAAATGGTAAGTGCGAATAGATGTTTGGTTCTGCGTGCCCACATCATTACTTACTGAGATTGGCCCAAGCAGTGAAGCGTTTTCTCTTGACAGATTCGCCCCCCCATCTAAAAACAACCAATTTTGCGCGAGCTCCATCTTCCCTTCGGTAGACAAGAGATGATTTACACGATTCGGTTGATTGCCCTGGGCATATAGAAGAATTTGCGGACTATAGTCGAATCTAACATGCGATCTTCCCTCTTTGCCGATAGCGGAGATACCTGGCGTAATCTCAGTAATGAAATCACTTTTCTCCTGACCGGATCGAGCTAGCGCCACGTTATCTGTATAGGTTTCAGTAACCGTAAGATGTGGATCGACCCGCCACTCTGCAGCGAAGCCACCATTCGGCAATACAAGCAACCAAGTAGCGCAGGCGGCCGCAAAGCGTGGACCGCAAGCCGAAAAAAAAGAGAGGTGTAGTTTGTATCGCGGCCTCTCTGTTCGAATAATCGCCAAACATTTACGCGCCATAACTACCGTAGCCCCCATAGCCACCATAGGCAAATTGGTCGTCGCCAATTACACCACTCCCTTTGTTAAGCAGAAGTCCAACGACTTCACATTTATCAATTTGAGAAAGCGCCTCTTTCACAGCAGCTTGCGGCGTCTTCCCGGCTTCAACCACCATCACGATTTGCCCCATTCTGCTCGCCAGTACACGCGACTCGGTCGTTGCAAGCAAAGGAGGAGAATCGAAAATGATTATTCGGTCTGGATAGCGTTGCGCCATTTCATTAAGCAGGCGGTTCATGCTTTCACTTGCTAGTAGTTCGGTTGCATGCAAATGCGAGCGGCCAGCAGGCAATACATTTAATTTTTCAACATTGGTTTTAATTAACACGTCCGAAAATTTCAAATCTTCGTCCAGCAATAAATCCATCAATCCTTTGCCCGGCTTTAATCCGAGAAAATTGAGCACAGAGGGTTTAGCCATGTCTGCGTCGACCAAAAGAACCGTATGGTCCCTTTCCATCGCAATACTCATGGCTAGATTAATGGCTGAAAAGCTTTTCCCTTCTCCCGGGAAAGAGCTGGTTACCATAATTAGGTTGCCGTTTTTAATGGGGGCGGCACCGCGATTAAACGCATTGGTAAGTAATGGCCGCTTGATAATCCGAAACTCTTCGGACAACTGCGTCCTCTCACCATCGGGAGTAATCATGCCCGCTTCCTTGAGCTTTACGAGGTCGATCTCCCCATATTGGGCCAGACTTTGCTCAACAGGCTCACGCACTCGCTCAGGTACGCAGGCGGCTGATTCAGACACAGCTGGCGCGGGCTGCGCCGGCTCTAAGGTTTCGGTTACAGTCTTAATTGTATTGGCGGCAGACGATTCAGTTTGGGCATCTGGACGATCCAGAGCTTCTAAACGGTTTACAGCTTTTTCAATAATGCTCACAGCAGCCCCCACATTAATAAGGGTCGTTTCATCGTATTGGCTACGATTATTTTGACACTCGTTTGTTTATGTTTATTAAATGTTTTCATATTCTTTAGGGAAATCGCAAAAGCTGCAAAGTTAAAACAGCCATAATTCCTGCATAGGTGGCAACCAAACCAAAATACGAAGCAGCCCAGGTAGCAAAATTCTTTTTACGTTTCTTACTCTCTTGCGCAGTCCAAATCATGGACACTCCCCCAAGAATCGGCAATCCGGTTGCTTCACGTAACGATTTGCGATCAGTAAATGTTGGTTTGATCTGGCTCAGCACAAAAGCGAGTCCAATTCCGCCAGCAATTCCCCCGAGCAAAACCATGGAAAGAAGAAATGGCCGGTTAGGTGAACTGGGCACCAGTGGAACTCGGGGCGGATCGATGATACGGAAATCCATTACACCCGTATTAGCATCCATGTCGCCAGAAATCTGCGCGGACTCACGGCGCGACAAAAGCTTCTCGTAATTTTGCTTATTAACATCATAATCACGATTTAACTGACTGTACTCAGCTTCAACCTGCGGCACCTTATCCGCAGCCGCTTTTAAGGCGGAAAATCGCCTTTCATATTCGCTTACGCGAGCCTGCAGGGAGGCGACCATTGCTTCTGCTTCCGCTAAAGCAAGTTGCAGATTTTGGAACGTCATATTCTGTCTTATTCCGCCGCCCGCTTTTCTTTTTGCCTCTATCTCTTGCTTTCTTTGTTCTTCCAGCTGATCAAGCACTCGCTTTGTTCCCGTGATATCAGGATGTTCCTCCGTATAATTCATACGCAATCCATCCAAATTTTTTCGCAAGGTCTGGATACGAGCCTCTAAGTCTGGACTTGCCGACATTTCTTTGTCGGTTAACATCACCGGCTCATCCCCGGATATTTGTTTACGAAGCGCGTTTTTGCCATTTTCTGCCTCCCGTAATTCCAGCCTAGCTTGCGAAAGCACAGTGTTTGCTTCCCCAAGACGGGAATAATAGTCTTGCCCCGGGCCTTGCCCGGGAACAAAGCCAAAATTGTGTTGCTTGAATTCCTTAAGTGCGTTTTCTGCTAGTAAAAGTTTTTGCTCATAAGCTTTGATCTGCTCGTCTAGAAAACGCCGTGCTTGATCCGCGTCTTTCCGCTTATCGCCAAGACTGCTTTCAACAAATATCGTCAATAGCGATTGCACAACTTTCTTAGCAGTATCCGGCGTAGCATCGGCATACGAGATAGTGAACAAGTTGTCTTTTCCGGCGCTCTTTAGCTCAACTTGCTTAGTTAGCTTATCCAGCAGAGCCTCTTTTTCTTCTGCGGTTTTTGCTTTGATATCAAGATCAGCCATGCGAATCACCTTCTCAAGATTCGGACGACTGATTAACGTACGTGTAACCATCACGATTTGTTGATCTACGTTACCCGGAACAGCTAAGCCCGATAGCAAAGGTTTCAAAATAGTTTGCGTATCAACGTAAACTCGAGCACTGGCTTCATAGCGATTGGGAAGAAAGAAAACAGCCACCCATCCGGCTATACAGAGAACCCACGTAAATAAAGCGGCATGCCAGCGATACTGCCAAATTTCCTTAACGTAAGTTACTAGCTGGCCAATTGTTTGCTGCATGGCGGCACTACCTTATATGTATATTTATGAATTGCGAATAATTAGCGTAAGAATCCTACTATAGGCCAGCGAAAAAACGCCGACCTATAAAGAAAAGCACTTTTGCAAACCTTTAGAATAAACTTTCGGGAATAACGATCACATCACCCGGACGTACTTCAACATTGGCCGATACGTCGCCTCGCTTTAGTAGATCATCCAGCCGAACGCTAAATTGTTGCTGAGTGGATCCACGAACTAGAGTAGCTTTATTGCCCGCAGCAAAATCCGTGATACCACCAACCGCAATCATTACGTCTAGCAAGGACATATTTTTGCGGTAGGGCAAAGCCTGGGGCTTAGTGGCTTGGCCTATAACTCTAATTTGTTCACTATATGGTCCCACAAAGCTAGTCACAACGACCGTGACTACCGGCTCCTGAATGTATTTCTTTAGCGCCTTCTCCAAATCGCGCGCAAGTTGCGTTGATGTCTTGCCGATAGCAGGCATATCTTCAACTAATGGAGTGGTAATCTTACCGTCAGGGCGTACCGGTACAGTTTGCGACACTTCAGGATTTCTCCAAACAACAATATTTAATTGATCACTGGGACCTATTAGATAGTCTTTCACTCCTTGGGTATCAGCCGACTGAGGCGCCGGTGGATGATTTGCGCCCGCACAAGCCCCCAAAAAACATATCATCATACTGACCGCACCAAGCAATCGGGCCCGAGTTTTCCACATATTCATAGTATTCCTTATCCTCCCGTTCTAAGCCGGTTGTTAATTCATTTGTTTAAACAAGCTAATTTAGGTAATTCCAGTCTATTCGCCCCATTCAATGCAGGTTTAACTACCCTTAGTTACGTAATTATTCCACCCAAAGACGCGCTACCACTACTGACCTTAGTTCAAGTCTTTGGGTTGTCAAGGGCGCCCCACATAAACCAGCGAAGTTTTTTCATTGCAAAACTTCTTGCGGAGAATGAAAACAGACGACAATCATTACATTTTTTTGGCATTCAATCTGTGAACTGCGTCACACTGGGAATGCCGACGGCAAACTGATAGGCTGTAATGTCAAAAGGCAATCTCAATATTACTGGGAGCGGTAGCATGTCCCTAAATCGGCCAATTATGTTAAACATGGGGCAGCTAGTACCTACAATTAAGCGTTCGCACTGTTTTCATAAACGCTTCTAGTATTTAAGGCGCGGAAAGCAAGCGAAAATCTGCCACATGCGATACGATAGTAGCCTTCTCGGCACCCACCAAGCAAGCATAATTAATTTTAACAAACTGATCGAGCAATCAACGTGGCTACAACCGGCAAGCCAGAGAATTGGTCCAGCAACACGATCGTAGGGGTTCCTTTTGAATCGCCTAACCAGCTGACTTCACTCTTGGATCAGCCGGAACGAGTCGAGCAAAGTGACCTCGCCGTCGAAAGAAAACTATTCAAAATCCGTCTAGCAGATAATGATGGCCGGAGGAACTCGGCCAGCATGCTTATCCGCAAAATGTATGCATGGCGAGGCTACCAAACAAAAGATGCTCCAAACCAACAACCTGACAGGATGACGCTAGTTGCTTCCGCAGATGATGCTACCGTTGCAACCATCACCGTAGGATTTGATTCTCCCGTTGGGTTGCTTGTCGATGAGCTATATAAGCAGGAAATTGATCCTCTAAGAGAGTCCGGCAGGCGACTTTGTGAATTTACCAAACTAGCTGTTGATAGCGCCATTCGCTCGAAGCGAGTACTCGCATCCTTGTTTCATATTGCTTATATATATGGTCGGCAAATTTACGGCTATACAGATTTGCTTATCGAAGTAAATCCGCGGCATGTTAAGTTCTATGAAAAAATGCTTGGGTTTACGCAAGCCGGTCCAGAACGCTTAAATCCCCGTGTCAACGCGAGCGCCATCCTCATGAGATTGCAATTTGATTATGCCCAACAACAAATTTCAATTTTTGGCGGACATGCAAATCTCGGCAAAACTGAAAAATCGCTGTATCCCTATTTTTTCTCGCCCGCAGAAGAGGCGGGAATCACCCGCCGCCTTATTGATTTAAGCTAGCTCTAGCTCTCACAATCCAGATTTTCATTTCTTACTTTGAGACTGCCGCTCTCCCTACGAAATCTCACCCGCCATCGTCGGCGAACGGCAGCCGCATTAGCGGCCATTAGTTTCAGCGTAGCTTCTGTTGTTTTATCGGGGGGATTCTTTGATTGGCTGCTTAAGCATCTACGTGAGAGCTCCATTGAATCCCGCTTAGGTCATTTGCAAATTACTCAGCAGGGATATAAGGAATCAGGAATCGCCGATCCATTCGGGCACTTGCTACCCAATAATTCCCCAGAACTTACTACTGTTAAATCATTGCCCGAAGCAAAGGTTGTCGCGTCTCGTATCAGTTTTAGCGGGATCATAAGCCATGGGGAAACCAGTGTTTCCTTCCTCGGTGAAGGCGTTGAGCCTGATAAAGAAACCATCCTTAGCAAACAAGTAGCTATCGTCTCAGGGGAAAATCTTTCCGCCAATGATCCCAACGGGATTCTGTTAGGGGCTGGGCTTGCCGCTAATTTGGGCGTAAAGCCGGGGGACAGTGTTGTTTTGCTGGCTAATGCGTCCTCGGGAAGTATTAACGGCGTAGAAGCACATGTAAGCGGCCTGTTTGCTACCTTTACAAAAGCCTATGACGATTCAGCATTGCGCGTTCCCCTGCCAATGGCTCAGCGGTTACTGCGAACTACTGGCGTCCATAGCTGGGTAATGTTGCTTCATCAAACAGGACAAACCGAAGCGGCGCTCGCAACCCTAAAGAATCAACTTGACACATCTAAGCTACAAATCACCCCCTGGTACGAACTTGCTGATTTCTACAATAAACTGGCGGCGCTTCTTATACGTCAGGTTAATGTGATCCGAGGGATTATTGCGCTGGTTGTTCTACTAAGCATTTCGAACACGCTTATTATGAGTGTAATGGAACGCACCGGTGAGATTGGCACATTGATGGCGATGGGCTCAAAACGTAGAGAAATTCTTGGCTTGTTTGTCAGCGAAGGGGGCTTTCTCGGGTTACTTGGCAGCATCATCGGTGTATTGTTGAGCCTTATTCTCGCCAGTATTATCTCGGCGATAGGAATTCCAATGCCGCCGCCGCCAGGCTCTGATCGAGGATTCACGGCCGGAATTCTTCTCTCATGGCAAACAATCCTGATTGCCATGACGTTGGTAACCGCCACCACACTAATCGCCAGCCTATATCCTGCTTGGAAGGCGTCCCGCCTAGAGATTGTGGACGCACTTCGTCATAACAAGTGAGGTCCGGACCTATGCTCCGTCTTGCATTACGTAATATTTTTCGTCAAAGGCTACGCACACTTCTTACCGTGATGGCTATTGCCACTGGGGTCATTGCTTTAATTCTCTCTGGTGGTTTTGTGCACGACATGTTTGATCAGCTGGCTGAAACGACGATTCACTCCCAGCTAGGACATGTACAAATTTACAAAGCAGGGTATTACAAACAGGGCGCAAAAGAACCGGATAAATATTTTATAAACGACCTCGATAGATTAAAAGGGATCATCAATAATATGCCTCGAATTGAAGATGTCATGGCACGTCTCAATTTTTCTGCGCTTATCAATAATGGTCGCGCTGACTATCCGATTATTGGAGAAGGACTCGAGCCAGATAAGGAAGCTAAACTGGGTACCTTCATTACCATTCTCCAAGGCCGACAATTAAACGATAAAGATCGGTTTGGTATTGTGGTAGGGGAAGGTGTTGCAAATGCTCAAAAGCTGAAGCCGGGGGAACGAGTAACGCTGCTTCTTAATACGTCACAAGGTGCATTGAACAGCCTCGACTTTGAAGTGGTAGGAGTATTTCGTAGCTTTTCGAAAGACTATGATGACCGGGCTGTACGCATCAATTTAACGGCTGCGCAAGAACTCCTGGATACTAAAGGCGCGAACGCCATTGTCGTTGCACTGAAGAATCGAAGCGATACTGACGCCGCCAAAATATGGCTTGAAAATCGTTTACTCCCCGACCAATTCGAAACGAAGGCTTGGTACGAGTTAGCAGATTTTTATAAAAAAACCACAGACCTTTATCAACGAGAGTTCGGGATATTGCAATTAATTATTTTGATAACAGTGCTACTTTCTGTGGTCAATAGCGTAGGCATGAGTACATTTGAACGGATCGGTGAATTCGGGACGATGAGAGCGATGGGAGACCGCAGCCAAGATATTTTTCATTTAGTCGTAATAGAAAATGTCTCGCTTGGGATCATCGGCGCAGCAATCGGTGTAGTGCTTGGAGTCCTGCTTGCGCTAATTATTTCAGCAGTTGGCATTCCAATGCCTCCCCCGCCTAATATGAACTCCGGTTATACGGCAACTATCCTGCTGACACCATTTGGCGCTCTCAGTGCATTTGCAGTAGGCGTTATTGGCACCGCCCTCGCTTGCCTACTGCCCGCACGACGCGTTTCTCGCATTCCTTTAATCGAAGCCCTTCGCGAAAATACGTGACTACGAAGAGGGCGGCCTTAAAACTCCAGCTTCTTGAGGTAGTCCTTAGTAAACATTTTATCGGGCAGCTCTTTAAGATGCATGTTGCTATACGTAAGTACTGATTGGTCGCCACTCTTCAAAGCATCTTCCATGATTAGCTTGGAGGGACGAATTTGCCCGCCAAATTTCTGAAAATTCTCATAACGGCAGACCTTCATTAAACGATCCGATAGAGAGTAAAACTCAGCCTTGTAAGGCCGTGAATCGGTGTCTCGAACCCAGTAAATCACTCGGTGATAAGCAACTGATCTGTCTACAGCGATTAGCTCAAGGACTTGATACGACTCTCCGTTAATGGAATCGGTTTTAAGTACCTTAGCAGTATAGTCACCTGCGAAATTTGCTCGGGCTAAATCACCATTTGCTACTTGCCCCGTAAGCCGCTGCGCAAGAGAAAGCCTTACGGGCTGTGAAATGCTGGGTAGAAACATCCAGAGATCGCGGCCTTTCATTAACATCGCCTGACCGCGCTCCGACGCCGGCTCCAAAACCATAACAATGGTATTTTCACTTCCCTTCGACATCACTCGGTACTTCCGCTCCTCGATGTCTTTACCCGGTGAGGTGCTGGTAATGTTTACATCTACTTGGTAGTTTTCTTTGGGTAGTCGAATTGCGTCAGCTTTTTCGACCATAGATTGAGCAGAGTCGCTTTCAGCACTCAATGCTGTCTTGGCGGCAAAAATCAACCATGCGCCAACAATGATCAAGCCTAGACGGCCAGGGATTTTCCGTTCACACCATAAAGTCATGTTTACTCCCATCGGTTTCGAGTTCAAGCAAAATAGTATCGCGAGAGACAGTCGAGTGAAAATACATTACACTCCGGCGCTCTAAGCTTTCGTTTATAAACAACCGAAATCTACCGCGCCCACCGTGACCCTGGTTGAAGTTGACAACGTCTCCAAGGATTATCTCCTCGATCAACAACGCGTCCAAGCGTTGCATAGGGTCAGTCTCGTCATTCCCGAAGGCGTCTTCCTTGCAATAGCAGGCCCCTCTGGTAGCGGAAAATCTACACTTCTTAATCTGATTGGCTGCATTGATACGCCAAGTACTGGCCGTATTATTTTAGCCGGAGAAGACTTAGCTGGCCGTACAGCAGATCAATTAGCGGATTTACGGTCGCAAAGCATTGGCTTTATATTTCAAACATTTAATCTGCTACCCGTACTTACCGCTTATGAAAACGTCGAATATCCGCTGCTAAAACGGAAAGATGTTTCAATCAAAGAACGTAGCCATCGCGTTTCACACTATTTAGAAATGGTGGGCTTAGAACAATACGCTCATCACCGCCCCAATGAATTGTCCGGAGGGCAGCGCCAGCGAGTCGCCATTGCGAGGGCGCTGGTCACCCATCCGAAAATGGTTCTTGCCGACGAACCAACCGCGAACCTGGATCGTGTAACCGGAAAAGAAATCATCAGGCTCATGCGTGACATCAATCGTAATGCCGGAACTACGTTCATTCTATCCACTCATGACAAGCGCGTGATGCGTGAATCGGACCGACTCGTGCGCATTGACTATGGGCGGATAAGTCGTCTGGGCATTCGTTCCGAAGCGGGGTGGAAATTTGCAATGGCTCGCAGGAATACAAACAAGGATAACGAAGAAAATTTGGGGGAAGGGGAAGCACAATGAATCGTAAAAATTTGTCTTTACAGATCGCGTTAGCTTGCACGATTGCGTTCGCAGCCAATACCGTTAATGCTGTGGAAAGTGATAGCGAAAAAAACAACGTAAAATTTTCCGGCATATGGCAATTCGAAGGCGCACGTACCTTTACATCGCCAGAACACGCATCAAAACTAAAGAATGCATTTGATCTTGCGTTGCAAGGAGGCCTTTCAGAAGACATAAAGTGGAAGCTCAGCGGCCGGCTTTCTTATGACGCTGTCTACGATGTCAACAATTTCTATCCGGGCCCTGTAGCGCATGATCAACGAGCAGAAGCGCTCGCACTCGAAAATTATTTAGATATCTCTAAAGGCGATTGGGACTTCCGTCTAGGACGGCAGCACATCATTTGGGGTGAAGTTGTGGGACTGTTTTTTGCGGATGTCGTATCCGCAAAGGATTTACGCGAGTCGGTATTGCAAGACTTTGATCGCATACGAATCCCGCAATGGGCCACTCGAGTGGAATACTTCAAGAACGATTTTCATGCCGAAGCGGTATGGATTCCCTACATGACTTACAACGAAATCGGCAAACCCGGCTCTGAATTTTATTCTTATCCGCCTCCTGGTCCCGCCGGTTATGGTTACCAAATTCGCGATGAGGTCACTCCATCAAGAAATTTATCGAATACGGCATACGGCTTGCGGCTGTCATATCTTGTTAATGGTTGGGATATGTCAGGCTTTGTTTATCAAAGCGTCGATGCATCAGCTGCTTTTTCTCGGGAAATTCAGGCCGGCCCGACACCAGCTTTCATTTATACGCCGGAACACCACAAGATTCATCAAGGCGGAATGAGCGTTGCAAAAGATCTGGGAAATATGGTGGTAAAAGCGGAAGCGGTTTACACCGGCGATCGAGAGTTTACGGTTACACGCCTCTCCGATACCGATGGCTTAGTTAAACAAAATACGCTTGATTACATTCTCGGTATGGAATGGCCACTACCCGAAGACGCGCGCCTAAATATCCAACTTTTTGGCCGGACTGTCTTCAATCATGACCCAGACATACTAGTAAAAAAGCAAGAGAATGGCCTCACCATGCTATGGTCAGGCAAGTATGGTAACTGGGAACCCCAGCTGTTGTTAATCAGCAGTTTGAACCATACCGATTGGTTGGCGCGCCCCCGCGTTCTCTGGAACTTCGCACATAACTGGAGAGCAGCAGCAGGCGTCGACTTATTGGGAGGAAAAGCGACCGGCTTCTTCGGTCAATTTGATAATAAGGATCGCGCTTATATGGAAGTGCGCTATACCTTTTAGCGCTATCCATTAACGCTTTTTTAGAAGGTTATGAAAATAACGGTCGATGTCCCTAGATAACTCATCTCTTCCTGCGTGGGCGAATTACCTTGCCAACGCAGGACATCAAGCGCCATCCGCTGATAACTCACAGCCGTGGCGCTTTCGTTGGGATCCAGCATTGACGACGCTACGCGTCAGCAGATCGGATGAAGGGTTAGGGGCTGATCATCCGGCCGTGCTTATGGCAATGGGAGCGGTTTCGGAAAATATGGTGCAAGCTGCGCTCGCCATAGGGATGGATCCAACGTCGTGGCAATTCATTGTGCAAAGCGAAGAGCGATTAGATACTTTACGCATTCCTCAGCCGCCTTCTGGTTTCTCACTTATTCAGAATCTGCCTTTATCTATTACGCAGCGCCATACTAATCGGAACGCCTTTTTTAAGACGCCCATCCCGCAGGACATAGTTAGAAAAATCGCGGCGCTTTCGGAAGGAAATGTAAAAACACTAGTGGTTGAGGATCGTGATGTCATTAACCAAATTGTGAACGTCGTTAGCCTAGCCTCAGAAGCTCGGTTCCAGACTGAGGAAATTCATCGGTGGTTCGCACAAAGCTTACGCTTCACGGAACAGGAGGTTGCTGGGGGCGATGGATTAGACGTGGCAACGCTTTGCTTACCACCAGGAGGAAAACTTCTTTTGAATGTAACCAAAAATTGGTCCACAATGAATTTTCTGAATCGCGTGGGCGGCCATAAGCTTTTCGCTAAAGTGGAGGGCTCAGGATTACGTAATTGCGGGGCCATAGTTGCCTTTACAGGATCCGTCGCCACAAAGGAAACATGGCTATCCGCAGGTAGGCTGTTGCAGCGCGTCTGGCTTTTACTCGCAAGCCAAGATCTCGCAGCTCAGCCGTACTTCGTACTTTCTGATCAATTACATCGCCTAAAAACAAATCAAATCCCGGCTGACTTGCGTAACAACGTTGAGGAAATCGAGAAACAAGTTAAAACGCTGCCAGGAATTGAACAGCAAACTCTTTTTACGTTACTCCGAGTTGGCCGCGCTAAAGCTAAAGCTGTGCGCTCACGCCGCGTTTTATTAGATGCTGTTACGTCGTTAATACCTAAATAATTCGAGAAGGAGCGCCCTATGTCCGATCAACACGAAATTGATTTTCAGCGCCTAATCTTAATCGCGGGAGGCCATAGTGCATTCCAACTTCTTTGGGCAGGTATTGAATTAGGGATCTTCGATCTATTGTCACGGGAACCTCAATTAACATTAGCCCAAGTTGCTGATCAGACGAAACTTCAACCGTATCCTGCGCGCGTACTTCTGATCGGTCTTACTGCACTTGGATTAATCAAAAAACACGATGCTCAGTACTCCAATGCTTCCTTAACAGAACAGATGTTAGTCAAAGGAAAACCCGGCTACGCCGCACCAATACTTGGATGGCAAGCGCATATTGTTTACCCGGGCTTGATTGATTTCGTCGAATCGTTGCGCCAGAGCCGAAATGTTGGGCTTGAACGTTTTCCCGGCCCGGGAAACACGTTATACGAGCGCCTAACCGCCCATCCCAAAGTGGAAGAAATTTTTCAAACTGCAATGAGCAGTCTTTCCTCTCAAGCGAACACCCATCTCTTGTCTGCATATGATTTTGGAAATCTTTCTCATATCGTTGATGCGGGGGGCGGCGATGGCACCAACGCGATGGCACTAGCCAGGAAGTTTCCGAAACTTCGTGTAACAATTTTCGATTCTCCTACGGTTTGTGAAATCGCCCGTAAGAATATTGCAGCAAATGGCTTAGAAGAAAGGGTTTCGGTTTGGCCGGGAAACTTCCTTTCCGACCCATTCCCACCAGGTATCGACGCGGTGATTTACTGCCATATTTTTACAATATGGTCGCTTGAGCATGAACTGGCTTTATTAAAAAGAACATATTCCGCGCTACCTTCTGGCGGTTCCGTATTCCTATTCAACATGATGGGAAATGACGATGATTCAGGTCCGCTAAGCACAGCTCTCGGATCTCCGTATTTTTTAGGTATAGCAACAGGCGAGGGCATGCTGCATTCATGGAACGATTACGAAACTATTGCGCTAAAAGCAGGTTTCGCGAATGTGCGGCGCATTGACAATTTACCGTTGAATCATGGGCTAATTGTTGGAACAAAATAATACTAGCAACGTGTTTCTGCCATCTAAATCGCACGAACCGTTCGATTACGAGACCGCATTTCAACGTAATCTCGGTTTCCTTAATGCGGATGAGCAGCAACTATTACGACGCTCCAGGGTTGCTGTCGCCGGCTTGGGTGGTACCGGCGGCGCCCAAGTGCAGGCACTTGCACGTGTTGGAATCGGCGCATTTAACCTAGCGGATCCTGATACCTTTGAACTCGCTAATTTTAATAGACAGAGCGGCGCGTTCATGTCGACAATTGGCCGTAAAAAAACCGACGTCACGGCCGAGTTTGCACATGCGATTAATCCAGAAGCCGACATCCGATTATTTGATCAAGGTATCAATGTCGAAAATATTGACGCTTTTTTAGAGGGCGTTGACATCGTCGTTGACTCATTAGATTTCTATTGCTTCCGCGAACGCTTTCTTTTGTATTCTCACGCAAGAGCACGGGGACTTTGGGTGTTAACTGCCCCCCCTCTCGGGTTTGGCTTTACCTTATTAAGTTTTGATCCGAAGGGAATGAGTTTTGAGGACTATTTCGGCTTCCGCCCCGAAATGCCGGAACGAGAACTGGTTATTTCGCTAATTGCCGGAATTGCACCACGAGCGTTTCTTCTCCGCTACTTACAACAAGGCAATGCAAAGTTAAGCGAAAAAAGACTCCCCTCTGTTGGCGCCGCTCCATTTCTCATCGCTGGAGCAATTGTAAGCGAAGTGGTTAATCTACTTACCCATAAAACAACCCCTATCGCGGTTCCTACTATTTATCAGTTCGATGCATTACTTAGAGTATTTCGCCGTAGAACTTACTACTGGGGGATGCGCGGCCCCTTACAAAGGTTGCGCCGACTTTTGCTTTCGCGAGTGCTCCCAAAGTAAAAAGTTATGCGCCCATGCCCTAAATTAGAGTGCTTTCCGCCTCAACGGATTTAAATAATGGCTCAGCTTTCGGCGGTAAGCCTGTTATTTTAAAATCGCTCTAAAAATGACGTCGAAAAATTTTACAGCACACCCTATCTAGGTCGCGAATCATAATATAACCAATTGATTATTATTAAATAAAAAATGTGGCACGCTTCCTGCTAACAATATGTTAGACGGCGTCAACAAACGCCTGAAGTCAATTTAAACAAGAGCAATCATCAAGGAGCTAAATAATGAAGTTTCCATCGAGCATTAAGCAAGTAGTCGCCGTATTGGGCGTAGCCTATGCAGCAACGCTGCCATTGGCTGCGGGCGCAGTTGTAATCGACGGCATTGACGTCGGAACCGGCGGCAATTTTCACTTTGACGTAGCTACAATTATGGAACAAAAGGTTGGTGGCGGCATAGTTACTGCCGTTGGCGACCAGCTTGAAGGCGTAGGTCAAGTTACGCAAATTTACGACGGTGCAAACCTCGTTTGGCAAAACGGCCAAAACGGCCGTGAATTGACCTTTAAATTCTCTGGTTACACCGCAACCAGCATTTCTCCTTCGCATATCACCTTCAACGGTGGTACGGTTAATTTTTATTCCGACAACTCACCTGATGCGAGTTTCGGTACTGCTGCCGGTTTCACCGACGGTAACCTGTGGATGCAATTAGTTGGTGTAAATTTCCTTGATTTGGCGACTGGCCTTAATTCCACCTTAGTTTCTGATGGCACACTGCTAGGCAGCAGCATCAGTGGCACAGGGATTGGATTACTTTCCGTAACTGGAGCAGGTCTTGCCGATTCTTTCTACAATACCAACAGCCAAGTTGCATTAGGCACTGGTAACGTTGCTGATTGGGAAATCAACAGCAGCTTTAACAACACCCCGTCACCATTTGCATACGGAACGCACGGAACGACCAACATCAGCCAAAACGCAGTACCTGAGCCAGCATCGTTGCTGCTCGTTGGACTTGGCCTGTTAGGCTTAGCCGGAACCGTACGCGGTCGCAAGAGCTAATAGTTAGTTTCGTAGCGCCCCAAAAAACCCCCGGTTCTCGGGGGTTTTTTATTTAGGATAGAGAAGCGTTCTCACAAATCTCAGCGCTTGTCGCTGCACGGATCCAGCTGAAGTTTCCAACGGAGGCCGAAGCGGCTAAAGCTGTGGTGCTATAGGTTGGTCTAATCTGAAAAGATGACCTATCCATTAAAATTTCGGCAGCATATTTTCAAGGTGCGGGCAAAGGATGGATTGAGCGCGTCAGAAACAGCGAGACGGTTTCACATTGAATTGTCTAGCTTGAAATGCTGGGCAAAAAATGTTGAGCCTGTGGCTAAACGGAATCGAAAACCACGGATTAATATGCAAGCCTTAACCAAGGATGTGGCAGCTTATCTTGACGATTCTCAATTTGAGCGAGCCGAGCGGTTGGCATGAGCAGGCGCGGCATATGCGATGCGCTCAAGCGATTGGGGATCGACCGTAAAAAACACTTAAAGATCCCAAGGCTGAAGCCAAAGCTCATGAAGCATTTGTGGAAAAGGTCAAATAGTACGAATGGGCAAATAAACCGATTGCCTACATAGATGAAAGTGGTTTTGCTTCTGATATGCCGCGCTGTTACGGCGATAGCCGCAAAGGCTAGCGCTGCGTTGATCAACAAGACTGGCACGCCAAACGTAGAAAATCAATGTGTTTGACGCTTTACAAGACAATCAACTGCTCACCGCCTGTTTATTTGAAGGTGCGGTAGATAGTGAAGACGTCCATACCTGGATTACGAAAGATCTTCTTCATAAACATCCACAAGGCACGGTGATTGTGATGGATAACGCCACGTTTCATAAACGCCAAGATACCCAGCAGCAGATCCAATAAGCCGGTTATATATTGGAATACCTTCCGCTTTACTCTCCTGACTTAAATCCAATTGAACAAAAATGGGCACAAGCAAAAGCCTGCCGCAGAAAGTTTCGATGTGATGTCGATGCACTCTTCAAACACTTCCTGCATTGATTCAATTTATAACGCCCAGCTATACATGGTTTAACTAAGCAATCTCACCTTTTTTAGGTTAAGTGAGTTATCAGAGTTGGCCAAGCAACGCTTTCGCGTCTTTAGCAATAGCTGATTGCGGATTGGAGGAGAGCAATTTTTCTAATTCTCTCCGCGCAGTTGCTTTATCGCCGGACCGAGCCAATCCTGCAGCGAAATGATAACGAATAGTTGGATCTCCTGGTGCAAGTGCCACCGCTTCCTTCAATGACTCCATTCCTTCTTTAGTCTTCCCCTGCTCAACTCTCATCCAACCTAAGGTATCTAGCAAAGCAGGAGACTTAGGATTGAGCTTCACTGCTTTTTCAATTAGAGTAACAGCTCGCTCAGGCTCGCTTTTTTGTAAGAGCAAAGCTAGATTGTTTAACGCGACCATATCATCAGGAGACAGCTTTAGCACAGCTTCGAAAGCCGCAACGGCTTCTTTTTCTCGCCCCAATCTTGAATACGCTGCCGCTAAAAACTGTGGCCCCCTCGCATCGCTTGGGTTCGCCTTTTGCCAAGCTTGGATTGGTGCAATGGCAGCCTGGCCATCATTAGCACTAAGACGGTTTTGCGCCAATTTAAAAATTAGAGTATCTGAGTTCGGAAATTGTTTTTGCGCTGTTTCCAATACACGAATTGCATCACGATAACGCTTTTGCTGAGTATTAACATCCGCTTCAATAATGTAACCATCAGGGATGCTTGGATTTAATTTTTGTAATTCCTTCGCGACTCGACTTGCTTCGTCAAATTTCCCAGTCTTCAATTCCAACCGCGCCAAAGCCGCGCGAGCCTGAAAATGTTTAGGGTCAAGCCTCAGTGTATCCGTTAACGCTGATCGCGCCCCCGCCAAATCACCAAGCGCGGTATACGCGACAGACTCATAGAAACTCGCCTGCGACGAGGCTGGTTGGAGTTTCAACAAATGCTTGAAGCTGGCAAGTGCATTACCTGGGTCCCCAGCATTTAAGTAAGCAAGGCCTCGCACTTCAAGCAATCCCGTATTCTCTGGCTTAGAAGCAGCGGCAGCTTGTGACACATCCAAAGCTTTGCGCGCTTCTCCGCCTCCAAGGTAACTCTGCGCAAGCAACGCAGCAGGCTCTACCTCGGCGGGATGGGACGCAATTGCGGATTCAAGCCATTTACGCGCAGCCGGTTGGTTATTTCGTTGAAGGTCCAACTGATATAACGCTAGCAATGTTGGCAAGTGGTCCTTCTCATGCGCCAGCACTTTTTGGTACGCCTCGCGCGCGCCGTTCAAGTCCTTTTTGCGCAATGCAATGAGCGCTAAGTTATGGGCTGCAGCTGGAAAGCCGGGTTGAAGTTCAATCGACTTAGTGAATGCCTTCTTAGCGTCCTCTTCATTTCCTTGTAAAAGCAGCACAACGCCACGATAATTTTGAGGCATAGGGCTTTCAGGATGGCGTTGTTGAAATGCATCAATTGCAACTAATGCTTGGTCGAATTTTTTCTCTTGTATAAGCGTCCGAACTAAACCTTCCTCCGCCATTATTAGTTTTGGGTTTAATTGAATAGCTTTTTCCCATTCTTGAATAGCAGCTTTGGAGTTATGTTGTTTGGCTAAAGTCATTGCAAGTGCTGCTCGTACTTCTGCTGTTTGCGGTGATTTTTCAATAAGCTTTGAAAGTGTTTGTGCCCCTAATTGGTCATCCCCAATAAGCATTTCCGCCTGGGCAAGCAAAGCAAGCGTTTGAGGATCTTCAATATTTGAAATTCCTAAATTTCTGACGGATTTTTGAGCATCTGCGTGATCTCCCAATTTCGCCAAAATTAAGGCCTCTAAAGCCTGAACGTGAGTAGCCTGCGGGACAACCTGAATATATTGACGAACTTGTGTGAGCGCTTGTTCGTAATTTTTCAATCCATAATGCGTAAGTCCTAACCAAAGAACAGAAGGCATGTAGTCCGGTTTGCGCTTTAAAGCACTTTCGAACGAAGTTTTGGCATCCGTTAATTTGTTCTCTTTAAACTGGATCACCCCATTCAAATGACTCAACAAAGGATGGTCTTGAACACGCTTTGAAGCAATAGTTATATCCTCTTTTGCGGCTGGAAATTTTTTTGCCTGAATTCGAGTAGTCGCTCGGCCAAGTAATGCGTCAAGATTGTCTGGCCTAATTTGAATCGCCTTGCTATATGCCGACTCTGCTGCATCAAGACGATTCTGCCCACGCTCTAAA
The DNA here is from genome assembly GCA_040388195.1 of Pseudomonadota bacterium. Lineage (GTDB taxonomy): Bacteria > Pseudomonadota > Gammaproteobacteria > Burkholderiales > DATLHW01 > DATLHW01. The sequence goes on from JAZKCF010000023.1 coordinate 84,095, forward strand.
TCGCCTAACAATATCCAACTAGCACCACTGTTGGAGTCTAACTTTATTGCTTTTTGTATTGTGCTTCTGGCTTCGTCCACCCGTCCTTGCCCGCCCATACAGCGGGCCAGCCCCAAATGGGCCAATATATATGTAGCATCGCTTTTAAGCGCTTGCTCAAAGAGAGGGCATCCTTCACTAGGTTGTTTTAATCCCAAGAAAGCCCGGCCTCGAATTTCTAGAATTTTCGCAGTATTAGCTTGCGAAGAATTTTGACTAACTTGAACTTCGTCAATGGCTCGCTTGTATTCACCTTGTAAGACTAACGCCCTGCCCATTGAAACCTTGAGGCTTTCAGGGTTGACTCCTAACTTCGCGGCCTGGGTGAGTTCTTTCTCAGCCTCGCTGCCTTGACCCGTACGTACATATACGTCGCCAAGCAACCAACGCGCCTCTCTATTTGATGGATTCTTTTGAAGTGCGTTTTTGAGTTCAATTATTGCTGATTGCAGATCGCCTTTGTCCTCAAAGGATTTAGCCCGAGTAACATGGTCTGCATCAGAATAATTCTTCAATCTTTCACAACCTATCGGCAATGTAATAGCAATTATAGTGCCGAAAAAAGCTGCACAAGCCTTCAAGCTGCGAATTCGTAAACTGAACATCATTTGAGATCCGTAGTTATAAAATCGGTGACAGAGGGAGAAACTGTAAACTGGTGTTGTCTTGTGAGCCAAAGAAACTTCTTAGATGAGGGTAGCGCTAATGATAACTCTGGTTTAGCAATTTTCTTAAGCACACTCACTGTTGTCAGTGTTTTTTACACTAAATTCATAGGAAACTAAATTGAATTACTCTACTTCATAGGTAAGAATATTAGAAATGGATTAACAAAAAATGGCTCTGTGAACCAAGAGGTCAAATAAAAACCCCGGTGAACCGGGGTTTTTATTTTCATAACTAATGCATTAGTTATGCGATTTAACTATGCCTGTTTACGACGCTGATGCAAACCTAAGCCTAAGAGACCGATAGCAAATAACGCCACTGAAGAAGGAGAAGGTACTTTTGCACTCAAGTTTTTAACTTTAAAGAAATCGTCATTATTTCCAAGCGCACCTGCCATCACTACATAACGAGACCCAGTAGCTGGAGCCAAAGTCTTAGATGTATTAATTGCCACATCGTTAAATGTTTGTGTAGTCCCAAATCCCAGGCTTGAGAACGTATTAGCGCAACCACTTACGCAAGCTCCGCTTAAATTCAAACCTGCAGCGCCAGAATTCGGTCCGTACCATACTTGAACATCCGAATCAGTTTGCAACCAGCCAAGCTGAAAAGCTTGCGCAGACATTACGCTGTCGAATTCGAACAACAAAAAATTGTCCTTATCATGGTTATCGACGGCATGTTCAGGAGAGGAACTAGCACTATCTCCGCTGCAAATTGCGCTACCGTTGCTGTCTATACCTAAACCACCGCTGTATTGCTGAACGTGCGCAGCGCCAAAAGCACCAGAGCCATCACTATTACCGGAACAATACGCCGATACTTTTAAGTTATGCCCACCGCTGTTGAATGTCAGTGCATTTACGCTGGCATTACCAGTCGACACCGCAGAACTAGCCGTTGTTAGATCCCAATTAATAATGACCGCGCCAGCTTCCGCTGCAAGGCCAAGATTTAGGGTGAAAATCAGTGAAGCTGCAATCTTCTTAATCATTATGTCCGTCCGTGGAAATGCTGAATTTTTATAAGGCCCATCGTTATGCGACGATATAAGCAATAAATGGGCCAATTATTTATAATGAAAGGTACTCCATTGATTAATAGTTATTTTAGTTAGGCGCAAAGGGCTCTGAAAAAAGGTTAACTCTTTTTATAGCATGCCACTGTAATTTTTCTCGACAATTTTCGTATCGATGCTTTTAGTTTAATCGGCCCAGCAACTCTTGGGCCTCTACCGCTTCGGCAGATTTTGGTGCAGCCGCAATGATACGCTGCAATTCCGCCTTAGCGGCATCCTCTTTCCCAGATTTCACCAATGCGGCGGCATAGTGATAGCGAATTTCTTGTTGATCGGGAATAAGCGCGGAAGCTCGCTGCAGTAGATCAAGCCCCTTATCCAATCGCCCATAACTCACTAGCATCCAGCCATAAGTATCCATAATGAGAGGCTCATTTGAGCCGATATTAAATGCGCGCTCTGCGGTCTCAAGCGCTTTAGAACTACCCGCTTGATGATGGGCCCATGCTAAATTGTTAAGAGCCAATAGGTTCTGCGGTTGACGTTTCACAATCCATGAATACTGCTCTATGGCTATATCGGCTTTCTTTGTTTTCAGGCCTATATCGCCGATATAAAAACGGACTGAGAAATCTTCCGGATTACTTTTGATCCAAGCAAACAACCTAGTATTTGCTTCGTCAGTTCGGCCCGCTTGCACCAGCGCTTTATGCAGCTTTAGAAGCAGCATTCCATCATGCCCCATTGCCAAGCCTCGTTCGTAAGCAGGAATCGCTTCGACATATTTTTTCTCAATCATGCGCACATCACCCTCGAGAACTGCGGACGCTGGCGATTTCGGTGCTTGGCTTTTTAATTGGCCAACTATGCGCATTGCTTCGTTAACACGACCGGCACGAGCCTCTAGTTTGCCCAGCGCCACCTGCGCTTCTATAAAATTAGGTTTTAAGATCAGCGCCTTTTTTAAACTAAAAGTGGCTCCGGGGGCATTTTCGTTAGCGATCTGCGCATTCGCAAGCTTTACTAAAGCCCTAGCCGAAGTCGGCTGTAAAGTAACTAATTTACTAAAGCTAGTCACTGCGCTATTGCCTTCTCCTCCCACCATCTGAGCATCGCCCAAGATTTCTATGACTTCTGCGCTATCGGGAGAAATCGCCAACGCTTCTTTGGCAGAATTAACCGCTCTTTTGGCATCACCTACACCAAAGTAATGCCGCGCCAACATGATTGATGGTTGCAATGAGCCCGGGTTCGCGCGTTTTGCCCGAACTAACCACTCAACCACTTCTTCAGGTTTAGCGCCGATTTGAGCCCCCGAACTAGCAAGCGCAAGCAGTGCTTGCTCGTGATTTGGATCCTTCTGCAGCAACGCTTCCAAACGCTTGCGAGCGGCTTCCGGTTTTTTTTCTCGCACATCCAATTGAGCGAGGTTAACAATTGCGGGAAAATAGTTGGGTTGTACTTCTAACGCTTTATCGAGAGCAGCCCTTGCTTCAGGATATTTTTTCTTGCCGGCGAGTATGGCTGCCTTTAGATTGTACGTTAATGGATTATTCGGTTGCTTCTTCTCCACTTCGCGTAAAGCCAGCTCTGCCTTTTCATAGTCATCATGCGCAAGGCTTGCCATTACCATCAATACATCGGCCTGATACTTGTCGGCATCTAGACCAACCGCCGCTTGTAAATCAGCCATGGCGAGATCTCCCTCGCCAGAAGCCAGGCGGCTTAAGCCAAGGCCTGTGCGCATTTGAACGTTCTTTGGATCAATTCGTGCAGCCTTTTCATAATAAACCGTCGCTTTAGCGAACTCACCGCTCTCCATATATGCGTCACCTGCCATAGCCAGGATAGCCACATCATCAGGTGCCTGATTCAATGCGGGAACGACTGTAGCGATTGCCCGCGGTATTTGCCTACTACGTAAATAGCTCGCGGTTAGTAACTTGCGTGCATAGAGATTTTTAGGTGCGCGATCGAGTACGTACTTTAAATGGGGTTCGGCGTCTCTGTAATTACTCTGCGCATATTCAATGGCCCCCGCCAACAACCGGGTCGGAATATGGTCTGGTGTTGCCGCCAACACTCGGGCAATTGATGCTTTCGCCTTACCATATTCTTTTTGTCTGAATTCTGCCAATCCTTGCAAGTAATCCGCCATTGGATTTTGCGGTGAAATTTTTCTCACCACTTCTACCTGCTTAAGCGCTTCGTCGTATTTAGCCGTGCCCAAATAAACAGAAGCGATATTAAGCCGTGCTCGAATATTTTCTGGATAGTACTCGGCAACTTTTTGATAAGCCACCAATGCCCCATCATTCTTATTAAGAATCCTCTGTAAATCACCTTTTACCAATAATGCGTCTAAGTCCTTAGGCGATTTCGTCAATGCCCGATCAACCAAACTGACAGCATTAGTCGTATCGCCAGTTGCAACAGCAAGGCGTGCTTGGCCTAATAAAGCGTCAGGAAAATCTGGCGATTGTATTAATGCTTTTTCAAACGACGCTTTGGCATCATCAATCGCGCCGAGCGATAGTTGAGCGATTCCTCGTGCGCTTAACATGTCCGCACTTAACTCACCATTTTTTTGCGGCCGTACTCGCGTTTCCTCCAACACCTTTTCATATTGACCTTGTAGCAACAGCGCTTTTACCAAATGGGGTTTTACAACAGCCGCATCCTTCTTCAATTCGATAGCGCGACGAAATTCTTTTTCCGCGGCTTGAGGTTCATCCGTTTCGTTATATACCAACCCCAATTGAAAACGGGGCTCGGGATTTTCCGGTGCTTCTTGTGCGGCATTCCTAAGATGAATAATTGCCGATTTGTATTCGCCCTTCACTTGCGCTTCTTGCGCATTTTTTAACAATGCGTCAGTACTCGAGTGCTTATTGCAAGAAGTGGCCGCAGCGAGCAAAGATATCGCCAACAAAGTGCGTCCCAAGGGAAGGATTACTGTCTGTATCGCTGAAGTACGCACGCTATGAACCCCTTAAGCTTATTTCTTAATTTGCGCGAGCAGAGCAGTGGCTTCGCTCTCTTGAGCGAATTTCACACCACTAGCCAGAATCCGTTCTAACTCAATACGTGCTTCTTCTTTCTTGCCAGCACGATACAGCGCGGAAGCGTAATGGAAGCGGATTTCCTGTTCATCAGGCGCAGCGGTAGTCGCTTGTTGCAAAAGACCGAGGCCTTTATCTGTTTGTCCTTGTTCAACTAACATCCAACCATACGTATCAATAAACGGAGCACTACGCGGCGCGGCTTTGTAAACTTGCTCCGCGACCTGTAATGCGCGAGGATCTTTTACTTGTTGATAGGCCCAAGCAAGATTATTTAATGCCAGTAAATTTTGCGGCTGCGCCTTAATGATCCATTCATACTGTTCGATTGCGATTTTGTATTTCTGCCGCTTTAGGTAAGCGTCCGCCAGATATATTCTTACGGTTGCATCAGAGGAATTATCTTTAAGCCAGGCAACCAGCCTCGCCTCACCATCATCGGGCTTACCCGCCAACGCAAGTGCCGTATGCAACTTCACGACCAACGGGCCGCTGCGCGATACCCCATAAGCCTTTTCATAGGCCGCAGCAGCTTGAGCGTATTGCTTATCTGCAAGACGCACATCCCCTTCTAAAATACCTCCCAAAGGAGATTTTGGAGTTTGGGCTTGAACCTTTTTCACAATCGTCATTGCTTCTGGATAGCGTTTGGCCCGGATTTCTATCGCAACCATCGCAGTCAGCGCGTCTAGTAAATCAGGTTTAATTTCTAGCGCTTTCTTCAGCGACGCCGTCGCTCCCTTAACATTCTCATTGGCATATTGCGCATTGGCGAGTCGCACCAGTGCCATCGCCGAATTAGGCTGCACCGAGACTAATTTATTGAAAGTCGTTTCTGCCGCATTTTTTTCTCCGGCAGATAGCTGAAACAACCCAAGCGTGTCCAACACTTCCGGATTTTCCGGTGAGATCGCTTGTGCCTCGACAGCCAGTTCCAATGCTTTCTTTTTGTCACCGGTACCAAGGTAATAGCGGGCCAGTAAGAGCGCCGGCTGCGATGAAGTAGGATTGCCTTTCTTCGCTCGGTTAAGCCATTCGACAACCTCTTGCGGCGATGCTTTGATCTGATTGCTCAATCCAGCTAAAGCGGATAACGCTTGTAAATTATTTGGATCTTTTTCAAGAATAGCTTCGAACCGCTTTCTCGCAGCCTGCGGATCCTTGTCTTGAAGATCGAGCTGCGCAAGATTCATTGCCGCCGGGAAATAAGTAGGCTGCAATGCAAGCGCTTTCTCGAACGATTTGCGTGCCTCGGGAAATTTCTTCTTACCGACTTGCGCGGCGCCACGGAGGTTAAAGGTCAATGGATTATTTGGTTGCTTCTTTTCCAAAGCCCCGGTCGCTACTTCCGCTTCAGTGAATTCATTACGCGCTAAATGAGACATGATTAGCATCACGTCCGCTTGATATTTATTAGTATCGAGATCAGTCGCTGCTTCTAGATCAGCCATGGCGCGATCCCCATCGCCAGCAGCTAGCCGGCTTAAGCCAAGCCCGGTACGCAATTGCGCATTTTTAGGATCGATGTTCGATGCCTTTTCATAAAACTGCGCAGCTTTCGTGAACTCATTATTTTGTGTGTACACTTCGCCGGCTAACGCGAGGATGGCCGAATCTTCCGGCGCTTGCTGTAAAGCTGGTTGCAATACTTCAACGGCGCGCAGCACTTGGTGATTGCGTAACAACGAAGCGGTTAAAAGCTTACGTGCATAAAGATTCTTCGGACTACGCTCAAGCACCAACTTCAAATATTGCTCGGCCTGGGCATAATTCCCTAAGGTGTACTCCACTGCCCCCGCAAGGGTTTGACTCGGCAAATGTCCAGGTGCGGTTTTTAGTACCTGCTGTAAGCTTTCTCGCGATTTTGCATAGTTCTGCTGCTTGAATTCGATAAGCGCTTGCAAGTAATGGGCGATAGGACTTTGCGGCGCGATCTTGCGTGCGGCCTCTAGTTGTTTGCCAGCCTCATCATACTTGTCGGTACCAATATAAATGGTCGCCATGTTAAGCCGAGCCGGGACATTTTCTTGATAAGCGTCGATGACTTTCTGATAAGTAGCTAACGCGGCATTGTTATCATTTTTAGCTCGCAGTAGATCGCCTTTGAGTAACAATCCTTCAAGATGCTTTGGTGATTTTTCTAGCACCCGATCCACCAACTTCATGGCGCCGTCGGAATCCTTGTTAACGATTGATAAACGCGCTTGTCCCAATAATGCATCTGCAGAGTCTGGTGACTTGGCCAGTGCCTGTTCAAACGAGGCCTTAGCGTCTTCGATTTTCCCTAAAGAAAGTTGTGCCGCGCCGCGCACGCTGAGCAATTCCGCTGACTGATTCGCGGCGTTATCCATCACCGTATCGTCCAACGCTTTACGAAACTCACCCTGCAGCAGTAACGCTTTACCGAGATTCGGCAAAACGATCGCTGAGTCCACTTTCAATTCGAGTGCTTTACGGAATTCCTTTTCTGCGGAACGGGGATCACCGCCATAAATGTAAGCGAGCCCGAGAAGATAACGAGCTTCGCCGTTGTCCGGATTTGTCTGCAACGCATTCTTGAATTGGATGACGGCGGTTTTGTAATCACCTTTGGCCTGCGCTTGCTTTCCTTCGGCGATAAGCGCACTAACATTCGTGTTCTTGCCGCATGCGCCTATTAACAACGTTGCAACCAGCAAGGGTGCCATTCGAGTGGCTAGGCGTGATTTCCGGGATTGCAATTTCATGACCATTCTTTCTTAGAAGAGCGGCAAATTGTTCATTTACCGCTCCTTTGTTAACAACAGCGAAAACGCGAGGGGATTAGCGCAAGCTATATCGACCAATTAGGTCGTATAGGGTAGGGCGCGAAATGCCTAAAATTTCGGCAGCTTTGGCAATGTTGCCGTCGCTACGAGCCAACGCCTTGACGACGGCTTTGCGTTCAGCTTCGTCGCGCACCTGCCGGAGGTTTAATGGCTCAGGCTCTTCCTGTGCGGCATTATTGATGCCCAAATCTTCGGGGGTGATATACGGGCCATCGGCCATAATAACCGCACGTTTGATGCAATTTTCCATTTCCCGCACATTTCCCGGCCATTCGTAGCTTTCAATCAAATTCAATGCATCTTCATGGAAGCCCACAATTGTGTGCGCTTCTTGTCCAGAAAATTTATTCATAAAAGCATGCGCCAGTAATGCGCGATCACCTTGCCGGGCTCGGAGCGGTGGAATGGTGATCACTATTTCCGACAACCGATAATAGAGATCTTCTCGAAAACGGCCCGCTTGGATCAGTTCCTGCAAATTTCGATGGGTCGCGCAAACAACGCGGACATCCACCGGAATTTCCTCCCGACCACCGACTCGCTCGATTATTCGCTCCTGAAGAAAACGCAACAACTTTGCTTGCAAAGCGCCAGGCAAATCGCCTACTTCATCGAGAAAGAAGGTACCACCGTCGGCATATTCGATTTTGCCGCGAGTTTGTTTAGCCGCGCCGGTAAACGCACCTTTTTCATACCCAAACAATTCGCTTTCCAACAAGTTTTCTGGAATCGCGGCACAGTTGATGGCAACGAATTTGTTCACGCCTCGCGGGCTTAAGCTATGAAGCGCGCGCGCCAAAAGTTCTTTACCGGTACCGGAATCGCCTAGCAACATAACCGTTGCATCAGAAGGCGCAACCTTCTCGATGTTGCGGCACACCTTAAGCATCCCGGGGTCCCGGGAAATTATTCCATGCATCGGTGAGTCGCTCTGACGCATCCGCAACCGGCGGTTTTCCTGCATCAGCTCGTGCATGCGGAACGCGCGGGCAACAACTAAATTCAGCGTTTCCGGATCGTAAGGTTTTTGATAAAAATCATAAGCGCCCATACCAATTGCCGCCACTGCATTGGCGCGATCCTGATTTCCAGTCACTACGATTACGCGGGTATCTGGAGCGATCGCTAATACCTGCTCAAGAGTCGCAAGTCCTTCGGATGACCCATCGGGATCAGGGGGAAGCCCCAAATCCATTGTCATGACCGGCGGCTCATGCCGACGTACTTGCGCAATGGCGGTTTCGCGATCGCCCGCTACTACTACTTCGTAGCCGTCGAAGCTCCAACGCATTTGCTTTTGCAAACCCGGATCATCTTCGACGATTAGCAATGTGCTTTTTTTCTGGCTCACGCGGTTCCTTTCGTTTCTAAAACCAGCTCTTTATTGTCCGCTCTGTCTGCTCTAGGTAACCAGACGCGAAAGGTCGTGCCCATTGATTCTTTGCTTTCCACTTGAATGCGGCCGCCTAGCTCCGCTACATATTGCTGACACTCATAAGCGCCCACGCCCATGCCGGTCTGCTTGGTCGATTCAAACGGACGGAAAAGCTTGTCACGAATAAATTGCTCGCTCATCCCTCGCCCCGTATCAGTGACTTCCATTATCGCAAATTTTTCTTCTGTCGCCAGATGAACCGTTACCTTCCCGTTAACAGGGGTAGCTTCAATAGCATTGCGAATAAGATGCCCGAGAATCCGAGTCAGTCGTTCGGCGCCCGCGACTATTTGGGGCGTTTGGCCATTCATTTCAAATTCGGGGGTGATATGCGATCCTGCCTGTGCGGCGATCGCGGCTTTGATAATGGCATCCAATGAAAGAGTGATTGATGCTTCCGGTGCTGGATTGCCTGTCTTCAATTGCGTGAGAAGGCGTTTCATTTTCTCAACTGAATTGTCCACGGTTTCCAGCATATCTTGTTGAAACTCCGGGTTATCTTTATGTCTTTCCGCGTTGGAAAGCAATAAAGAGAGTTGGGACACCAGATTTTTCAAGTCATGGACGACAAAAGCAGACATTCGATTGAACGAGTCAAACTGCCTAGCGACCAACAACGCACTAGCAGCCTCTAACTGAGCGAGATAACTGGCCGCTTGTCGGCCGGCGGTTTTAAGCAGATCGCTAACCTCCCAGTTCAGCGTTACTTGCCCTTGTGAGCGTGCCAGCACGATAAAACCCACGAGCTGCTCGTGCAAAATTAACGGCACAATAAGCCAAGCGCGGGGAATCGCGCGCAAAAACGTAGGAAGCGCGAGATCATCGTACCGCTCAGGATGGGCATCGCATTCATCCACATTAATAACCCATTGCCGCTGGCCCAGGAAAACGGCGAATACATTTTCCACTTCTAAAGTGCCGGCTACGCCAGGTAAATTCCAGTGCGCTACGCGTTCAAAATTACCCGTGTCTCGCCGCAACCACAATGCGCCGCCTGGGCTCTCGACCAATTCAGCAATAGCTTGAATGGAGCGCTCCCGTAATTGCACCCCGGGCTCCCCCTCAGACAAGGTGCGGGTAAAACGCAACCACTCCTCACGATAATCGTATCGATAACTGAAAAAATGCTTGCTTACGAAAACTTTGAGGCGGGCGCGTACTGCGCCGGAAAATAGAATGATCAATAGCAAGATCAACGCAGCGAACAGGAAGGTAACTTGAAACACCGTCCCCCATTGTCCACCGAAGAAGCGGATGTAATAACCAGCCCCCGCCATCCCCAACAGATAAATACCCGCGCCCACTAATGCCGTCGATTGAAATACCATTCGGCGGGAAACCGCGATTTCTAACGACCATTCGGCGTTACGAGCGGCAGAAATGGCAATAAGCGGGACAATGAACGTATTAACAATGCCGCGCGCGTCCCAAATAACAAGGTCGAGGCGTTTGAACAACATTGCATCGGAATAGAGGTAAAAATCATAAACAAACATTCCGCCTGCGCCTAAACAGAGGAATTTGATGCCCCAGCGCTGAGCCGGTAACACATTGAGATAGAGCTGGTGAATAACAACCACACCTACCAACGAGAGTATCAGTCGGCCCAATATGCCGGTGAAATAATCAGGAATAGCGAACGACTGGAATACATCTGGTGTGCGAAACAGAGTGAGTGCCACGAGCAATAAAAGGAATGTCGTGATTCCAACTGCAGCGGTTCGCAGCTCTTGCCGAAATGGGCGATGACCAGCGGCAGCCCCGGCCAGTAAAGTCATGAGAAATGCGAGCCACAATCCATCGCGAAGAAGTTCGAACAGATCTGCAATGACAAGGGGCCGTCGCTCAGCGGCGATTTGATACGCGGTAATACCAGCCCAAATGGCGGAGGTTGCCGTGGCGCCGGTCAGTATTGCTCCCTGGATTCGACCTCGCCAACTGACCAAAAGCAATATGGTCAGGATGCTAAACGCTATAGCAGCAAGACCGTAGCTTATAGTCCCGATTTCCATAAGCAGATTATCGCCTGCGCCTGGAGCTTGTTATTAGATAGGACTTACGCAAAACCTCCCCAGCGGCGTTGCTCCTCCTTGCCGTACAAGCTCGTACTGTCTGCGTCGTCGCGCCTTGCTGGGGTGGTTTTGCGTAAGTCCTAAGACTTCTTTCCAAACCGACTGCACGACCTGAGGTTGAATCTCCGGTGCTCAATGTACTTACTTGCACACTTCCGCTCCTCGCTTCAACCTCGGGCCGCTCGCTACGGTTGCGAAAGAAGTCTATTGTTGACGTATACAGGGGTGTCACTAGCGCGCGCCCTTACCCCATAAGACGACCTGCACTGTCTCAAACAAAATAACGATATCGAGAAACAGAGTATGGTTTTTCACATAGTAAAGATCGTATTGCAGCTTCTCGATTGCATCCTCTAAGGAGGCGCCATAGGGATAACGAACCTGCGCCCAACCTGTAATACCAGGCTTAATGCTATGCCGAGCATTGTAAAAAGGAATTTCCTTGGCTAGCTCACTAACGAAAAATGGCCGCTCGGGGCGCGGCCCCACAAAACTCATCTCACCGCGTAATACATTGAAAATCTGCGGTAGTTCATCGACGCGGATTTTACGAATTATCCGTCCGACTCGGGTGGTTCGATCGTCTTGCGCTGAAGCCCAACGCGGCTTGCCGTCCTTTTCCGCGTCCTTCCTCATACTACGAAACTTGAGAATATTGAATGGTTCGCTAGACTGGCCCACTCGCTGCTGGCGATAAAAAATAGGAGCACCGTCTTCAATCAAAATGAAGATGGCGGCAATCAGCATCAAAGGCAGTGCCACGAGCAGGAGAATTAAGCTCGCGGTAATATCGAATACTCGCTTGACCGTTTCACGTACCGTGTCTTGCCGAAAACCATCACCGAAAACCAGCCAGCTTGCATTCATGGAATCAATCCGCAACTGCCCGCGCTCTCGCTCATAAAAACTGGATAACTCAGTCACTTTCACGCCGGACAATTTGCATTCAAGAAGATCCTGCATCGGTAGTCCGCCGCCTCGGCGATCACGCACCGCGATAATGACTTCATTGATGGCGTATTTTTTTACCGCCGCCAGCACGGAATCCTCTCCCGCTAAAATACGGGAAGGTTGAACATGATGCTGCGTGGCGATCAATGGCAAAAAACCGACAATATTGAGATTGGTGCTGGAATTGGCTCGCTTTGCCAATAAATCCACGTTAACGGCCCGAGTCCCGGTCCCTAGTACTAGAATGCGGCGAGTGAAAATGCCTAGACGAGTCCAGCGGAAAAAAACGAGTCGCAGACAAAATATGGCAATGAGCGCCACAAGCCAAGACATACCAAACGCACCTCGACCTAAATATACGTTCGGCAGTAAATAGAAAACTACGCTCATTACGCCCATGCCAGACAAGAACGCTATGGTCAAACGGACGAGCATTCCTGTCGCACCTTCCGGAAGGTCTGCACTGTACAAACCGAAAGTGCTCATGATCAGTAGCATTGCAGCGACAAAGCTGAATGTTTGCCAGCTTAAATCCCCGGGCAAAGCATATAAATCACGAACAGGATCGTAAAAACGAACGGAAGCCCCCACGTATATGGAGACAGCAAGAATGATGGTCTCCAGTCCGAAAAGAACGAGCAACTGGGTCGGTATATAGTGACTAAATAGTCTAATCATGCGCTTATGTGCATCAGCCTGCATGCCCCCTTAGGCAAAAAGAAATTCCGCAGCCTATCGCATCAATGAAAATTAATGCTCATAGACTCCTGAGTTCGGTGCGGACAACGAACCAATAATAATGGCCTCGGTTTTGTATCTGAATCTCCGGTCAGACTTTTTTGATTAAACTTAAAAACGTAAAAATCAAACAGCTCTAGCACCAACGACCGGCAAGCTTGGCGCATAGCTTAGAAAATACCACCCTGTCTTCGTCTCTTAGGAAAACCGGTTAGCAATGCAACCAGATGTATTTTTCACCCTTATAACGCTTTCAAGAATCATCGGATTACATCAAGTCAACGTAGTATATGCAAAACGCCCAATGACATCTTCAAAGTTCGTTCATTCTCCGTAAGGTCTTCTATCTAATTCAGACCGAATACGTTCGAATTACCTACTCAATTTTCATAGGCAAAATGACCATCTGCTGCCCTCTAAGATGCAAGATCCGCTGCATGGTCAATGGAGTCTGGTTATGCAAAGAACGGGTAAACCAGTTGTCGTGAACGAATACCAGTTTGCTCGCGAAGAAAACGCCATTGGGAAACTCAGCGGAAACTTTGTCCACAAGCTTTGTAAGCTCATGGACTCGATCGGTCCCATAGGACTCGTATGAAGTAGCCGCGATTCCATGTTGATGACAGAAATTGACGAAGTACTGGAGCGACTCGTGAGTTTCGTTTTGCAGATCCTCTAGAGCACCATCCGCGCCATAAGCAGCAGTATCAATAGCGCCTACACTTAGAAAAACAAAATTCTTAAAATTGCCGGGGAAAAGCCGTTGTACCCATAACATTGTATGCATACCTGTGCCGCGACTACGGCTCACCATAAATACGGCAGTGGCCGCATTACGGTCAATAGCCGGCGGGTTTTCTACCGGCTCGCAAGGAGCAGCGGCGAAAATCTCATCAATCTTCTTAATTTGTGACCGTGTCTGAGTGTAGTGCCGCTTAATGAGCAAGCAAAAACTAATTACTGATCCGGTTATAAATATAGTGACCCAGCCGCCCACCATGAAGCGCTCATAGATCGTAACTAAAAGAATACCCGCGCAAACCACGAAAGCAAACGAGGAGAGCGCCAATCGCCGACGCCAATACGCAATATCGTGTTTGTGTTTACGCCAGTAAATGCACAGGCCAAGCGTGGCCATGGTGAAGGTTATGAACACATTGATACTGTAAAGAACAGCGAGTAAATCGACCTTGCCCTCGCTCCATACCAAAATCGCGAGCGCAGCCCCACTCATTAAAATAACACCGTGCTTCGTCACAAGACGACTGGAGAGAGAACTGAATTGATTAGGCACCCATTGATCAACGGCCATATTCGCAAGAACAGCGGGGCCGCCCAAAAAGCCAGTGTTAGCGGCAACAAACAACAGTGCCCCGGCAAATGCCAAAACAAGCATAAGCAACATCTCGTTCAGCCCCGCACTCCAGCCAATGCTTTCGATGATGTTACGAAACACAACGGCATTCATAGTCTGCCCTTCAGTAGGCTTGGTATCCCACAACAGGTAGAGAAGAATAATTCCGCCGGCAGTAAACGCTAAAGACAATGCGGTATAAAACATTGTCCACTTTCCTGTGCGAACACGAGGCTCCGCGAGCATGTTCACGTTATTTGAAATCGCCTCTAGACCGGTATAAGAGCTACCGCCTAACGAATATGCACGCAGGAAAAGACCAATAACGAATACCCAGCTCATGCTTTCTGCCAGTAACCGTGACTCATTAATTGCGTGAGGAACGAGTTGGGGTATGTCGGCAAGATGAGCATAGGTGCCAAAAACGATGAGCAGGACGTGGCTGACTACAAAGCCAAGGAAAATCGGCATCAGTATGTTAACCGACTCTTTTATCCCTCGCAGATTAAGCACCAGTAACAAAAATACCAAAAAGACTTCCGTGGTGAGCTTATATGGCTGAGCACCGAGCGGCAGCAAACTGAAAATGGTGTCCACTCCGCTCGCAATCGAAATGGTTATCGTCAGCACGTAATCAACGATAAGAGCAGCGCCGGAAACCAGCCCAGCATTGGGGCCGATAAGAATGGTAGCCACCTTGTAGCCACCACCACCGCTCGGAAATAATTCAATTACCTGGTTATATGCGAGCGCGATAACAAAAACCGTCAGCGCCGTTGCCGGGGCAAGAAACAACCCGAGATGGGTGTGAGCGCCTAGCGCCTTAAACGCTTCTTCTGGGCCATATGCTGAGGACGAAAGACCATCTGCGCCTAAGCCGACCCAGGCAAGGAAAGCAATTAATACAATATGGCTGCGTGTCTCCGGCTTGAGCGGATCACGCGGTGGCCCAACCAATATATGTCGGAGCCGTTCCCAAAAAAAAGAATGCTTTGTTAAGTCCACTATATGCTGTCAGCAGAGGCGAAGCGCATCGCTAATATCCGCTGCGCTTTCCCCTAATGTTTGTTGTTCAAAGCTTTTTCGATGCGCTGTGCAAAGACAGCCATCTCCTTTGCAGCCTGCTTGTCGCCTTTTCTTTCTGCTACGGATATTCCTTCCCGATAAGCATTTAACGCATCTTCCAGCTGACCATCTTCAGCGAGCGCTCGGCCCAATAATTTCCATGCAGCGGAGTATGAAGAATCTTGCTCGACAGCTTTTGCAAGATGCTCCAATGCCAGCTTCCTGTCGCCAGCCTTTAAATACTCGTTGCCCAAGCTGAACCGCAGCAGCGCATTATCACGCGGTCCATTCAACAATTTCTCCAAATTTACGATTAATGGAGAGGTCATATCCGCCTTCAGTTGATCGAAAACCGGCGAAAACCGCGATTCTATGCTCACGCCGCCTATACATGCAAAAGATTAAAATCTCGTAAGAGCATGTTTTAAAGGCCTGACGCATAGCTAATCTCAGAACTGCAACGCTATTTGCACAGCAATCTATTTCAACCAGATTTTTGCCAAAACTTTTAAAGCACGCTTTTATGGAATCCGCTTATACCGCCCCAGACTCTTCACCGCGACTTGCCGGTTTAATACCCAGCTGCTTCAACTTGCGATAAAGATGTGTGCGCTCTAATCCTACCCGCTCTGCCACCCGCGACATATTTCCACCCGCCTCACGAATATGATGCGTGAAATAATGTTGCTCAAAAGCGTCACGCGCTTGCCTAAGCGGTAAATCGAGCGGGACATCAAAAGTAGAATGATCCTCAACCTTCGCCACATTGAATTCCGGTCCAACGCGACTAACATCGACTGCAGTAATCTCAGCCCCTAGTCCCGTGCTGGCCAAACTTTTGATGGCATTGGTTAGCACTGGCAGATTGCCAAACCAAGGCAAATTGCGTATCGCATTTAACGCCGCGACAGAAAAAACTCGCAACGGTACTTCCTTGTTTTCTACCATCTGCGTCAATAACAGATTGGCGATATCGGGAATATCTTCCTGATGCTCTCGCAACGCCGGCACACGAATAGTCGTACCAGAAACAGCATTAAAGATAGCCGCATCGAACTCACTCTGCGCAATAAGTTCGGGTATCGACCGAGCGGCACCGCAGATCAGCCGTACATTCGATTTCTCCAGCTTACCGATTAGTTGAAGAAGTCCGCGCTGCTGGCGTCGATCTAGTTGTGTTACATCATCGATAAATAACGTGCCATCTTTGGCCGCATTCAGCGGTTCGAATGCATTTTCAACAAGCCAGTCGGCACCCACCGGCTCCACCCATGGCGTATTAGCACCATGGACATAACGCGCGCATGTGGAAAAACCCGAACCAGGCTCACCAGCTAATAGTAGGGGATGGCGACTATTGGCGACTTGATCAAGACGCCGACGCAATTCCTGCATCACGCCGGATTTGCCCAACTGCGGTAAGGTGATGCCCGTGCGTACATGCGCAACGCTTGCCTGGGATGCTCGCCCCACGGTTGTAAGCAGCTTTGGCAAACTAATCGGCTTTTCGAGAAAATCAAAAGCGCCGATACGTGTCGCCTCGACGGCGGTATCGATAGTAGCGTGACCCGACATCATGATTACCGGCATCGTCAGCTGTCCCGAACTTGCCCATTCTCTAAGCAGCGTGATGCCATCCGTGTCCGGCATCCAAATATCGAGCAGGACAAGATCCGGCCGCCCCTCTTTGCGTGCCGCTCGCGCAGCCGCGGCATTTTCAGCGAGACGCACGCTATAACCTTCATCGCGAAGAATTTCGGAGAGCAGCTCACGAATACCGATTTCGTCGTCCACTACCAGAATCTGACTTAATGCCATTTCGAATTTTCCAATGCGGGATTATCCTAAACTCGAACTCGCTTCCGCGAGCGGTAAAACAATACTTACACACGCTCCGCGCGGCGCCATATTGGCTACTTGAATGCGGCCATGGTGCTCGTCGATAATTTTTTTCACAATCGCGAGTCCCAAACCTGTGCCCTTTTGCTTACTGGTGACGTAAGGCTCGAAAATCCGCGCCAACGATGTCTCCAGAAAACCACTACCATTGTCGCGAACGGTGAGCCCAACACCCCGTTCGGCAATTTCAGTACGCACTTCGATCTGCGGATCATCCACTTCAGCCAATGCGTCCAGCGCGTTCTGCATAAGGTTATGCAGGACTTGGCGCAATAAAGCAATATCTCCCCGCACCGCAGGAAGGGGGGATTGTAATATCAAGGATATTTTTACAGACATCGGTTCGTACAGTAGCAATACTTCCTGTATTAAATCGTTCAGCGACAAACTCACCGGCTGTATGTGCTGGCTGCGAGCATATTCGCTGAAATCATTGACCATCCGCTTCAACGCTGCCACTTGATTGACAATAGTCTCTGTGGAACGGATTAGCATATCAGCTTCCTGCGGGGGCAGTTTATCAGCAAGTTTTAGCTGCAATCGCTCCGCCGAGAGCTGTATAGGCGTTAGTGGGTTCTTAATTTCATGCGCAAGGCGCCGCGCCACTTCGCCCCAGGCAGCATCCCGCTGGGCCTGAAGCAAATGCGTAATATCATCAAAGACTACAACATAGCCTGCATCCACGCTTGCCGGCAACCTTGATCCCTTGACTTGCAAGGTACGTATACCGCCGTTCACCACGTACTCCATCTGAGTTTCCCACACCTTGGCGTGTGTATTATGAAACTCGCGCGCTACCAGCATCGCAAACGGCTCCAGATCGGGGGTTGTACGCCCCCATTCTTCTAATCGTAAACCACGCACGCTTTCTGGTTGAATCCCAAGAATGAAAGTCGCCGAAAGATTAATGGTACGCAAATAAAACCGTTCATCAAAAGCGAGCACACCTGCTGACAAATTGCTGAGTATGCTTTCTAGATAAGACTTGGCGCTTTGCAACTGCCGTTCGCGACGAGCGACTGTTTCAGAGGCATCCGCTAATTGTCGCGTCATCACATTGAACGACTGGGTGAGTACACCAAATTCGTCACGGCTTTTTACGGGATTAATTTTTGTGAAATCGCCTTTAGCAATAGCTCGGGTACTTTCCGCCAACATTGAAAGTGGCGCAGATAACCGTTCACTAATAACAAAAGACAACGCGATAGCTGAGAGGAGGGTGAGTAATAATGCTAGCGTTAGCGTTAGGCCAAATATGCGCTTCAATCCGAGACGGGATAAGGTAAGCGCTTGATAGTCTCGATAACCGGCTTGCACGATCTCAGCGTCTCGAGCAAGATCCGGGGCCACCGGCTGTAATACTTG
This sequence comes from Pseudomonadota bacterium, assembly GCA_040388195.1. Classification (GTDB taxonomy): domain Bacteria; phylum Pseudomonadota; class Gammaproteobacteria; order Burkholderiales; family DATLHW01; genus DATLHW01. The sequence goes on from JAZKCF010000023.1 coordinate 102,569, forward strand.
CAATACGCGAATATCCTCCGATATCGATAATACATTTACCGGTACGACAACGCGCAAATAAAGTCCGCGGTCTGGAATTGATTCGACTGCGCGAAATGACTGTTGTTGCCGAACATCGCGCAATATATTCGGCCCCGGCAGATCCGGAAGCAATCCTGTCCGCTGGCTGCTTGAGAAGGCAATCACGCTACCGCGGCTATTGAATAACGTCGCCTCCTCGACACCGTATTGCTCACGCAAACGATTTAATGCGGCAACATCCCCGCCGGTCTTTCTATCCACAAGGAAGTTGGCCATCGTATCGGCCTTCTGATTGAGGTCTTTAAGGGAATTTTCCAATGCACTGCGGCCTAGTTTAATGCCCCCTTCGAGTGCGCCATCAACATGTACGTCAAACCAAGATTCAATACTTTTGGCAAGAAATTGAAATGACACTGTATAGAGTAATGCTCCCGGAATAAGCGCCATCAGCACAAATACAACCATCAAACGCAGCGCAAGTTTCGATCCAAATAATCGCGCTTTAAGTTTACGTTTGAGTACCCACAACTGATATGCAATCAGCACCATTAATCCTAATGCGAGCAGCATACCAAGCACTAGCAACCAGGGATAATGACTCGACAAGAGTTCGGTATTCGCTGACGCTTTGGAAAGCAGGTAAAGCATTCCTACGCCAAGCGCCGTGCAAAGAAAAACCATGCTGCGCAATATGGGAGCACGACGCACGCGTTTCATTAAATACGTTGCCGTGTTCATGGAATAAAAGTGAACCGATACCAATCCGACGGCAAGCTCCATTCTTTGGATGCCAATGCATTCACTTGAAATGGCTTTGGCAATCGCGAAACATCTAATCGCATACGCACGCCGACCTCATAGCGCGCGCCCCTATTGAGCGCGCCACGCTCTGCAACATCGGTTCCGCGTACCGAGGACAATACTTGCTTTACATCCTCCAACCGATCGAAGTTTTGATAGAGGGTACCTATCGTCAATCGGTATTGGCGCGTGAGTGCATTGTAGGAAATTTGCCGAGAGCGGGAACCGGAAACCACGGTTTCATTTAACCAGTACCAGCGTGGCCGGGTGATTTCATATTCGATAATGAAGGGAATTGTCAGTCCGCGATTGATTGCGTCATCAATGGTCTGCGTAAAATTGACATCGAATGTAGCAGAGAGCTGATAGCTCTCGTCCACCAACTCGATCGAGGCAGATTTGACCGCAATGCCCTCAGCCCATACCGGACCGCCGAACAATAGGCAGGCCAACAGCAATAGGCGTGAGAGATTAAATTTTTGCCAGCAGGGCGTAAAAAAAGCCGTCGTGGAAGTCATCAGGGATGATTTGCCCATCTATCGCTGTCACTCCCGCTAACGGCAAAGAGCGTGCATCTCCGTGGCGTGATAGATAAGCATCGATTTGGTTATGATTTTCTTCGCCGAATACTGAACAGGTGGCGTACAGCAATTTACCACCAACCTTTAGCGTTGGCCACAATGCTTCCAGCAGCCGGTTTTGTTGCACTGAGAATTGGCCAATATCGCTAGGCCGGCGCGTCCATTTTATATCTGGATGACGACGCATCACGCCTGAACCAGTACAAGGTGCATCGAGGAGAATACGGTCGAATAGTTGCCCGTTCCACCAGGTATCCAGCGCGGCTGCATCGGCAACTTTTAACTCTGCCTTTAGCTGAAGCCGACTCAGGTTGTCATTGACGCGCTTAAGCCGCTCGGCATCGCTATCCAGTGCGAGCAAATCCACATCCGCCTTCTCCAGCAAATGCGCAGTTTTACCACCAGGAGCACTGCAAGCATCAAGCACACGCATGCCCGACGTAACGTCCAGCAAGCCTGCGGCATACTGCGCTGACGCATCTTGGACCGAGACTATTCCATCGGCAAATCCCGGGACTTTGTCGACTGGCAATGCATGCGAAAGTACCACAGCTTCACCACCCACATGCTGGGCATCGATACCTTGCTCTTTCAGCTGGTTTAAATAAGTGTCAACCGTGCATCGCCTAGCATTCACTCGTAAAGTCATCGGCGGCGGCGATTGGGCAATCGATAACATTTGTTGCCAATGCGCCGGATATTGATTTTTGAGTTTGGTAATTAACCAGGCAGGATGATTAAAAACGGCGACTTCCTCTGTTGTAGCTCCAGCTAGCAGCGTTTCTTGCTGACGAAGGAAATTTCGTAATACGGCGTTTACAAGTCCTTTTGCCGCTGGCTTCCCAAGCTTCACGACCGTGGAAACGGCGTGGTCAACAATCGCAAAGGGTTTCGCGCGCGTGTACTGCAATTGATACAGCGCAACGATCAGCAGTACGCGCACTTGCTCATCAACAACTGGCTTTAGTAGAAGCTGCCGTAAAACTGCATCGAGCAAACCATAAAACCGCAGGGAACCAAAACTTAGATCTTGGATAGCGGAACGTTCCGCGGGTGCCAGACGAGTATTTTTACGCCAAGTGTCAGACAACACTTGGTTCAGATTGCGTCCCGCGAGCGCGTTCTGAACAGCCGCGCAAGCCAATCGCTGAATTTCAAGCACGCGTCATAGCCAACAACCGTTGGATTCGTTCGATGGTATTTCGATGTGTCCTAAACAAGCCTTTTAGTCCTTTGCTGGAAAGTGGAGTCACAATCATCATTTGTGCGGTCTTTAGGTGCGCCTCGGCTACTTTGAGCGGAATGCCTTGCGCATAGCGCTGAATCTTTACCAAAGCGGATGTCAACGCTTGCTGATCGACCGAAAGTTCGGCTTCACCGTGATCGGCATCAAACTCAGGAGCACGAAAAATAGCAAATTGGATCAACATTGCGGCAATAGGCACCAAAATCATCATTAGAAGAGCGAGTACAGGGTTGCTTCCACCTTCGCAATCATTGTTACGCGAACCACCCAACATATAGCCGAATTGCGCTAGCGAAGAAATTGCACCGGTGATAGCAATGGAAATAAGAATGTCGCGATGCTTCACATGCGCCATCACGCCACGCAATTCGCGTTCGGTTGGGATGCGCATGATACCCGTAGTCGCAGCAACCGAGGCATGTTTCGGATTACGACCAGTCGCAAAATTCAAGAGCTTATTTAAAGTGATGCGGGCTTTGCTCCCGATCATGCCGTGCCGCTACAAATGTTAAGTGGATAAAATCTGTATTAAAGCCCTTCAATTTGTGGACAAGTGACCTCGAATGATTTTCGCGAAAATTTATCCACAATTTGACTACAGTTTGTAAAGACACAATACAACGCTTTAGAAAAGTAATAAGGAATTGATACATTAGGGAAAAATAGATTCATACAGAAAAGCGGTTGCCTTTATCTACTATTACTAAGGTTATTTATATATATTAACTATTAAAGCTGAACGAGATGCTTTATTGAAATTTCTGCAATCGGTAACCGGCATTGTTGAACGCAGGCATACCCCACCGAACATCTTCCGTGCCCCTCAAATCTGAGAATCGCGGTTTTTTAGCCAATTTCCAACTCGCCCGGTACAACCCTTTAGATAAATCGCAAGAGGAAAAATTCAAGCATTCCCGAATATGGAACCAATCGTTAGCTTAGTACCCGCTAGAAACGCGGCGGCGTTTAATGGCTTACCACCCGCCTTTTGTATCTCGGTAAGAGCAAGCGCACCATCACCACAAGCCACGACGATACCTTTCGCGTCCGCACGAATTATTTGCCCGGCAGGTTGTGTGGTTAGTTCATCTTTCACAACATGCGCTCGCCACACACGTAACAACTCACCATTGAAACGTGTATTTGTTATTGGAAAAGGATTAAACGCACGCACTTTTCGTTCAATGGCAATCGCCGATTGCGACCAATCAATGCCAGCTTCTTCTTTCTTTAGTTTTTCCGCATAGGTAACACCTTCGGTAGGTTGCTCCTTTGCACTAAGCTCGCCCTTAGATAATTTAGCTAACGCTTCATTAATCAGGGTCGCGCCTAGCTGCTTAAGCTCATCGTGCAATGTTCCGCCGGTGCCATCTTCAGTAATCGGAATTGCGCTGGAAAGTAGAATGGGACCGGTATCCAGGCCCGCATCCATTTGCATAATGCATATCCCAGTTGCGGAATCCCCCGCGAGAATCGCTCGCTGAATTGGGGCGGCACCACGCCAACGAGGCAACAAAGAAGCATGAATGTTAAGGCAACCAAATTTCGGAATTGCCAGCACGGCTGACGGCAGAATCAACCCATAAGCGGCGACAACCATCACATCAACACCCGCCGTAATTAGCGGCGCATTACTTTCCGGTGTTTTTAAGGAAATCGGCTGGTGAACGGTAATACTGTGATCAATAGCAACTTGCTTCACCGCACTTGGCATAAGTTTCATGCCTCGGCCTGACGGCCGGTCTGGCTGCGTAAGCACTAATGCGATTTCGTGGCCTGCAGCGATAAGAGCACGAAGAGCATCTGCGGCAAATTCCGGCGTACCAGCAAAAGCAATGCGCATAATATTTGGAGCTTTAAGGAGTTTGCGGAGAGACGAGCAGTGGATTACCTTGCATCATCGGAACAAGATACGGCATGTGAATTAATTACCGCACTTACTCGTCTACGTCTTTTTCTTTGGAACGTTTCCGTAGCTTGGTTTTTATACGGTTCTGCTTTAGTGGGGATAAATATTCAACGAATACCTTTCCCTCGAGATGATCCATTTCATGCTGGATGCATACGGCAAGTAGATCATCTGTCTCTAGCTCGAAACTATCGCCGTTATGATCCAAGGCTCGCACGCGCACCCATTGGGCACGCTTCACTTTATCGTAAACACCAGGAACGGAAAGGCAACCCTCTTCACGCTCCCCCTCACCCCGGCGCTCGATTATCTTAGGATTAATAAATACTTTTAAGTCGCTACGGTCTTCGCTGATATCAATCACAATGACTCGTAAATGCACATCCACTTGAGTTGCAGCGAGACCAATCCCGGGGGCGGCATACATCGTCTCCGCCATGTCGTCGACCAAACGACGAATATCCGCGTCAACGGTCTTTACCTGCTTTGCTACTTTATGCAGCCGCGGGTCTGGATAATTGATAATATCTCTAATGGCCATTTTTGCTTGCTAATTGAACGGATTGGGAGCAGAATTTCCTAAATAACCTTAACATTTAAACGGTCTTCCGAAGGTCGCCCCGAACATCGCCTACAGTGAGAACGAATATGCAACTTCGATGCGCAATTATACCTTTAGTTCTGTTGACTAGCTGGTTTTCACTGGCTCAAGCCGATGAGTTACAGCTCGCCGAAAACGCCCCTTCCAGTTATACCGTCGTCAAGGGCGATACCTTATGGGGAATCTCCGGGCGTTTCCTGAAAAAGCCCTGGCGCTGGCCGGAAATTTGGGATATGAACAAGGCACAGGTCAAAGACCCGCATTGGATTTATCCAGGCGAGGTCATTTCATTGGATTACGTTAACGGCAAGCCACGATTATCGATTGGTAAGAAGGCTGGCCGCAGTGGAACTGAAAAACTTTCGCCACACATTCGCGAGAGCGCCTTAGACAAACAAGCCATTCCCAGCATTCCGCCTTCTGTCATTGGCCCCTTCCTCTCCCGCCCCTTAGTTATCGAAGAGAATGGGATGGTGAATGCTCCGGTCATCGTAGCTTCTGAAAATGAACGGGTAATTATTGGAACAGGCAGCAAAACATATGTGGAAGGGATCGGGGATAATCAAGCCACGCTTTGGCAAATCTATCGTCCTGGCACAGCATTAAAAGATCCTGAGAACGGAGAAATCCTGGGTTACGAAGCGACCTACCTGGGAGAAGCACGCTTAACCCGCAGCGGAAATCCGGCCACGATGACAATTGTGAGTTCCAAGGAAGAAATCAATAAGGGAGATCGCTTAGTACCGGCCACTAATGCGGCTTACCCTAGCTACTCGCCTCATGCGCCAGACAAAATGATAAAGGGCCGCGTTATGTCAGCCCCTGGCGGTGTTGATGAAATTGGTCAAAATGCTATTGTGACTATCAGTAAAGGTACCCGAGACGGCGTAGAAATTGGCCATGTATTAGCTGCTTATCGCCTGGGAGCCACTGTAAAAGCGTTGGATGACAAGGAATCTAAAGACTGGTTTGGTAAAGCCCGCACAATTAAGTTACCTGATGAGTACAATGGCTTGGTCTTCGTTTTCCGCACCTTTGAAAAAGTGTCTTATGGATTGGTGGTCCAAAGTCTAAGCTCTCTTCATGTGGGCGATGTAGTACAGACGCCTGAGAATTAAACATCGCAACCATTTGCTGGTAGATCTATAAATTCTTTAGCAAAAGTATGGCAAACGTTCAGCATAGTGGACAAAGGTGGCGAGTAGCGCCACCATTCGCCTGCAAAAGAATTTATAGAGCTGCCCTTGTCTAAGAAACCACCTTCTATTCCTTACGTGGATCCTTCCACGCCCCCCGCCTCACTGGCCGACGCCGCTCAGTGGATCACGTTATCATTGATTTCCGGTTTGGGGGCTGAGTCTTATCGTCAGCTTCTTAAAGTATTTGGCTTGCCGGCTAATATTTTGGCGGCAAACTACGGCCAACTGTCCGCAGTAGTTAAACCTGCTATCGCCCGCAGTATTTGCGAGCAAGCGCCTAATGAGGACGTTCAGCGAACCCTTACATGGTTAAGCTTGCCAGGAAATCATCTCGTCACACTTGCTGACAGCGATTATCCTGCTCAGCTTTTACAGATTACCGATCCGCCGCCGCTGCTGTATTTAAAGGGTCGTCGGGAATTGTTAACCACACCATCTATCGCGATTGTTGGTTCCCGGAACGCAACCCCGCAAGGAATGAGCAATGCGGAGCAATTTGCCCGTAGTCTTAGCGAAGCGGGACTCACAATTGTAAGTGGTTTGGCGCTGGGCGTTGATGCGGGAGCACATGCGGGTGGTTTAGCCGGACAGGGGAGTAGCGTCGCGGTCATAGGTACAGGGCTAGACATTATTTATCCCCTGCGCAATAAAACGCTTGCGCTACGTTTGGCAAAAGAAGGAGCTATTGTTTCCGAATTTCCTTTAGGCACACCGGCCATTGCCGGAAATTTTCCGCGTCGGAATCGAATTATTAGCGGATTAAGCCGTGGTTGCCTTATTGTAGAAGCAACCTTGAAAAGTGGTTCGCTGATTACTGCGCGTCTTGCGGCTGAGCAAGGAAGGGAAGTATTCGCAATCCCCGGCTCGATCCATTCACCTTTCTCGAAAGGGTGTCATGTTTTGATCAAGCAAGGCGCGAAATTAGTCGAGGCCGCAGCTGATATCTTAGAGGAACTGCACTGGGAATCGCTGATAAGACCTGAACCAGCGTCCACTAATGCCGATGAGACAGACCCATTGCTTCTAGCGATGGGATTCGACCCAATTAGCGTAGACACATTAGCGATTCGATCGAATCTCCCGGCCGAGGAAATTTCTACTCGGCTGCTAACTTGGGAACTTAATGGCAAGATTGCGAGTCTGCCCGGTGGGCTCTACCAACGGCTTATTTAAACGTCAAAGCCGTCTATAGCAGCAAATGTTGTTATTGTAGAAATTGATTGGATTATTGGGCCAATAAATGACGGGAAAGTAAATTTTTTAAGGCGCACAGTTTGCACCCGCCGCGATTTCTTCTTATCATCATCCGCCGACCCGCTGAACGCGGGCTAACCGATACCTTACTCAGCAACACATTCCATGGCCGCTAAACTGCTGATCGTTGAATCGCCTTCCAAGGCCAAGACGCTCAAGAAATATTTGGGCAAGGGATTCGAAATCCTCGCTTCCTACGGACACGTCCGTGATCTGGTACCCAAAACTGGTGCCGTTGATCCCGACGATGATTTCCGTATGAACTACGAGTTGATTGCTCGTAATAGCAAGCATGTGGATACCATTGCCAAGGCGGTCAAAGAAGCTGACGATATTCTTCTGGCAACTGACCCGGACCGCGAAGGGGAAGCAATCGCTTGGCATTTAGCGGAAATTCTAAAAAGCAAGCGCCTGTTAAAAAACAAGACCATTCAGCGCGTTGTGTTTTACGAGATTACTCAGTCTGCTGTTCAGGAAGCTGTAGATAAGCCGCGTGATATTTCGATGCCTCTGGTCAATGCACAGCAGGCCCGGCGCGCATTGGACTATCTGGTGGGCTTCAATCTTTCACCCGTACTATGGAAGAAGATTCGCCGCGGCTTGTCCGCCGGTCGCGTACAAAGCCCGGCACTACGATTGATCGCCGAACGTGAAACCGAGATCGAAAACTTTAAAGCACAGGAATATTGGTCTTTACATCTCGACACCCATAAAGGCAGTCAAGCCTTCACTGCTAAGCTTGCACAATTCAAAGGCGAGAAACTCACTCAATTCTCGGTTACAAATGAGGCGCAGCAAAAAGAAATAGTTGATTTCTTAGAGAAACATGCCAAGGATGAGGCGCAAGTTGCATCGATCGAAAAGAAGCGAAAGCAACGTTCGCCAGCAGCACCATTCACGACATCTACCTTACAGCAAGAATCAGTGAGAAAACTTGGCTTCTCTACTGACCGCACAATGACGGTTGCTCAGCAGCTCTATGAAGGTATTGACGTGGGCGGTGGGGCGGTCGGCTTAATTTCCTACATGCGTACCGACTCGGTAAGCCTGTCCAAAGAAGCACTAGGCGACATTCGCGACTATATCGGCAAGCAGTACGGTGCCGATTACCTGCCCGGCAAAGCAGTGGAGTATGTAAACAAATCTAAGAACGCACAGGAAGCTCACGAAGCGATTCGCCCCACCTCCATTTCCCGTACGCCGGAAAGCGTACGCGGCCATGTGACCGAAGAGCAAATGAAGCTTTACGAAATGATTTGGAAACGGGCGGTTGCCAGTCAAATGACGTCGGCGCAGTTTGATACTGTCGCCATTGATCTCGCAGTTGGTGGAAAGGTTAACCTCTTTCGTGCAACGGGCCAAACGATGATTTTCCCCGGCTTTTATGCCGTTTATCATGAAGGCCAGGACGACGCAGAGGAAGAAGGTGAGAGTAAGTTACCGATACTTAAAGAGGGCGAAAAATTGCCCGTCGACAAGCTCTACGGCGATCAGCATTTTACGCAACCGCCTCCTCGATATACAGAAGCGAGCTTGGTAAAGACACTGGAAGAATACGGAATCGGCCGGCCTTCCACCTATGCGAGCATTATCCAAACACTGCTCGCGCGCGAATACGTGATTCTCGACAAAAAACGCTTCGTGCCTACCGATGTAGGCAGAGTGGTCATAAAATTTCTCACCGAGCACTTCAATCCTTGGGTCGATTACGATTTCACCGCCAAGCTAGAAGATCAACTCGATGATATTTCCAACGGAAAGACTGAATGGAAACCGGTGCTGGAAAATTTCTGGCAAGCATTTAGCAAACAAGTCCAAGAGAAAAGCCTGGCGAGTGTCGCACGTCCCACGACTGAACTTCTTGAGGAAAAGTGCCCTAAATGCGAGCAACAATTGACTCGTAAACTTGGCAAGCGCGGTTTCTTTATCGGCTGTTCGGCTTATCCGGAATGTGACTACACCCGCAATGAAGAGGGATCAGCCAATGATGGTAACAACGGCCCTGTCAGTGTCGGCCTGTTTACAAATGGCGAAGATATGCTTCTTATGCAAGGTCCTTATGGTCCTTACGTACAACTTGGGCTGACGGGAGAAGAGGGTAAGAAACCAAAGCGTGTGTCCCTACCTAAAGGGTTAACGCCGGAAGCGCTAACGATCGAAATCGCAACTAAGTTGCTTTCATTACCCCGTGACTTGGGTTTACACCCGGAAACAAGTAAAAAAATTATCGTCAATATTGGTCGTTTCGGTCCCTACATTCAGCATGATGGCGGGTTCAAATCGATCCCACGCACCGATAGCATTTTTGATATCGAACTTGCTCGCGCAGTCGAATTGCTTGCTCAACCGAAAGGTGCCGGGCGTAGTGCTCCTGCCGGCAAAATGCTGGGTAAACATCCGAAGGATAATGAAGCAGTGACTGTCCACGATGGACGTTATGGTCCTTATGTTAAACACGGCAAAGTAAATGCAACGCTGCCTGCAAATTTGGATGCCACCACAGTTACACTTGAGGAAGCGATTGAGCTAATTGCCGCGAAGGAAGCTAAAGGACCGCCAGCAAAGAAGGTTGCCGCCAAAAAAACTTCTGGAGCAGCAAAAAAAACAAGCTCAAAAACTAAAAAGGCCGCATAGCTCTCATTTTCGGCGTTCAATGCTTAGGGCAAGCTTCCTTCGGGGTATATAAGCTGAGGCTGTGTTTCTCTAAATAACCGGGAATAAGCTGTGCTTTTCCAGTTTAAAGCAGTGGCGCTAACTAATCTTTCCCGTTATTTATTCTAATAACCATCGATTGAGTCAATCACGCACGTTCATTTGTTTACTAGATGCTTTGCTGTAGAAATAAACGTGGTGGGCAGAAATGTCAGCCTTATTCACAACTACGCGGACAAGTCTGCTTGGAGGCGACAAAACTCCTGTGTTAACGATTGGTGAAACAAAACAACAAAGAGAAGAACAGCAAGAATGGAAGCCAGAAAACACATGATAAGGAATCTAAAAGAAGCTTAACTTTAAAGTAGAAATATAAAAAGAAACGACTTAATCTTCTCAACAAAACAAACCACTACTTTGCACCGTCATCGGAGCTTGAAGGCGGCTTTTTAAGATCGGTACATATCCAGTTAAATGGATGTAGAATAAATAGGCATGGTTAAATTCACATTTGGGTTTGCAAAGCTTTTCCAACCTTGATGGGTAACCATGTTGTTGATGCCTTTCACATCAAGCTCAACGTTCGACCTATCGACACTTATAGACACAGTGTTCGCTATTACTGGCAAAAAATCCGAACAACGATTCGAGTCAAATGTCGTATGTCGTAATACCGCACGCGTCCTTTCATGCGAAAGTAAGCGGTGTTACGGACAAGCGATTATCCAAAGGAACTAAGAATCGGTGAATACCGCTCTTAACCGATCCTTAACCGCCGGGAGAATGCCGCAATGATGCTCGAATACTGGAAATGGACGACCGGCGTGTGGGATATATGGCTAACCGAAAGGGCGGGGCCAGATGCATTGCGGGAGCGACAAAAACATCGTCTAGCTGATATGGTGCAATTTGCGTACCGGCATTCCCCCTTCTATCACAAGCATTATCAGGAACTACCGTCCTCACCGCCGAATTTAGCCGATTTACCTCCGGTAAACCGAGCAGCTTTAATGGACCATTTTGATGAATGGGTAACCGATAGGGCCGTTACGCGCGCGGGTGTGGATGAGTTTCTACGCGAACCTGATTGCGTCGGTCACTCCTATGCAGGTCAATATGCTATCTGGACTAGTTCGGGCACCACTGGCGTTCCCGGTGTGTATCTTCATGACAGGGACGCCTTAGCTGTTTATGACGCATTGCAAACTGTGCGGTTTTGGCGAGCGTGGGGGACTGAACAACCACCACGTGCTTTGCTTGGACCACAACTTCGATATGCAATGGTAGCCGCTACAGGCGGCCACTTTGCGGGAGCTGCATCCATAGAGCGCCTGCGATTATTGAATCCTCTACTAGCAGATAAAGTTCGAGTATTTTCCGTACAAATACCGATTTCAGATTTAGTACAAAGTTTGAATGAATATCAACCGGTATATCTTGCAAGCTATCCAACTGCGATGCAGGTTCTTGCGGCGGAGCAAAAAGCGGGACGTCTCAAGATCAACCCTACCGCCATTTGGACGGGGGGAGAATGCCTGTCATCTTCAGTACGAACTGAAATCGAGTCAGTTTTCCATTGCGGGGTATTGGAAGACTATGGTGCTTCGGAGTTTATGAGTATGGCTTGCGGTTGTAAGTACGGCTGGCTGCATGTAAATACTGACTGGGCAATCCTAGAGCCTGTCGATATACACTATAAGCCAGTATCGCTGGGTCAAACGTCTCATACCGTTCTGCTTACTAATCTTGCAAATCGTATTCAACCGCTTATTCGCTATGATATGGGTGACAGCGTCATCATGAAGCCAGAGCCATGCGAGTGCGGCAACTTTCTTCCTGCTGTTCGCGTCCAAGGTAGGCGCGATGCGATTCTAAATTTTCGTGGCACTAGTGGACGGACCATACAAGTGCTGCCACTAGCGCTTACAACAATAGTGGAAGAGGGTGCCGGCGTGCATCGGTTCCAACTGATTCAGGATGGGCCAGACTCTCTGTCTCTTCGCCTCGATATGCCTCCCGGTGATGCCAGTCGGATGATGCGAACAAAGGTCGAAGGTTGCTTACGATCTTATTTGACTTCCCATGGATTACCCGATGTTGTGCTTAAGTACGATCCACGACCACCGCGGCCAGATTCAATCAGCGGGAAATTCCGGCACGTATCGAACGAGTGGCAACCCTAGGGCGCCAATTTTTTATTGACGTTCCCTAAAGGCTACTTGCAATGAAAAATTTTCAATGTGTGGAAAGCAAAAAAACGAGACGCGGTGAGCAATAATTTGAAGATGATTCTTCGAAAACGAAAACAGCTTTTAACGATTAGCGTTGTTCTACGCCCTCTGGCAAAACGATGTTCAACTCCAGCAAATCGTAATCCCCTTGTCGGTCCAAATGCACCTTAACCTGTTCCGGGTCAATAGGGACATATTTGGCAATCACCGCCAACAATTCTTGTCTGAGCGCAGGAAGATAATCCGGCGCTCCACGGCGCCCAGGATTTTCGTGCGCAAGAATTAACTGTAAGCGTTCCTTAGCTACTGAAGCCGATTTCGGTTTCGAGCCCCGCAAATAATCAATTAACGAATTGATAAGCGCCATGATCAAGTTCCGAAAAGGCGTTGTAAGATACCGCGCTTCTCAGGTTGGAGAAAACGCATCGGTCGCTCTTCTCCAAGAAAGCGGGCGACGACATCGCGATAGGCTTCAGCCACATCGGTACTGTCGGCATGAATAACGGGACTACCAGAGTTAGAGGCTTGCAATACTTGCTCGGATTCTGGGATTACACCGATCAGCGGCACGCGCAAGATTTCTTGTACGTCTTCCACAGATAGCATTTCTCCCAGCGTTACGCGCTTGGGTGAATATCGCGTAATCAGCAAATGCTCGCCCATGGGTTCTAGCCCTTCTTCCGCACGCTTAGACTTAGCTTGCAAAATACCTAGAATGCGATCCGAATCGCGTACCGATGAAACTTCAGGGTTAGTCACGACAATCGCTTCATCAGCCAAATAAAGCGCCATCAACGCGCCTTTTTCGATACCAGCAGGTGAATCGCAAACGATGTAATCGAAAGTTTCCTTTAGTTCATTGATGACGCGTTCAACGCCTTCTTTCGTTAAAGCATCCTTGTCCCGTGTTTGAGAGGCGGGCAACACATACAAGTTGTCTAACCGTTTATCTTTAATTAACGCTTGCGTTAACGTCGCTTCACCGGTAAGAACATTTACGAAATCATAAACAACGCGCCGTTCGCAACCCATGATCAAATCAAGGTTCCGCAAGCCTACATCGAAATCTAACACGGCGGTTTTGTAACCGCGCATGGCCAATCCACTAGCGAAACTAGCGCTGGTAGTGGTCTTGCCGACCCCACCTTTGCCAGAGGTAATCACTACGACTTTTGCCACTTTATCTCTCCCATTGCTCCGTTCGAAGAACGCCGCTAAGAATCTGTCAAAATCTTACTATCCGGGCCAATTTCGGACCTGCAATTGTTCACAGTACTAACTTGTATAACCGCACTTTTCAATTCAGCATAAGCACGCTTCGCTCGCTCAGATTCTGAGACAGCCTTTCAAAGCGGCTTGATAATAATGCGTTCGCCTTCGAGATAAATCTGCGCTGGCTTGCCTTGGACGTCCTGACCAAGTTCGTTTTCTAATACACGGAAACTCCCAGCAATAGACACTAGTTCCGCTTCCATGCATTTGGTAAAGATTCGCGCCTTCCGGTCACCAGTCACTCCCGCCAGTGCTCGACCACGTAATGGACCGTACACATGAATACTGCCGGCCGCTAGCGCTTCAGCACCTGCGTTAACGCCTGCAAGTAGGGTAAGGTCCCCTTTGGAAAATACTCGCTGGCCAGTTCGTACTGGTGTATCGACAATGTGCGTCGCCGGCACTTCAGCTTCGGCGGCTTGCGGCTTATTGTTCTGCGCAGGAGCGATTTCAGCTTGGCGTTGAGGCGTTTCCTGCTCTTTGCTATTACTAACCGGAGGTCGCTTTTTAGTCGCCGCACCACCTTGAAGAACAGGTATACCCACTGCTTGAGCCGCTGCCTTTTGCGCTTCGCTGCCGTTACAAACACCAACGGGTGTAAGACTAAGGCTATGCATCATCGTGAACAACGCATGAAAATCAGGCACTGCGTTCACTAATGAAACTTCGTGCAAATCAACGACTAGAGGTTCACGAAAAAAATCTGGAAGCTTAGCGAGCTCAATTGTGAGCTGCTGCTCAATCGCGTTCGTGTCCGTTTGCTTCAGGCACATGGTCAACATGCTGAACATGAACCCTTTAAGTTCGTAGGCTTTAATGTTCATGGTCGCAGGCGTCGAGCCCGATTTATCGGTAAATGTGCTTTCGAGCGAAAGCGAAGGATACTGCTGGCTCATTAAAAATTGCAGGTAAGCGATTGAGACGAAACTTCAACGGAGCATGAGAATACACTACTTGCCTAGGCAAAAGCTACCCGCGAACCGCATGATTTTTAATGAGCTGCTTCAAAAAATTGTCGCGCTAAACATCTAGGTTACGAACCCCTAGCGCGTTACTTTCAATGAATGCTCGCCGAGGTTCTACTTCATCACCCATCAATGTAGTGAAGATTTCGTCAGAGGCGATAAGGTCTTCAATCTGCACTCGCAATAAAATCCGTATAGTCGGATCCATCGTCGTTTCCCACAATTGTCCCGGGTTCATTTCACCCAGTCCTTTGTAGCGTTGAATGCCTAGCCCTTTCCGAACCTCCTCAAGTAACCAATCAAGTGCTTGCTTGAAGGTATCTACAAGTTGCTCACGCTCGCCACGTTTAACGGTCGCTCCGGTTTGAATAAGCCCTTGGAGTACTTTGCTCGTCTTGACGACCTGTGCGTAGTCTCCTGAGTCAGTGAAATCATGATCGATGCGAGTTTCGTAAAAATTACCATGTAACTCACGACGAATGACTAGCTTGTAACCTTCGTGGCGTTCATCGCGTTCGGCAAGTATCACTGGCGCATCGTTACCTAAGACGCGACGTAGATTTTCGGCGGCGCGAGTTGCGTCTTCGAGAGTTGCGAGCGTTATCGGTGGCACATCAAGCATTGCGTGCATAACGGGAGAATCAATGACTCGTGATAACCGATCAATAATTGCTTCTGCAAGCAAATACTCCTTGGCGATAGCTTCCAATGCTTCCCTCGGCATCGGTAGGGCGTCTTTTGAAGGACGCAATTCAGCGTCGTTCAATGCTTGCCGTAGCAGATATTCTTTTAGCTCGTGATCGTCCTTGAGGTAACGTTCGTCGCGTCCGTGCTTAACCTTGTACAGCGGCGGTTGCGCGATGTAGATATGACCGCGTTCGACGAGTTCCGGCATTTGCCGATAGAAGAAAGTTAGTAGCAGCGTTCGAATATGCGAGCCGTCAACGTCCGCATCAGTCATGATAATAATTCGGTGATAACGTAATTTTTCAGGATTGTATTCATCCTTACCGATACCAGTGCCAAGCGCCGTAATCAGCGTGGCAATTTCTTGCGAGCCGATAAGTTTGTCGAAACGGGCTTTTTCAACGTTGAGAATCTTGCCTTTCAACGGCAGAATTGCTTGAAATTTGCGATCACGACCTTGTTTGGCGGAGCCACCTGCAGAATCGCCCTCGACAAGGTATATCTCACATTTTGACGGATCACGCTCTTGGCAATCTGCCAATTTTCCTGGCAAGCCCACGCCATCCAAAACACTTTTGCGCCGCGTTAATTCACGCGCTTTGCGAGCAGCTTCACGAGCACGAGCGGCTTCGACGATTTTCATGCAAACAATTTTGGCGTCAGCGGGTTTTTCCATCAGAAATTCAGCCAATTTTTGCGCAACGACTTCTTGCACTACGGGCTGCACTTCGCTGGATACCAACTTGTCCTTGGTTTGCGAAGAGAATTTTGGCTCCGGTACCTTCACTGAGAGCACGCAAGTCAAACCCTCGCGCATATCGTCGCCTGTTGTCTCGACTTTCGCTTTTTTAGCTATTTCTACTTTTTCGATATAGCTGTTGATGGTCCGTGTCATTGCGGCACGAAGGCCAGTTAGGTGAGTACCGCCATCACGCTGTGGAATGTTGTTGGTAAAACACTGTACCGTTTCTGCATAGGAATCATTCCACTGCATGGCAACTTCTACGGTAATGCCATCTTTTTCGCTAATAGCGTAGAAAATATTAGGATGTAAGACTTGCTTTGTTCGATTCACGAACTCGACAAACCCCTTAACGCCGCCGGCGTAAGCAAAATTTTCACTCTTGCCGTTACGTTGATCGACAAGTTCGATTTTGACGCCATTGTTCAGGAAGGACAGTTCACGCAGTCGCTTCGCAAGAATTTCGTAATGAAATTCGATGGTATTGCCGAATATCTCTTTGTCAGCAAGAAAATGAACTTCGGTGCCACGCTTATCAGTTTGACCCGTAACTATAAGCGGCGCCATCGGTACACCGCGTTGAAATTCCATTTGATGGGCTTGACCGTTACGACGAATGGTTAGCTTTAACCATTCCGATAAACCATTCACACAAGAAACGCCCACTCCATGCAAGCCGCCGGAAACCTTGTAAGAGTTCTGATCGAATTTGCCACCAGCATGAAGTTCGGTCATGACAATTTCAGCGGCCGAACGCTTCAGTTCATCGTCTTCTTTAAGATCAGTTGGAATGCCTCGCCCGTTATCGACGACCGAAATAGAATTGTCCGTATGAATAACGACTCTGATGTCATCGCAGTGACCAGCAAGCGCTTCATCAATCGCATTGTCAACAACTTCGAACACCATGTGGTGCAAGCCGGTGCCATCCGAGGTATCGCCGATATACATCCCAGGACGTTTACGAACAGCTTCTAACCCCTTCAGTATTTTAATACTTTCAGAGTTGTACTCCCGATTTTCCATGGTGCTTGGTGCTACTTCATTCATGATGGCCTTCTGATAGGAAGATCATTGGGGCTCAAACCACCCAAACAATAAAATTAATATTTAGATTCAAATGCGCATTGGCATCACAACGTACTTGAAGTCGCCATGACCAGGAATTGTTATTAGCGCGCTGGAATTGGGATCGCCCAAAGCAATTTCAACTTCGTTGCCTTCCACATGATTTAGCACATCAAGCAAATAGGTAATGTTGAAGCCGATATCAAGCGCCTCAGCAGTATATTCCACTGGCAGTTGTTCTTCAGCTTCTTCTTGTTCGTTATTGGTGCAAATGATGGAAAGATTGTCTTTGGTAAGAACTACTCGCACACCGCGAATTTTCTCATTCGACAAAATTGATGCTCGTTGCAATGCTTGCAGCAATGTTAAGCGATCCAATTTAATTCGCTTTACATAGTTAGTGGGTATGACTTTTGTGTAGTCGGGAAATTTACCATCAACGACTTTGCTAACCAAAACAATACCAGCAAAAGAGAAAGTTGCTTGATTTTCACGAATTTCTACGACTACGGGATTGTCGGTGTCTTCCAGTAATTTTGAAAGTTCAGTAATCGTCTTACGCGGCAAAATTACATCAAGTTTTGCATTTAGTGATTCAAGTGTCGTAGCTGCATAGGAAAGTCGATGACCGTCGGTTGCTACAACGCGAAGCGTTGACCCATCAATGGATAACAAAAGACCATTGAGGTAATAACGGATGTCTTGAACCGCCATAGCGAATTGTACGAGGCTGAAGAGTTCCTTTAGTGTTTTTTGTGGAATCTCGATCTTTATACTTTCTGCTTCTCCCGCCGTTAGCCGTGGAAAATCGGCGGATGGTAAAGCTTGCAGGTTGAAACGGCTTTTGCCTGCTTTCACGGTTACTCGGTTTTCCTTCTCCTCAATCGTAACTTCCTCGTTATTTGGGATAGCACGAAGAATGTCCTGTAGCTTCTTAGCTGATAGCGTCAAAGCGCCGCTGGCCGTCCCATTACTGAGATCGGCAAGTGCTTCAATCTGAATTTCCAAATCGGTAGCAAGAAATGAAAGCTGATTATTTTTCGTCTCAATTAGGACATTGGAAAGAATCGGCAGGGTATGTCGGCGCTCAACAATGCCAGTTACCGATTGAAGAGGTTTCAATAAAGCGTCTCGTGAAGCTTTAATAGTTAACATATATAAATAACCTTAGTAATAGTATATAAAGGCATTCGCTTTTCTGTATGAATCGCTTTTTCCCCTCACGTATCAATCGCTTACTTCTTTTCTAAAGCTTTGTATTGCGTCTTTACAAACTGTTGTCAAATTGTGGATAAATTTTGTCGAATATCATTTGATGCCACTTGTCCACAATTTGATTGGTTTTAATACAGATTTTATCCACGTAACATTTGTAGGAGTACTGCATGATCACGGGCAAGGTCTGCATCGCTTTCAATAAGCTCCTGAATTTTGCGACATGCGTGTAAAACCGTGGTGTGGTCACGTCCACCAAAAGCTTCTCCTATGTCTGGAAGACTCATTGGAGTTAGTTCTTTTGCTAGCGCCATTGCCACTTGTCGAGGACGGGCAAGGGAACGAACCCGTTTCTTGGAATACATTTCCGCTACTTTTATTTTGAAATAATCAGCGACAGTTTTTTGGATGTTTTCAATAGAAACCTGGCGGTTTTGTACAGCTAATAAGTCTTTTAGGGCTTCTTTGGCAAGAGTTACTGATAGTGGCTCTCCCGTAAAGCGAGAATAAGCGAGAACTCTCTTAAGGGCGCCCTCTAGTTCACGCACATTAGAGCGAATATGCTTAGCAATAAAGAACGCAACGTTTTCGTCCAGGTTAACTTTTTCTTGAGAAGCCTTATTCAACAGAATAGCGACGCGCATTTCTAATTCAGGTGGTTCGACCGCAACCGTCAACCCCCAGCCAAAGCGTGAAATAAGCCGTTCTTCCATCCCGGAAATTTCCTTGGGGTAGGAATCACAGGTAATGATGACTTGTTTTCTGGCTTCGATTAGTGCATTGAACGCGTAAAAAAACTCTTCCTGCGTACGTGATTTACCGCTAAAAAACTGAATATCATCAATTAGTAATAAATCCAGTGAATGATAGTACCGTTTGAATGAATCAAAGGACTTGTGTTGGTAGGCACGAACAACATCGGACACGTACTGCTCTGCATGTATATACCGGATCTTTGCGTCTGGGTTGTTCTCTAATACTCGATTGCCTATTGCTTGAATTAAGTGAGTTTTACCCAACCCAACACCACCGTAAACAAATAGTGGATTGTAGGCAGTGCCAGGATGCTCAGCCACTTGTAGCGCCGCTGCTCGAGCAAGTTGATTGGCCTTGCCATTTATGAAATTGGAAAAAGTAAAAGTCGGATTTAAGCGATGTGTTTCCTCTTTAACCAATGGCGCTTTGGGAGCTACGAAGGCGGTAGGAATAACTTGATTCATCCCATTCGAAGATACTTTTTCTTTTTCTTCTAAACTGAGGACAAATTGTACCGGTCGGTCAAAATATTCGGTCCCCATCGTTTCAATTCGCGCTAAGAATCGGTCTTTAATCCATTGCAAAACGAAACGATTGGGGGCTAGTAAATGTAAGGCATCACCGCGGGCTTCTAAGCGTAGCGGCTTAATCCAAGTATTGAATTGGCTGGCCGGTAATTCACTCGAAAAACGGCCAAGACATTGTTCCCAAAAGGGATCCATTAGGCGACTATTCTATATAGTAAGGTTATTTGATCTGGTACCAAGCTGAAGGCTTGGCCACAAAAGCAGGAATTTCAAACCATTATTCTAGCGGTTTTGGTTGTACTTATCCACAGGTTAGAGCGCTTCTCAACGACGTGTGTCTTGACACGGGAGCATCAGTAAGGCTTTAATGCTCGATTTTCCCGATCGCAAGGGAAATCTATACTTTTAGCTTTTTAAAATAATAGGGAATTTACTATGAAACGTACTTATCAACCATCAGTAACCAGACGCAAGCGTACCCACGGTTTTCTGGTTCGCATGAAAACTCGTGGTGGTCGAGCTGTGATTAGAGCCCGCCGCGCTAAAGGTCGCGTACGTTTGGCAGTGTAACCTCAGGGCGTGATTCAGCAATATTCCCGATTGGTTAGGTTAACGAAAACAGGCGAATTTTCGTCAGTTTTCGCGTATCGCTGCGTGGCTCGTTCCTCTCATTTTTCTGTATTCGTCAAACCTAACCCCAACACAAGTATTAATAGTCGATTGGGAATGACTATTGGACGGCGTTTAGCCCCTAAGGCCGTCGCCCGTAACTATATGAAACGGGTTATTCGCGAGATATTCCGTCGTCATTGGACTCGTTTTGCTGGTCTAGATATTGTTGTGCAACCCCGGCAATCTTTTAGGCATGGTACTTACGCAATAATCGAAAGCGAATTGCTTGATGTGTTGGAGCACGCCCGAAAAAAATGTCCTATCTCCTGCTGAGTGTAATCAGGATTTATAGGTATTTAATAAGCCCTTGGTTGGGGAACAATTGTCGTTTTATACCATCGTGTTCGGAATATGCGACCGAAGCAATTACTAAATATGGGGCATCAAAGGGCGGTTGGATCTCTTTTCGACGTCTTTGTCGCTGTCATCCTTGGTGCAATGGCGGATACGACCCCATGTCCTAATGATTTGGATCATTTAGACATAAACACATTAATGGATATCTAGAAATTAAATCCACCGCAAGGCCCGCCACTATCTAATTATTAGGAACGCCCATAGTTTCATCGTGGGCTGGCTGTTTTCCTTTTGGGCCTATTTCTTGTTAATTAGCTACCTTATCGCTGTTTACAAAAGCTTCCATGGATATTCGAAGAACCGTCGCACTTATCATTTTTTTTACTTCGTCATTTTTGCTTTGGGAGTCTTGGCAAAGGCAGCATACGCCCATAGCACCAGTCAAAACACCAACGATTGCAAGTACTCCCGCACCTAACCAAACCGCTACGCTTCCTAAGCCGAGCCCGTCGACTACTACGACCCCTGCTTCTAATCAGCCCCCGCAGCAGAATGGCACCTTACCGTTAGGGCAGCGCATTTTAGTGCAGACTGATAAGTTAAACGTTGTAATTGACACGGCCGGGGGCGATTTACGTGGCCTAGTGCTTTCTGAGCACATAGCTGCTGAAGATAATTCCAAGCCGGTAGCGTTGATGCAAGATAAGGGCGAACCATTTTACGTTACCCAATCAGGATTACTGGGCGAAGGGTTGCCAACGCACAATACGCTTTATTCGGCAACAGCAGACAAATATCAATTGTCTGGCGGGCAAGATAAATTAGAAGTTAATTTGGTTGCTCCCGAAGTTAATGGCATCAAGGTCACAAAGGTATACACGTTTCATAAAGGTAGTTATGTAATCGACGTGGCTTATCAAATTACCAATAATGGCGCCACGTCTTTGACACCCTATGCCTACTATCAATTTCTTCGTGATAGCGCGGCTCCTCCTGGAGAAGTAAGGGGCGCCAATACTTTTACTGGCCCCGCTATTTACACAGAAAAAAATAAATTTGTGAAAGTAGCATTTTCTGATATTGATAAAGGCAAAGAGGAATATAACAAGAAGGCTACAGATGGTTGGGTGGGTATGTTGCAACATTATTTTGTTGCAGCTTGGTTGCCGAAGGGCAACACGGAGCGAGAGTTTTACACGAAGAAGATTGGTGACAAATTTTATGCAGCGGGAATTATTGTTCCCGTAGGGACTCTTGAGCCGGGGAAAACGGCGTCTATAGATGTACCGCTTTATGCCGGCCCACAAGAGGTCGAAAAGATAGCTAAATTGGCCCCAGGTTTAGACTTGGTCGTCGATTACGGGTGGTTAACCATTATTGCTGCCCCCATTTTTAAAGTCCTACATTTTATTTATGATTGGGTGAAGAACTGGGGCGTCGCTATTATTTTACTTACGGTTTTAATCAAGCTGCTTTTCTTCCCATTGCAAAGCAAGGCAGCCCGTTCTATGGCACAGATGAAAGTGCTTGCTCCAAAAATGCAGAAGTTGAAGGAGCAATTTGGGGATGATCGGCAAAAGCTGAACCAGGCAACAATGGAGCTTTATAAAAAGGAAAAAATTAATCCATTAGGCGGCTGCTTGCCTATCGTTATCCAAATTCCAGTATTCATTTCTTTATATTGGGTCTTACTTGCGAGCGTTGAGCTTCGCCATGCTCCATTTGCTCTTTGGATTAAAGACTTATCTGCACCGGACCCATACTTTATCTTACCGATAATTTATACGATTACCATGTTTGTACAGTTGAAACTCCAACCTGCCTCCCCTGATCCCGTACAACAAAAGGTTATGATGATAACGCCCATCGTTTTCAGCATACTTTTCTTGTTTTTCCCAGCCGGATTGGTTTTGTATTGGATAGTTAACAATGTCTTATCCATTGCGCAGCAATGGTATATAAATCGAGTAATTGAGTCAGAAAATCTCGCGAAAGCGAAGCGTTAAAGACACTGGCAAAGTGAGTTGTTGTAGCGCGCGCTTAGCGCTACAACAACTCTGTTAAAAAATAAAAGCGTAATTGGTATGCCTGCTATTGCACGTCTGTCTGTTTATATACGCACAATTCAATTGGCACTGTATGTAGTAGGCGCATGTTTTTCGCGGTAGGAACTCCCACCATGGCCGATTTACCAACTGATATGGATACCATTGCCGCTATTGCTACTGCCTCTGGTCGCGGCGGGGTCGGAGTAATACGCGTTTCTGGTAAGAATTTAACCTCGTTGACCGAAGCTATTTGCGGAACTGTGCCTAAACCACGTTTCGCAAAACTCGTTACTTTTCGCGACGCTCGCAATGAGGCATTAGATAAAGGCATTGCCCTTTATTTCCCAGCCCCACATTCTTTTACTGGCGAAGACGTACTTGAGTTGCATGGCCATGGAGGTAATGCTGTTTTACAGCTTCTTCTCCGAAGGTGTCTAGACCTCGGTGCCCGCCTTGCCCAGCCCGGGGAATTCACGAAGCGAGCATTTCTTAACGGTAAATTGGATTTGGCGCAGGCTGAGAGTGTGGCCGACCTAATCGATGCTTCGTCGGCAGAAGCTGTTCGCTCAGCTATGCGCTCTTTGTCTGGGCAATTTTCTCATGAAATACACGAATTGGTGGAAGCACTTATTCGGTTGCGTATGCTGGTCGAGGTCACTTTAGATTTTCCAGATGAGGAAATCGATTTCCTTGAGAAAGCTAATGCCTTTGGGCAGCTTAAGAACCTTCGCGATCGACTTCAACACATCTTGGAAAGGTCTCGATTCGGAGCCGTCCTGCGGGAGGGTTTACGGGTTGTACTTATAGGGCAGCCAAATGTGGGCAAATCCAGTTTACTTAATTGTTTGGTGGGGGAGGAAGTCGCGATTGTTACACCCATCCCTGGTACTACACGCGATAGTATAAAAAGCCTAATTCATCTTGACGGTGTACCGATTCATGTCATTGACACCGCAGGCCTTCGCGAAACTAACGATGAAGTCGAAAAGATTGGTATGCAACGCACCCGGGCGGCGATTCAAAGCGCCGGCTTGGCTTTGTTGATAATAGACGCCACGCGAGGGCTAGGAGACTCGGACCGCGCCATTCTGGATGAATTACCAAATTCGCTAAAGACAATTACTGTCCTAAATAAAGTGGATTTATTGGCTAATTTGATGCCTCAAGAAGACGGCGCTTTATTGGTATCCGCAAAGACCGGAACTGGCGTTGATGGAGTTCGCAAGACGTTATTGGATGCGGCGGGGTGGTATGAGCATGGGGAAGACGTTTTTATGGCGCGTGAGCGGCATCTGCGAGCGTTAAGTTCCGCAAAAAAACACTTAGCCCTTGCTGAAATTCAAAATGAAAGGTTGGAGGTTTTTGCAGAGGAATTGAGGCTGGCGCAAAACACGCTTTCTACAATTACGGGAGAATTCACCGCTGATGATTTGCTCGGGGAAATTTTTTCCCGATTTTGTATTGGCAAATAGCGAGCATTTTCCTCATCGATTTGTTTCACGTGAAACATTTTGGATGCGTCATCCCCCGTTCTTAGAAACGGTTGAAGATTTTTATCCAATGGTTTTTATTCTAACGTCAGTTCTGGTTAACCGCTGGCATCATTGCTAATTGACGAGCGACGTTCAAAGGTAGCGACGGTTTATCAGAGGCCAAGCA
>JAZKCF010000024.1:0-24003 GCA_040388195.1 Pseudomonadota bacterium
TCGCCTAGCACTGCACCCCAAACAAACCCAGCGACACCGTACATTCATATGAAATTCGCTCTAAACCTTTAAAAATTCTTCCCGATTGCCAAGCCATCGGTTCAGGTGCGCCGCTGCCGATTCTGGATATTCTCGAATAAGCCATTCAGTTGCGTCGCGGGCTGATTCTAAAAGCTCGATATCAGCGTCAATGTCGGCGAATTTCAGCATTGGCATTCCACTCTGTTTGCTGCCAAGAAATTCACCGGGGCCGCGTAACTGTAGATCGGCTCGAGCAATTTCGAAGCCGTCGGTGCTTTCGTAAATGACTTTAAGTCGCGCGCGAGCCATTTCCGAAAGCGGTGTCTGATACAGCAAGATGCATACGCTATCAATGCTGCCGCGGCCGACGCGGCCACGCAATTGGTGTAATTGCGAAAGTCCCATGCGCTCGGCGTGTTCGATAACCATCAAAGAAGCGTTCGAAACGTCGACACCAACTTCTATGACCGTTGTCGCCACGAGTAGTTGAATCTCGTTGGCGACAAAACGCGCCATCACCTCGGCTTTTTCATCCGTTTTCATCCGCCCATGAATAAGGCCGACGTTCAAATCGGTAAAAGTGGCGCGAATTGTCTCGAAGGTATCTATTGCCGTTTGTAATTGCAGCACTTCCGATTCTTCGATCAATGGGCAGACCCAATAGGCTTGCGAGCCGGAAAGGCATGCGTCGCGGATGCGGGCGATTACATCGTCGCGCCTAGTATCAGCCACGAGCTTGGTGACGACAGGCGTCCGGCCTGGTGGCAACTCATCGATCACGGAAACATCGAGGTCGGCGTAATAGCTCATCGATAGCGTGCGCGGAATGGGCGTGGCGCTCATCATTAATTGATGGGGCTCGGTACGTGCATTGGTTGATGCCGCTTCGTTTGCCGACACGGAGCCTTTCATGCGCAATGCTAAACGCTGCGCGACACCGAAACGATGCTGTTCATCGACAATGGCGAGACCTAGTTTTGCGAAGATCACGTCTTCTTGAAAAAGCGCGTGCGTACCAATCGCTAGCTGAGTTGTACCGGAAGCAAGCGCTTCCAGTGCTGCGCGTTTTTCTTTTTTCTTGAGGCTGCCAGTAAGCCAAGTCACGGTAACGCCTTGCGGCTCAAGCAGCGCGGAGAGTTTGCGAAAATGCTGTTCGGCAAGAATCTCCGTCGGCGCCATTAGTGTTGCCTGATATCCCGACTCAATTGCTTGCATCGCGGCAAGTGCAGCGACGACGGTTTTACCGCTACCGACATCGCCTTGCAGCAAGCGTTGCATGGGATGCGTTTTGGCTAGATCTGTACTAATTTCAGCAACACAGCGTCGCTGTGCGCTTGTTAGCGGGAAAGGCAGCGATTGAAGGAAATCGGCGCTAAGTCTTCCGATGGTTGCTAGCGCCGGAGCACGATGTTTTAACCGATTACGATAATGCAGCCGCATGGAAATTTGCTGTGCTAGCAATTCGTCGAATTTAAGCCGTTGCCAAGCTGGATGAGTGCGTGTGTCCAATGCTTGTTGTGAGACATCGGGCGGTGGATTATGCAAAAACTTAACGGCGGCAGAGAAACTGTCCAGCTTAAGCTTGGCAATCAATGTATCGGGTAACGTATCGGAGAGATCTGCGTGAGTGAGTGCCTGAGAAATTAGCTTGCGTAATGTGGTTTGGGATAGGCCGGCGGTTGTTGGGTAGACGGGCGTTAGCGCTTCCGGCAATGGCGTATCTTCGCTAGTCACGCGGTAACGCGGATGCACCATCTCTGCACCGAAAAAACCTTCACGCACTTCGCCTAACAGCCGCATGCGGGTACCGGCTTTGAATTGCTTCGTCTGACTCGGGTAAAAATTTAGAAAACGAACGACCAATATTCCACTGCCGTCCTCGATCTGCGCGACAAGCTGGCGGCGTGGCCGGAATTTGATTTCCGCATTCACCACTTCGCCCTCCACATGCACAGGCGCACCTTGGCGGGCATCAGCAATTGGGGTGATGTGAGTCTCGTCCTCGAAGCGTAGCGGCAAATGAAGAATGAGGTCTGACGCTTGGCGAATGCCTAGCTTCGCTAATTTTTCTGCAATGGCTGGGGTGAACTTCGGTGGAAGAGGGGACATTGTGAAGGGGGATTGATGTTACGCATTGTCCACGAAAGACACGAAAGGTTTCATATTAATAACTTCTTTCCTTGATGCGCCTGATAAACCACACCATTGATTTTTTCGTGCCTTTCGTGGACAGCGCTGTTCTCTGCTTTTATTCCTTACTTTGCTATTACCATCACGGCATCTGCTTCCACCAGCGCACCACGGGGGAGAGCAGCTACGCCAACGGCGGCACGCGCGGGATAAGGTTCGTGGAAGTACTTCGCCATCGTTTCGTTGACCTTGGCGAAGTTGCCAAGATCCGTGAGATAAATATTCACTTTGACGATATCAGCCAATGATCCATCGGACGCTTCGGCGACTGCTTTGAGGTTATCGAATACGCGGACAATTTGTGCATCGATGCCTTCCACCATTTGCATGGTTGCTGGATCTAGCCCAATTTGGCCGGATAGATAAACCGTGCTATCTACTTTCACTGCTTGCGAGTAAGTGCCGATGGCGGCCGGGGCGCCTTGGGTGCTGATGATTTGCCTGGACATAGTGGTTATTCCTATGGAAAAAATAAAGTTGTTTAGGACTTACGCAAAACCGCCCCAGCAAGGGTTGAGCAGGGGTTTCGAGCAGCATGCTGCGAGCCTGCGAAACGGTTTCCGCATGCAAGCACAAACGCGCCCTGCAAGGGCGACGACGCAGGCAGTACGCGTTTGTACCGCAAGGAGGAGCAACGCCGCTGGGGCGGTTTTGCGTAAGTCCTATGTTGCAAAAATAGAACGAACGGGCGCAGTTTAGGACGCGGCGCGAATGTCGGCAAGCTGTACGAACGCTAACAACTCAAGCTGTCACAAACATTAACGTCACCGCAATAGCCATTACCAGCGTCGCTATCCACCCTAAAACCTTCAGTCCTCGCGTAATGACGAACTGTCCCATGACTTGCGGTTTTGCGGCGAGCATCATCATGATTGCCATAATCGGTACCGCGATGACGCCATTGACAATCGCGCTCCAGAACAGTGCCTTGATGGGGTCAATGGATGTGAAGTTGAACAACACGCCGCCCAGCGTAGCTAAGCCAATAATGGCATAAAATTCACGTGCCTCCACCAGCTTGCGGTCTAATCCATTAGGCCAGCGAAAGGCTTCCGCAACCGCGTAGCCCGCCGAGCCCGCTAACACCGGCACGGCCAACATACCGGTGCCGATAATGCCCAGCGCAAATAATAAAAATGTAAAGTCGCCGCTGAGTGGCCGGAGTGCTTCCGCCGCTTGAGCAGACGTCTGAATAGTGGTTACACCATGCGCATGCAGCGTGGCCGCAGTGCTGAGGATGATGAAAAACGCAACCACATTGGAAAACCCCATGCCAATATAGGTATCGATCTTGATTCGATGCAAGTGTTCGCGTGCCGATTCGCGATCATGGTGCATCGATACGGCGTCTGGATCGGCGCGTAGGTCTTCAACTTCTTGTGCCGCTTGCCAGAAAAAAAGATACGGGCTAATGGTCGTCCCGAAAACCGCGACTATGACCATTAAAAACTCCGAGCCAAAATTGATTTCGGGCAGGAATGTCCCGATTACAACTTCTTTCCATGGGACGTGGATAGTAAAAACGACCGCCACATAAGAGAGCAGCGCGAGCGTTAGCCACTTCAGATAGCGCACATACCGCTGATAGGGCATGAACACCTGTAACGACAAGCAGATAATGCTGAACCCGAGCGAATACCAGTGCTTAGGCCCGCCGATTAGCAATTGTAAAGCTTCGCCCATTGCAGCAATGTCAGCTGCGATATTGATCAAGTTAGCGAAGAACAGCAGGCTGACAATCAGGTAAAGCACCGGTGCTGGAAATTGCTTGCGGATGTTGTCGGCAAGCCCATGCCCGGTCACTCGCCCCATCCGCGCCGAAATCATTTGGATGCCAACCATTAATGGATAGGTAAAGACCAGCGTCCATAGCATGCTAAAGCCGAACTGAGCGCCGGCTTGCGAGTAGGTGGCTATACCGCTTGGATCGTCGTCCGCAGCACCGGTAATAAGGCCGGGCCCTAATTTTTTAAAGGTCGGATGATCCGCAAAGCGTTTGACCAATGTGATCATAATTATTTCCCCCACACGAACAGCTCATCCGGCCTGTTTGACTGGATAAGCAGCTATCGACATGCCTAAGCATCGACGATTTATATGAAACAAAAGCACACAACGGGCGGGGAGGAGCCGGAATAAAGACTCTTAAAGACCGCTGATCATGCTTTCACGCTTGCATCTAGCGGAAAGCCTTCACAGCGAATGATGGGCAGTGAGGATCTGGCGCTAGTGCGAAAAATCTTTTAGCGAAGTGCTACAACTGCAATTGTCCAAGGACAGGTCCTCAGTAATGAGACGCGGCGAACTTTACTGATTGCTAATGATGCTGTCAATCAGTGCGGCGCGCCTTTTAGTATATCGGCGGGAATTGGCGTGGCTGAAGCGGTGAAGGGAATATGTGAGGACGGGCAAACGATGCGGATGGGCGCAAAAGATTTAATTCGATGCGCTGCCTTTTAGGCGATTGATCCGTACTACTTCCGGAATACCACGGAGGCTGCGCATGACGGTCGCAAGATGCATGCGGTCAGTGACTTGAATGGTGAGATTAACGATGCCATAGCCTGGGCTTTCTCGTTCTTCCATGCTGACATGTTCGATATTGGCTTCGGCCTCCCCAATCGCAGCCGCGACTTTACCCAGCACGCCCTTGCGGTTTTGGGTAACGACGATGACGGCAACATCGAAGAGTTTCTTGGTATCGGGATCCCATTCGACATCGAGCCATTTGTCCGGATCATCGCGGTAATGACGGATCGACGGACAGTCATGCGTATGAATAACCAGTCCTTGGCCTTTTTTGATGAGACCGAGAATAGGATCGCCGGGAATGGGGCGGCAACATTTGGCGAATTGCACAGCCATGCCCTCGGACCCGCGAATGGTAATCGCACCCGGTGCTTTGGCATCGCCCGGCAACGGGTCGGAGAGTGACAGCAGTTTGCGTGCAACGACGACGGAAAGATGTTTACCCAAGCCAATGTCGGCAAGGATTTCTTCTTTTGTTTTTGCGCTTTCTGTCTTGAGCAGCTTCTCCCAATGGTTATTGTCGATTTCTTCTGGGTTAACCATTAAGGCGCGCAAGGCCTGGTCAAGCAATCGTTGGCCCAGATCCACTGACTCCGCCAAGTGCATGGTGCGTAGATAGTGACGGATGTGTGACCGTGCTTTCCCGGTTTTCACATAGTTCAGCCACGCGGGGTTAGGGCGCGCTTGCGGGCTGGTGATGACTTCTACGCGATCGCCGTTGGACAGTATGGTTCGCAATGGCGCGAGTTCGCTATTGATCTTGGCTGCAACACAGCGATTGCCCACGTCGGTATGCACGGAATAGGCGAAGTCCACAGCGGTAGCGCCCTTTGGCAGCCGCATGATTTCTCCCTTGGGCGTGAATACATACACTTCGTCGGGAAAGAGATCGACCTTGATGTGTTCCAGAAACTCCACCGAATCGCCGCTTTCCGACTGAATTTCCAACAGCGATTGCAGCCATTGATGCGTTTTCTGCTGGACATCATTGAGCGACTCACCCGTCGACTTGTATAGCCAATGCGAAGCCACGCCAGCCTCGGCGATCATATGCATGTCGGCGGTACGGATCTGGATTTCGATCGGGGTGCCAAAAGGCCCAATTAGCGTGGTGTGCAGTGATTGGTAACCATTTGCCTTTGGAATCGCAATGTAGTCTTTGAATTTTCCGGGAATTGGCTTATAGAGAGTGTGCAGCGCGCCGAGTGTTATGTAACAGGCCGCGACATCTTTCACTAAAATTCGAAAGCCATAAATATCTTGAATTTCGGAGAAGGTTAAAGATTTTTCCTGCATTTTTTTATAAATACTGGATAGATGCTTTTCCCGGCCCTTCACTTGCCCATCGATATTAAATTCATGCAATCGGTTAACGATTGCATCGAGAATCTTGTGCACGACCTCGCGTCGATTACCTCGCGCGGCTTTGACTGCTTTTTGCAATACTTGGAAACGATTAGGGTGTAGATACTTGAGCCCCAAGTCTTGAAGCTCATAATACAAATTGCTTAACCCTAAGCGGTTGGCGATAGGTGCATAGATATCCAGCGTTTCGCTAGCCACCCGCTTTTGTTTTTCCCGAGGCACAGCTTCCAGCGTGCGCATATTGTGCAGCCGGTCGGCAAGCTTGATGAGGATGACTCGCACGTCACGCGCCATTGCGAGCAACATTTTGCGGAAATTCTCCGCCTGCGCATGTTGCAAGGTCTCGAATTCGATTCGATCAATCTTGGATACGCCATCCACCAATTCAGCGACGCGTTTACCAAAATGCTTGCTGATATCGCGTTTTGTGATGCGGGTATCTTCCAGCGCGTCATGGAGCAGCGCTGCCATAATGCCGGGGGGGTCCAGATGCCATGCGGCGAGAATCGTCGCGACTGCGACGGGGTGGGTAATATAAGGTTCGCCGCTGGTGCGCATCTGCCCGCTATGGGCAGCCTTTGCAAGCTCAAACGCCGATTGAATCTGGGCGATATCTTCCGGTTTTAGATAGCCGGCGAGGAGATCATTGAGTTCAGCAACTTCAGGCACAACATCTGCCGAAGATGCAGGATCAGGGATGAAGGGAGAAAGAGTCTCGGTTTGCGACATAAGAAATCCAGAGGCCTCCAGCCTTCATCCGTTTTCTTTACCCTTGTCCGCGATTTAAAATATCCGCTCCGAATTTTCCGGCGGCTAATTCTCTCAATGCAATAACGGTCGGCTTGTCTTTGTTAGGTTCTACTAGTGGTGTGGCGCCGACGGAAAGCTGGCGTGCGCGATAGGTCGCAGCCAATGTTAACTCGAAGCGATTGGGGATATATTTCAATGCGTCATCGACGGTAATACGTGCCATGGTTACTGCCTTTCATTTCATTAATGCTTGAATTAAATCTTGGTGGCGCATTAGCTGCGGGTCACGACGAAGACGTTTGGCGCGCACAATGGCGGCCAAATCATCGACAGCGCGATTAAAATCCTCGTTGATAATAACATAATCAAATTCGGCTAGATGACTCAGATCCTCTTGCGCCGTCGCAAGACGCCTGGCAATCACTTCTTCGCTATCCTGTTGACGGTCTCTCAGGCGCTGTTCCAAGATAGCCAGCGAAGGTGGCAGCACATAGATGCCGATTAATGCCGGAAATATCCGCCGTACCTGCTCGCCGCCTTGCCAATCAATGGTGAGAAATACATCTAAACCAGCAGCCAGCGTCTCCGTTATCCAACGATGCGAGGTGCCATAAAGATTACCGTATACCTCCGCGTACTCTAGAAAATCGCCATGGTTGATCATCTGCTCAAATGCAGGGCGATCCACAAAGTGATACTGCCGGTCGTTTACTTCATGTACTCGCGGCGGGCGAGTGGTGTGCGATACCGAGCGGCGAACATAGGGGTCGCGGAACATTAACGCTTCGACCAAACTGGTTTTTCCACCGCCGGAGGGAGACCAGATAATGTATAGATTGCCGGTCATAGTTATAGAGGAATAATGATGAAGGACGGATGAACGGAAATCAAAATTAACGGTGCAACCCGCTTAGGTTTAGAGGGATAAAGGACGCGGAGTTCCTTTATCTTTCTGTTTTCCGTTTTCGTCAGTATCTTCATTCTTCCCTCACTCGATATTTTGAATTTGTTCCCGCATCTGCTCAATCAGTACCTTAAGTTCTATAGAAACTTTTGATACTTCGGTGGAGGCCGACTTGGACCCCAACGTGTTTGCCTCGCGGTTCAATTCTTGCATGAGAAAATCGAGCCGCTTGCCGCAAGCCCCGCCTTTACTCAAAATCCGCCTAATTTCAGACAGGTGTGCTTGTAGGCGGGTTAACTCTTCATCTACGTCTATTTTCGCGGCGAATAGCACCACTTCCTGACGTAAACGTTCATCATCTAGATTGCCTAAGGCTTCGCCAAGCTTTTGTGCGAGCTTCTCGTGATAGGCGCGCACTAGTTGCGGCACTAGGGGCGCAACTTCCGTTGCCAGCTTTTCCATGTTCGACACACGATCCAGCAGCATAGTCTTCAATTTTTCGCCTTCACGCAAGCGGGTTTGCTGAAATTCTTCCAGTGCCTCCGCTAAAAGGCTTAATGTTGCGTCGCGTAGCGCTTCCTGGGGAACATCCCGGCTTACTAAGACACCTGGCCAGCGCAATATATCTGCCGCGTTCATGGGATTTATTCCTATGAATCGCTCGCGTACTGCTTGTTCCAGGTGGGCGAGATCTTCCACGATTTTGACATTTAGCTCTGTGCCGCTTGCTAAGGTCGCGAGTGGCGTGAAACTGGCTCTACAGTCTACTTTGCCGCGCGACAGCTTGCTGGCGATGACCTCGCGCATGGCGCCTTCAGTGAGACGCAAGTCGTCGGGCATTCGAAATTGAACGTCCAGGTAGCGATGATTCACCGCACGCAGTTCTACGGCGATGGTGCCGAATTCCAAATCACGGCTGGCCGTTGCAAAACCGGTCATGCTGGCAATTCCACTCATAATAATTGAAGCCTTCGTGTTATTGGTCGGGTATTATCCTATGATTCAGCGGCTGAACGTACTTAGAATAAGTGAAATAATCTACCGCGTGGGTTCCCATATCGAGCCCCGGTGTGCAACCAGCTTAACGTGAGATGTTTTCCGCCGCTGCTTCCGGGATGACGCGATTATAACCAGAGCCGCTCAAGCGGGGAAAAATGGCTTCGCAACAAAATCTTCCACTGCCAGCAGGTTACCAGTTACTCGACTACCGTATTGAAAAGGTGTTGAGTTCCGGTGGTTTCAGCATTGTCTATCTAGCTACCGATCCGCAAGGCGTTTCGGTAGCTATTAAGGAATACCTTCCTAGCGGTATTGCATTGCGTAAGGAAGGTCTAGCGATAAAAATCGACGCCCCCGAGCACCAGGCTACTTTTCGTCATGGCCTCAAGTGTTTCTTTGAGGAGGGCAAGGCGCTAGCCAAGATCCGGCATCCTAATATTGTTCCGGTGGAGAATTTTTTTCGCGCCAATGAGACGGTATATCTAGTGATGCAGTATGTTCGGGGTAGAACGCTACAGTTTCATATTCATTCCAACCGGAGCGAATTCACTGAACTTTTTATGCGCCGACTGTTTTCCAATCTGTTAAACGGGTTGCGCGAAGTCCACACGCATAAACTATTGCATCTGGATATCAAGCCGGCAAATATTTATGTGAAGATGGATGGCACGCCCGTGCTGCTGGATTTTGGCGCGACTCGCATGGGACTGGAAGAAGAGAAATCACGTCTGAAGCCTATGTATACCGCCGGCTTCGCAGCACCCGAGCAGTATCGGTTAGATGGCAAGTTGGGGCCATGGACTGACATTTATAGCGTCGGAGCGACCATGTACTCTTGCTTAGCTAGTACCCCTCCGTTGGGTGCGGATGAACGGCTTAAAAAAGATCGCGTTGTGCCTGCCACTACTAAATGGAGAGATTTTTTCAGCCCGGAATTTCTAGATATCATCGATTGGTGCATGCGTATTAATCCCGATCATCGACCGCAAAGTGTATTTTCATTGCAAAAAGCGTTGATATCCCCAAATGCAACACCGCCGAAACAATCGCTGTTTTCAAATCTGAAGCGCCGTATTATCCGGCGCGTTAATGACGACGAGGGTCAATAGAAGCATGCGCTTCGCTATTTTTCAAGACAGTCTGCTTGGAGGCAGGCAAGTCAATCAAGATAGGGTCGCTTATTCCTACAGCCCGGAAGCTGTGCTTCTCGTGCTTGCCGATGGTATGGGCGGGCACTTGCACGGGGAAATCGCCGCAGAAATTGCCGTTCGAATTACTCTTTCCCGCTTTGAGCGAGAAGCCAAGCCCCGCATTGCCAAGCCAAAGGAGTTTCTTGTCGATTCGATGCTTGCGGCACATCGGGCAATTGAAGAGCATACGCAGATGCACGCAATGATTGAATCGCCGCGTTCGACTTTCGTGGCTTGTCTGGTGCAAGATAAAACCGCCTATTGGATACATGCTGGCGACTCGCGCCTTTATTTATTGCGTCGCGGTGCTCTTATTGGTCGCACGAAGGATCATTCACGAGTGCAACATTTAGTGGATTCCGGGGTTATCAGCGCGAAGCTCGCTGAATCACACCCGGATCGCAATAAGATTTATAGCTGCGTTGGCGGTCCGTCAATGCCGCATTTTGACTTGGCCGAGGAGCACGCACTGCAACAGGACGATACCTTTTTGCTTTCCAGCGACGGTTTTTGGGCGCAGGTCGAAGTTGAAGAAATCATTCAGGCATGCGCCGGGCGGACTATTATGGAGGCCATGCCGGAACTGATGCTGCTCGCCGCTGAGCGTGGCGGTGCGACGGCTGACAATACTACTGTTATTGCGATGACCTGGGAGCAACGCGACCCCACGACATTTACCTCTACCATTTCTACGGCGACTATGCCGCCAGGCAGCGTCAGTTCGCAGTTAAGCGTCAGCTTGGGGGATAGGCGCGGCGGTGTAGAGGATGTTTCCGACGAGGAAATCGAAAAAGCGATTGCGGAGATACAAGACGCCATTAAGCGTTATTCGAAAGACTAATACCAATCCCACGTAATAACGAAACATGAAATTGCGTCTTTTTCTGTTTAGCCGCGTTGCTCGTCGTTGCCATCGTTCACTATGACGCTGCCGTTATTGCGTTTCCTTGCCATTTTTCTTAAATTCCGTAACCTCTCTAAGAACCTGAACGGGTTCTAACGCCTTTTAATTATTTAAATTTAGGAAACTTATGACCCGACCAAGCGAACGTCGTCCCGACGAACTGCGCCGAGTAACTATTACTCGGCGTTATACCCGTCATGCCGAAGGCTCGGTATTAATTGAATTTGGTGATACCAAGGTGATATGTACCGCGAGTGTCGAAGAGAAGGTGCCGTCTTTTTTGAAAGGCACCGGGCAAGGCTGGGTAACTGCTGAATACGGTATGTTGCCGCGTTCTACCAATACACGCACGGATCGTGAAGCTGCCAAAGGGAAACAGTCAGGGCGTACACAAGAGATTCAGCGCTTGATTGGTCGTTCGCTGCGAGCCGTCGTCGATCTTACTAAACTTGGCGAGCGGCAAATTCAAATTGATTGCGATGTTATTCAGGCGGACGGCGGAACACGGACCGCGAGCATTACTGGCGCATTTGTCGCGTTGAGTGACGCGATTCAATTTTTAATAAAAGCCGGACGGTTAACGGAAAGCCCAATTCTCGATCACGTCGCCGCGATCTCTGTCGGAATGTATCAAGGTGTGCCCGTCCTCGATTTGGATTATCCCGAGGATTCCAATTGCGATACCGATATGAACGTGGTGATGACTGGGCGCGGTGGATTTGTAGAAGTGCAGGGAACCGCAGAAGGAACGCCGTTTTCCCGCTTGGAATTTGATGCCTTGCTGAAATTGGCGGAAGACGGCATTCGCCGCTTGACCAAACTACAGAGCGACGCCTTAAGCAAGTAAGAGTGCTGCGCGGGTGCTTAGTGCAAAAAAAGCGGCTATTAACTAGCCGCTTTCTGAAGCTCTGCTTTTAATCTTTATAGCTGTAGAGGAAATAGTAATTCAGCTAAGCGGAGTTTTTGAGATACTCAAGCACTGCAGAAATGGATTCATTAAGGCTCTTCCGGTTGATCCAAAAAAAGACTTCTTTACCCTGTTTGCAGCTTTCCAAAACGCCTGCTTCGCGCAGAATTTTTAAATGGTGGGAAACCGCCGATCGGCTAAGCGTGGATACCGATACTATTTGACTGACATTCAAGCGCTCATTTTTTTCGAAAGTGAGCAAAATGCGTTGTCGATGTTCGTCGCTGAGAGCGGTGAAGACTCGGGAAACGCTGCTCCAAGGTTCAGGAATTGTGCGAGTGTAATGTGTATTCATAGCGATTCTTTATGTTGTTTAAGGCTGTCTTTTAATTAAGAAACTCACCCAAATTGCCTTATGAATCCGTTTTGCTTGCCGTTTTCTCTGCTGGTGCTCCGGTATTTCTATTGAATCAGCCACTTAAAGCTTACTCTATACTTCATCTGGTAACAAACTAGGATTGTTGTTAACGTGCTTATAAGCTTAGTGATGTAGTTAAGAGCAATGATGTGAAAAGGCTCACAGGTATTATGAAAAAAACTGCGATGTAGCTCGAGGTCGAGTCTGGGAATTGAATATGTACCGGTACTTCCAGTCTTAACATCAAGCAGCCCGCGCTCACTAGAATTTTCATCATCTTGTGGCTCAAAATAGAACCGAAATTTTTCCGAAATCGCAAAAGGATTGGCAATGGAAACTTTCGAAAATCCGATGGGCACCGATGGCTTTGAGTTTGTTGAGTACACGGCGCCAGATAGTCGTGCGCTAGCTGCTCTTTTTGAACAATTGGGTTTTTCTGCCGTGGCTCGCCACCGATCCAAGGATGTGACGCTTTATCGTCAGGGCGAGATCAATTTCATCCTGAATCACGAGGAAGATAGCTTTGCGCAATCCTTTGCGCGGGTGCATGGCCCATCCGTATGTGCGCTCGCGATTCGAGTTCGCGATGCCGCCGCTGCATATAACCGAGCGCTGTCTTTAGGTGCTAAGCCTTATCAGGGCAAGGTCGGTCCGATGGAGTTGAATATTCCAGCTATTCGCGGCATCGGTGGCAGTTTGATTTACTTGATTGATCGTTACGGTTCGCAATCTATTTACGATGTGGATTTTTTACCGTTACCAGGCGCATCTTCTGCTCATAAGGGAGTGGGGCTGAATGTCATCGACCATCTAACCCACAACGTACAAGCGGGACGTATGGATGTGTGGGCGGAATTCTACGAAAAGCTTTTCAATTTCCGTGAAATTCGCTACTTCGATATCAAAGGGCAGAAGACTGGCCTGACTTCCCGCGCGTTAGCCAGTCCTTGTGGCAAGATCAAAATTCCCATTAATGAGCCTTCCGATAACAAATCGCAAATCCAGGAGTATCTGGACGCTTATCGCGGTGAAGGTATTCAGCATATCGCCTTGTCGACTGAAGATATCTTTACGACGGTCGAAAAGCTGCGCGAAAAGGGAGTGGTCTTCATGGACACGCCTGATAGCTACTACGACAAGATTGACGAGCGGCTTCCGCAGCATGGGCAGAACATCGCGCAGCTACGCAAGAACCGCATCCTCATTGATGGCGAGCCGTTGGACAAAGTTGGTAAAGAAGACTTGTTGCTGCAAATTTTCACGCAGACGGTGATCGGGCCGATTTTTTTCGAAATCATTCAGCGGCGAGGAAATGAGGGTTTTGGCGAAGGTAATTTCCAAGCGCTGTTTGAGGCAATCGAGGGTGATCAAATGCAGCGGGGCGTATTGTAATTAGCAGGGCGCTTTAGGCAATCGTTGTTTCCGGGGCAACAACGTTAAGTGCTAGCGGCTGTCCCATATGGAATACAGCTAGTTCGGCCGGCTTGAGTTTTGTCCATTCTTCGTTGTCCGTAAGAGGATGGGTCGCTATGACGGCTACTTTATCGTCGACGCCGGCGAGTGTGCTGAAATCGACAGTAACGTCCTCGTCTACAAGGTGCGCCGTAGTAAAAGGTGAGCGGCGCAACACGAAGGAAAGGTTGTCATAGCAATAGGCGTAAAGAAACTCTCCATTAGAGAGCAGAAAATTGAATCGCCCGTGGCTTGCAATCTCATCCGCAAGTTTTTTTAGCAGCGGATATATGCGCACGTTATCTAACGGCGCTGCCGAGAATTCCGCTCGTAAATTCTCAAGGATATAGCAGAAGGCGCGCTCGCTATCGGTGCCCCCTACGGGCCGGTAGTGACGGTCGAGCCGCGGATAGAAATCTTTCAAATCCCCATTGTGCGCAAATAGCCAGTATTGGCCCCACAGCTCGCGCATGAAGGGATGGCAGTTTGCTAACGTCACCGCACCTTGCGTTGCACGGCGGATATGCGCGATAACATTTGTTGAATGAATGGGGTAACGCTTAATGAATTCGGCCAGTGGTGACTCGACCGTAGCTTTTGAATCGATGAAGATCCGACAGCCGTTACCTTCAAAAAACCCTATTCCCCAGCCGTCCTTGTGCGTGTCGGTAACACCGCCGCGTTGGCTGAAGCCTTGGAAGGAAAAGCAAATGTCAGTTGGAAC
This sequence comes from Pseudomonadota bacterium, assembly GCA_040388195.1. Lineage (GTDB taxonomy): Bacteria > Pseudomonadota > Gammaproteobacteria > Burkholderiales > DATLHW01 > DATLHW01. The sequence continues at coordinate 14,354 of JAZKCF010000024.1, forward strand.
ATTGCCATTCATGCCGAGTAGTTGGCACATGTTGCTTAAGTGTATTAGTCAAAAAAACGGAGTTAAGAATATGTATTAAAAGTCCATGCTTGAGTAATCTAGGGAGCGCGGTGTGAGCAGTACTATTTGTACGACTGCGCTTCTTCCTTACAGGACGCGCATACTCGCTGCATCCGGTATGTCGGCTCAATTCCTGATTGGGGCCGGCCTTGATTGGTTCAATGGCTTTTAAAACAAGTTCTATGAAATGGGTGCTTCGTATAAATCAAATCAATTGCGCGGTTTAATTTTCAAGTGGGCTTGTACGATGTATTTATCGTTGTACAACTATGCTTCTCAGCTTGAATGAAAACCCTTTGCTACAATCAATTGTGAATAGTGAAGTCCCCATACGTAAAATTTGTAACGAACCACTTTCTAAATAAATGGTTCATGTGGCTCTATGTTACCATCCTTATGGCACTTACTGTCGTAGCTAGTGTCTAGAAAATATGTCGAATCGAACGTTTACCTTACAAGAGCCCCTTTACCAATATCTTCTTTCCGTGTCGTTGCGTGAGCCCGATGTGCTACGCGAGTTACGTGAGGAGACGCGGCAATTGGCGCATGCCGGTATGCAGATTGCGCCGGAGCAGGGGCAATTTATGGCGCTTCTGGCTGAGCTCATTGGCGCTCGGAAATGTCTTGAGATTGGTACGTTTACCGGCTACAGCGCTCTCGCGGTCGCGTTGTCACTCCCGCGCGATGGAAAGCTCATTGCTTGTGACGTAAGTGAGGAATGGACATCTATTGCCCGTCGCTATTGGGCGCTCGCGGGCGTTGCGGAGCAGATTGAACTCCGTCTTGCCCCAGCCTCGGAAACGCTTTCGGCGTTGTTGCAAGAAGGGCATGACGGAACATTCGACTACATTTTCATCGATGCGGATAAGGTTAACTATTTTCATTATTACGACCTATCGCTGAAGCTCTTACGGACAGGCGGGCTTATTGTCGTCGATAACGTGTTGTGGGATGGCAAGGTGGCTGTCCCTCAATGCAACGACTCGGATACTGCGGCTCTGAAGGAATTCAATCAAAAGTTACATGGCGACGAGCGTGTTTCTCTCAGCATGATTCCAATTGGCGATGGGCTTAGCCTAGTGCGAAAGCGCTAAGCATGCACAGTCCCTATCAAATGATAGTGACTGTGGGGTACCTAACGGCTAGAATTCGCGGGCAACAAAATAGACAGCCGGGAGAGCTTCATGACCACCATTGTCATTGTGAAAAAGAACGGTGTTGCAGCCGTTGCTGCCGATTCTCTAACTACGTTCGGGGCGAACCGATTATCTCCGGATTACGACGCCTCGTCTGACAAGATTCAATGTTTTGGCGATAGCTACTTTGGTATTGCCGGTAGCGCTGCACATCATCTGGTGCTAGAGACTATTCTCCGAAAGCAGACTGAATTCCGTTTCGACGGGAAAATGGAAATTTTTAATTCGTTTTGCAAAATACATCGATTACTTAAGGACGAACATTTCCTTAATCCGAAAGAAGAAGAGGACGATCCCTACGAATCTAGTCAATTAACTGCAGTAATTGCGAACAAAAGTGGGATATACGCGGTCTACTCGATGAGAGAAGTATTCGAGTTCAAGCGTTTTTGGGCTATAGGATCAGGGCGAGAGTTCGCGTTAGGCGCGATGTACGCCGCCTATGACACAGCCGCAAGCGCCGAGGAAATCGCCCGAATTGGGGTGCAAGCCGGCGTTGAATTTGATAGTGGCTCATCGATGCCGCTGACTCTCTACCACGTAAAGCTCGAAAACACAGCATAAATCCGGCCCATCAAAGGCTGGCGAAGAGGAGACAAATGGATCAGTTCATCCCCCTTGATTCCACTGCGGAACCAAGTCGCGACAATTACAACGTTCGTGTAGATAAATGGTTATGGGCAGCTCGTTTTTTCAAAACCCGTGCATTGGCTATTCAGGCAGTAGATACCGGAAAAGTATTAGTTAATGGCGATCGTGTGAAGCCGGCGAAGAATATTCACGTCGGCGATACGCTGGTAATACGGCGCGGCCCTTATATTTCCGTGGTCATGGTGAAAGCCTTGTCATTACGTCGTGGGCCAGCAGCAGAGGCGCAAAATTTATTTGAGGAGTCGCCTGAATCAATCGCTGCGAGGCAGGAGTTGGCGGAACAACTTACTCGTGACCCGCAACATAATGCATTGCGAGGCAGGCCAACCAAACGCGTTCGACGTCAGATTACGCGTTTAACGGAGTATTGATAGGCATACGGCAATAAGGGCTACGGATAACTCTAAGAGTTTATTTAAACTTGTAACGAGCAGGCAAACTCTACTCGCCCGTTAGTGTTCAAACCAATTCTTAGATATTTGAGCACGCTCTATTAAGAAGTTACTTTCATAGCCTGTTTCTCTTGAAGCGCTAAGAGGAATCAGGTTGTGGTTCTGGTTCTGCGTAGATTTCAAACCCATTCCGGCCGTGCGACTTTACTTTATAGAGGGCGAGATCGGCTCTTTGGAGTAGTTCGTTCGTGGTAATTATTTGGTCGCTGGCAAGACAAGCAACGCCAATGCTTGTCGAGATGCTAATCATATGGCCGTCGATATTAATAAGCGGTCGCATTGCTTCCATGATGGTTGTGGCAATTTTCTCGCTGTCTGCTTCACTATGTAATCCTTCGACGATAATCGTGAATTCGTCGCCGCCGAGTCTTGCAACCGTATCGCTAGCGCGAGTGCTTTGTTTAAGACGTTGCGCGAAGCGGATCAGTAGTTCGTCTCCGGCACCGTGGCCAAGCGAATCATTAATTGATTTGAAGTGATCAATATCGAGATACATGACTGCCATCGTCTGTCGATTGCGCTTGGCACGAGTTACTGCCTGTTCAAGGCGATCGTAAAACAAGGCGCGGTTAGGCAATCCTGTTAATGCGTCGCTTTGCGCCATGTGTAATAGCCGCTCCTCGCTTAATTTTTTATTGGTAATGTTGCGGGATGTGATGGCAATGCCGTCTCCGAGCTTTACGATTTGATGATGTATCCAAGCAGCCGGTGTATTTGGTTCATTCATTTGTAGATCTTCTACGAGCGACTCTCCTGTGTTCACGACCTGCTTGTATTTATCGAATAAACCATTAGTACGATAAGCGGGTAATAATTCGCAGAGATAGTGATCCAGCGCTTTATCACGTGTTAGGGAAATACTACTTTCGCCGATTCTATTGAGATAAGTGAATCGGAAGTCGACAATCTCATCCTGTTTATCGCGTTCGCTTTCGAGAATATAAAATGCGTCCAAGCCGCCTTCCGCGGCAGCACGAAAGCGTGCTTCGTTTTCCTGCGCGATGCGTCGCGTGTTATGAACATTTGAAACCAGTGGGCCAACCTGAGTACGAAGCAGCCATGTGCCGGCAAGGACAACCAGTAATAACAAGAGAAGCGCTAATTGGAATTGCTCGCGGATAGGCCGGTAAATCTCCGCAACATCCATTTTAAGAACCATCCCGATTCCTAAATTGCCTATTAGCCCAAAAGCCGCGATTACCTGTTGACGGCGATAGTCGCGAGTCAGCGTAATGCCGGTTTTGCCGTCAAAGGCACGGCTCATTGGCAATTGTTCGCCATTAATGACATGAGGCAGTTTGAATATTTCCGGTTTGAGCCGCTGGGGAAAGCAGATTAATCCCGTAGTAATCTGCCCGCATACCCCCATTTCGCCGGTCTCCCCCCAGCCCATGATAGTGCTCGCCATTTGCGTTAATACCGGCATGGGCTGTTCCGCTATTACGTTAGCGATTGTCCTGCCTTGATCAATGACCGGTAACTTTACTCGTAGCAAGTATCCATTCTTCCAGAGAAGCTCTGCATAATGCGGAGTACCAAGCCGGATCGACAGATCCGGCTCGGTTATTAATTTTCCGACTGAGACAATATCGCGGCCATCGTGGCTTAATAAGGTAATCCCAGAAAAGCCGTGCCTAAGAAAGCTCTCCATGCTCTCTTTGATTAGATTCAGAGCATCGCTATTCCCAGTTTTTTCGAGGTCGCGAAGATTGTGTGTGAAGCTGGGACGCGTGGCCACAATGGCGGCGCGTTGGAGTCGGTGTTCAATGGTGTTACCAAAGAATAGCGTTCGATCTTGGTGCATACGGCTCAAGTTCTGGCCGATATTTTCTTCCATGCGTTTTTGCAGAATAGTGAAGCCGCTAAGTCCTGCAGTTATGGCTACTAAAAATAGAACGAAGGCAGAGGTCCCAAGAATCCGTCTGCGTTCTGCGACTTCTCCTTGTGGCTGATTCCAATTAGCGCCGGCCCAGGAAAGCCACAAGCTGATACCTAAAGTCGCCATTCCGGTAGCGGTGTGCAGCGCCATTCGGGATATTCCATACCAACTGTATAAAAACTCCAGGTGCAAAAAATATCCAACGACCCCACTGACGCCAATGAATATAATGCTAGCGGTCAGTAAGCGCAGAGCAATTATGTCGCGCATGATATGAATCCGGGGCATTCCCACCAGTGCCGCTCCTGCTAGCAAAAACCCCAAGGCAGTATTGGGAGCCATGCGTCCCGGATTTGGATTGCCATCTGCAAGCCAGTTATGCAGTGTTACCCAGTCAACGCCACTGATCAGCGAGAAATTTTCCGCGAGCTGGAGGACAGCTAGGCAGGCGATTATTCCGCCGAACGCGGTTTGCAGTTTTAATTGAACTGCGGGAAAGAAGATGGGAAGGACGACGGCAAGGCCGCCTAATACGAAGCAGACGGCTGTATTGATGACCATCGCTGTAAAGCCTGGCACGATTTGGACAAGCAGTGGGCTTCGCAATATCCAGCCGATCAAAACTACTATCCCTAGTGACGCTACAAGAATGCCAGAGACTATCGTGCCCGCAGCTTTGTGCATTCGTTCACCTACATAGTTAATAAGAGGTGGCGCTTTACAGCAGCTTGCAGACGAGTGTAAGGCAGTCAGTCTCGGGCCTGCGATGCTCGAAGTACTTACTTGTACGACTGCGCTTCTCGCCCCGACCTTGACTGCCTTACACTCATCCGCAAGCCGCTATTAAAATATTTAGACTGAAATTCGCTCTAAGAGGCTTTCAAATGCAAAGTCATTATATCTGGGCGAAAGCAGGAATAGGAAAGTCGAATCCGACTATGAGGACATGCGGCAACACTAAGAATTTCGAACTGAATGAAGGGTAAGTTATTAGGCCGTACTGCTTGTTAAATATTTTTGGTTTTTTCAGCAAAAGCATAGCCGAGGGCGGTAATGGCATTTTTAATAACCGTCATTCCCGCGGGCACTTGTTCAGGTTTACCGCGAACACTAAGCTCCACTTCGCGACCGGTAGGTGTAAAGCGAGGCAGGCTAGAGACTTTAACGCCGTCGAATTGCGCTAATACGCTATTCATTGCATCGATGATTTCCGACTCGGGAATCTCGGGAACAACGATAATTTCTTCTGCCTGTACAACCTGATGTTGTAGATGTGGGTAAACGGTATCAAGCACCGCTTCCATCATTGGCCACGCCATTTCCGGAAAGCCTGGCAGAAAATAATGTTGACGAAGACTAAAGCCGGGAATGCGATTAAATGGATTGGGAATGGTCTTGCTACCTTCGGGAAACTCCGCCATTAATATCCGTTTCGGATAGGCATCTTTTCCGAAATGTTCTTCGATTTCTTTCACTGCATCGGGATGGCGGAAAAGCTGCACGCCTGCCGCCGCAGCGGCACATTGACGAGTATGGTCGTCCGGAGTCGCTCCAATGCCGCCGAAGCTGAAAACGATGCTGTCCGTTGCAAAGCTGCGTTTGAGCGTGGCGGTGATGCGTTGAGGATCATCGCCTAAGTACTCTGCCCAGGCGAGTTCTAAACCGCGTTGCGTCAAGACATCAATAACTTTAGCGAAGTGCTTGTCCTGACGTTTACCGGAAAGGATTTCATCGCCGATGATAATGGCGCCGAATTCAGGCATGGTCAGGCCTTCACAGTGGGATTAAGCGTGTAGCGTCCCATAAGGCTTGCTTTGCCGAGGACATGACCTTCAATCGCTTTCAATACATCGGCACCTGTGAAGCGGCCTTCAACGGGTACTTTATCGATATCCAGCGCGTAAAGCGTGAATACATAACGATGCGCAATTTCGTCATTCCAAGGAGGGCACGGGCCATCGTAACCAAAATATTCACCGCCCATATCATGATCGGAAGCGAACCATCCGGTGTAGTCATTAAGGCCTTGGCGTGTTTCGCGCGGCCCGAGCGGTCCGCCTTTACCTTTAGGCGTTATCTTGTTAGAGAATTCGCCTCTGCTGATGGGGGCTGTCTCGGCGGGTAAATCTATCAATACCCAATGATAAAAATCCACACGCGGCAAGTTTGCCGGCACGGTACGTCCTTCTTGATTGACGTCATCGCCACGACTCGGTACATCAGGGTCAACACAAATCAGTGCAAGCGACTTGGTGCCAGTCGGCAGATCTGCCCATGCGAAATCCGGATTGATATTTTCTGACAGGGCGACATGTTTTTTTGCGTCTGGAACGCAGAATGCACATTCCGCGGGAATCGGTGCGTCGTCGGTAATGCTTTTGCTTAGGAGCTTCATGTTAATTCCTCAAGTTCAATTCTTCGTGGTCGCCAGAATGTTCGTGCTTTTTTCTCCGCCGCTTAGCCATGATTCGCGCCGTTGCGTAAGAGATTCTTCCTGGTTTTCCGTTATTTTGAGATAGCACGTATCTTCGGAGGCTGCTTTAAGCATGACTTCGAAGGTCATTAATTCGTCACGGCGAAAAACATGCAAGCTGACTGTTGTGTCTGCTGGATAAGATGCAATTCGGTTGTCTAAATTAGCACCGCTGACTTTTAATCCGTCGACTGCAATGACGACATCACCAGCGGAGAGGCCGGACGCTTGCGCGGCTCCGCCATCAAAAATATGCGTGAGTTTCGCTTCTCCATTGGAAGAAGTTTTGGCACCTAGCACCGCAAGAGGGGGCGCTTCTTTCTTGCCGGCTTTGCCTCCCTTATCGGACGCGCTTTCTGCCGGGCGCAGAAAGAGATCGACACCAAATTGCGCTAGCAACTCCTGCAGTGGCAAATCATCCGTGCCATATACCGCTAGCTCGAAAAATGCTGCCAGATTTTGGCCGGCTACTTCGTCGGCTATCTTTTCAATTGCACCTTCCGGCACACCAATGCCTTGGCTGCCATAGCGTTGCCATAACAAACGCATGACGTCATCTAGCGACTTGCTGCTAGCGGTTGCTAGCCGAATGGTAAGATCAAGCGCAAGCGCGGCAAGTGATCCTTTGGTGTAGTAACTAGACACGGCGTTGGGCGCATTCTCATCTTGCCGGTAATACTTTATCCAAGCATCGAATGAAGAGTCGGCGATGCTTTGCTTGAGCCTTCCGCTACCACGCAACACTCTGGTAATTGTTTCAGCAAGTGTTGCGAGATATTGCTCTCGGCTCAAAAGCCCGGTTCTCACTAAAGTAAGGTCGTCGTAGTAAGAAGTAATGCCTTCGAATGCCCAAAGCTGCCGCGTGTAATTTTCCCGGGTAAGGTCGTACGGCAGAAACGCCGCGGGCTTGATTCGTTTTACATTCCAAGTATGAAAATACTCATGGCTAACTAGACCCAGAAACCCACAGTATTTTTCGCTTCGGTCCTTATCTTGCGTGCTCGGCAAATCGTCTCGAGAACAGATAAGTGCCGTACTCGCCCGATGCTCAAGCCCGCCGTAACCATCGCCAACCGCCATGGTAAGAAACACATAACGATCCATTGGCGCCGGTTGACCGAAGAGGTTTATTTGATATTCGCAAATGGCTTTTACATCTTCGCTGAGTCGTTTGAGATCAGCGCGATGCCGACCGGTAATCGCGATGTCATGAGGAACGCCGCAAGCTTCGAGGCTTGCAAGCGTGAATGTGCCCATTTCAACCGGATGGTCGATTAGCTCGTCGTAGTTATCAGCGCCGTAACGGCCAAAACCATAAGGCTTGGCATCTACGCGGCGCATGGCGGTCGCTATTTGCCAATCATGGTAACGGTCGCCTGCCGGTGGGGCGATGTCTACTTCAACAGCATCGTTTTCTTTGCCATGCACCATGATGAAGGTACTGGTGCCATTAAAAAAACCATGCGTTTCGTCCAGGTGCGCCGCGCGCACCGACAAATCCCAGGCGTAGATCTCATACGTAATCGTGAGCGTTCCGCTAACAGATGCGCAATGCCACGTGGACTTGTCGATTTTTTCTACTGTTATTGGCCAGTTGTTGGAACTGGCTTTCAGCCAGACGATATTACGAGCGAACTCCCGGATCATATAGCTACCAGGAATCCAAGTTGGTAATGAAATTATTTGCCCGGCAGGATCGGGATTGTCGATGCTGCAAGTGACTTCGAAAAGATGAGCGCCGGGATTTTTAGGAACGATGCGGTAGCGGACGGAAGCAGCCATGGAATTATTTCGCTTTGGATTGTTGATTATTGCACAGGTTGGCCATTTTATTGGCTGTGGGTTATTGGATTTATAGCATGTCCAATGTGGTTCTTAGCAACTTCCGGTCAATCATCGACAGATGGCATCATCATAAGCGTTGGCATGACCGGGACTGATATCTAAATTGTAGATATAGCTTCATTGCTTAAGTTTCCGCTACTCGCGATAGGGATTTTGTCTCGCACAGGAACTTTGGCCAAATTCCAATTTGTAAATGCCCATTGCCATAATTCTTTCAGTGGCAGTCGGGCAGGCGGCGGGTGACCGAGAAAAAACAGGCTTCGTGAAAGTGTTTCGGCAGTATTAGTTAATGGAATGGCCGCTACATTAGTTTGTTTTGATAGTTTTTCTCCGGCTGCATTTACCGCCACCGGTAAGTGCGCATAGTGTGGGGTAGGTAGTCGCAATAATTTTTGCAAATGAATTTGTCGCGGCGTAGACAGTAACAAATCGGCGCCGCGCACCACATGCGTAACGCCTTGCTCCGCATCATCGACCACAACGGCAAGTTGATAGGCTACTAATTCGTCGGCGCGCCGCACAACAAAATCGCCAATCATAGTCTCGACGTTTTGTTGAATCTCACCCCGAACGGTATCAGTAAAGCTAACGACTTCGCTGTTGGTGCGAACACGTAACGCGCGCGGACTGCGGTTCGGCGCAAGACCATTGCGGCATGTTCCTGGATAAACCGCGCCTTCCACTCCCTGCATGCTGGAATCTGCAATTTCCTTCCGGCTGCATCCGCAGGGATAGATGTAGTCATTAAGAGTCAGATTCGCTATTGCATCTTGATACAGCGATAAACGCTGGCTCTGATATGCAGGATCACCATCCCACTCAAAACCAAACGCTTCCAGCGTGCGAAGAATGTCATCAGCCCATTCAGGTTTGCAGCGTGGCCCATCGATGTCTTCGATGCGCACTAACCATTTACCATTGTTACAGCGTGCTTCTAAATAACTGCCAACCGCAGCGACCAGTGACCCGAAATGCAACGGACCCGTCGGCGACGGTGCGAAGCGACCGCGGTATATCATCCTAGAAACGGCGATTGACCAGGCGGTTTCAATGTCCAAGTGCAACGAGGCCCATTTTAGTGGCCCAGTAGGTTT
>JAZKCF010000025.1:0-20363 GCA_040388195.1 Pseudomonadota bacterium
GCGGGCATCCGCATTTGGGGACAACGACACCGTACATTCATATGAAATCCGCTCTTTATATCAATTTGGATATTACTGATGATACCGTACCATTCACAGCATTCCATTTTGCATTAAAGGCAATACCTTTTTATATCCCGTTTTTAGAACGTTTAATGCGAAGTGGAAGTAGCAGGATTGGGTTCCTCCTGCGTTTGTAGCTCTCTTAATTTAGCCGCATCTTCTACGATGACGACTTTGTTCCTACCCGTTTTCTTAGCCTTGTAAAGCGCTTGATCAGCCTGTTCGATCATTTCAGCTAATGTTTTGCCACCTGCTTTTATTGACGCGATTCCGTAACTGGAGGTAACCAGCAGCCCTTCAACAGTACGTATGCCGGGGCCAGCACCTTTCTCGATGGAAGACCGCATCCGTTCACCAATGACCGCAGCCGTTTCCACATCAACGTCGGGCAAGAAAATACAAAACTCCTCGCCACCATAGCGGCACAATAGATCCTGTGTCCGCAATGCTCTTTCCAACATGGTGGCGACCTGCTGAATGACAAGATCGCCGACAGGGTGTCCATAACGATCGTTAACCAATTTGAAATGGTCGATGTCGGTCATTATGCAAACACCCTCTTTGCCACTGTCACGCACTTCGCGAAATAACTCTTCCCCCTGGCTGAAAAAAGCGCGTCGATTGAGACAACCGGTAAGAGGATCGAAGTGAGCCAATTTTTTCAATTCTTCATTTTGCTGCTGTATCTTGTCCTGCGATACCTGTAGCTCTTCCAAGGTGTGCTGGAGGAGTTGATTCGTCTCGCTAAGTTGGGTAACGTCGTTGAATGAAACGAGACAACCACGGGCAATACCGCTGCCATCGCTGATTGCGGAACAATTCATCATGACTTCACGCGATTTCCCGCTTGGTAGCGGAATTTTCAAGCGCTTACCTTGCACAGTCTGGTTCGAACGGATAACAGCTTCCCATGGATAGTCATCGGACTCATTATCTTTCGGCATCCCGTCAACAAGCCAGCTTAGTTGGGAAACTGGTTTACCATCAAGGCGTTTATCAGCTTCTGGATGAAGCATTTTGAAACTGGAATTGGCAAGCATGACTCGGCTTTCCACATCCAATATCAGAACACTCTCGGTTAAAGTATCGAATGCTTTTCGCACTCGTTCCGGCACGGCTTGCGAAGGATCTAAATACTGCAACGCTCGCCGCAAATATAGATAGAACGCGATTAAACCGATGGTCGCAAATAATACGCTCAGTAATACTCCCGGATTATTGAGCCATGCCCATATTGTCGAGGCTCCCCCATTCTTGAATGCGAGTTCAATTTCCCCCCACCGAGCCTTATTTATAGAAAGCGGCATGGGAACCTGGGTCAGGGTTGCCTTTCCATCATCGGTGGGTACCCAGAGACGGGTATGCTCTTTGCTCGCGGCCACTAACGTTCCGTCCGAGCGACGGACGCCGATTGACTGAATATCAGGGTCCTGAATTACCATCTGATCTAGAATGATGTGCAGCCCATCAATATCATTTCTCGCCAGCGATACGACGACCTGATTTCCAATTGCCGCACTAATCCGTTGCCGTACTTGCAGTAATTGTTTTTGCTGGTTGGGCAGGATGTCGACTATTGAATCGAACACAAGTACAAGAGCAAGCGTCAACGATACAAGGCCAATGCTGATGCGGGAAACAGGCCCTAGCGAGAATGAAAATATTTTCATTGCCGCTCTTCTTCCGCATTGGCAACGACTGCTTTTCGCGTACCACTGAAAATTTGATCTGCCATATCGCGCTTTTCGTGTTTACTATCTACATTACGCTCGTTTTCTCCGCTAGTAAGAATGTAAAGCGGATCCATGCGCTGCCAGGTGGGCATCGATGCGATCAAGCTTGCAACGAGTGTGCCTTTTTGTACCACCAGCCATACGGTACCAAATGAAACCAATGCAGCGGTTACTTCGATAGCTTGCATTGATGACAAGCCAAATCCTGTAGACCGGTTTTTATTTGCAAGCACATTCTCAGCCTTAAATCCCTCATCACCGCTCGCCCCACCCGCTTGGGACAAAGCGGATAAACCGGAGTCCTGTTTGCGCAATAAATTTCCAAACGTCGCATCCAATTCCTTCAAATTAAGCGCATTCAACTGCCGGAACAAATTTGACCCGCTCATGGACTGTTCCGACAAGGACGCAGTAGCCCCCGAAACTGCTCCGATAAGGGATTCACTCAATCGCGAACTATCATTCCCCCTAAAATCCCCTAAGAGATTTATCGAACTCAAAGTTTGAGTAGGGTTAGCTCGCACCTTGCGTGAATTGGTCGATTTATCCGCATCGTCACCCGCTTGGTTTGATCCGGGCGCGGGAGATGGTACGGTTGTCCCTGGATTTATTTGTGGAATCCCCGGTTCATTATTATCAGGAGTAGCTGGCGGTAATCCGGGAGCGACAGGGGGGACGGTGATGCCCCCGGCCACCTTTATGTTAGTGACCGATACATCCACTGGATTTACGCCATTGTAATTTGTATCCACACTCGATGCCGGATTTAAAATTGCATTGTAAGCAACATTCCCATTGGCAAGAATATTTGAAACACCGGTAATAGTAACTGTCTGCGCAACGTTCCAATTGAACGGGGTAAATGTTAGCGTTCCGATTGATACCGTGCCAGCGCTCGTATTAGAGCTACTAACGCCAATCGTTACATTACTTGTTGGCACCGCATCCAATATAACTTGGAAGGTAGCGCCCCCTCCCGCTTCGGTTGTAACCAATCCGGACGTTGGCGTCACCGTGGCACCCGGCGCATTGGCCCTCGCTGCCCGATTAAACTCAGAGGTATCGTTGGTAACGAGATCGGTTACGGTCGACGTAATGCGCTCTCCCGCGGAGAGAGTAGCGGCGAACGTGGTATTGATAGTGGCATTACCCGCCCCGTCCGTCAGTATTGTAATAAAACCAAGATAACGTTCGCCCTCTCCAAAACCGCTCACATCGGCATTAGCACTGGCAAAAAATTCGATTCGAAAATTTCGGTTCGCCGTGCTGTTTAAAGTACCGACGACGCTCAATAATCCACTTTTTACAGCAGCACCGGAAGACACCATATAGTTTTGCAAATTATTGGCGCCGGCGTCCGCATCACCGGTATCGTTAGCAGTAACACCGTCCCCGCCGAGGTCGATTCCAATACCACTGTTTTGAAATATTAAGTTACGAGAAATTAGATTTTGGGTGCCACTGATAATATTGATACCAACGGCGCCGTTATGCGCGATGGTGTTGCTATTCATGCTCGTGTTCTGCGAGCCCGATGCAATATAAATACCCTCGTCCCCGTTACCCAATGTGATTGCACCGGTTTGATTCGTGCCGATAAAATTGTTGGATATAGTTGTGCTATTGCTGTTGCTGACTTCGATTCCTCTCATGCCATTAGCGGAAACGATATTGTTTGAGACCGAATTTCCAGATGCCGCGATTATTAACGATATACCGTCCTTGGCATTGCCAATTCCAGTGGTGCCAGTGGAGTTAGTACCGATGTAATTGTTGTTTATATCGTTGCCTGTACTCGATTCAACTTGAATTCCATTGAATATGTTGCCGGAAATGATGTTTCTTCCTGCAGCGGTTCCATCGCCGATCGTGTTGTTGTCGCTCGCGGCGTTTATGAAGATCCCGTTATGCAAATTGGCCAACGCGCTGCTACCCGTTGCATTCGTCCCGATATAATTTCCAAGTATGGTGGTGTTCGCACTGCCATCCAGTCTGATTCCGTTAAGACCATTGCCTGAAATGACGTTTCTTGCTCCTGCGACAGTGCCGCCAATCGTATTGTTGTCGGCGTTCTCTATCGAAATTCCGTTACCTTGGTTTGCGAGAGTGGCAGTGCCAGCCACGTTCACGCCAATATAATTACCAAGAATAATGTTGGCGTCGGAATCAAGGACTTTAATGCCATTGCTTCCATTCCCTGAAACGACATTCCTCGCGCCGGCAACGGTGCCACCGATAGTGACGTTGGTAGCCGAAGTATTTAGGTAGATGCCGAATAAACTATTTCCAAGTGACGTGGCACTGACTGCATTGGTACCGATATAGTTACCGATAATCGTATGGTCGCTGCCGCCATCGATTCTGATCCCATACTGTGTGTTGCCTGCAATTGTATTACGCGCACCGGCTGCGGTTCCGCCTACGGTAATATTGACCCCGGTTGCTATGCGAATACCTGTACTGTTACCAACCGCAGCATTACCTGCGGCATTTAGCCCAATGAAATTACCGAGAATGGTATCGTCAGCACCGGAACTGACATGAACTCCGGCATTCGTATTGCCAGAAATAACATTCCCTGCTCCAGTCGTTGAACCGCCGATGACATTGCCACCGGCAACACTGGCTAATAAGACCCCCACATTTCCATTCGCGAGCGCGGCGGTGCCTGCCGCATTGAGTCCGATAAAATTACCGGCAACAGTATTATTCGCACTGGAATTCTCGACATTCACACCGTTACTCCCGTTGCCGGAAATAACGTTATTCGTTCCAATCGTATTATTAGTGGCGCTAGAGGTAAGTTGAACGCCATGCAGCTGGTTGCCGAGCGCGGCAGTTCCAGTTGAATCTACGCCAATAAAATTACCGATGACGTTATTGTTGCTAGATCCACTAATCTCGACACCATTACTCAGATTGCCTGAAATAACATTTGCCGCTCCGGTAGCGGAACCGCCGATCAAATTATTGTTCGCGGAAGATCTGAGTACAACACCCTTCTGCTGATTCGCAATCGCACCGGTCCCAAGTGCATTCGTGCCGACATAGTTGCCGAGTACTGTATTGGAGCTGGACGCATTAATCTCGATTCCGCGGCCTGCGTTACCGGAGATAACGTTTCTCGCGCCGGCAGCTGTGCCGCCAACGGTATTGCTATCGGAAGATAAAAATTTGACGCCATGCCCCCCATTGGCAAGTGCAACCATACCCGCTACATTCACGCCAATATAGTTGCCAAGAATGCTAATCCCGCTGCTGCCTCCATCAACCTCGATACCACTTCCAGCATTACCTGAAATGATATTCCTTGCTGTCGATGTAGTGCCGCCTATCGTGACATTGGCAGTCGCAGTATTTAAATAAATGCCGTGCGAACCATTACTAATGGTAGTAGCACTTGCGGCGTTGGTGCCAACAAAGTTACCTAGAATGGTATGGCCACTACCGCCATCGATTTGAATACCTTGCTGTGTGTTGCCCGAAACAGTATTCCCTGCACCGGATGCCGTACCTCCGATAAAAATACTCAGGGCATTAGTGATTTGAATACCTACGTTGTTGGCAATCCCAGCATTGCCAGCTGCATTTACGCCAATAAAGTTCCCAAGAATGGTATCGCTGGTACCGCCGACTATCTCGATTCCATTATCGGTATTACCTGAAATGACATTCCCTGCTCCAAACCCAGAACCGCCGATGGTGTTAGTGTCGGCACCGGTTCCGAGAAAAACACCATCGCTTCCATTAGCAAGTGCAGCGGTACCTGCTGCATTTAAACCGATAAAATTACCGGTGATGCTGTTGCCGATGCTGGTATCGATATTAATTCCACTACCTAAATTACCGGAAATAACGTTAAGCGTGCCAATGGTGTTGTTGTTTGCCGAGTTTGTTAGCCAAATACCATCAAGCGCGTTACCGAGCGCGCCGGTACCGGCGGCATTTATACCGATGTAGTTACCAATGATGCTGTTGCTCGTGCTGCCATTAATGTGAATTCCATAGAGTCCGTTACCAGAAATTAGGTTGATAGATCCAGCGGCGACGCCACCAATCATATTATTGTTGGCAGAATTCTCAATGAAAATACCGTCATCTCCATTGCTCAACGCGGCGTTGCCTGCGGCATTCACACCGACGAAATTACCGATAATACTGTTGCCGGTGCTGCCATCAATATGAATGCCACTGTTCGTATTGCCTGAAATGACATTTGTCGACCCAGTTACCGTGCCGCCAATCGTATTATTGTTAGCGGCATTTTCCAGAAAAATACCGTCACGTGCATTATTAAGCGCCCCAGTGCCGGCGGCATCCAAGCCGACGTAATTACCAATGACAGTGTTACCAACGCTGGCGTTAATATAAATCCCGTTGAACCCGTTACCAGCAATCACATTCCTAGCACCTGCCGCCGTGCCACCAATCGTATTGTTATCGGCAGAATCTTCGAGGCCTATGCCATCAGTTCCGTTACCTAATGCAGCGGTACCAGCGGCGTTCAGGCCGATATAGTTACCGAGAAAACTATTATCGGCGCTGGTACTGCTGTGAATGCCGTCTAGGGCATTGCCGGAAATAACATTTCCTTCACCAGCAGCGGAGCCACCAATCGTATTATTGTCAGCGCCAGCAATGAAAAAAACGCCGTGGCCACCATTGCTTACGACAGCGGTGCCTGCGGCGTTAAGTCCGACATAGTTACCGATCACTGTATTGTTAGTGCTGGCGTCGAGATGCACTCCATCGACTGCATTGCCGGAAATAACATTTCTTTCCGCAGCAGCTGAACCACCAATCGTATTGTTATCGGCGCCGTTCTCCAAAATAACACCGTGTCCCTGATTGGCTAGTTGAACGGCACCGGAAGCATCCAAACCGATATAGTTACCGATAACAGTGTTGCTTGTACTGGCAAAGATATGAACGCCATCAAACACGTTGCCGGAGATAATGTTTCTGTCATTGGTTGCCGCGCCCCCAATCACATTATTTGTACCGCCACCGAATATCTCAATGCCATCGCCGCCATTAGCAATTATTCCCGTTCCCGCCGCGTTCACACCGATGTAGTTTCCCTGCACAGAATTACTGTCGCTTGAGTCTATGGAGATTCCAGCTTCCGTATTTCCTGAGATGACATTACCCGCACCCACCGCCGTTCCACCGATAACATTGTTATCTGCACCGGTATCAATATCAACACCGGAAAGCATATTCGTTATCGCCGCATTTCCCGCCGCGTTCGTACCGATATAATTGCCTTGTATCGTATTACTATCACTTGCACTAATGAAAGCGCCAAACTCACCATTGCCTGATATGATATTTCTCTCAGCAGCCGTGGTTCCCCCAATAACATTATTGGTTGCCGCATTAAACATTCCGATTCCTGAAAGTCCATTCCCTAACGCGACGGTTCCGGCTGCAGTGAGGCCGATATAGTTGCCAAGCACGCTCGTGCCACTTACACCATCGATCCTCACTCCTAACTGCGTATTGCCAGAAATGACATTACCTGCCCCCGCCACGGAACCACCAATGGTGTTGTTATTAGCGCTAGTTTCCAAGTCAATGCCGGAAAAGCCATTTGCAAGTGAAGTGATGCCGCTTGCAGCAAGGCCGATGTAGTTGCCTTCGACAGCATTACCTGTACTGCTTAATTCGATTACAACACCAAATTCGGTATTGCCTGATATCACATTGCGGGCGCTGGACGTCGTTCCACCAATCACGTTGTTATTGGCGCCGCCTATTCTGATTCCAGAGAAGCCGTTGCCAAGAGCAATTGTTCCTAAGACATTTAGGCCAATGTAATTGCCAAGAACGCTATTGGAATCCGCAGTATCAATATCAATGCCGTACTCTGTGTTACCCGAAATAACATTTTTCGATCCCGCAGCGGTACCGCCAATCGTATTTCCCGTGGAACCATTATCGATACTGATACCATTGGTTTGATTGGCGATGCCGTTCGTGCCGGCTGCATTCAATCCGATAAAATTACCGAGTATCGTATTCCCATTCGAGCCATTGATTTGTATTCCATTAGTCATATTACCTGCAACAACGTTAGCAGAAGCAGCGGTTGTGCCACCGATCGTATTGTTGTCAGATGAACTGAGGAAAATACCGTTAATTGTATTGGCGATCGCTGCAGTACCTGCCGCATTCAATCCCACAAAATTAGCGGCAATTGTATTGTTAGTGCTGTCGAACAATAAGATACCGCTGCCTGTATTGCCCGCAACAATATTTCCCGTTCCTGAAACCGTGCCACCAATCGTATTGTTGCTGGAATCCTGCAAGCGAATACCATTGCTGCCGTTACCTATCGCCGCATTGCCGGCAGCATTTACACCGATAAAATTCCCGGCAATGGTATTGCCTTGCGAGCCCAGCATAAGAATTCCGAAAGTTCCATTACCGGAAATAACATTGCCGGCCCCCGCTGACGAGCCGCCAATCACGTTGTTATTGGCGAAACCTTGCATAAAAATGCCGGAACTACCGTTACCAAGCGCGGCGGTACCTGCTGCATTAAGACCAATAAAGTTTCCTTCGATGGTATTACCTGTACTGTCGTCGATGAAAATACCGCTGGCGAAGTTACCGGAAATCACATTTCCTGCACCGGCAGCAGCACCGCCGATTACGTTATTTGCAGAGGAACTTAATAGGCCGATACCGTCATTTCCGTTCGCAACTCCGCCGCTTCCTGCCACGCTTACACCAATATAGTTACCTTGAATCGTATTGCCGCTAACTCCTATGAGTCGGATTCCATTGCTAGCGTTACCGGATATAACATTTCTCGCGCCTGCCGCAGTGCCGCCAATCGTATTATTGTTAGCGGTGCTTTGTAGAATGATGCCGTTAACTCCATTGGCAATCGCACCGGTCCCGGCGGCATTTAAACCAATAAAGTTTCCTTCGACGCTATTGCCGGTACTAGTCTCGACGCGAATCCCACTTCCTGCGTTACCGGAAATCACATTCCCCGATCCAGCCGCAGTTCCTCCAATGACATTGTTCGCCGAGTTAGTCAACACCGAAATGCCGTTCGCTCCATTTGCCAGTCCCGCACTGCCAGTTGCGTCAGTACCGATAAAGTTACCGAGAATTGAGTTTCCAGTACTGCTAATAACACCTATACCGTCAACCGCGTTACCGGAGATAACGTTTCTCACGCTTGTTGTAGTGCCGCCAATCGTATTATTACTGGAACCCGTATTGATAAGAATTCCGTAAGTACCATTGCCCGCTGCAACACTACCCGTAAAGTCGATGCCGATGTAATTGCCTTGAATGGTCACATTGGAAGTGCCTTGAAGGCTGATACCGGCAAAGGTAAAACCGTTGATGATTAATCCACGTATCGTGCTGTTAGATGCACCTGCAGTCAGAACCAAGCCGTCCGTTGCGCCCGCGGAATTACCGCTGAGTTCGACGATCGGCGTCGAGCTGAAGCCAGGCTGTGTTGTGCCATCTATGCTTACGGTATCAGTAATGTTTGGTAAGGCGCTGGTAGAGGCAATAGTGGCAAGGCCACCAATGTTGAAGGAAATCGTATCAGCACCAGCATTTGCATTCGCATCGAGGATGGCCTGTCGAAACGATCCCGCCCCGGCATCACTAGTAACCGTAACGGCAAAGGTAGCGAGAACGCTGTTGAATTGCGCTTGCGCAATGGCATCAAAAGCAATTTGTGTTTCAATCGAACCAGTCGCGTATTCGAGAGACCAATTGCCCCCCAACATTTTCGCGCCCGTCAAATCGGTGCTGGCATCGATATCGGCACCGGTCAATTGGGAAAGTTGATTGATGAAGTCTTGTCCACTCTGCGTGGCCGCCACATCGCAGCCATATAACAATACGTCGCCACCATCCGACAAGGCGGCACCCCACTTTGAAATAGCCGCTGCATTTGTAAGCAAGTTTCCGCTATTGAGGCGGCTATTACCGATTTGAATTTCACCCGGATCGCCATGGGAAACAATATGTACTGCATCCAAATCATGGCATGCATTTAACGCAGCGCTAATTTGTTCGATACCGTTCTTGTTCGCATCGATAATCACGACTTGCACAGAGCGTGCGCTGGAATTTCCGGCCAGAATTTCCTTCGCAATGTCCGCATATCCCGAGACCGCGCTATCAATGAATACAATTTCGTGCCGCTGTTGTGTCTCGCTACGATCAACAGCTTGAGAGACGCTGCTGAGTTGTGTGTTATTTGCAGGCACCATTGTGGAATATGGTGTGCTCACCAATGCTGTCGGCGCATGATCATACGCGACAGCTAAAGGACTCAGATCTGCGGAGTAAAGAATCCGTGGCTCCAATTCCTCCACGATAAAAAGTGTAGGACACCGAGATTTAGCCATGGCGTTTACCCTTGTTATTTTATTTATTTTTGTTTAACGGCACGCCCCGTGTTGTTAATAACCGGCTTTGCCAATTTCAGTTGAATGCCTGGTCCTATATCCTCAGCAATGGGAACGGAAACGGGTGCCGGGATAACGATGGTTGATACTTTTACCATCCGCCCTTGCATTGAAGAAGAGGCGCCAGGAGCGGAAGACTTCACCGGCACCGCACCGAAATCGGCCTTACAACGCAAGCCAGCAGGAATACGCCGATCCGGATTTGGCAACGTCAGCCTTACACGGAAAGTATTACTTGCCGCATCAATTGTTCTGTCGATCAGTGCAACGTTCGCATGCAGATCTTTCATTCCCGGCAAATCTGTACTCAGAGTGACCGGCGAGCCTGCTTTTATTTGCCCAAACTGCGCGGCTGGCATAATTACCTCGACCCGTAATGGGTCGACTTTTGCCAAGCGAAGAATCGGCTCACGTTCAATTCGCTCCCCTTCGGTGCGATAGCGTTCGAGAACAACGCCGGCAAATGGGCTACGAATGCTACGCTGAGCAAGTTGTAAATTCGATACTGCTAATTCCTGCTGGGAAACACGTTGCACTTCTCGCGCTTGCGCAACGCGATTTTCCGATATCCGCGCTTCGGCTTCGGCTTGATCCACCGCTTCCTGGGAAATAAATTTTTTATCGAACAGCTCGCGAGCACGTGTCAATTTTCGCTGCGTCAGCTCGCGTGCGGTCAGTGCTGCTTTGAGATCCGCTTCTGCTTGCGAACGCGCAGTGGCGACACTCACTGATGCGCGCTCTACGTCCGATTGGAGAGACGCTAAGAGCTGTCCGGCTTCGACAACATCGCCACGCTCAACGTTTATTTTTTGAATCACGCCGATGCCTTGGCTGCCAATTTCCGCTACCTTTTCCGGTTCGATCAAGCAAGCTAATGGCGCCGCAACTGCGTACCTGCTCATCATTAGCAGAGCAATAACAATTGTTGATATTACTTTCATTGCTAGTTCCCCCTTCACTGCTTGCTGTAGCGCATTATTCCTGACGTCCGGCAAATGCCAACTGCCGGCCCATGAGTCGATCATTGAAAAAAAGAAACCATCGCTCTCGGCGACCTTGCTTTTCATGCATTGATTGCCAAGCAGGCACAAATAACGCCAACCAGGACGGCAGTTCATGTCCATGTGCCAAGAGTGGCTGAATAAGCGAGACTAATTTTCCCAATGTCGTGCCGCATCGAATCGCGTGTTCAATACAATACAAATGTTCTACGCTCCCTTGATCCCCCTGTCGCGCGCAACGGCCGTAAAGTTGCCTATCGATTCGTCCCGAACGGTTACTTTGGCACGCGATGACATGCAAGCCACCTTGTAAAGCCGCGCTTTCACTCAACGCGATGTCAGTGCCTCGCCCTGCCATATTGGTCGCTACGGTAACCGCGCCGACTTGCCCGGCTTGCGCAACGATTGCCGCTTCTTCTCCATCGAAATGCGCATTCAATACGGTATGCGATATACCCGCCGCAGTTAATAGGCTCGAGAGCG
Organism: Pseudomonadota bacterium; assembly: GCA_040388195.1. Taxonomy (GTDB): domain Bacteria; phylum Pseudomonadota; class Gammaproteobacteria; order Burkholderiales; family DATLHW01; genus DATLHW01. The sequence continues at coordinate 11,731 of JAZKCF010000025.1, forward strand.
ATTCAGAATCTGCGACTGAATCGGTACCAATCAACACAGGACGTCCAGCTGCGTTCAGCTCCCGCACGCGATTGACGACGTAATGCCATCGCGCTTCTCCCACTAGAAACAGATGCGACGGCAGCATAATGCGACGGCAAGGAAGCCGCAGCGGTACCCGTGCAATAGGCAAACCGTAAATTGCCAACAACTCGCCGCTCGCTTCGGCAAGCGTGCCGCTCACACCTGATAAGCGCAGATAACGCGCGAAGAAACGCTGAAACGTGGTTTGCGCTGATGTCTGTTGAGCGTCGGTAGGAGTACAACCTTCTTTCAGTTCGATCAGCTGCTGTAATCCACGCGACCAGGTTCGACCACGCGCTAGTCGACCGGTAGTCTGATCGACAATTACAACTTGCTTGTTGTCTATAACGTAATCACGATCCTTCACGAACAAATGCTGCGCGGCCAAAGCAAGACAGAGCATCTCTTCGCGACGCAGTTTTCCACTCCAGCTATTTCCCATGTACCCCGCAAGCCTGACCGCACGCTGCTCTCCCGTAGGAGTCAGCGAAGCGGACCGCTTCACCAAGTCCAGCCGGTAATCAGTTTCCGCGGTCAACTGTGCCGCAAGAAATAGCGCTTGCCGGTAAAAAGCCGATTGCTCGCGATTTGGAACAGCACTGGCAAGCACCAAAGGCATCCGTGCTTCATCGATTAGCACGCTATCAGCCTCATCAATAATTGCCATACACAAGCCGCGTAAGCAATGCCCCGGCGCTGTACCGTAAAGCACCGATCCATCGCCGGCCAAATGGTCGCGCAAATAATCGAAGGCCAGCTCCTTCGCTGTGCAATAAGTAATATCGCAGCGATAGGCATCCCGTCGTTGTGCTGGCGACGCGAGTGCAGTTACGGTTCCCACTGTCAGGCCAAGCAATTCAAAGACGGGGCGAAGATGGGCTGCATCGCGTTCGACCAAATAATCGTTAGCGGTAATAACATGCACCGGAATACCAGCCAGCGCACCTGTCGCTGCGGCCAGAGCGACAGCCAATGTTTTGCCTTCCCCGGTATGCATCTCTATCAAACGTCGATCAAGCAGCAACCAGCCGGCCAGAAACTGCGTATCGTGCAACGCGAGATGCAATTCCCGCTGCATGGCTGCGTCGATTAGCGCAAACGCTTCTGCGCTACGCTCCTCCGTAAAACCTTCAACAGCAAGCCGGCCACGCAAATGTCTGGCACTGTTGGTAATGAATTGTGGATCGCTGCTTGCTATCTGGATACGCTTGTTTTTGACATTCTGTAAAAAACAATTTTGCCAGGCGCGTGACGGGATTTTGGCTGCCCGCACGAAAGCACGAATCATCTCGGCCGGATAAAACGGCCACGGTTCATTTTTATGCAGTCTCTCGGGATAACTTCCGAATTTGGCGCCAGGCCTGGGAATGAGAAGAGCTGTTTCCATCAGCTTTCTGCCCCAAAAAATTTCAAGAACAATTGGCGAAATTGCCATCCAACGGTATCCGCCAACGGCATCGCTTCATGCTCGAAACGTATCCATGCCCGGCCACCTAAACGTTCCACTTTTTGCTGAGGCAAAGTAACATCGACCAAAAAAACCGGCTCCAATGTTTTCACACCATCTTGATCAGTAGGATCGGTTACAAATGGCCCTCCAGCCCGATCACCTAACGCAGCGCTTGGTAACTGATGGGTGGCTGCCGGCACTTCGCGTACTAAAGTTGCGTGAAATGGTTGTCTTCGATCTTCCGCCAGCTGCACGGAAACCGCTTTGACACCGGCTTTAATACGCCCCTCGTCATCCTGAGAAACGACAGCGCGCACCGTCATGTCATCATGCCCGATGACATAGCCCAGCATAGTTCCTTTCTGTACATACCGCCCTAGCAAATCGTCACCGCGTGGAAGCACGAATACGCCGTCTACTTCGGCGCGCAAGGTCAATTCATCTAATCGATTACTCGATTCAGCAATATCGTGATGCAACCGTTCCAGCTGATAAGCAGCGTTGCGTGATCGCGCCGAAGCGGTTAATAAATTGCCGAGTTGCTCTGCTTCCTGGCCGTTGATTTTCGCGATAAGGCGTTTGTAGTCAGTCGCCAGCGACGGCTCGTGCATGAGAATAAGTGCTTCGCCCTTGGTTACTTCTTGGCCATCACGAGCGAGAATCTCGATCACTTGCCCTATCGTTTTACTGCGGACTTGCGATTGCTCAGGCATCCATACAAGCCCAGCGGCCACCGTGCTGCTTGGAACTGGTACCCAAATAAAAGCAGCAAGCAAACATACAGCAGCGACACCAGCCCCTAGAAATGGCCGCCAGCGACGCTCACTAGGGTGATTAGGAGAAGTCAACGCGCACAGCCCTTTCCACAAAGGCCGTAAAAATAACAAGAACGCCATCCACAAAATAGCCAGCAACCCAAGCACGACCGATTTCGTTGCAATCCATTGCAAGATCACCAGTGACAGCGATAATCGGTAAATCCACGACGCTGGTCCATAACACAACAACCAGATACGTTCTCCACGAACCGGCAGGAACGGCGCGCTCTGCATGCCAAGAATGTAACGCTGAAAAAACGATGACCATAGACGTTGGCTACGAGATGCAAGATTAGGTAACTCCAGCAAATCGCAGGTCATGTAATAACCATCGAAACGCATTAATGGATTAGCGTTGAAGATAACCGTTGATAAACCGCCGATGGCCATGACGACAAAGGCGATATCCCGCAACATCCCTGCTTCTACCGAGACCCACAAAAGTAGTGCTAATGACGATAGCGCTAATTCAACCGCTATCCCAGCGCCGCCAACGGCGATCCGTTGCCATTTACTGGGAAACGCCGTCGCAGCCGACGCATCTACATATGGCGCCGGCATCAGTAAGAAGAAGTTAAATCCAGTCTCTTTTACTTCCCCCCCCCAATGACGCACCGCAAGCGCATGCCCCAGTTCGTGTAACGCCTTCATGCAGGGATAGACAAACCATCCCAACAATAAGTAGCGAGGTGTCAGCAAATGCACTGCCGCATAACTGCGTATTGCATCCCAATCCAGCGCCGCGCGTAAGCAACCCCAGCCAATCAAGGCGGACCAAAGAATTAGCGTCAAAGGCTGAAATAGAATACGCCGCAAAAAATGCAAACGATTCAAAAAATCAGATGGATCGAATAATCGAATTTTGAAAGCAAATGGATTGAGTGCCGTGTTTTGCTCTTGCGAATGCCGCGCCTCCTCGGTTTTTCGCAGAGAGGGTAAATCAGGCAACACATCAAACAGAATCAGTCCTGCTTCAGTTAGCTGAGTAAGTATCCCTAGGGTCTCGTCCTGCGTCGGCGCCTCATCCCCTAATTGCTGCAGCAATCCATTCCACAATGCATCAATGGTCATCTCTCCATTTAGGCGAGCGATAAATTCATAGCTCTTACGGTTCAATCGATAATGGCGCCCTGTTACCGGATGCGTAATTAAAAACCACTCTTCCATTCGCGCAATTTGTCTTTGCAAAACGACGCCTGGCTGAATTCGAGGCCTCAATTTTTCCACCCGGTACCAGCTAGGGCTATAGAGAGATTTTCCGGCGCTCATCCTAGCCGGCTCCACACCATATAGGTCAACGAATGCCAGAAACGCGCAATCCATTTCCATGCAGCAGGCTGATTATTTGTCTCGATTTTTGCTACGCCCTTTAAGCCAGGCATTAATTTCGAAGCCGTCGTCTCGATAACCGCTTCCACTTCAAAAGCGTTGTATCCGGCCACGGTGGTTGCTAAAGGCGTAATGCGCACAACTCGAATGGAGAAACGTTCTTCAGGAAATGCGGCCAAAGCCAGCGTGCCGGTGTTACCGATCCGTACATCTCCAATATCTCGTTCATCAATTTCGACAATCACCCGAAAATCTTGTCCCTGCGATAGTGTGAGCAACGCGTCGCTACGTTTCAGCGGCGCATCCAGCAGCTGGGACAAATCACCTTTAATCACTACGCCGTCAAACGGCGCGACCAATCGGGTATGGGTTAACTGCTGATCCGTTAGATCCAGTTGTGCGATCGTTTCATCAAGCTTTGAACGGCTTGTCGCCGCTTGCGATCGATCATTTTTTACCATTGCATCAGCTAGCGCGTTCTCCTGTTGCGCTGCCTCCGCTTCCAGTTGCCGGCGCTGTGCGCGCAATGCATCATCGTTCAATTCGGCGAGAACCTGATTTGCTTTGACACGGTCTCCCGGTCGAACGTGAACTTCTTTTAAGTAGCCGTCTATCGGCGCGCTGATTACGCGCTGAATGGAAGCCTCAAGACGCGCTTGGCCAGTTACATTATTAGGCACAGGAATGGCGACAAGCGCCACCACACTGGCCGCCAATATCAACGCGATGGTGATTCGATAGCGCCGCGACGATTTCTCCCGAAGCGCTGCCATACCGCCACGAATAGCAGCCATTCCTCGGGACCACAGCGGTTGTTGCAAGCGCCATTTGAATTCCAGAGCCGGGCCGACGTCGACTGCCAATTTTTCCAGAAAAGAAATGCACTCAGGATCGAACGCTACTCCATGACGAGACTCTAGCGTCAACGCACCGATAAGTTGCCCGTCCTTCGCCAATGGTATTGTAAGAATCCTCGATAGGCCGGTACGACGAGCCAATTCAGAATGCGCTAACGTAATGTGAGGAAACGTGCCCGCAGGCTGCGGATAGACGAGTGAAATGCCCTGCAATACCGCCTCTTCCATGGCAGCTGTTACTTCCGGCAAGACCGACTGTTCGACGCGCTGAAAATGCTGAGAAATCGCCGCTATTCTCATTTTTTTACTGGCAAAAAATCCTAAGCAAACGCGATCGCAAGAAAACAGAGTCGCCAGCTCCGAAAGAAAGATCGTAGCTGCTGACATGAATTCCTCATGCACGAGCACTGCACGCAAAAGCCTGGGCGCCTGCGTATCAACACTGGCGGCACTAGTGGATTCCGAATGTAGTTGCTGGTCCAAGTTTGTAATCAATCTATCGCCGGCTAGTTAGGATTTTTAATTCTCCCTGGAGTCTGTGGCACGCCTTTCTCGATTCTTCGAAAAGAAAATTACGTCCGGCGCAGCTAGAGGCACTCCCCATCGCTAAGTGGAAGATCATCCCCACAATTAGTAACAAACTATAAGCATCAACCATGCCAATAGGCGGTTGATTTTAGAAGATTGATTTATTGAGATTTTATGAAACAACCGCCGCTGGCGCTTTCAAATTTGCAAGATTGGCACGGACCGAACCACACATTTATGAAAGCTCGGTTATTGAGTGGAGTTTCCTCAACGATGAGCAACACTATTGAATAAAAATCGAGGAAATATTTGAATTTAACGCGTCGCATGTATGCGGCGTTAAAGAATTAGCAACTTATGATATTGGTACAGTCGCACCGAATCTCTACGATGAAAAATCAGTTCAACTTAATTAAGTTTCTTAAAGCTTGCACAACCAAATTCCAGCTTCAACTGACAAGCAATTTCATAATCGATCCTGGCCTCATTTTTGTTTCCCATTAACTCCAGCACATAGCCTCTGTTTTGATACCCAATCGCCAAATCAGGATTAAGCATAATGGCCATATTGGCATCATCAAGTGCTTCCTTTAGCATGCTCTTACCGGAAAAAGCACCGGATCGATTCGCATAAGCGACGGCATTTTTTGGATCGACTTTTAGTATTTGCGTTGAAATCCGATTCACTTCATCCCAGTCACTGTTGTTGAAACTAACAACACTGCTATCAAGCAGATTTCCGGTGTGCAAAGAAATATCTGACAGCGCATACCCCGTCAATTCCTTGAAGTTATTACAGCTAACTTCAAAACTCTTTTTGCAGGCGTTTTCAAAGTCCGTTCTCGCTAAACCCCACGCACCGGTATTACGAAATATGATTCCCCTGTTGTTAAGAGCGAGTACATTATCCGGTTCAATTTCCAATGCCCGATTAATATCCGCGCTCGCCTTGTTGAACAATCCTTTTGCCGTATAAGCCCATGCTCGATTTATGTAAGCATTGACCGCTTCGGGATTTAACGAGACGGCAACGGAAGCTGTTCTAATGACTTCCGCCCACTCTTCCTTTAAAGCACTTTGATAGCTTTTTTCTGCCCATTCATAAGCCAGCGCCTTACTTTCAGAATATTCTGGATTTGACTGGCGTGGGCTTGGTTGTTGTGGAGTAATGCTTTCTGGAATGACACTACTCGCTGCATTGGGCAACGCTTCCGCCTCTTCGATCGGTTGCGCTTTGTTGAGCAGGATTTTTTTGTCAATTTCCGCTCCGTTACGGAGGAGAACTACTTTTACAGACATGCCAGCATAACGGGTAATCGCCTCAGAATAACTTTGCGACTCCCATGTATCGATGTCACCAATTCGTTTAATTACATCACCGCGGGCTATATTTTTCATAAAAGCAGGTGAGCGCTTCACCACCGCCGAAACAACCACACCGATATTCCCACCATTTCTCTGCCGCTCATTGACGGTGAATTCCTCAATGACTGCACCGAAAATAGCTGGAGGAGCTTTCGTCCAATAGCTAGCGAAATGATCATAGCGATGCACATTCATCGAAGGAAACATTGCTGTTGGGTTAGCAGTCATTGGCATGTTTGCGGCGCCACTGATAGGGCTAACTCCTGGCGCACCGAGTGCGGAAGCAGTCAATGTTTGCGTATCGGGAAGAAAGAACGGCATCGCACCGTATCCGGTACTTGCGTATTTGAAGTAAATAATGACAACGTCGGCACCAACAGCTTTGGCCTGAGTCGCGGCTTCAGCCTCCGCTATTTTTTGTCCATTGAAAATGGAATATCCCACTCGGACGTAGCCGTCTTCCAACATCTTTGTATCATCATTTTTGGGATCACCGCCATGGCGAATTTCTGGTGTTGACGTCGTTGAATGAAATGCGGCTGGCTGCCCCGAAACCTGATTCACATAAAATTCGGTATAGGGATTTGTCCTAATGTTTAGATTGGTGTTGGTGGCACATGCAGCCAAGAATACAACGAGTAACACGAAGATTTTCTTATGCACGTGCATCGCTTCTCCCCAACCATAGTCATTAGGTCTCTTTCAAAACCTATTACACCGCTCGAACTCCTAGCTCCGGTGCTCGAATGAATTCGATTGCACAACCTCCGCTTCACACCACAAGATCGAGCCATTCGGTGCGGTTTGGAAAGAAGTCTATTGGGGCAATTAAGCACTAGCTTTCCAATTTGTTCAACTCCGTTACGTTTTTGCCTATCCAACGGAGACCAGAGTACGAGTCGCTCTTTAAAATTGGCTGAGTTTTATTAGAATCTAGGGCGAGGGGTGCCTAGATCCGTGAACCGGCGAGGCGAGAGCGTACAACTGACAGACGAGAAGCACCTACATCTGGTGAAAGATGAGTAATTAAACTTACAAAGCTTTTATAAGCTAGCGGCTCTTGCCATGCAATCTGAGTAATATGCTTTTAATGCCCCATCAGGATTCGCGGCTCTTAGGGGGCCATAAATTTGCTTAGCCATGTCGGAAAAACTATCGCGTGCGACAGATCCCACGGCGGTTCTTTTTTGAATATCGACTAATAATTTCGGTAAGGATATCCCAGCATCCCGTTGTTCCGCGATATGCGCGGCTGAGGCGCCCCTACTTTGGCATTGCCATTCGGTATCTTCGGATTTACCAGCGAGAGCCGCTTGAGCCATGAGAGTTGCAGTAATTGCGATAGCGATTTTAAGGGATTGCATAGTCATTGGCTTTCTGAAGTTATACGGTTGTTAATGCCTCATTATTATGAGGACATGCATCCGTAGGACTATGCGTTTTGACACTATTTTTTAGAGATATACCACTCCTTACCGACTCTTCATCTTTATGCAAATGTCAAATAACGACGGCGCATTTCAAGGCTCCCTCACTATTTGATTGATATTTATTAAGGAATTAAGAAGCCATCGCCTTAGCTCCCTTTAATATCACGCCAAGAACCTACTCAAAATCCAAAACGACCGGTACTTTAAAATAGCTAGCGCCGTTCAGTAAAATTTTGACCAGGCTTTACAACTTGTTTTCTAAATTACCACATTCCTGTTCACATCATAGCTAGCGTCTTCCCGAACCACCGGTTCCGCCCCTGCTGCCCTGGGTATTGCTTGTAGTTCCGCTGCAGCCTGCATTACTTTTACGCTTGCGTCACTTTTTCTTGTATTTGGTAGTCTGAGCCGAGCTACTGCCAACTCCAGGGCTGTCGGTGGCAGTTCCGACAATGGCAAGTATTGGCTCGTCCAAAAGAGCTAGTGTCCGTTCCGCCGCCAGTGCTTGAGCCACCTGTATTCGATGCGGCAAAGGCTGTATCTACTGAAAGCGCGAACGTTAACACAATGGATCGTTTAAGTAATTCCATGCAAATCTCCGTACGTATCAGTAAAATTTTGCCCTGTCGATATAATGAAAGACTTGACGTCGTCGTTTAAGAGACAACTATAAATCCCTTGCTGAGATTCAAACGTCTACCCGCTAGCCGCCCACTACCAAAACATGCGTGAGCAGTATTTATTAAGAACTACGTTAGTAAAGCCTCATTGTTTATAATGTGATGCATGAAAT
>JAZKCF010000026.1:0-61453 GCA_040388195.1 Pseudomonadota bacterium
AAGGACAACAATACCGTCCCTCCATTCCCTTCGCTTATGTCGAACTCGCGTTATTCACATCGCATTCACGCCGACTCTCATCGATAACAACCAATGATTAAATGGATGGCTGGATGGCTAGTCAGTATTGGCGTTGGTCATCGATTGGCATACCCGCTCACTGTTGGGCTGACATCTATCCCGTTTGGGTAAGGCGAAGCATTCGCTTAAGTTGCTTAACCTGCGCAGATTTTGGTAGGGGATTACACGAATGACATTTGCAATGTCATTCCACAAAATCATTCTGCAGGAGCTTCGTCAAATCACCCTTAGGTGGACGCTGTATTTAACCTTGGAAGAATTGCAGCGGAACTTGGATGAATGGCTCGACTATTACAACCACCGCAGCATGCATCAAGGCAAAATGTGTTGCAGCAGAACATCCATGCAAACTATGATTCAAGAAACGGAGGTATGGCAGGAAAAAATAAATAACCTAAATTGATCTGACAATCCCGCATCGTCAAAACGGGGACTGTCAGATCGGGTCGCAACTTCTACAAATTAACTCAATGATTTTCGTTTTGTTCGTGTTGTTGCTAACCCTGATTCTGAGCCTTTATTTAAGGAACTATTCACCACTGATTTAACTTTTGCTATTGCCGCTACTTTATCCGTCTTAGATAATTTTGAGCTGTTAATAGCATCGGTGGCAGTTTCCAAGAGGACATCGCGGCACCTTTTATTTGGAAGACGCACTGCAATCTGCACAAGCGCCAATGCTCGCTCTCTTTCTTTGTCGCTGCTGGGCTTTACTGCAAATTGAAATCCATATTTTTCTTCGAAATATTTTTTCATCGACTTTTTTGTAGAAGGTCCTCCTTTATAAATTGATTTTTCAAGTCCAGCGGATAAGGTTGCATGAAGCAATTGCGCCTGTTCGTACTTGGGATGTGCGGGATCGTTAAGCATTGCAGAAAACCCCGGTGTGATGCGTGGCCCCAATATGTCCATCAACTCTTCCGATGATTTTCCATAATCGCGCAATGTTTCCAATCGCCATAAGCCTTCAACGGCCGGCTTAGGGCCTATAGTAGTCGAGTGATCGGAGAGGCCGAAATGAGCACCTAGCTCTTTCATAGTAACGCCTAACTCTAGTTCCACATGATCAGCGATGGCTTTTGAAGTTCTTTGTTGTGGCAACGGAAACCGACGTTCGGCTAGGTTAACTGTTTGATGAACTTTTTTCTCCGTAAGATCCGCCGGTAAATCGGTTCGGTCTTTTATTTGTAACCATGCTACTTCAGCCAGCATACGGCGGCTTAGATCGTCTGGGTAATTTTTTGCAGTTTTCTTTAATATTTTTAGTATGGCGTTAGGAGAAACTTCATCGCTATCTAAACGAGGATTAAATGCTGGTATTTTCTTCAATTCCTCTTTATTGCCGCAATTTCTAATAAATTCGTATATCAATGCACAAGGCTTTTGCATTGGGTCTTCAGGATTGAATGCTTTTTCTACGAAAGCAGGCATCGTAGAGAAAAAAGCTTGCGCCATCGCAATTGATGGATGCCAAGGGTCTTGGCAAAGTTTTCCGAATTTATGAATTGCCGCCATAACTTCATCTACATTGGTAGGCGAGTCAGTGGCTTTGCCTTTCCCTTTCCCTTTCCCTTCTGTAGATAGTGGGAACGGTTTAAGCAGAAAATCGTGCCTCAACATATCCGGTAGTTGCATGCCAGTTTCTTGCCCCAGTCTTTTACCGACAGTAATCAATATGTCGCCGCCGGATTGACGCGGATCAATCTTGGACAGAAAACCTTGATAACCGCCATTTAGCGCTGGATCGCTAGCTACTCTTATCAGGACATTCATTCCCTGACGATATCCTTTTCTTTCGGCTAATCGACCGTGTCGGTGATCATACCAAGTGTCGGAACGGGGGATGAATTTAGTGCGCTTTATTAAATATTTTTCCTCTTTCGGTAAATGTTTAGCTATTTCTAGAAGTACATTTTGGTGGCCATGTTCTCTTTCGTGGGCGAGAACGCAGTACACCAGGGCTGTGGTTTTAAAAGTTCCCTCTCTAGATGTAATTACGCTATCGAATATAGAAGTACTCGCTAAACCTTGTCCCGGCGTAACACCTCCAAATTGAGGACGATGTACTTGAGGAGGAAGGTCCGTCCAAGAAATACCACATTCCTCGTTGTCTAACTCAACCAGCACGGTGCCGAGTTGGTTTTTTTCTTGTGTCGATAATTTACTGGGGCCGTCAGGAGAGCGCAGGGATTTGAGTATGGGATATGGACTATTGGGATCTAAAATTTCTCTTTTTATACGCGCTACGAATTTATCAGCACGATCGACAGATGTTTGTTCTTCATAAGCCGCGAATGTACCTGTTTTTATCAGCTTGTAACGGTCAGTTCTATCTACCTTGGCTTTATCCGCAATATAGTCTAATTGGGAGAGTGCATATTCATCTAAATGAGATATTGCTTGCGGTTCAATACGGGTAAATATTTTTTGAAGTAAGGGAGTGATCGCTTGAAGATGAGCTGTGTTTTGTGCGTCATTTTTAACTTTAGGAATTTCTCTTCTGATTTGCACTTCTTCGAGCAAGACCTGCATCTGTTTATCTTCAGAAGCGGCGTTTGTTAAATGTAGATGTAGCCTTTGCCAAAACTCTGCGTCTAATCGAGCAGACTCCATATCCTGTTCAAGTGCTCCCTGTTCATTACGGGAATGTTCTCTATTTGGAAATGGAGCGGCAGAAATTTCAATACCGGGAGATTGTTCATAGGAATGGCGGTAGGTAAGAGAATCCACGGCTTGTTCACGACCGGCATATTCTTCCTGCGTGAATTCCTGGGCGATAGCAGTAACGATTTCGTCCCAAGTTGCATTTCTAACTCTATCCCACAGCGTTACTTCTTTTCCGTCTTGTTGACGGTTTGATACGATTCCGTTAATTTTATTAGTTTGTTGATCAGCAGACATTCCTTCCCACTCGCGAAGAATAACTCTGGGCATTATTTCTTCGTACATAGTGCTAAATTTTGGATTATCGTATATTTGTTTCCCAGAGCCTCTCTCTTGGGTTTCTGCTTCTATTAGGCGTGAGTCGGCTTCTTTTATCCAACGATCTTGTTCTTCTGCGGACATGCCTTGTATTGTGCGCTGTAATTTCCAGCGATTACGATCATCTTGGATTTCGGCGCGCATCTTAACGATATGCTCATTCTCCTCATCTTCGGATGGAAGAATTGCTTCTTTACTTTTGCTATGGTCTATTCTTCTATTTATGTCTTCTGCGCTGAGCAATATTTTTTCGTAAGAGGAAAGCGTTTGATCAGTAGGTGCTATCTGAATGAGACGAAGAAGCATGTCTCTCTCGGTTTCCACCCTTATTTCTTTTATAAAATCCTTAGACTGCGTTAACCCTTTACGGCTCGAATCAAAAAGATACATCAAGTAATTTTGCCCGGCGTAAGTTTTATTCGGCCAATCATCAAATAACTGTCTCGCGGTTGCATATTTATATTCCAGTATTTGTCTTTTGTCTCGTTCTTGTGCTGCAATGCTTTGTTGAGGATTGTTATATTCTTGTTGATGCTTAATGAGAGCATTTACTAGTTCACCAACCCTGTCTTGTAATTTTTGCGGGGAATAATTTTTTACCTGCGCAAGAATTTCGTATTCGAATATATCCTTATCATGTAATGCGGTATCTTTATTCTCTTGTATAGCTTCATCTCGCAATTGGCGCTCTTCCTTTAAAGAGCGTTCTATTTCTGCTGGAGTTAATTCCATGACATCATAAACAGACATTTCTGAAATCCCACTACTTTGGCTGCGGATTTCTATGTCTGGTTCAGAGTATTCTTGCTCATCTATATTCGCCATCTCTCTATCCTCATCATATTGATTGGTAATTTTTCTTTCTTTATTCTTTGATTGATCGACTGAATCTAGCTAAGACTCTAAAAACCTGTTCAAAATATTCGGAGCAGCAGTACCAGGAAATCAAAGGTGACGAATTGCAAACTGGTAGTAAGTTTTCGCTCGCAGTTTTTCCATAATCGTTTGCATTTCTCCGGCCAAACGCACTGTATTTTTTTGACGCTCGCTCCAGCAGGTTGAATTTTTTATACAGATCAACCTCACCTGGCTTTGTCTTATTTTTGGCGTTATCCAACACTCCTCACATCTTTTCAAACTGTTCCTGATGTATATCGCTCGGATAAGGCTCCGTCATCACTAGGCTCTGAGATAAAAAGCCTATGGGCTAAAAGATATTAAACAAATTCTTAAGCTTCATGACGAGTAATTGACCAAGCAATTCATGGCTTTAATAGTTTTCATGTGTTTGTTCTTGCCAGATTTTTTAACCTGACTCTTGCACAAAGATTACGTTATTAAAACTGCTTAGTCTTATTCTTAAAGGGTAAAACAAAACAACATATTGAAGGTTATTCTTCAATATCAAATTACTTGGCCTGGGCTTTGTTTCAGCGAATTGAAAGGTAAGCGACTCTATTTTTTCGTAAGACTGGTCTGTCATGTAGCCAATTAATGCAACGAGAGGAGAGGCGCTGTTGGCACGGCATTGCTGAAAAAAGAACGCCGCATGAAATATTTTTTTCGTAAACCTGTAATGCTGTCCATTGCTTAGGAAAATTTGAATAAATCGCTTTTCATCTTTTCATTTGCGCCGATATTTGACTCACTCAAATTATGAACACTGAACACGCGAAGAAAACCGACAAAAATGGAAGCAACTCTTTAAGCGTGGTGGAGAGGTATTAGATGGCCAAGGAATCGAATTGTTGTACTGCGGACAGACTTTACTGAGTGGCCTTGCAAATCATGTCCATGAGTCGATGCTCAATCAGAATGATGCAAGCAGTACGGAAAAATTTGAATCCGAGCATGGGGCGCGTGATTCGCTTTACAGCGCGATAATCTTGTTAAATAGGCCAGCGGGATTGCACCCCGACTCTTCAGAACGGCGCATGAACTTCTCGGTTCACACCGCGCCTAATTACGGAAACACACTCCGTCTGTGAATCGTACATTTTACGCCTGTAGTTTTATCAAATCCCTTTCTTTAACTTCGGCTACCGTGTTACCGCTTTTTTTAATGCCGTTTTTTTCCATTCGTATAGTTTTTTCAGCCCTGCTTCGGACATCTGACTGTGATAGATACTGAATCGTCCATTGGGATGGTTGTCTCTTACTCCATATATTTTTTTCAAACGCTGTATATACCGGTGGCCTTTTCCTTTCTCATCCCATTTTTTGATCACAGTAGCGACGCGCTTTCCGCATTTGCCGCTCATCAACATTTCTGCTGTGACGCCTTCTTGCTTGCCTTCCACGTGAAAATGCTCATGAACGACAAGCCGGATATCGCCAACTATATCGCCCTTTATAACAAGCTGGTGCTCAACGACGTGGTCATAGAAGAGACGCGTTTTCTTGTCGTTCCATATATATTCGCCATTCTCATCTATCACCTCGGGTGCATGGGGTAGCTTTATCGTTATCAATTCCTTGAGTTCGCTATCCTTAATTTCAAGCAATAAATCTTCGTTTGGCGCTTCGCGAAATCGAGTATTTCTGAACTTTAAGACTATGTCTTTTGCGTTCTGTGCGCTATCAAAATGCCGTTTTTTTTCGCTCAAATAACCTGTGGTTTTTTTTAAATACTCTGCATGTTTTGCCAAATCTCCTTCTTCTGCACCAGCGAGGCTAAAATATTGCGCAGCAACGTCACCACATAGTTTCTCCAGAGCTTCTGCATGAATAGCAATTTTTTTGAAACATGCCTCCTCAATTAACGGTAATTTTTTCTCGGCCGGCTTGTTTTGCAAATGTACTATCTTCCGTTTCTGTTGCTCTAATTGATCAGCATCTTCCTTGATTTTGTCGATCAGCTGAGCAATTTCTGCAGCAGCACGTTCACTTTTCGACACTTCCACGGATTCATTGTTGTTAGCGGATAGAGCGATCGACAATTCAGAAGACGTTTCTACCGAATGCTCTGAAGATTGATCTTCTTGCAAAGCACCTTCGACTAATTGCGGGGATGCGATGACATCCATGCTTAAACTTGTAACCGTCTCATCTATTCGTTCTTTCAACCATTTCGCGATTTCTATTGTCTTTTGCAGGATTTCATCGAGAGCAGGATCTGTCGATTGTGTTTTCAGCGTTTCGTATAGCAAGGGCAAATCCTTACAATTCTCTGCCAATTTCTCATACCCTCTAGCTTGCGATTGTAAGGATTGCTCGTTATAGCTTTCAGGCGTTCCCAAGTTCTCCCATAGGCCGAAGCTGGCCGCTGTCTGGTCTATAGCGGCGGAATGTTCTGCTAACAATGTTAATGATTCGCCTATTTCTGTATCGCCAGCTTTTTGAGCAATGTGAGTTTCATTTATCTGAAATGCATGCACGCCAATATTTATCGCAAGACACTGAAAATATCTTTTCAGTTGCTTGAATTCCACTGATGCTTCGTCTGCCGCAACTAAATGCCCATAGTGTTCTACGATGGCATCAACTTCTTCGATTGCACTCTCAAGAAGCGAAGATCTTTCCTCATACTTATCGCCAAGTGAATTAGCGCCGGAGAGTAGCGATTTCAGCTTTTCGTGACGGATATTAATTGCGACTTCTATACTGTTTTTTCTACCTTCGATAACATGCTCATTACGCCCGCCGAACTCCCCCTTTTCGCTAACGAAAAACACTTCGCCAGCTCTTTTCCAAGCCTCAACAAATTCCGTTTGAGCGACTTCCAGAGAATCACCAACCGAACCATTCGTTTGCGCCACAAATAGCTTCAAAGAAGCCATTTGGGTAGGAAGATAAAGCAGCTGCTGATTACATTTTTTGATAACGCTTTCATTTTCGTCGAGTTTTTCTTTAATTCCTTTAAGAGCCTTATATGCATGAATTAATGGAAGCATTCTGTTTTTTCTGCTATCCCCAACAATTTTGCCGGGGGTAAAATATAAACCATTAACGACGTCTAGTTTTTCTCTTATGTCCGCAGCAGCGAAGCGGCAGTTTTCCGCAACCATCTCAGTCTGTCTTACTATTTTTTCTCCCATCTCGATTCGCTGTTTTATCGCCTCTATCTGCGCGTCCGCACTATTATTGTTTCTCATTAAATTGGCAAACGCCCCCCTTTCAGCATCGAAACGCTCGCCATCCGTCAGTACTTGTTTCATGTGAATATCTATTTTTCTTTCTTTTTCTTTTGTCTCGTTTACCACCAATATCAACGCATCCAGTGCCGCCTCCCATTCTTGCCTCGGCGTCAGGTGTTCTAATTTTTCATCTATTTCCATATGCGTAAGCTCTTAGTTAGCAGTGTTATTACCGGAATGAGTAGGATGCGAATTTGAGCGGAGAAATGGGTGTAACGCTAAGCAGCGCTGACAACGAAAGGTAACGACTTTGGATTTCCGTTTTACGTGGTTGCCATCAAGTTCTAAATAGCAGTGCAGTAATAACGCCACGAGCGGCGATGGCGTCATCGCATCAATTGAATGAATGGAACCAGCGTTGAAAACCGGTTTGGCAGGCATGCCGAAATGATATCTTACCGGCTTGAGGTTGTGGCAGCTTTAGACGCCAATTTAATGATTTCTTATATAAACGGTCATTCATAAATATTGCGTCTGATGCGAACAATCTTTACTGAAAGAAGAACACCACTTGCCTACCGCTCAAGAAATGGTAACAAACGGCTCGCTTGAATTTTCACCGCAGCGAATTGCCGAAAAACGTATGGCGAACCGCATTCGTCAGAACCTGTTCACTATTTAATCGGCTTGCGTTGAGGGTAAAAAATACGCGTATTTATAAGAGTGTAGCGGGGAATACGAGCAGTAGGCTGTGAGCTTGCGGAACGGTCTATGTATGCAAGCGCAGACATGCCCTGCAAGGGAGGAGCGCCGTTTGGTTATTTGTAAACAAGTAACGAGCAACGACGCAATGCGCCTTAAACAAACCCAGCCCCGTTAGTATTAAATCAATGGGGGTTGTCCCCAAATGCGACGCCTAGCGGGCCTCCACATTTGGGGACAACGATGCCTTACATTGAGTCGAAATCTGCGCTAGGCAAATACGGAAGATTGGCCTGAGCAGCGATATGCTAACGACATATCAGGAGAACATTGCGCATTTGGTTCATCCCAGATACCTCTAGAATGTCTTTGTCCGCAACTTGACGCAGCTTGTCGTCGAAAATGGCTACGACTCCACTACTCTGCTTATAGCTTTGCTCCAACCCATTCCTTCACGCCCGCCAATGCTTGCGCTAAACCAGCAGGATTGGTTCCACCAGCCTGAGCCATATCCGCCCTGCCGCCGCCTTTACCGCCAACTTGCTGCGCAACGAAGTTGACCAACTCACCAGCCTTCACTTTCGATGTGAGATCGGCTGTCACGCCGGCAACCAATGACACTTTGCCATCGGTGACCGCAGACAACACTATCGCTGCTGATTTAAGTTTGTCTTTCAACTTGTCGAGCGTTTCTCTCAACGCGTTGCTATCGGCACCTTCCAGCGAAGCGGCGAGCACTTTGATGCCTTTCACTTCGACGACTTGACTGATGAGATCATCGCCTTGGCCGGAAGCAAGTTTAGATTTCAGACGCGCCAGTTCTTTTTCAAGCGTCTTCACTTGATCTTGAATCTGCGCGATTTTGACGGAGACTTCTTGCGGCTGTGCTTTTAATGCGAAAGCGATTTTTTCCAAGTGGTCGTGTTCGGCTTGAGCGTGCTCCAATGCGCCTTCTCCGGTGACTGCTTCAATACGGCGAACGCCGGCAGCGATACCGGTCTCCGAAAGAATTTTGAAAAAGCCAATGTCGCCAGTGCGATCAACGTGCGTGCCGCCGCATAACTCGGTGGAGAATTCACCCATCCGCAACACGCGTACTTCATCGCCATACTTCTCGCCGAACAGCGCCATTGCGCCAGCTTTGATCGCATCGTCATATTTCATCACACGCTTTTCGACGACATTGTTTCGGCGAATCTCTGCATTCACCAGCACTTCGATTTCGCGAATTTCCTTACCGGTTAGCGGTTTGTCGTGCGAGAAATCGAAGCGGGTACGATTGGAGTCCACCAGCGAACCTTTTTGGCTCACATGCGCGCCTAGAACTTTTCTTAAGGCTGCATGCAGTAAGTGAGTCGCGGAATGATTCCACGCGGAACGTTGCCGCAATACGCCATTCACTTGTGCACGTACCGTATCGCCTACTTTCAATTCGCCGCTCTTCACGATGCCGTGATGACCGAAAACGTTGGCTTGCACTTTTTGTGTGTCGTTAACGGTGAATGCGCCACGCGATGTACTGAGTTCGCCTTGATCACCGACCTGGCCACCAGACTCGGCATAAAACGGCGTGCGGTCGAGAACGATAATCGCCGGCACATTTGCTTGAACGCTATCGACGGCGGTGCCTTCTTCGTAAATAGCAATGACTCGAGCTTCTTCCTCAAGCTTGTCATAGCCGACGAATTCGGTTTTCGCCCCCGAATACTCAAGGCTACTTTCGGCGGTGAATTTAGATGCAGAGCGCGCACGTACTCGCTGTGCATCCATCGCTGCTTCGAAACCTGCGATATCCACGGTTACACCGCGTTCGCGAGCGATATCGGCAGTAAGATCAAGCGGGAAACCAAACGTATCGTAGAGCTTGAAAACTGTTTCGCCATCAAGCGTTTTATTTTTAGATTGCAGCGCCACTTCCAATACGCTCATACCGTTTTCGAGCGTTTCAGCGAAGCGAACTTCCTCTTGCAACAACACGCCTTCGACGCGTGTTTGCACAGCCGTGAGTTCTGGATACGCCTCGCCCATTACCGCCACGAGATCTTTCACGAGCTTATGGAAAAATGGCTGCTTCTGTTCGAGCTTGTAACCGTGGCGAATGGCTCGTCGAATAATACGACGAAGCACGTAGCCACGACCTTCGTTGGAGGGAATGACGCCATCCACCACCAGGAATGAGCATGCGCGGATGTGATCGGCGATGACTTTTAACGAGTTGTTGGTCAAATCCTTCGCGCCGGTTTCCCGCGCTGCGGCCTTGATCAGTGCTTGGAAGAGATCGATTTCATAATTGGAATGCACATGTTGAAGTACAGCGGAAAGCCGCTCCAATCCCATACCAGTATCGACCGACGGCTTGGGCAATGGATTCAATCTACCTTGCTCGTCGCGATTGAACTGCATGAACACCAAGTTCCAGATTTCAATATAACGATCGCCATCTGCATCGGGCGAACCGGGTGGGCCGCCGGCAACTTCTGGACCGTGATCGTAGAAAATCTCACTGCATGGGCCGCAAGGGCCGGTATCTGCCATTTGCCAGAAGTTGTCGCTTTGGTATTGCTGCCCGCCGGGCTTATCGCCGATGCGCACGCAACGTTCGGCCGGCACGCCCATTTCCTTGGTCCAAATGTCGTACGCTTCGTTGTCTTCGTGGTAAACAGTCGTCCACAATTTTTCCTTGGGAATGCCGTATACCTGCGTTACCAACTCCCAGGCGAATTGAATGGCTTCACGCTTGAAGTAGTCGCCGAAGCTGAAATTGCCGAGCATCTCGAAAAAGGTGTGATGCCGTGCGGTGTAACCGACGTTCTCCAAATCGTTGTGCTTACCACCGGCGCGCACGCATCGCTGGCTGGTTACCGCACGCACGTAAGAACGTTTGTCCTGCCCGAGGAACACATCCTTGAACTGGACCATGCCAGCGTTTGTGAACAATAGCGTCGGATCATTGCCCGGGACGAGCGGGCTTGAGGAGACGGGCGTGTGATCTTTGGATTTAAAGAAGTCGATAAATTGCTGGCGGATTTGGGCGGAGTTCATACCGAGGGATGTGGAATCTTTAAGAGTAAAGCCGAAGGATAGCGAATTTTGCGAGACAGCGGCAGGGGTAGAACACTTCAGTCGCAATCTTTGAGAGTGGTTTTGAAATCTGATCGGCCTATTTGGTACGCCCTCTCTTTGTCCTCGTAAGAAATAACTGAGGATTTAGAGCGGATTTCATATGAATGTACGGTGTCGTTGCCCCGGCTTCATAGGAGACAGCCACCACTATCGTCTCGATACCGCTTAAATGCGATTGCCCTGTTCCGGTCTGGCTCAACTGACAATTGCATACGACAGTTTTGAAAAAATTTAATGGATCGGTGGATTCTTGTTTTTCTTCCGAGAGTCGTTAAGAATTTTCAGGTCGTTGATTCCCTCTTGAATGTCGATTAGCTTGTTTTGGTAATTTTCGATATCAACATGAATCTTCGCTCCCAAAGGAGCAAGTTTTTCCTGGAAAAAATTATATGCATCTTTCCGGCTATCGACAGCAGTACGAAAATCGGCTTCATAAGCATCGAGCGTCGTTAAAAGAGATTGCAACGCAGGATCGATAACTATCTTGCTTTGCATTACCTGATCAATTTTCTCTCTGGCCGAATCGATCGCACGCTGGGCATCTTCAGTAAGATGATCCTCACCTTTGAGCAAATAGCTGACGATCGCGACGTTTGCCATTTGCACATCGAGTACGACAGCGGTAGTTAGTGATGTATTGATCTGAAAAATCGTGTTGACCGATTGGGCCAAGGCAGTAAAGCCTGTCATAACCTTGGCGTGGATCAATTCTTGATAGCCTGAAAATTTGTCGTGCACTTGCTGTGCAAGGGAACCCCACTCGCGAATCGAGGCGATGAATCCATGGATGGCGTCGAGCGGACCATTTTTCTCCACCAGCAAATTAGCCTCTTCGAGGATTTCAATCGCTTGCGAATTAAGCTGTGCGACTTCGCCATAGCGTTTCTCATCGCCATTGATGATGTAATCGCGAATAGCTGTTCGAGCGGCAATATGATTTTGGAGAGCCGCGGCTATATTACTTGTCAACTCTGCAGCCGTATTGAGGTAATCGAAGGATTTTCCGATGGACGATGACATGTTGCCCTTCCCTTTTGACGTAGAGTGAAAAGTGATTTTCTGAAATCAAACTTACCCAGCGCGTACAGCACAATTAAAAATATCGGATGATTCTTTCCCGTATCAAAAAGAGGAATTGCTCGCGCTCGCACCCAATATTTTTTATTGTACCGAAGAAAAGAACTTTCAATAATCAAGAAACAAGGTGAAAAAATGAACTTGCTTGCAATCAATATCAATTGTAAGAAATTCGTTCTTTCATTTTTCACTCACTCGTCTTCATCTACAGCTAATACACGACGAATAATGTCAAAACTAAAACCCCGGCTCTGCAGAAAACGAATTTGCCGACCTTTTTCTTTCGCATCTTTGGGCGGTACACCGAATTTCCGGGCCCACAGTGCTTTAGCGGTTTGCAGATCGTCTGTTTTAAGATCGGCAACCATTTCCGTTACCACCGCCTCAGCCACGCCCTTTTGTCGTAACTCCCGTGCAATACGTTGGCTGCCGTGTCGCCCTGCTCGCGCATTAATGCGGCTTTCAGCAAAGCGTTCATCCGATAAAAAACCCTGCTGGATCAGTTCATCCAACAGGGTTTCTACTTGCTCGCGGCTTTCAGCGTGCGAGGCAAGTTTTCTTGCTAGCTCTGCTCGGGAATGTTCTCGCCGCCCTAGAAAAGCCAGCGCGCGACCTTTTAAAGATAGCTCAGGCAGGTTCTTCTTCCTCTGATACCACTGCCGCGTTCGATCCCGATACGCCAACAGCCGCGCGGATCTTATCTTCAATTTCGCGGGCTAATTCCGGGCGCTCTCGCAGGAATTCACGGGAGTTATCTTTGCCTTGACCAATCTTCTCGCCTTTATAGGCATACCAAGCACCGGACTTGTCGACGATCTTGTGCAATACGCCTAGCTCGATAATTTCACCATGACGGGAAATTCCTTCGCCGTAAAGAATATCGAAATCAGCTACTTTGAAAGGCGGCGCGACTTTATTCTTTACGACCTTCACTCTGGTTTCGGAACCGATTACTTCTTCGCCCCGCTTAATCGCACCGGTACGGCGAATATCAAGACGAACGGACGCGTAAAATTTGAGCGCGTTACCGCCGGTAGTGGTTTCTGGATTACCGAACATGACGCCGATCTTCATGCGGATTTGGTTAATGAAGATGACTAGCGTATTGGAACGCTTGATGTTGGCAGTCAATTTACGCAACGCTTGCGACATCAATCGCGCTTGCAAGCCAGGCAGTTGATCGCCCATCTCGCCTTCGATTTCGGCTCTTGGCGTCAACGCGGCAACTGAATCGATCACGACCACATCAACGGAAGCAGAGCGTACTAACATGTCGGCAATTTCCAGCGCTTGCTCCCCATTGTCCGGCTGAGAAATTAGCAAGTCGCCAACGTTGACTCCCAGCTTTTCAGCGTATTGCGGATCAAGCGCGTGTTCTGCATCGATAAAGGCAGCGGTGCCGCCGATTTTTTGCATTTCGGCAATCGTTTGCAGTGTCAGTGTAGTTTTGCCGGAAGACTCAGGACCGTAGATTTCAACGACCCGGCCACGGGGCAAGCCACCAATGCCTAGTGCGATATCCAATCCCAAGGAACCAGTAGAAACAGATTCGATATCCTTAGCAATTTCATGCTCGCCCAACCGCATGATGGAACCTTTGCCAAACTGCTTCTCGATTTGTGAAAGGGCAGTCGCTAACGCCTTACTTTTGTTGTCATCCATGAGTCTTCTACCAAATAAGTTAATCGAACGATCGTTCTATTATGCGCGTCGAAACAGTCTCACGCAACGGATTTTTAGAAACCATTTTAAATTTAGTAAGCAGGTTCCATACCCAAAAAGGAAATAGCTCGCATGAAAATTTGAATAGCATTCTAGAGCCGGTTGAGCACACCCTGTAACGCCACAATCACCGCCTGCCGGCGGATATCAGCACGATCACCGGATAGCATTTGCGTCTCTGTTACTAGTTCGCCGCCGGAAACATACCACGCGAAGCATACCGTCCCCACCGGCTTACCGGGGACTGCACCGCCCGGTCCGGCAATACCGCTTACCGCTAACGCTATATCAGTACCGCTTGCTTTCAACGCGCCCTGCGCCATTTCCGAAACCACCTCTTCGGACACCGCACCGTGCCGATCCAACGTTTCAGTCTTCACGCCCAGCATTTCCTGTTTAGATCGGTTGCTATAGGTTATGTAACCTCGATCAAACCAATCGGAGCTTCCCGCTATCGAGGTAATTGCTTCACTCACCCACCCGCCGGTGCATGACTCAGCCGTTGCCATGGAAAGCCAGCGTGCTTTCAAGGCTTCCCCTACTTGCTGAGCGAGATTATCGAGAATGTTGTCGGTCATGAGTTAAAGGCAAAATTGAAAGCAATTTTTTCAAACGGTGACGAAGAGCAAAGACGTGCGACGAGAACATTGAGGACCGCTGCCACGCAATAGATTTGGAAAGAGGCCTATTGAAATCGTTCCCTGCTGACGCTGATAAATCTAAAGTGTGTTAGGAGTTATTTCGTGCTTGTGCTTTCTCACAAGCATTAAGCAACGTATCGAGCACTTTACCGACGTTAAAAGGCTTCAAAATATAACCGTCCGCGCCATTTGTTAAAGCCTCTTGAACATCCGCAGCAACATTACTAGCCGTGACCATTACAACAATAATATTAGGGTATTTGCTTTTAAGTTGACTCAGGGTTTCCAAGCCACTCATTTCAGGCATTTCGATGTCTAAACATACGAGATCAGGCTTTAACATTTCTACAATTTCCAATGCCTTGATGCCGTCTCCCGCTTCTCCGATCACGTTGAAATGATCGGAACGGAGAATGGTCCGCAGCAATGCCCGCATCACCCCGCTATCATCCACAATTAACACATTCACCATAGATTAATCACTCCTCTGCCGCCGATACGCTAGATCATTCCAAGACGCATATTAGAGTGGATTTCACCCACCCGGAAATAAAAAGGCCGCCAAAAATAGCGGCCTTTTCCAAGATTAACTTTAATTAACCTAGTAAATGCGCAACACCAGCGCGCTCTTCTTCGAGTTCTTTTAGCGTGAAATCCATTTTCTCACGGCTAAAATCGTCGACTTCAAGCCCTTTGATAATTTCATACTTGCCGTTCGCGGTCGTTACCGGGAAGCCATAAATCACGCCTTCCGGAATACCGTAACTGCCGTCGGATGGAATACCCATGGTTACCCACTTGCCGTTAGTTCCCAGCACCCAATCCCGAACGTGATCGATAGCTGCATTTGCTGCCGAAGCTGCCGAAGAAAGGCCACGCGCCTCGATAATCGCCGCACCGCGCTTGCCGACGGTCGGGATGAATGCATCGCGATTCCACGTTTCGTCGTTAATCAGCGCTTTCAAGCTTTGTCCGCCGACCGTTGCAAAACGGTAATCGGGGTACATCGTCGGCGAGTGGTTGCCCCAAACGATAAGCTTCTCGATCTGATCAACTGGCTTGCCGCTTTTAGCAGCCAATTGCGATAACGCGCGGTTATGGTCCAAGCGCAACATGGCGGTAAAGTTTTCGCCCGGCAGATCGGGTGCGGAGTTCTTCGCGATGTAGGCGTTGGTATTGGCCGGGTTGCCGACAACAAGGACTTTTACGTCACGGCTGGCAACATCATTCAGCGCTTTGCCTTGAACGGTAAAAATCGCGCCGTTGGCTTCCAGTAAATCTTTGCGCTCCATGCCCTTGCTGCGTGGGCGGGCGCCGACTAGCAACGCGACATCGGCGTCTTTGAATGCAACGTTAGGATCGCTGGCAGCGACCATGCCGGAGAGCAAAGGGAATGCGCAATCCTCTAACTCCATCATGACGCCTTTGAGCGCGTTCTGCGCCTTCTCGTCCGGGATTTCCAGTAATTGCAAAATGACTGGCTGATCCTTGCCTAGCATTTCACCGCTGGCGATTCTGAACAGGAGGCTATAACCGATTTGACCAGCGGCGCCGGTCACCGCAACACGCACGGGCTTCTTCATTGGAGTACTCGCTTAAAAAAGAGATGCTATGGAAACTATGATCGTTATTTCGGTACGTTGGTTTCCTGCAAGGAGGTTACCGATACGCCCGAATAATACCTTTTAGCTGGATACCCACGCAAGGCGGGAAAATAGCCATCGACCTATTTTTGCCGGCTGATAACCACCACCCCGGCAAGCACTAAAATAACCCCCGCTGTTTGCAGCAAGGTTACCGACTCATGTAAAAAAGCATAGCCCATTCCGATCGTCAGCACCGGACCAACCGTTCCAATCATCGACGCCGCCGACGAACCGACGCGTCGGATACCCTCCGACATAAGCAATACCGGCAGCACGGTCGAGAATATCGCCATTGCCAGCGCATACCCGTAAACCGGCATTGGTTGCTCCAGTTCCTTTATATCGTGGGTTAAGACAAATTGCAGGATGACGGCAAGACAAGAAGCGATCGATGCATATGCGGTATAGCGCATGCTGCCTAATTTCTGCACTAGAGCACCGCTGCCAACCATATACACCGCGAAGAAAATCGCGCTCGCCAACACCAACAATCCACCCAATACGATGTCTTTATCATGGTTGATTTTCAGATCATGCCAAACCACCAGCGCGATGCCTGCATAGCTCAGTAACAACGCAATCACGTCTCGGCGGGTAATACGACGATGGAAAAACACGGCTGAAATCATGACCACGAACGTTGGATAAAGAAACAGAATTAAACGCTCCAGCCCTGCTGAGATGTATTGCAGCCCGAGAAAATCAAAAAGACTGGCGAGATAATAACCCGACAGCCCCATAACACCGACTAAGACCCATTCGCGACGAGTCAGTGGCGTTTCCTGCCCTTGCCTTCTGGACCACAACACCATGGCTAAAAAAAACGGTAACGACAACAGCATTCGCAGCGCCAGCAGCGTTACGGCGTTTACGTGATAAACGTAGGCTAATTTGACCAGGATTGCCTTTGCTGAAAAACCAGTTGCAGCAAGTAAGACTAGGATTTGACCTAGTAAAGGCGAATCTGTGGCCGTGAGACGTCGATTGGAAAACATAGGCTTGTTATATCACACTGCCCGGTGCGAAGATTTTCGATGTAACATTCAGCGTCATGCTCGCTGCAAATTTTCTTCCTTTATAGGCGGACACTTTAGAAATCCTCATGACTAACAATCTTCGCACCGGCGGACAAATTCTCGTTGATCAATTAAAAATCCATGGTGTTGATCTTGCGTTCGGCGTCCCGGGCGAAAGTTATCTTCCCGTGTTGGATGCACTCTACGATGCACGCGATCTCATCCGCTTCATCGTATGCCGTCAAGAAGGCGGCGCGGCTTACATGGCGGAAGCTTATGGCAAGCTAACCGGCCGGCCAGGCATCTGTTTAGTCACGCGTGGGCCGGGCGCAAGCAATGCATGCATTGGCGTTCACACCGCCTTTCAAGATTCGACCCCGATGATTCTGCTGATTGGCCAAGTCGGTAGCGATGTAGTCGAACGAGAGGCATTTCAAGAAATCGATTATCGGCGCATGTTCGGACCAATGGCCAAATGGGTAGCGCAAATCGATCGTGCCGATCGTGTGCCGGAGATGATGAGCCATGCTTTTCATTTGGCAGTCTCGGGCAGACCAGGGCCAGTCGTACTCGCGCTGCCGGAGGATATGCTGAGCGCAAAAGCGGAATGTGACGATGCAGCGAAGTACCAGCAAATACAGGCGCATCCTTCGCCGCAAAACATGGCGCAGCTACAAGGTTTATTGGAGAAGGCCGAACGACCGTTGTTGTTGCTAGGCGGTGGAGGCTGGTCCGATCAAGCATGCGCGGATATTCGAGTATTTGCCGAACGCAATTCCCTCCCTGTCGCTTGCGCCTTTCGCTTTCAAGATCTATTCGATAATCGCCATCCCAATTACATCGGCGATGTCGGTATCGGCATCAATCCTAAGTTAGCGGAGCGAGTGAAATCCTCTGACCTAGTGATTGCTGTTGGCCCACGTTTGGGCGAGATGACAACTAGCGGCTATACGTTGTTCAATGTCCCCCGCCCTAAACAAACCTTGGTACATATTCACACGGGCATCGAGGAGCTGGGACGAGTCTATCAAGCAGAACTGTTAATGAACTCAGGTATGGCGGAATTCGCAACATGGGCGGCTGTGATGCCAATAATCGCGAATCCCCGTTGGCAAAATTGGCTGGAACAAGGTCATCAGGATTATCTTGCTAACGTTGTTCCAACACCAATAGCCAGCGCGCTTGATCTTGGTAGCGTGATGGCATGGCTGCGGGAACATTTACCGCATGACGCCATCGTCACTAACGGTGCGGGCAACTATTCCGCGTGGGTACATCGTTTTTACCAATATGGCGGCTTCCGTACGCAACTCGCCCCAACTAGCGGAGCGATGGGTTATGGCGTGCCGGCGGCGATAGCAGCGCAGCTTGTTCATTCACAGAAAACTGTGGTGGCATTTTCAGGCGACGGATGCTTTTTGATGAACGGCCAGGAATTAGCAACAGCGGTGCAGTACCAATTGCCTGTCGTTTTCATCGTGGTGAATAACGGTATGTACGGCACTATCCGTATGCATCAGGAACGGCAGTATCCTGGCCGTGAATATGGCACGGCATTGCATAACCCCGATTTCGCTGCACTAGCGCGGGCCTATGGCGCAGCAGGCGAAGTCGTGACGACAACAGAGGAATTCGCGCCGGCTTTTGAGCGTGCATTGAAAGCAGGTAAACCGGCATTGCTAGAACTGCGGGTTGATTCTGAAGTTATCACACCGCGCACGACGATTTCTGCTATTCGGGCAACAGCGTTGAAAAATAAAAACCACGATTAAGAGTAAACATAATGAAAAGAAATAAAACTGCCGACTGCTGCGCATTGATCCTGGCAAGCTTTATCTTCGCCGCTTCCACGCTTGCCGCGCCGACTCAACCCCGCCAGGTATTGCAACATGGCACCGTGATGGGCTTCCAACATTACGAGGGAAAGGAGTTGTGGGAACAACTACAAGTTGGCCAACCGCTGACGTTAGTGCGCGAAGTGGATAATCAGCACGACAACCAAGCAATTCGAGTGGAATGGGAAGGACATAAATTAGGTTATGTGCCTCGAGCGGATAATACGGACCTTGCTCGGCTGATGGATAACGGCGCTAACGTTGAAGCGCGTATTACCAAATTGCAAAAGTCTCGTCGGCCTAACAATCGGGTGCAATTCGAGATTTATATGCCGGCACGCTGAATTACTATTTCCACATAAATCGTGTCAACGAACATGTAGATGTAAAGCTCCCTTCTCCCGTAAGCGGGAGAAGGGTTGGGGATGAGGGGGCTTGCAAGACGAAAGCTGCTAGCACATGGTAATTCGCTTTCTTGATAACTCCTTTGTTCCCCCTCATCTTTGGTCGAGAGCAAACAAGGCTAGCACCCTCATCCCCTGCCCTTCTCCCGCTTGCGGGAGAAGGGTGTAATACCAAGTACTAAATCGCGTCTTCGTCCGTTTCACCCGTTCGAATACGAACCACTTGCTCAACCGCCGTCACGAAAATCTTACCGTCGCCGATCTTGCCGGTGCGCGCAGCTTTGATAATTGCATCTAACGATTTATCAACCAGCGTATCGGGAATCACCACCTCGACCTTCACCTTCGGCAAGAAATCCACTACATACTCAGCACCGCGATAAAGCTCCGTATGACCTTTTTGCCGGCCGAAGCCTTTGACTTCGGTAACCGTCAATCCGGTCACGCCGATTTCGGACAGCGCTTCCCTCACCTCGTCCAACTTGAAGGGCTTGATAATGGCTTCAATCTTTTTCATGAGTTACTCTTCCATATAAACAAGCGTCTAAAATTCCGGCAGATATTTTGATGTTATCGGATAACGCCAATCCTTGCCAAACCCCCGCGCGGTAATACGCACGCCCACAGCTGCCTGCCGACGCTTGTATTCATTAATCTGGATGAGTCGAGTCACCCGCTTTACATCTTCAGGCGCATAACCCATCGCAATAATTTCCTTCGGGCTCCGATCCCGCTCCATGAAGGCTTCGACAATTGCATCTAGTACGTCGTAAGGTGGCAGACTATCCTGATCGGTTTGATCAGGCCGCAGCTCAGCCGAAGGGGGGCGAACGATGATTCGTTCGGGAATAACCGGGGAAATGCTGTTGCGATAACGAGCCAACCGGTAAACCAACGTTTTAAAAATATCCTTCAAAACGCAAAACCCACCCGCCATATCGCCATATAAAGTCGAATAGCCTACGGCGGTCTCGCTCTTATTCGCGGTTGTCAGCACAATCGAGCCAAACTTGTTGGAAAGCGCCATGAGCAATGTGCCGCGAATGCGCGCCTGCAAGTTTTCTTCAGTCGTATCTTCCGGCCGGCCGGAAAATTCGTTCGCCAATGTTAACTTGAAAGCGTCGAATACAGGACTGATCGGAATCTCGCTATACCGCACGCCCAAAATATTCACCATCTCGCGTGAATCTTCCACGCTCATGGAAGCAGTATAGGCTGAGGGCATCATGACTGCGTGGACCTTTTCCGCGCCCAGCGAGTCTACTGCAATTGCCAGCGTTAACGCGGAATCGATCCCACCGGATAGCCCCAACAAAATACCGGGAAAACCGTTTTTGGTGACGTAATCATGCACACCAAGACACAGAGCCTGATAAACGCTTGCTTCCTGACTAAGCGATTGTTCGATGTGACCAGCCGTAAATTTCTGGCCGTCAAACTCAGCGATCTCCAGCGATTCTTTAAACGCCGGAAGTTGGCAGACAACTTGCTGATCCGCATCGACTACAAACGACGCGCCATCGAATACCAATTCATCCTGGCCACCAACCAAATTCGCAAACACTAGCGGCAATCCGCTTTCAGCAACACGGCTGCGTACAACGTTGTAACGCGAGGCTTGCTTATCCATGTGATAGGGCGAGGCATTTAGCACTAGAAGAGCTTGTGCGCCCGCTTGCGCAGCTCGCGTTGCAGAACCCTCGAACCAGATATCCTCACAAATATTCACGCCGAGTTTTATTCCATCAACCTCGAAAATACATGGCTCGCCACCCGGTTCAAAATAACGTTCTTCATCGAATACGTGGTAATTGGGCAGGCGCCATTTGTGATACCAATGGGTTACCTTTCCCTCTTGCAGCACGGCAGCGGCATTGTAGCGACATCCCTGCACCATACGCGGTAAGCCGACGATCAATGCAATGCCGTGCGCAACGTCCGTTAGCGTTTGCAACGCAGCGTCGCTCGCGCGATAGAAATCGTCTCGGAGCAACAAATCTTCAGGGGGATAACCGGTGAGAGACAATTCCGGCGTCAGCAAAACATGCGCGCCTTTTTCTTTTGCCGTTTTTGCAGCGGCACGAATTTTCTGCGCATTGCCGGGAAGGTCGCCCACAATGCAATTTAACTGGGCGATGGCGATTTTCATGAGGGAACTAAATGCAGTGGAAACTTTGCCGATGATACCATAGCGATATGCCTACACAGTCCGCCACCATTGAAATCAGCAGCTCCATTTCCGCCATTCCCGCGCCCGAATGGGATCGGTTAACGAATGGCCATCCGTTGCTCTCGCACGCCTTTTTCGATGGCCTGCATCGCACCGGTTGCGCCGCCGCCAATACTGGTTGGACACCGCAATTCCTGCTCCTCAAAGTGGATGGCAAATTGGAAGGCGCAATGCCGCTGTATTTAAAAGATCATTCATATGGCGAATATGTATTCGACTGGGCATGGGCCGATGCATATGAACGCTCTGGCCTCAGCTACTATCCAAAATTGCTTTGCGCGATTCCATTTTCACCGGTAACCGGACAACGCCTATTGGTGAGCGATCCACAGTACCGCCAGCCGCTCATCAATGCGGCTATCCAATTCGCTGAGAAAGCGAACCTATCTTCCTTCCATTGTCTTTTTCCATCGGAAGACGAAGCGGCGGAAATGCGTGAGCGTGGTTTATTGCTCCGCACTGGCGTTCAATTTCACTGGCATAACGCGGGCTATGATTCATTCGATAATTTTCTCGCTAGCATGAACCATGACAAGCGAAAAAAAATCCGCCAGGAACGCCGCAAGGTCGCGGAAGCAGGTATTACTTTTCGTTGGCTGACTGGGAACAATATCCGCGAAGAAGATTGGCATTTCTTTTATCGCTGCTACGTTAGTACTTATCGTGCACATCGCTCAACGCCGTATCTGTCGTTGGAATTCTTTCTTCATCTTGGCGAAAACATGGCGGATCAAGTTTTGCTTATTGTCGCCGAACAAGATGGCAAGCCGATTGCAAGTGCGTTTAATTTATTCAATGCACAAACCCTGTACGGTCGCTATTGGGGCGCCACGACATTTAGCTCGGGTTTGCATTTCGAGACTTGCTACTACCAAGCGCTTGAGTTTTGTATAGAACGGGGAATCGATCGATTCGAAGGTGGGGCGCAAGGAGAGCACAAATTGGCCCGTGGTTTTACGCCGGTGAAAACGCTGTCCGTGCACTGGTTGGCAAGGCCGGAGTTCTCGTCGGCAGTGGAACATTACTTGGCGCGGGAAACGACCGGTATGGCGACGTATATCGATGAACTAACCGAACGGCAACCGTTTAAGACTCCTTAAAAATTGTTTTAACTTCTAACTCTTTTCAGTATCCAAAAGCCATACCGTCGGGAGTACGCGGGTCCGACGCACCATAAAATCCATCGGATTTAATATAAATAGTATTTGTGCTGCCCATTGTTTCCTGGACGGAAATCTTATGCCCTTTGGTTTCTAGCAACCTCAGCGTGTCGGGGCTTATCCCTTTCTCTATTCGCAACTCATCAGGCGTCCATTGATGATGAATGCGCGGACTAGCTGCTGCTTCTGCCGGGTTCATCCCGTGATCGATAATATTGATTATTGTTTGCAGTGTTGTCGTGATGATGCGGCTTCCACCGGGAGTGCCAGTTACCAGCACGGGCTTGCCGTCTTTCAAGACAATAGTAGGCGACATGGAACTCAATGGCCGTTTGAAAGGCGCGATGGCGTTTGCATCACCACCAATTAATCCAAAGGCATTCGGAACGCCGGCCTTGATAGAGAAATCATCCATTTCATTGTTAAGTAAAATGCCCGTACCCTCCGCAACAATCCCACTGCCGAAGTTGAGATTTAAGGTGTAAGTAGTACTGACGACATTACCCCATCGGTCTGCAACGGAGTAGTGAGTAGTCTGATTACTTTCGTATGGAAGCGGTGATCCATGTTTCACTTCGCTTGCCGGCGTTTGCCGTTCAGGATCAATTTTGTCAGCAAGCGTATTGGCGTATAGCTTGGAGGTCAGCCCTTTAACTGGAATTTTCGTAAAATCCGGGTCTCCTAAAAACTCAGCACGATCAGCGTATGCCAGTTTCATCGCCTCGGCCATGAGGTGGATATTCTGTGCGCTATTCGGCCCGTAGGCTTGTAGTGGGTAACGTTCAAGAAGATTTAAGATTTCGATAATATGCGTGCCACCGGAACTTGGCGGCGGCATGGAAATAATCTTGTATCCTCGATAATCACCGACGGCCGGCTCTCTCTCTACTACCCGATAACGCTTTAAATCATCGCCGCTTATTAAGCCGCCATGGCGATTCATTTCTGCAATGAGTTTTCTTGCAATTTCCCCCTCATAAAACGCTTTACCGCCTTGCATGGAGATAAGCCTCATTGAGGACGCCAAATCTTTTTGGACTAGCTTATCGCCAAATGAAAGCGGCTTATCTTTCTTAAAAAATATTTTACGGGTAGCTTCCCATTTACCCAGATTTTGTTGCTCCTCACGAAGCATGGATGCCAAGCTATCGGCGACGAAAAATCCTTTATCGGCAAATTCAATCGCGGGTTTCATCACCTCTGATAATTTCATGGTTCCGTATTTGTTTAACACATGAACCAAGCCTGCCACGGTTCCCGGTATGCCAATAGCCTTGTGGCTATAAAGGGACTCATCCTCTACGACGTCACCCTTGCTATTTAAAAACATGTCGCGAGAAGAGCGAGCTGGCGCCATTTCGCGGAAATCGATTGCGACATCTCGATTGTCCCGAGCGCTATGGATCATCATGAATCCACCACCGCCGAGATTACCGGCATTGGGCAGAACTACCGCAAGCGCAAAACCTACCGCGACGGCCGCGTCGGCCGCATTGCCACCGCGCTTGAGAATATCTACGCCTATTTTTGTTGCTAGATAATGTTCGGATGACACCATGCCGTTTTTTGCATAGACGGGATGAAATATGCTGGTGTTGGCATCATTTTGTAGCGTTGTAGTTACCGCCGGTGTGACATCGCTCCATGCCGATATCGATATACAACTAGTTACGAAAACAAACGCAACGCATAACGGTTTTATTTTTAGCATCATCTCTTTCGCGGCGGCCTGTAAAGTGGTTTCGCCTCAATCATTACATTAGACTTCTTTCGGAACCTACTGCGCGGCCGTGAGTTGGGCCGGTACGGTACTCGAAATCCTCATTGACTTGTATGTCAACTGCGGTTTCTCCGTTCCGTTCCGGTCCGACCCAACTGACGACCGCTCGCTACGATTCCGAAAAACGTTTATTTTTTAAAGCATGGCAACAACACACAATCACATCACGCAGATGCTCGCCACTTCGCCATGAATTCCTGCCAATGCCCTCCTGGCAATACATCCAAGGTTTTTCTAACTAATTCCATTTCCTGCTCGTAGCTCTCTGCAGTCAAATGACCACGCATCAATTGAAAACGAAGATAAACAAGATAAGTATTCGCCACATCCGTTTCACAATAGTCGCGAATCGCTGGCAGTTCACCACGGCAATATGCCTCCCATACCTTCGAACCATCCATGCCTAGCTTACCGGGCAGGCCGATCAACTGCGCCAAATCATCGAGCGGCGCATTGGCGCGCGGTTGATACATCGCGAGTAGATCCATCAAATCGAGGTGGCGAGGATGATAACGGCTGATGTAGTTATTCCATTTGAATTCGCGATCGTCTTCGCCCATATCCCAATAACGAGGTGCGGTGATGCCATGTATTAGGCCGCGATAATGCAGGACGGGCAAATCGAATCCGCCACCATTCCATGATATTAATTGCGGCGTATATTTTTCGATGCCGTCAAAGAAACGTTGGATCAATTCTTTTTCGTCACCTGAGCCGTTACCAAGTGACCAGACACGAAATTGATCGCGTTCGCGCAGCGCGCAGGAAATCGCTACTACGCGCTGTAAATGCAACTGTAGAAAGTCACTGCCGGTTTGTTGGCGGCGACGTTGAAACGCGATCTCCGCAATCGACTCAG
Source organism: Pseudomonadota bacterium (assembly GCA_040388195.1). Lineage (GTDB taxonomy): Bacteria > Pseudomonadota > Gammaproteobacteria > Burkholderiales > DATLHW01 > DATLHW01. The sequence continues at coordinate 25,335 of JAZKCF010000026.1, forward strand.
CAGTTTCTTCGACACTGATGTCGTAAAGCTTTCGCAATCCCTCGGTATCAGGGACCGTTTCAATATCAAAAACAAGTATGGGGCTCATTTACAAACCTCTTTCGGACTTACGCAAAATCGTACCAGCAAGACGCGGCGACGCAGACAGTACAAATCAGTACGGCAAGGAGCCGTAACGCGGCTGGGACGGTTTTGCGTAGGTCCGACTCTTATTTCTTCTTCCATGCACCGCTCGCATCCTGATACCACCATCCCGATTGCGCTTTCTGCACCCAGCGTTGGGCGAAAGTATCGCGCACTTGGCCTTCCCATTCCGGGTGATTGTTCGCACGAGCAATTTCACGGTAGAGACCTTGTCTGTCGCGGTTTTCGTCATTGACTGCTGAATTCACAGCCTGCCGTTGGCTTAACGGAATCGCGTTAGCATCACGAACAGTAACTAACCCATCCTTAGTCAACCCGACCGCACCACTTGCAAAATGCGGCCCAAGCACGCCATGCCGTGACTGCATACTCGATTTGAGTGCTGACACTGCGGGGCTATTTATTTCAAGGTCCGCTTGCTGGGCCCAAGCAATGCTTGTCATCGCCAAGCATGCACAAAACAACATTGGTTTAAAAGACTTCATCATTAGGCACTCCAATCTTTATTGTTGCGGGGTAGGCGCTGGATTCGCAGGTTTCTCACCCTGCTTCAATTGCCACACCTCGTCGATGATCTTGTCCGCTGCTTTTTCTGCTGCAGCTGCGGGAAAATAGATATTGATCGTTACACAAGCACTAAGACATCCTGCTATTAAAAACACTGCGTATGATTTGGCAAAATGATTCATAAATCCTCCCTTGGAGCGTCTAACAAAATGCCTCTGCCTAGAGGTATCGACGCAGACAGTACACCTAGTACGGCTAGGAGATACAACAACGGCAGAGGCATTTTGTTAGACGCTCACTCTTACTGAATAACAGGCTGGACATTGCCTTGCGTAATACGCGCTAACCGCGCAAGCAATTCATCCCAGCCAACATTGCGATTGTAGCCTTTCACTGTGATGGCTGGTATCCCGCCTCCTTTAACGATGATGTAGCCTTGCGGTGTACTTTCAACGCCGGACATTTCGCAAACACTGTTGCGCAGCTTGCACGCAAGACCGATTTTCTGATATCCAAATTCCTCGAAGAAGCGCAGGAAACTACGTTGGATCGCCGCAGCCGCGCCAGCGCCACCCAGCGCAGAAATATTTTGCACGGCTTGCTGACTGATTTTCTTACGGTAGTTGCCTTCGCTGGATTCAACGCGCGCATTGAACGTCACTGGTTTCCAGTTAGAAAGTTCCAGGTTCTGCACGTCCGCATCGATACGCCCTTCGATAGAGCCAAATTTAAAAGTGCTCGTCAACATGCCAAGATCGAGATTACGCATTTGTACATCTGCGGAAAGCCGTGGTGCACGGCCTAATGGCTCAGCAAGGCTTAATTGGGTGATAGCGACATCACCGTCGAAAATACGAATACCGATACCGCCATCCAAACGCATTGTGCCATTCGCATAACTCACCCGAGGAATGGTGGCAGATAAAACGCCACGCATAATCGGCGCATCCATTGCCTTGGTAATCGCTTCCATCGACACCGGCAGTAATACACCGCTAAATTGCCATCGCCAATTTTCTTTTTCTTGCGTGGCGCGCAAATCTTTAACTAGCAATTTGCCATCCAGCATCGGGACCGTCAATTCATCCACAGTAAAATCGAAGGCATGCATTTTCACCGGCACTTGAAAGGCGCCGAATGGAATACCCAGCAATTTGGCGGCGCCGAAACGAATGTCGGCTTGAGTCTCGGCATCTGCTCGCCAAGGAATTGTAGCGTTGAGTTTTTCCACTCCGAAGCGACCTTGGGCATCGGCTAGCGTAATATCGCTCAATGCTATGTCTAATCGTTGCATGGCTTTGTTTGCATAAACAACTGCTGCATTCAATTTACCGCTCACGGCAAGTTGGTCGAATGCGGTTTTTTCTAAAAATGGCTTTAGTAAAAGTGTGTAGAGTCCGCTGGTGTTCAAGTTAGTGGCGTCAGCGTTTAGCGCACTAAGCCCGCCTTTGAAACTCCATTTTGCCGAAAAACGACCCTCTCCCACATTGGCAAGCTGGATGGTTCCTTTGTCCACTTGCAGAAAATCGTCATCCCATTTTCCATGCGCTTCCAAGGAGTGGCCGCCAGAGGAAAAATACAATGGCGCCCAGAATATTTCGCCGCTACCCCAGGTTAGTGTGGTGTGCCAACTCAATGCAGTACCTGCACGATCGGCGGTGAGTCGCAACGAACCGGCTAATTTGTCTGCGGCATGCAATCCTGGCGTATCTGAAAAAACAACATTCGATACACGCAAATCGCCAACGACTCGGAAGACTTGCCCTCCGCGTCCACTCACACTCAATCGCCCTGTCACGCTGCCTTTGGAAGGGCGGGGATAAGATGTTGGTATTAACGATGCGAAGCGTGCTAATTGTCCTTCCGCGACGATAACCTCGGTTTGCCATTCAGTCGTGCCGAATCGGCCAGTAATTTGCCAATGTTCCTGCGGCGACGGAGTGATAGATAAATCGAGACGTTTTGTAGCAGTGACATATGTGAAGCCAAGATCAGTGCTCGTCTCGCCAGCAACTAACTTGCCGCGCGGACAGTGGATCATGCCGTTAGAAAAATCTAACGCAGCGCAAGTGACCACTGCATTCTTAAAGGATTGCCCGAAGACATTCGATTTACCAATGGTGATTGCAGTTTTGCCGTCTAGGGAAAGTGTTACGGCGATATTTGTGAGACTGATGGAAGGCGCGACGATGTCATCGACAGTAAGTGCGATGTCACTTACTGGCGCCGCGGGAAAACTCACGAAAAAAAGCGCCAGTAAGGATGAAAATAGACACGCGATTCTAGCGAGGCATTTATAGGATGAGGACACTGAGCGGATTTCCTACCCTGAATAAAGCGCTAAGCCGGAAAAACTCCCGTGGAAAGATACCGATCGCCGCGATCGCAAACAATGTGCACAATCACAGCATTCTTCACTTCCGCTGAAATCTGTAACGCCGCCGCCAATCCACCACCCGATGAAATCCCGGCAAAAACACCTTCTTCCCTCGCAAGCCGGCGGGTCATTTCCTCTGATTCCACTTGGCTTACTTCAATGATTCGATCTATACGCGACCGATCGTATATTTTTGGTTGATAGGCTTCCGGCCATTTGCGTATGCCAGGTACTTGCGAACCTTCTTTGGGATGAACGCCAATCACTTGGATGTTCGGATTCTTTTCTTTGAAAAACTGGGAGCATCCCATAATCGTCCCGGTCGTTCCCATAGTGGCAACGAAGTGGGTAATTTTCCCTTCCGTAGTGCGCCAAATTTCTGGCGCCGTCCCTTCATAATGGGAGAGCGGATTATCGGGATTGGCGAACTGATCGAGAATGATTCCTTCGCCGTCGTCGCGCATACGCTCAGCGGTATCGCGCGCCAGTTCCATGCCGCCGGATTCAGGTGTCAACACGAACTTTGCGCCGAACGCCGCCATGCTCTGCCGCCGCTCCACGGACAAATGTTCCGGCATCACCAGAATCATTTTGTATCCGCGCATCGCAGCACACATTGCCAGCGCGATACCAGTATTACCGCTAGTGGCTTCGATCAACGTGTCGCCGGGTTTGATCTTGCCGCGTTTCTCGGCACGCATAATCATCGAATACGCCGGTCTATCTTTCACAGAACCAGCGGGATTATTACCTTCTAGCTTAGCCAGCAGAACATTTGTTGTATCGCCGGGAATACGCTTTAGGCGAACAAGAGGGGTATTGCCAACGTAATTATCGAGAGTGTTGTACATAAACTTACGGAACACATCTTTAAGAGGAAAGTCTTGAATTATCGCATATCGTACAGGTAGCAACCCGTTCAGTTTCGCCTTAGAAATAAGACGAGAAGACTTCACGGCGAAAGTACCTAAAAGTACAGCAAACGACAGTTGAAAACGAGGCATGGACAATCAACAGTCCATGCCTCGTTTCGTGAAACGCAGAAAGTATCGTTTTTAAAACGAAAAGAATTTGCCCGACTTTACGATAAGTCACCGTAAAGCCGAGTTCGTTCGATCTTTCTGCTACTGCATTACATACCCATACCGCCCATACCACCCATGCCCATGCCACTCATGCCGCCGCCAGCAGCGCCGTCGTCGTCTTTGCCTGAATCAGCCACCATTGCGTCGGTGGTAAGAATCAATGAAGCGACGGAAGCAGCGTTTTGCAATGCATAACGAGTAACTTTGGTAGGATCAAGTACACCCATTTTCACTAAATCGCCATACTCGCCTGTGGCTGCGTTATAACCGAAGTTGTCGGTTCCTTCAGCAACCCGGTTGATAACAACCGATGGCTCGTCACCAGCATTGGCAACTATTTGGCGTAATGGCTCTTCAATGGCACGCATGACAATCTTGATGCCCGCATCTTGATCGGCGTTAATGCCTTTAAGATTCTTGATGTTTGCGCGAGCGCGAAGAAGCGCAACGCCACCACCAGGAACAATTCCCTCTTCCACTGCTGCGCGTGTTGCGTGTAAAGCATCTTCAACACGTGCTTTCTTTTCTTTCATTTCCATTTCGGTCGCGGCGCCAACTTTGATCAGCGCAACACCGCCGGCCAATTTTGCAATACGCTCTTGAACCTTTTCACGATCGTAATCGCTGGTCGTTTCTTCCATCTGCTTACGCAACTGCGTTACGCGCGCTTTGATGTCGTCTTCTTTGCCGGCGCCATCGATAACGATGGTGTTTTCTTTGGTGATTTCAACGCGCTTGGCTGACCCTAAATCTTTAAGGGTTGCTTTGTCGATTGTTAAACCAACTTCTTCGGCAATGACTGTACCACCGGTAAGGATGGCGATATCTTCTAGCATTGCTTTGCGGCGATCACCGAAACCAGGTGCTTTTACTGCGCAGGTTTTCAGAATGCCACGGATGTTATTCACAACCAAAGTGGCGAGCGCTTCGCTGTCTACATCCTCGGCAATAATCAACAAAGGACGGCCAGATTTTGCTACTTGTTCGAGCACGGGTAAAAGATCACGAATGTTCGAAATCTTCTTGTCGTTCAACAGAATGTAGGGATTATCCAGGGCGACGATTTGTCTATCAGGATTGTTGATGAAGTAAGGTGACAGGTAGCCGCGATCGAATTGCATACCTTCAACAATTTCCAATTCGTTGGCAAGGCCGGAACCGTCTTCAACGGTAATAACGCCTTCTTTGCCAACTTTGTCCATTGCATCGGCGATGATCTTGCCTACATCTTCATCCGAATTGGCGGAAATAGCGCCAACTTGCGCAATTTCTTTGCTCGTCGTCGTTGGGCGAGAAATTTTCTTCAGTTCTTCAACAATGGCGGTTACAGCCTTGTCGATGCCGCGCTTCAAGTCCATCGGATTCATGCCAGCGGCAACAAACTTCATGCCCTCCTGGACGATCGATTGGGCTAACACAGTAGCTGTCGTTGTTCCGTCACCGGCAACATCGGATGTCTTGGAAGCAACTTCCTTGACCATCTGCGCGCCCATGTTTTCGAATTTGTCTTTCAATTCGATTTCCTTGGCCACTGATACGCCATCTTTAGTGATGGTAGGCGCGCCGTAGGAACGATCGAGAACTACGTTACGGCCTTTAGGGCCGAGGGTAACCTTGACTGCGTTAGCAAGGATGTTGACACCAGCTACCATACGGGTACGCGCTGCGTCACCGAAAACTACGTCTTTAACTGCCATAATTTATTCTCCTAAAGTGATTAGCTAACGAGGACAGCCATGATGTCTTCTTCACGCATCACGAGCAGTTCTTCGCCAGAAATTTTTACTGTCTGACCGGAATATTTGCCGAATAACACTCTATCGCCGACTTTTACAGCCAGCGGACGAAACTTTCCGTCCGGGAGGATTTGGCCATTGCCGATTGCCAGAATTTCCCCTTGATCAGGTTTTTCGGCGGCGCTATCAGGGATCACAATTCCAGAAGCGGTTTTGCGGTCTTCTTCTAAGCGCTTGACGACAACGCGATCATGTAGCGGACGAATAGTCATAAATGTCTCCTAATTATTTTGTAGTGGCCGGGCACGAGTTCAAGAGTAAAAACCCATCGCGCCGGTAATGCGGTAAGAAAATCTGAGGGGTGAGGTATTGGCACTCAACCCATGAGAGTGCCAAGGATACTCTGATTACGGGATTGGCATCGTAATTTTTGAGCCGGGGAACGATGAGTTAACCAAATAACCTCTTAATTACCGCTAAAGAATGCGCATCAAACAAAAAGCCCCACTCTGAAAATCAAGTGGGGCTCTGTTAGCGAAGAACGCTGTTTTACTTTTTGGCGTCTTTTGTTGCGGGTGTAGTAGCAGCAGGCGTTGCGGGCGTTGCCGGAGTTGCAGGTGCCTCGGCGGTAGCAGGGGTAGCCGGCGTTGCGGGCTTGGCTACTTTTTCCTCGGTTTTAGCAGCGGCCTTGTCACCAGTTTTATTACCTTTCGCTTTCTCGTCTTTCTTGTCAGCAGCAGGTGATGTGGCGGTCGTTCCTGTCAATGTGATGTCGCCCTTGATTTTCTCCAGGACTTTCGGGCCAATACCAGGAACCTTATCAACATCTTCTACGGTTTTGAAAGGGCCATTCTTAGTACGGTAATCAATAATAGCTTGTGCTTTAGCTGGGCCGATGCCTTTGACGGTGGTGAGTTCTTCCTTCGTAGCAGTATTAACGTTCACCGCAGCGAAAGCACTCGCCGAAAATGCAAACCAAGTCAGGACAACAAAGAGTAACTTTTTCATGTGAATCCCTTTCGTCTTAAGAATTGAGTAGACAGTACTTAGGAGAGTTACTCCCAGATATTTCCCAGCGCGCTTCATGACAAAACGCTTTGCTGGTTAAGACGGTTGACAAGGGATGAGGGAAAGACATAACACAACAATCTTCCCGCACTGGTTTGAAAATCTTGATTAGCGATTCAACAGCCAGTTGATGTAGTGTGAGACACCTTGCTCAACTGAGAGGAAATCCTCGCTGTATCCCTTAGCCCGTAACGCCGCGATATCAGCTTGGGTATAACTTTGGTATTTACCTTTAAGCGCTTCAGGGAAAGAAATATATTCAATGATTCCTTGCTGGTGCATTTCTTGAATGCTTAGTACGGTTTTTCCTTCATGCTCACGACAAGTGTTAACCGAGGCGACAGCGATGTCATTAAAGGTTTGTCCTCGACCGGTACCAACATTGAAAATGCCGGAAATGTCTGGATTGTCGAAAAAGAATAAATTGACCTTGACCACATCTTCAATCGAAATGAAGTCGCGAATCTGCCCGCCTTCCGGATATCCGGCGGAACCTTCGAATAGTTTCACGCGTCCTTCGGCTTGATATTGATTGAAGCAGTGGAAAGCAACCGATGCCATGCGCCCTTTGTGAGATTCGCGAGGGCCGTAAACATTAAAATATCGGAACCCTGCTACTTGCGCAGAAAGTCGATTCCAGCGTGAACGCAAATACTGATCGAATAAAAGTTTGGAGTATCCGTAAACGTTAAGGGGCGATTCGCATTCGCGTGCTTCACGGAACTCAGGACCGGCGCCATAGACTGCTGCTGACGAGGCATAGATAAATGGTATATCTCTTTCTTGACAGTAATCGAGCAAGGTGACGGAATAACGATAATTGTTATCCATCATGTAACGTCCGTCAGATTCCATGGTGTTGGAACAAGCGCCTTGATGGAAAACAACTTCGATATCCTGAAACAACGCGTCGTCTTTCAAGAGGCGGAGAAACTCCTGCTTATCGAGGTAATCTTCCAGTTCGCAGTCGACTAAATTTTTAAACTTGTCTGCATGCGTCAAATTATCCACGGCAATCACATCGGAAATGCCGCGTTCATTAAGCGCCTTGACTAAATTGGCACCGATAAAACCTGCTGCGCCTGTAACGATAATGGACATATTGTCGCCTTTTACCAATTCCAAATTAGACTACGTTCAAATCCTCTTGTAACTCTTCTAACGATACTGATGCCGTACCCAACTTACCGACGACAATACCAGCAGCACGGTTAGCGATATGAACCGCCTGCGGCATCGAGAAACCGGCCGCCAACATCACGCTCAACGTAGCGATAACTGTATCGCCAGCGCCGCTAACGTCGTAGACCTCGCGAGCACGTGTCGGCTCGTGCGTCACGCCGTTCGCACGAACAAGCGTCATACCTTCTTCGCTGCGTGTAACTAGCAACGCTTCCAAATCTAGTTCGCTGCGCAGCTTTTTTGCTTTTTCCACGAACTCTTCTTCGCTTTTCCATCGCCCCACAACTTCTCGGAACTCGGAACGATTCGGCGTTAGCATCGTAGCGCCCCGATAACGAGTGTAATCATCACCTTTGGGGTCCACCAACACACGCTTACCGGTGGCTTTGCATAGAGCAATCATTTGCTCTATGTGTTCCAGGCAACCCTTTCCGTAATCGGAAAGCGCAACCACATCCGCATTCGCAACCATCCTCTCGAAATCGCTCAACTTGTTCAGCAATATTTCGTTTGAGGGGGGTGTTTCGAAATCAATACGTAGCAATTGCTGCTGCCGCCCAAGAACGCGCAACTTAACGGTAGTCAGAAGATCTGGGTCTTCCAGCAGCTTAGCTTCGACACCAGACTCCTTCAGCAACAACGCTAGTGATTTGGCGGGCTCATCCGTGCCAACCACCGAGAGCAATGCCGCGCCGGCGCCTAACGACGCGACGTTGCGAGCAACGTTTGCCGCGCCGCCGGGACGCTCTTCGCTCCGTTGCACATTCACGATAGGTACCGGCGCTTCGGGCGAGATACGGCTTACTTCGCCGAACCAATAACGATCCAGCATAACGTCGCCAACAACCAGCACACGCGCACGCGCTACTGTGGATGGATCAAGGGTAACAGGAGAAGATTTCATGAATATCCTCGCACGTCCTTCATCGTTTTATCTTCCACATACTTCTCGTCACACTCTGCCAATGCCGTGGTACTCGAGGCCGTGACGACGCACAGTGGCAGGCTCGTAAAGATTACGTCCGTCGAAAATAACCGGCGTCTTCAACATACGTTTGATCGCATCGAAATCAGGACTACGAAACTCTTTCCACTCGGTGACGATGGCCAGCGCCTCGGTACCTTCCAACGCATCCATCAGTGACTTCGCATAATGCAGCCGCCGCTCGTCCTTGTAGATGTGACGCGCCTCGTCCATGGCAATCGGATCATATACCCTCACAGATGCACCGCGATAAAGCAGGCCGTCGATCAATGTCCGGCTCGGCGCTTCTCGCATATCATCCGTATTCGGTTTGAAAGCCAGCCCCCATATAGCAAAGCGCTTCTCCGAAAGATCTTCGCCAAAACGTTTAACGATCTTGTTGAGCAAGACTAATTTTTGCCGCTCGTTTACGGACTCGACGGCAGCAAGTATTTTCAATTCGAGGCCATTGTCACGGCCGGTTCTTTGCAAGGCTTTCACATCTTTAGGGAAACATGAACCGCCGTAACCCGCGCCGGGATATAAAAAGTGATAGCCGATGCGTGGATCGGAGCCAATGCCGTGCCGTACATGCTCGATATCGGCACCTAGTTTCTCTGCCAATAACGCCAACTCGTTCATGAATGAGATGCGGGTCGCGAGCATTGCATTCGCGGCGTATTTAGTCAGTTCGGCGGAATGGATGTCCATTACCAACAAGCGTTCATGATTGCGCATAAAAGGCGCATAAAGCTCACGCATGGCTTCAATTGCTGATGCATCTTTAGCGCCGATGATAACGCGGTCGGGTTTCATGAAATCTTCGACTGCCGCGCCTTCTTTCAAGAATTCGGGATTCGACACCACGGAAAAATCCATTTTTGCGTTACGCTTTTCAAGCTCTTCTTGAATCGCCGCATGAACTTTATCTGCCGTGCCTACTGGAACAGTAGATTTATCGACGATAATTTTTGACGTCTGCATGAATCGCCCTACATTGCGTGCAGCGGCAACAACGTATTGCAAATCAGCCGAGCCGTCTTCATCCGGAGGTGTTCCGACCGCGATGAACTGTACCGCTCCCCAGGCAACGCTTTCTTCCACGTTCGTTGTAAAACGCAACCGCCCTGCTTCGACATTTCGCTTTACCATCGCATCAAGGCCGGGCTCGTAAATAGGAATTCCGCCCTGTTTAAGTATCGCGATTTTTGCTTCATCAACGTCAAGGCAAAGCACATCGTTGCCGACTTCGGCAAGACAAGCGCCGCTAACTAGGCCGACGTAGCCTGTACCGATAATGCTGATCTTCATGATTGTCCTGCAATAAGTTTTGAAATTGATTCGTTAATGGCTGCGAGCGCTACCAATGGGTCTGCGGCTTGCGTAATGGGTCGGCCAACAACGAGATAATCCGCGCCGAGAGTAATGGCCTTTTCCGGCGTAAGTATTCGAGCTTGATCGTTAGTGTCTGTACCGGATGGCCGTATGCCAGGTGTTACCAATTTGAAATTGTTGCCTAACGCCGCTCTCAGCGCAGGCGCTTCTTGTCCGGAACAGACGACGCCGTCGAGTCCGCATGTTTGCGCAAGTGTTGCTAATCTTAATACCGCCGAGTCCGCGGGGCCCGCTAAACCAATCGCTGCTAGGTCACCATCTACCAAGCTCGTCAGTACCGTCACTGCGATCAATAATGGTTTTTGCGGTGATATATCGATCGCCTCTCTTGCTGCGGTAAGCATCGCCTTTCCGCCTGACGCATGCACATTGACCATCCAAACACCAAGCTTCGCGGCTGCCTTGCAAGCTTGCGCAACGGTGTGAGGAATATCGTGAAATTTAAGATCCAGAAACACATCGAAGCCTCGCACCACCAAATCTTCCACAAAGCGCGGCCCGGCAACGACAAATAGTTCCTTCCCCACTTTCAGCCGGCAAGCGTCGGACGGGAGGCGATCCACGAGACTTAAGGCTTTCGCCGGATCGTCATAATCCAGTGCCACGATAATTTTTTTATGATCCATTTTCTTATACAGAGAAGTTGTTCAGTCCGGAAAAATCCAGCGTTGCAAAATAATCTTCAGTCGATTCTGCGCGACGAATAGGCACCACCGTGCCGTCCTCGCGTAATAACAATTCAGCTGAGCGCAGCTTGCCGTTATAGTTGAATCCCATCGCATGGCCATGTGCGCCGGCGTCATGTATCACCACTGTATCGCCAACCTCAATAGGCGGCAGAAGACGATCGATTGCGAACTTGTCGTTGTTCTCACATAACGAACCGGTGACGTCGTAGGTTGTATCCGGCGTAACCGACTCTTTTCCAAGAACGGTGATGTGATGATAGGCACCGTACATGCCGGGACGCATCAAGTTCGACATGCAAGCATCTAGGCCGGCAAACGCCTTATGCGTGCGTTTAAGGTGAAGAACTTTCGAAACCAAATAACCGTGTGGACCAGTAATCAAGCGTCCGCACTCCATCGCGATATTCAACGGATGTAATCCATTTGCAACGATCGTTGCTTCATATGCCTGTCGTATCCCCGTCGATATGCGCTCTAGATCGACCGGCTGCTGTTCAGGGCGATAAGGGATGCCAATTCCGCCACCAAGGTTTACGAACTCGAATCGGATATCCAGCTTATGCTTCATCTCAACCACTAGGTCGAACAGCATCTGCGCGGTATCGACGAAATATTGCGGCTCAAGTTCATTGGAAGCGACCATTGCATGCAAGCCGAAACGGCGAATACCTTTTGCACGCGCCGCCGCGTAAGCATCGAAAAGCTGATGGTAGGTCAATCCAAATTTGGCCTCTTGGGGATGACCGATAATTGCATTGCCACTTCGCCGATTGCCAGGGTTGTAGCGAAAACAAATGACATCAGGAAGGCCTGCGTGTTGTTCCAGATAGGACAGATGGGTAATGTCATCAAGGTTGATGATCGCACCCAAGCTACGCGCTTTTTGGAATTCATATGCAGGCGTATCGTTTGAGGTAAAGATGATTTCCTCACCGACAATTCCCGCATGCTCCGATAGCAGCAGCTCGGCATATGAGCTGCAATCCGCACCCAAACCCTCAGAATGCAGGATCTTTAAAATATACGGGTTTGGTGTAGCCTTGACTGCAAAATATTCTTTGAAATTTATCCAATCAAATGCTCGACGCAAGGCACGAGCACCTTCCCGAATTGCCGCTTCATCGTAAAGATAAAATGGTGTTGGATAGGAGACAGCAATTTTTTCTACTTGCTCCTTGGAGAAGGGTAACTTTTTAGTTGTCATCGTAATTCAACATAAATATATAGCGGTAAATCTGGAAAAAGCAGTTAGTCCACGAAAGTCACGAAAAAATCGAGGCATTGTGTTGGTATTGCCATTCCCTATTTAAGTAACAGCCTTCAGCTTGGCATTTCTTTGGAAGTTTTCGTGCCTTTGGTGCTTTTCGTGGACTAATCGCTGTTTATAGAGCACACAGAACCGCTTTTACTCAACCGACTCCAACTCAGCCACGCGCCTAGGCGGATAAGTTTCCCACCCTCCGCAAGCGGGACAATGCCAATAGAATTGACGTGCCTTGAAACCGCATGTTTTACACTGATACCGTGCCAAACGGCTCACATGCGTGCTCACTAGATTTTTAATAAGCTGCAACTCATTCCTGCGCTCAGGAGGCGTTTCCATGAGTTGCGCTTCCAGCATTTTGTCGAGGCCGAGCATGCTCGGATTACGACGCAAATCGTCGCGCACCAAACGGGAGGCTTCCCCCACTCCTTCCATTTCCAATGTAGCCTGGAACAACACATTCAACATTTCGAGCGCAGGATAGCGATCCTGATAGCCACTTAACAACTGGACGCCCTCTGCAGTCCGATTTAAGGCCTTGTAGCTCGTCAGCAAATGTTCCGCCACTAAGCACAAATGCGATGGGCTCTGCGATTCGATTTGCTTCCAAGTCGTGATTGCCGCCTCATGCTTACCAGCTTTCGCCTCCCACTCGCCTTTGAGGATACTGGCACGTACGCATTTCCGGCTAGCAGTCAGCGCGCTTTCCAAATTGGTGAATGCCGATTCGGTTCGCGAATGGATGTAATCGCTAAGCGCTATTTCACAATAGTAATTGGCAATCTCCATTTGCAAATCTAACGATGTCGAGACTTCCAATTCCTTGGTAATTTCGATCGCCTTTGCCCACTCCTTTTCCTGCATGTAGATATCAAGCAGATAGCGCAATGATTGATGGCTATAAGCGGTACCACGCAGATCCAGAAAAATGGTTTCGGCGCGATCCAGTAAACCAGCTTTTAAATAATCTTGTGCCAGTTCAAACAGCGCCTGTGTCTTTTCTTCCTTATTGATATCGATGCGCTCGACCAAACTTTGGTGCATGCGGATTGCCCGATCGACCTCACCGCGACGACGAAATAGACCACCCAGCGCAAATTGCAATTCAGCTGTTTGCGTATCAGCCTTCGACACCTCGATAAAAGCCTCGATTGCTTTATCGGGTTTATCGTTCAGAAGAAAATTCAGGCCTCGAAAATAAGAATCGGGAAGGACTCTCGATTCCGATATCAAATGCTTAATATCGATACGTGCTGCGATCCAGCCGAAGGCAAAGAAAAGCGCAGCACCTAATAATAACCAGAAGTTTAAATCCATAAGAACCTGTTTGAGGTCTGTGGGGAGCAGGCTGAGCTTGGACCGGGGAGCGCGGGTGTAGATATCAGTGCGTTAATGAACACGGTAGGCCCAAACGCGGCTCGCACAGTAATTTTTTTTACAGTCTCAAGGGTGCTCACAGCTGTGGCGGCATATGTAAAGGCATTGCACTTTCGGTCTCTGTCCGCACCGCCCGTTCTTGTTCGTGCACCTTCCTCAATTGTGCAAGTTCTCGTTTTAAGCGAAAAACCTTGCCTTGCCGCCCTAAAAAGCCAATCACCACGCCACCCGCAAAAAAGACGAGAAGAATGAGCACTAGCGGCGCTTGCCATTCATAGCCGAGAAAGGTTTTGAGAGTAACGATGTCAGCATTCTTGATGGCGAAAGCCGTTAGTAGCAGCAACACCCATAACCTAAAAATCCAAGTGAGAACAGTCATGAAGTTTTCTGGTACCGAATATTAAGAGGAGTATATCAACCTGCAGCGGTTTTCAGACCCTTGTAGGGGGCTTATCTCGAGTTTGTGGCGCTCAACTATTTCTACCGAGTTACGAATAGTTTGTGATTTCACTACATTCATTATTCAGAGGAGGCCCCTTCTCCATATATTAAAGAGGAGGAAATTTTACTTACGCCCAACTTGCACAAATGGAGGACGTAAAGAGGTGCATCAGCGTACAAAAAAACGGCGGGCACTTACGGGCCCGCCGTCTACTCACATGCTCTAGTGGAGGAACCCAGGGATCAACCAATGAATTGGTAGAAACAAGCTGCGCCCGTCCCTCAATCCCTCGGTTAAGACTATTCAACCACGTGCAAAACAATTTAGTTTTACAGCAGCAGATGAATTTTCCCTCTCATCGCGCAAGCAATACTGCAATAGTAACGCTGACTTATTTGGAGCCTTCTAACTTCCCTCCACGGCTTCGATAAAGTCGACTCGCTCGCGCAATTCCTTACCCGCTTTGAAATGCGGCACGTATTTCTCCGGCACCAAGACTTTTTCACCAGTCTTAGGGTTACGGCCAGTACGTGGAGGACGATGGTTCAATCCAAAACTGCCAAACCCGCGGATCTCGATCCGATCACCGTTGGCAAGCGCTTTGGACATTGCATCGAGCATAGTCTTGACCGCGAACTCGGCGTCTTTCGGTTTAAGCGGCGTATGCCGCTCCGAGAGAATCGCAATCAGCTCCGATTTGGTCATGTGGCCTCGCCTTATTCAGCGTTCTTGTTGTCCAGCTTGGCCTTGAGCAATGCGCCAAGATTCGTGGTACCGGCACTGCTAGCACTGTCGGCCTGCATTTTTTGCATGGCTGCGGCTTCGTCAGCATTGTCCTTCGCTTTGATAGATAAGTTAATCGAGCGATTCTTGCGATCCACATTAATAATGACCGCCTCGATTTCTTCTTCTTCCTTCAGCTTAGTACGGATATCTTCGACGCGATCGCGTGAGATTTCAGATGCACGCAGATAACCTTCAACGTCGGTATCCAACAGAACCGTCGCGCCTTTACCGTCGATAACCTTAACCACGCCTTTAACCAACGCACCCTTGTCATGCATAGCGACATAGTTCGAGAAAGGATCGCCATCCAACTGACGAATACCCAAGGAAATACGCTCGCGCTCTACATCAATAGACAGAATCGATGCTTCGACTTCGTCGCCTTTCTTGTACTTACGCACAGCTTCTTCGCCCGGCTCGGTCCAAGAAAGATCCGAGAGGTGCACCAGACCGTCGATGCCACCAGGCAATCCGATAAATACACCGAAATCGGTGATGGATTTGATCTGGCCACGGACTTTGTCGCCCTTCTTGTGGTTCATCGAGAATTCTTCCCATGGATTTGGCATGCACTGCTTCATACCCAGGGAAATACGACGACGATCTTCATCAATTTCAAGAATCATCACTTCAACTTCGTCGCCCAATTGAACAACCTTGGACGGATGAACGTTCTTGTTGGTCCAATCCATTTCAGAAACGTGTACCAAACCTTCGATGCCTTGTTCGATTTCTACGAATGAGCCGTAATCGGTCAGGTTAGTTACCTTGCCGAACAGACGCGTACCTTGAGGGTAACGGCGGCTCAAACCAACCCATGGATCGTCGCCAAGCTGCTTCAAGCCCAGTGAGACACGATTTTTTTCTTGGTCGAATTTAAGAACTTTTGCTTCGACTTCATCACCCACAACGAGAACTTCGGAAGGGTGCTTGACACGGCGCCAGGCCAAATCGGTGATGTGCAGCAATCCATCGATGCCACCCAAATCCACGAACGCGCCGTAATCGGTGATGTTCTTGACCACGCCTTTGACCACGACACCCTCTTTGAGCGTCTCAAGCAAGGCTTGACGGTCGGCGCCTTGGCTGGCTTCCAGCACAGCGCGGCGGGATACAACGACGTTATTACGCTTACGGTCAAGCTTGATGACCTTAAGTTCCATTTCTTTGTTTTCGTAAGGTGTGGTGTCCTTAACTGGGCGAATATCCACCAGCGAACCGGGCAAGAAGGCACGAATGCCATTTACCATTACCGTCAGACCACCCTTTACTTTACCGCTTACCATACCTTGCACCAGCAGACCTTGCTCTAGTGCATTTTCCAGATCGCGCCATGCTGCAAGCCGCTTAGCTTTGTCGCGGGAAAGTTTGGTTGCGCCAAAACCGTCTTCCAGAGCTTCAATAGCCACGGAGACAAAATCGCCCGCCTTAACTTCTACCTCGCCCCGATCATTCTTAAATTCTTCGATCGGAATCACGCTCTCGGATTTGAGACCAGCGTTAACGACGACAATGTTTGCATCGACCGAGATAACCTCGGCGGTAATGACTTCACCGATGCGCATTTCCTGACGCGTTAGGCTCTCTTCAAAGAGCGCGGCAAAGTTGTTTTCAAAAGCTAAGACTGGAGCGGCGGAAGTTACCATAGAAATAAAAGTCCATTAATCCGTCAATGAAAGCCGACGGGCCAAGTTTAAATGATAGTCAGATATTGGGAGTTCAGCCGGTTTCACGAGGAAGTTAAGCCGGTAGAGAACACTAAGGATGCGAGATTTCAATGGAAAACTATGCAGTGCACAGCAAACTATATAACCAGCTGCAAGTTTTCGTTTGTTTTTCACACAAGACAAACGCCATGCATTTGCCTCATCCTAAATCTGACACTAATTACGAGAAACTCTATAAATAACCGTGCACTACATGCTGCAGCTTTATAGAGATCCCCTTGCGAGATTTATCGATCGGTATTTTTCCACTACCAATTTCACAGCGTCATCGACGCCGAGATTAGTGGTATCCAAAACGACAGCATCTTCGCAAATCTTGAGAGGCGCTGCAGACCGACCGCTATCGCGTTGATCCCGTAGTCGCAGGTCTTCAAGAGTGGCGGCGAGATTAGCATGTATCCCTTTTTGCTTCAACTGTTTATGCCGTCGTTCTGCACGTGCTTCGGTGCTCGCGGTAAGATAAATTTTAAGAACCGCATCGGGAAACACGACCGACCCCATGTCTCGGCCATCCGCCACTAATCCTGGCCGCTGAAGAAAATTCCGCTGCCGATTGAGCAAGGCTTTCCGCAACGCCGGTAAAACGGCGATTTTAGACGCGTCGTTACCGGCCTCTTCTGACCGTACCGCCAGGGTTACATCTTTGCCCTCTAGGAATACTCGTCCGTCAGCAAAGCGTAAATCTAGACCGGAAGCCATCGCAGCCAGCCTCTCTTCGTCGTCCAAGGCTATACCCGCTTGGGCACTCGCATATGCTGTTACACGATAAATCGCTCCGCTATCCAGGTAGCGGAACCCTAATTCTTGTGCGGTTAACTCAGCAACAGTGCCCTTGCCGGACGCCGAGGGTCCGTCAATTGCTATTACTGGAACCACATCCGTAGACATAACTTTAAGTATAGACATTCAAATTTGTGTTCAGTTTCTGACAATCCGTGCCAAGGTCTGAAAATATTCAGGAAAAGTTTTATTTACGCACGTTGGATCATTAATTCGAATTGAAACGCCACCGAGGGCCGCGAGCGAAAAACACATGGCCATACGATGATCATCATAAGTATCAATTACCGCGCCGGAAGTCAGCACTCCAGTCTGTGAAGGCGTAATACGCAAGTAGTCTGCCCCCTCTTCTACACTGGCGCCAAGCTTCCGTAATTCGTTAGCCATCGCCGATAAACGGTCGGTTTCCTTGACGCGCCAACTTGCGACATTGCGAATAGTTGTTGTGCCGTCCGCAAATAACGCGGCAATAGCAATCGTCATAGCGGCATCCGGGATATGGTTTAAATCGGCGTCGATAGCGTGTAACCGTCCAGCACTACTCGCCTCGATCCAATTGCCCCCCATTTCTATCCGCGCGCCCATCTGGCGCAAGGTTTCTGCAAAGCGAACGTCACCTTGAATGCTGTTTTCCCCCACGCCCTCGACCCGTACCGGCCCGCCGCCGATCGCGCCGGCAGCCAAAAAATAGGATGCTGACGACGCGTCTCCCTCGACATGGATAGTGCCGGGACTAACATATGCTTGACCAGCCGGTATGACAAAACGTTCCCACCCGTGACGTTCGACATTCAGTCCAAAACGAGCGAGCAGATTTAGCGTAATTTCCACGTAAGGCTTGGAAATAAGATCGCCGACTATTCTAATGGTGCAATGTTTTCCGGCCAACGGCAAAGCCATCAATAATGCGGTCAGAAACTGGCTGGAAACATCGCCGCGAACCGCAACATCGATATTGTTCGGCAGGTGTGCCGGTTTAATGCTTAAAGGGGGAAAGCCGGACTCTCCTAAATACTCAATTTCCGCACCCAGTTGACGCAACGCATCCACCAAATCGGCAATCGGCCGCTCGTGCATACGTGCAACACCCGAGAGACGGTAGTTCCCTTGCGAAAGTGCCAAAGCCGCGGTGAGCGGTCGAAATGCCGTGCCGGCATTACCAAGAAAAAGCTCGGCTTGTTTAACAGGGAATGCCCCGCCTACGCCTTCAATTCGATAATCATTGGAATCGCCATGCCGCTCCCACCGCACGCCTAACGCCTTCAGCGCTTCCAGCATGTAATGGACATCGTCGGAAGCAAGCAGGCCTTTAACTTCGGTCGTTCCTTGCGCCAAGGCGGCCAATAGTAACGTACGGTTGGAAATGCTTTTCGAACCGGGTAAAACCACCGTTCCACTTACTTTAGCAATAGGCGCGAGATCAAGATATTCCATTGGTGCGTCCTTCACTTCGCTGCCTTGCTATTAGCAAGCCATTCATTCCTTGCATCCCTGGCACGTCCGAACAATTCCTCCAACGCATTACCATCACTGTCCAATAACATACGGCGCATCACTTGCAACTGCTCCTGATAATTTTCCAATTCGCCAACCAACGCATCACGATTGCTTAAACAAATGTCCCGCCACATTTCAGGTGAGCTTGAGGCGATGCGAGTAAAGTCCCGAAACCCACTAGCGGCATAACGAAAAAATTCGGCTGCATCAGCGCGCCCAGCCAATTCATCGACTAATGCAAACGCCAAGAAATGCGGCAAGTGGCTTACGGCGCTGAATATCCGGTCATGCGTCGCAGCAGGCATTTGCCGCACAACCGTACCGCAAAGCTCCCATGCCTTTTTCACGACATCGATAGCCGCGACGGACGTTTCTGCTAATGGCGTCAACACCACGTTACGTCCTTGAAACAAGGCAGCGCTCGCCGCTTCAGCGCCGGATTTTTCGGCGCCAGCAATAGGATGCGCCGGTACAAAGCGCGACAAATGAGTAGGCAAGTATTCTAATGCGAGACGCACTACATTTTGTTTGGTGCTGCCGACGTCGGTAATAATCGTAGTGGGCGAAAGGCAGGGTGCAATACTTTCCATTACCGTTTGCATTTGCCCAACCGGCATCGCCAGCAAAACTAAATCGGCACCCTCGACGGCAGGTGCAGGATCAGTTTCCTGTTGGGTTATTACGCCAAGATCAAAAGCGCGTTGCAAGTTGTTTAAATCGCGCTCCACGCCAACAATATGCTGCACGGCGTGAGCCTGCTTAAGGGCTAATGCAAATGAGCCACCAATCAACCCCACACCGAAGATGGCTACCTTTTTGAACACGGGTTGATTAGAGGTCATTTGATTAAGGCTGATGAATTAAATTAAACGATCCACTGCTTGCGCAATCGCACTAAGCGAATCCATTAGCGAGGTAAACATTTGCGGCGTTAATGCTTGATCTGCGTCGCTCCAGGCTTCGCACGGATTCGGATGCATCTCGATCAGTAGTCCATCCGCGCCGGCAGCGACAGCGGCGCGAGCCAACGCCGGCACCATCCATGCTTTTCCACCCGCGTGTGATGGGTCGACGATAACCGGCAAATGGGTTTCTCTTTTCACCATTGCAATCGCCGTTACATCCAACACATTGCGATATGCTGTTTCAAAGGTACGAATACCACGCTCGCAAAAAATGATGTTGTGGTTACCACCAGCAGCAATATATTCCGCTGCCATCAGCCATTCGCTCACGGTAGCAGACATGCCGCGTTTTAGAATGACTGGGGTTTCGACTTTGCCGAGCTCCTTGAGCAAATCGAAATTCTGCATGTTGCGCGTACCAACCTGGATTACATCCACGCCATGTTTGAGAAAAGCCTCCAACATGCGGACATCCATCAACTCCGTCACGATGGGTAAGTTATATTTGCTTGCCGCAGCCCGGAACATTTCCAAACCCTCAAGGCCGGCACCCTGAAAAGTGTAAGGACTGGTACGCGGTTTGAACGCACCGCCGCGCATCAGATTGCAACCAGCTTCGTAAACCGCTTTCGCAGCCAGGTCCATTTGCGTCTGCGTTTCCACCGAACAAGGGCCGCCGATTACTTGTATTTGCTTACCGCCAATTTGCACGCCTTTGACGTTGATGACGGTATCTTCCGGATGCCACTCTCGCGCGATGATCTTGTAAGGTTTAAGGACATGTATGGACTGCTCGACCCCAGGCAAAGAGTCAAACATTTTCGGCTCTAGCTGACGTTCGTCACCTATTGCACCAATAATCGTGCGCTCAGTCCCGCGCGAGATATGAACCTGCAAGCCAGCATCAACGATTTTTTTGGTAACAGCTTCGATTTGCGCATCTGTCGAATTACGGCGCATCACTATAATCATTGAGTTCCCTTTACTTCAGACACTCGAACATCTTAAATCCAACGCTTTTGGCTTTATTGTCTTCACATCTACGGCTTGGCAGCAATCTCTAAGGCAGTCTCCAATGCAGCAAGAAACTTCTCGTTCTGATCGTAAAGACCAGTTGTCACCCGCAGGTACTCCGGCATGCCGTAACCCGCCACGGGCCTCACGATAACGCCCGCACGCAGCAATTTTTGATAAACCTCTCCGGCCGCCCCGACCTTTACGCAAATGAAATTCCCAAACGATGGAATGTATTCCAGTCCCAGTCGCTTGAACCCTGCGATAAGCTGCTTCAGTCCTGCTTGATTAAGTGCATATGACCGAGCGAGAAAATCCTCATCATCCAACGCTGCCGTAGCGCCGGCCAACGCTAATGCGTTGACGTTAAATGGCTGACGAACGCGGTTCATCATATCCGCGACATCAGCATTTGCGCTGGCAAAACCTATACGCAGTCCCGCGAGACCATAAGCCTTGGAAAACGTATGCGTAACGATCAAATTGGGAAAACGGGCAAGCCATGCAAAGCTATTCACTCTCTTATCGTGCGGCAAATATTCGGTATACGCTTCATCCAAAATCACCAGCACGTTAGCCGGAACTTTGGCAATAAAAGCCTCCAGCACAGCCGCGTCTATAAATGTACCAGTTGGATTATTAGGGTTAGCGATAAACACTAACCGTGTTGTGTCATCGATTGCTTGCAACATCGCATCGAGATCATGACCAAAGTTCTTTGCGGGCACTTCAATACAACGGCCACCCATGGCTTGGGTAACCAACGGATAAACTGCGAACGCATGCTGTGAAAATACGGCCGATTGTCCTGGCGTCAGAAATGCGCGGGCGGCTAATTCCAAGACGTCATTTGAACCGTTGCCAAGAACTAATTGTTCCATACGCATGCCGAATTTACGGCATAACGCGGACTTCAATTCAAAACCGTTTCCGTCCGGATAAAGTGCGATTTCCTCAATCGCTCGCTCTATCGCAGCGAATGCGCGCGGACTAATTCCCAATGGATTTTCATTGGATGCGAGCTTAATAATGTTGGTAATGCCAAGCTCCCGTTCCAATTCGGAAATGGGTTTACCGGGCTGATACGGGGCAATTCCCCGAATATAGGAGGGAGCAAGGTCGCAGAGGCGCATGATTAGGGCTTGAAAAAAATTATCGAGAAAATGCAGTCGGCACTAGATCCGACTGACGTAAAAAAGCGCTAAAAATCTAAAGCACTGCAGTCGGGTACGAACCAAGAATTTTCAGAAACGCGGCTTCTTTTTTGAGCTCATCGATGGATTTGGTAATCACATCGTCTTGGAGATGCCCTTCGATATCGACGAAAAACAAATACTCCCAAAGCTCTGTCCGTGAGGGGCGCGATTCAAACTTGGTCATGCTGACGCCATGGCGCGCGAAAGGTGCTAACAAGCTATGAACCGCGCCAGGGATATTTTTCGCTGACATCACCAGCGAGGTCTTATCCTTGCCGGAACACCCCGTTTCATGGCTACCCAACACTAAAAAGCGCGTCGTATTATTCGGCTCATCTTCAATATTTTGCGCCAGCGGGTGCAAGCCATATCGCTCTGCCGCCATATCACCCGCGACTGCTACCGCGCCTGCTTCAACAGATGCAATCCGCGCCGCTTCCGCATTACTTGGCGCAGCCACCCGCTCTATACCCGGCAGATGTAAATTCAACCACTCATGACATTGTGCTAAAGATTGAGAATGGGAGTAGATCCGTTTAATCGACGAGAACGGAATGTCCGCTTCTTTTGCCAACAAGTGATGGTGAATACGCAGCACAACTTCGCCGCAAATACGCAATTGCGTTTGCGTTAACAAATCCAGTGTGCGATTAACCGCGCCTTCCGTGGAATTTTCCACAGGCACCACGCAATAATCGGTGCTGCCCGACTCGGCGCTACGAAATACTTCGTCGATAGAATTACAGGCCATCGCTTCCGCTGCATGGCCAAATTGTTTAATCGCCGCAGCTTCCGAAAAAGTACCGGTCGGTCCCAGATAAGAGACTGAAAGTTTTTTTTCCAACGCCAGGCAAGCAGACATGATTTCCCGAAACAAACGGGCTGCCGCTTCGTCTGTCAGCGGGCCTGCGTTCAAGTCCTTAATACGGCGAAGCACTTGCGCTTCGCGCTCGGCGCGATAGACTGCTCCTTGCTTGATTTGGCCGATTTCATGCGCGTGCGCGGCTCGCTGATTGATCAGCTTGAGAATATCCGCATCCAGCGCGTCTATCTGCGTTCGCAATTCAGATAAACGATCGCTCACGCAGCACCTTCAGCAGGAATATTACGTACTGATAGCACACCTTTAATGGCGGCAATTTCATTAATTACATGTTGTTCCACGGGACTATCCACATCGACCAAGGTGTAAGCCATTTCATGTCGTGACTTATTAACCATGTTGTGAATATTAAGACCGGCTTTGGCTAGTGTGGTTGAAATTTGTCCAACCATGTTGGGTACATTCGAGTTCGCAATTGCGATGCGATAAGGCGACTCACGAGGCATTTCGACATTCGGAAAATTCACCGCGTTGGTAACATTTCCATTTTCCAGATATTCACGCACTTGATCGACAACCATCACCGCACAGTTCTCTTCCGCTTCCGCAGTGGACGCACCAAGATGCGGTAACGCCACTACCTTTGCATGCCCTAATAACATTGGCGACGGAAAATCGCACAAGTAGCTTTTCAATCGACCGCTATTTAATGCTGCAACTACTGCCTCGTCATGCACGATGGCATCACGCGCAAAATTAAGCAGCACGCCGCCCTCTTTCATCACCGAGAGACGTTTCTCGTTAATAAGCGCCCGCGTCACATCAAGCAAAGGCACATGCAGGGTAACAAAATCGGAATTCCTCAACAGATCTTCAACAGTGTGCATCCGGCGAACGCTAGAAGGCAGACGCCAAGCCGCATCAACCGTGATTTCCGGATCAAATCCGAGGACGTTCATTCCCAATTTGATCGCAGTGTCGGCAACCAAGCTACCGATTGCCCCTAGACCAATAATACCAAGTGTCCGTCCCGGTAATTCGACGCCGGCAAATTGCTTCTTTCCATCCTCTACGCGCGCCTCAAAATCCTCGGCATTCTTGGATAATGCATCGACAAAGCGAATCGCGGGCACCACGTTGCGCGCACCAAGCAACATCGCCGTTAGCACCAGCTCTTTCACGGCATTCGCATTGGCACCGGGTGCGTTAAAGACTGGCGCGCCGCGTCTAGACATCTCGGCTACGGGAATATTATTGGTACCAGCACCTGCCCGTCCGATTGCCTTCACACTTCTGGCAATCGACATTTCATGCATGTTGTGGGATCGCACGAGAATCGCATCCGGCGTTTCCACTTGTTTACCGACAGCGTAGCGATCACCTGATAGGCGCGATAGACCTTGTTCAGAGATTTGGTTTAGCGTGAGGACTTGGTATTTAGTCATAGCTCAAGATACTTTCAAATTGCGAAGGACGCCAAGTAAAAGCCACTGGACGGTTGGCGCAGATTAATTAAGATTTTTAAGATCAGACCGGCTCTAAATTCCGAAAATCCGCGTTTATCCGCGCTCCATCGCGCTTATTTATAAATTAGACTTTATTCGAAATCGTAGCGAGCGGCCCGCAGTAGATTTCGAAAGAAGTCCATTTTCTTTGACGTCACTTCTCAGTGAATGTTACCCATTTTTACGCGCAAACTCTTTCATGTATTCCACTAACGCTTGTACACCAGCAATCGGCATAGCGTTATAAATCGAAGCACGCATGCCACCCACGGAACGATGGCCTTTCAACTGCACCATGCCGCGCTCCTTGGCGCCTTTTAGGAAGGCTTCGTCCAACGCTTCATCCTGTAACTTGAACGGCACGTTCATCCGTGAACGATCTTCTTTGCGTACAGGATTGACATAAAATTCGCTCTGATCGAGGTAATCGTACAACAGTGCGGCCTTGGCAATATTCTGCTTTTCAATCGCCGCTACGCCACCATTTGCAAGCAACCACTCGAATACTAAACCTGCGATATAAATCGAATATGTCGGCGGCGTATTGAACATCGAATCGTTTTCGGCTTGCTGCTTCCAATCGAACGCCGATGGCGTGATCGATAATGCTTTTCCAAGCAGATCTTCGCGAACGATCACCAGCGTCAGGCCTGCCGGGCCAATGTTTTTCTGCGCGCCACCGTAGATCACGCCGTATTTAGATATATCAATCGGACGAGAAAGGATGTGCGAAGACATATCCGCGACCAGAGGTACGTCACCCGTGTTAGGCGTCCAATGATATTCCACGCCACCAATGGTTTCGTTAGTGCAAACGTGCACGTAAGCAGCATCCTTCGACAGTTTCCATGTCTCTTGTGCTGGCACATAACTGAAATTTTTATCTTCAGCACTCGCGGCAACGTTTACTTCACAATACTTCTTTGCTTCCTTGATCGACTTCTTTGACCACTCGCCAGTATTCACATAATCCGCAACCTTCTTGTCGCCAAGCAAGTTCATTGGAATGATCGCGTTTTCAGCAATTGCGCCGCCCTGCAAAAACAACACTTTGTAATTAGCCGGAATATTAAGCAGCGCCCTTATATCAGCCTGCGCCTTGTCGGCGATGGCAATAAACTCTTTACCGCGATGGCTCATCTCCATGACTGACATACCGCTGCCATGCCAGTCCAGCATTTCGGCAGCTGCTTTTTTCAACACTTCTTCGGGGAGCACAGCAGGACCAGCGCTAAAATTGAATATTCGCATAGGAGTTCTTTTAAAGTGGCTCTAAAGGTTGTTAATCAGGAGTGTGTTAACAGTTGTAACGACTAGCGGAGCAACGACAACGTCGAAACTCCGCTTGAATTCAGTTACGAAAGACTAGGATGCGTCGGGTGCCACGTCGTCGGGTGCCACCAAATCGTCGGGGGCAACATCGC
The DNA here is from genome assembly GCA_040388195.1 of Pseudomonadota bacterium. GTDB lineage: Bacteria > Pseudomonadota > Gammaproteobacteria > Burkholderiales > DATLHW01 > DATLHW01. Next base: position 51,222 of record JAZKCF010000026.1, read on the forward strand.
CCTCTACGGACTCCACGCCGTTATCATCCGCTTCGATAACCCGACTTAGGCTTACCAGTTTGGTCCCTTCATCTAAGTTAATCAAGGTAACGCCTTGTGTGGAACGGCCCATTTCACGGATCTCATTAACACGCGTCCGGATCAATACGCCACCGTCGGTAATCAACATAATTGAGTTCTTCTCGTCGACCAGCGTAGCGGCAACAACTTTGCCGTTGCGCGGAGTCGTCTGGATCGCGATCATGCCTTGCGTTCCTCGGCCATGACGGGTGTACTCGGCAATAGGTGTTCGTTTGCCGTAGCCATTCTCAGTCGCGGTCAATACCGATTGCAACTCATCAACGGCAACCAACATCGAAATCACGCTACCACCTTTGGTGAGATTCATTCCACGCACGCCGCGTGCGCCACGGCCCATCGGACGCACATCGTTTTCATCGAAACGCACAGCTTTACCAGTATCGGAGAAGAGCATTACATCATGCTGACCATCCGTAATCGCAACGCCAATTAGATAGTCACCCTCATCAAGAGTAACCGCGATAATCCCTGCCTTACGCGGATTGGAGAAATCGCTGAGCGGCGTTTTCTTAACCGTACCATCAGCTGTCGCCATGAAGACGAAATGCTGCTCGTCAAATGTCTTCACCGGCAAGATCGCCGTAATCTTCTCGCCATCTTCGATTTGCAACAGATTCACGATCGGCTTGCCACGAGAACCGCTACTACCCTGCGGCACTTCGTACACTTTGACCCAGTAAACTTGGCCGCGGTTCGAGAAACACAGAATGTAGTCATGGGTATGCGCTACAAATAGATGTTCGATGAAATCGTCCGATCGAGTAGAAGCCGCTTGCTTACCGCGACCGCCCCGCTTTTGCGATCGGTAATCGTCCAGCGGTTGCGATTTGATATAGCCGGTGTGGGAAAGAGTAACCACTAAATCCTGTGGCGTAATCAGATCTTCCAGCGACAGGATTTGGCCATTAGCGATAATTTCACTCCGCCGTTTATCACCAAACTGCCGGCGCACTTCCGTCAACTCATCAACAATAATCGCCGTAATGCGCTCAGGATTCGCCAAGATATCGAGTAAGTCGGCGATCTTCTCCATTATTTCTTTATATTCGCTAACGATTCTGTCTTGCTCAAGACCAGTCAAACGCTGGAGTTGCATTTCCAGAATCCGCTGCGCTTGCGCTTCGGATAAGCGATAACCGTTTGCATGCAAACCGAAGTCGCTGGAAAGTCCTTCTGGACGAAAACCCTCCGAACTTGCCCGTGTGAGCATTTCTTCCACCAATGTGGAGCGCCATAGCCGCGAGGTCAATCCCTCCTTGGCAATGGCTGGCGACGGCGCCGCTTTAATTAATGCGATGATTTCATCGACATTCGATAGCGCTACCGCCAGACCTTCTAATATATGTCCGCGATCGCGAGCCTTACGCAACTCAAAAACCGTACGTCGGGTAACGACTTCACGCCGATGACGCAGGAATGCCGAGAGCATTTGCTTCAAATTCAGAAGCCTCGGCTGGCCATCCATAAGGGCGACCATATTCATGCCGAAGGTATCCTGCATCTGCGTTTGTTTGTAGAGATTATTCAGCACGATATCCGGCACTTCGGCGCGCTTTAGCTCAATCACTACCCGCATCCCGGATTTGTCCGACTCATCACGCAAATCGGAAATACCTTCAATTTTCTTATCACGCACCAATTCGCCGATCTTGATCAGCAAATTAGCCTTATTCACTTGGTAAGGCAGTTCGTCAATGATAATTGACTGCCGGTTCCCGCCCTCGATATCCTCGAAATGTGTACGCGCGCGCATGATTACCCGGCCGCGGCCTGTACGGTAACCTTCTTTGACGCCCTCAACGCCATAGATGATCCCCGCTGTAGGGAAATCAGGCGCCGGCACTATCGCGATTAAATCCTCGATATCGATATCCGGCGTTTTAAGCACCGCCAGGCAAGCATCGATAACCTCATTTAAATTGTGAGGGGGAATATTGGTTGCCATTCCCACTGCGATTCCAGAACTGCCATTAATAAGCAGATTAGGAATCTTTGCCGGCAGGATAAGCGGCTCGTGTTCTGACCCATCATAATTAGGACCGAAATTGACGGTCTCTTTGTCTATATCAGCCAGCAATTCATGGGCGATTTTTGACATCCGGATTTCCGTATAACGCATAGCCGCCGCATTATCTCCGTCCACCGAACCAAAGTTGCCCTGCCCGTCGATCAACGGATATCGCAAACTGAAATCCTGCGCCATACGAACAATAGTGTCGTAAACCGCCGTATCACCATGAGGGTGATATTTACCGATTACATCGCCGACGATACGAGCAGATTTTTTGTACGCCTTATTCCAATCGTTTGAAAGCTCATGCATAGCGAAAAGCACGCGCCTATGCACAGGCTTCAGGCCATCGCGCACATCGGGGAGTGCCCGCCCCACAATCACGCTCATTGCGTAATCAAGGTAGGAACGGCGCATTTCCTGTTCTAGACTGACAGGAAGGGTTTCTTTAGCAAATGGGGTTTGAGTCATGGAGGGCTTTTGTCTTTGGTGACTGCGAGAAATTTACGAACACTCGCGGCAAATCTGGCTGAAAAAACTGTGGAATTTTAACACTTTGCCGCCCTTAAAGTAACTGTCGAAAGACGCATCGAAAGATGTTGCAAAAAGACAACAGCATACGGAGTTATGTTGCGAAAATGTACCCATCACCGTTTCCGAACCACATGCAACTATGTATTATTCAGCATGTAACCTCATCTTCGGCGAATAGCTTTTTTCCGCCGCGCTTAAACAATCACCAATTAATATTTTTTCAGGAGTGGACATGAAGAATTGCTTTTCCACAAAAATAGCCACGCTTGCGGCGACCTTGATTATGGGTAGCGGCGTAGCGTTTGGCCACAGTGCGGGCGAAGTTGGAACCGCTACTAGCGGCTACCTTCGCGACACCCAAAACCATCCAGTCAAGAATGGCGTCGGCCAATGCTGGAATCTGGGTGCAACTACCGCTTCACCAGATTGCGAAGTAAAGCCTGCTCCACCACCGCCACCACCAGCTCCGGCGGCACCAGCTCCGGCACCAGCTCCGGCACCAGCTCCGGCTCCAGCACCAGCTCCAAAGCCAGCACCACAAATAATCAAACAAAAAATCAGCTTCGGTGCTGATGCTCTGTTTGATTTCAACAAAGCCGTGCTGAAACCTGAAGGCAAAAAAGCTATCGATGATACTTTAGCCGCCAGAGCACAGAAAAATCTGACTATTGATGCTGTAAGCGCAGTTGGTCATACCGACAGCGTGGGTACCGATGCGTACAACGACAAATTGTCACTCCGTCGCGCCCAAGCTGTTAAAGACTACCTGGTTACCAAAGGTATCGATGCCAACAAAGTTACGGTCGAAGGCAAAGGCAAGCGTAATCCAGAAGCCAGCAACAAGACCAAAGAAGGCCGCGCTAAAAACCGTCGTGTTGATGTTGAATTCAGCGGCGTGGAAACAACCACAAAGCAGTAAGTTTGTTGTAGTTTGAAAAAAACCCCGCAGTTCTCCGCGGGGTTTTTTTTCGGGCCAAGAACGTGCCGCCAATCGGCTCTCGGCATTACAAGTCCGTCATTTTAAGAAGGAATGACAAGAATCAGTCGCTCAATACTTATCATAAAAACAGCTTTTTGCATTGCTCGGAATACAAGAGTAGCGAGATGTAATTGTCAGCAGCCCCTAACACCGGTAAATTCCCACATATGCTAGAACCAGTTGATACCTTAATTCATGCGGGCTGGATAATTCCCGTCTTACCAGCCGGAGTCGTATTGCCTCTGCATTCCCTTGCCATTCGGAAAGGAAAGATCGTTGGCATTGTCCCGACAAGTGAAGCGCAAACGCAATTCTCAGCACAGCGCGAATTCGATTTACCACAGCAAGTGTTGATTCCCGGCCTTATCAATCTGCACACCCACGCAGCAATGAGTCTCATGCGAGGCTTAGCCGACGATTTACCACTGATGACGTGGCTAAACGACCATATATGGCCCGCAGAAGGACAACATGTAAGTTCCGAATTCGTCTTCGATGGGACTTTGCTTGCCTGTGCCGAAATGCTACGCGGCGGGGTCACCTGCATGAACGACATGTATTTCTTTCCTGAAGCGGCAGCGAGAGCCAGCCTACAGGCGGGAATGCGCACTTCGTTCGGTATTGTCGTGCTCGAATTCCCTACGGCCTACGCCGCCGATGCAGATGATTACCTGCACAAAGGCCTCAGCACCCGCGACGAATTCAAAGATGAGCCACTACTGTCTTTCGCCATCGCGCCACATGCGCCTTACACAGTCAGCGATCGCGCCTTTACTAAAATAGTAACGCTGTCGGAACAGTTGGATTGTGGGATACACATGCACATCCACGAGACCGACGATGAAATCCAACATAGTCTTAAAGAATATGGCGTACGCCCCTTAGCAAGGCTCAAAAATCTTGGCCTGTTAAGCCCGAGCCTCATAGCCGTTCATGCGGTACACCTGACTGCTATGGAAATCGCCGATCTAGCGCATCAAGGTTGCCACGTTGCCCACTGCCCCGCATCCAATCTAAAACTTGCCAGCGGCTTTGCGCCCATCGATAAACTACTTCAAGCCGGCACAAACGTCGGCATTGGCACCGACGGCGCGGCCAGCAACAATCGTTTAGACGTCATGGGTGACATGCGCTTAGCCGCGCTGTTGGCAAAAGGCGTATCGGGACGAGCCGATGCAGTCCCTGCACAAACCGCTTTAGCCATGGCTACCATCAATGCCGCTCGCGCGCTTGGCCTAGATGAAAAAATCGGTTCACTGGAAGTTGGCAAATGCGCGGATATTACGGCGATTGATATGAGCAAAGTGGGAACATCTCCATGCTTCGATGTTATTTCGCAAATTGTTTATGCCGCAGACCGCGAACAAGTAAGCCATGTTTGGGTGGACGGCGAACTCAAAGTGGAAAATGGCGGTCTGATTGATATCGACACACAGGAATTACTTGCCAAAACCGCATACTGGCAAAGCAAACTCCGCGCTATACAATAGTCATCCACCCGGATCCACTCTCTTTAGCTTCTTACGCCAATGACGCCGCAAACCCCTTTCAATACCGATACCCCATTGAACGCCGATCCCGCAGAGCTGCAAAAATTCAGCGCCCTCGCCCATCGCTGGTGGGACCCCGAAAGCGAATTCAAACCGCTGCATGACATCAACCCGCTCCGGTTGAATCACATAGACCGCTTGGCAGGTGGTTTGCGCGGTAAAAGCGTCGTGGACGTCGGTTGCGGCGGCGGCATTCTGGCGGAAAGCATGGCGGAGCGCGGCGCCGAAGTCACCGGAATCGATCTCTCGGAAAAAGCGTTAAAAGTCGCCAAGCTGCATTTGCTCGAAAGCAACCAGAAAGTCGATTACCGATTAGTCTCAGCAGAAAGCTTCGCAGAAAGCATGCCGCATCGTTTCGATGTGGTTACTTGTCTGGAAATGCTGGAACACGTGCCCGACCCAGCCAGCACAATAAAGGCCTGCGCCTCACTGGTAAAACCTGGCGGCCACGTATTCTTCTCCACCATCAATCGCAACCCCAAAGCCTACCTATTCGCCGTTGTCGGCGCCGAGTATCTGCTGCGACTCCTGCCAAAAGGCACGCACGACTACGCCCGCTTCATTACTCCGGCAGAACTCGCCCAAATGTGCCGTAATGCAGGCCTCTCGGTAAACGGCTTTACCGGAATGACTTATAACCTTCTGACAAAGGTGTATTCCCTAAACACGGACACCAGCGTGAACTACATAGCCAGTTGCCGCGCGGAATGATACGCGTCGTATTGTTTGATCTAGACGGCACACTGGCGGATACCGCACCTGATTTGGGATACGCACTCAACCTGCAATTACAACGCCACGGACGCGCCCCGCTACCGATAGCACTTATCCGCCCCCATGCATCAATGGGCGCTCGCGGACTGCTAAAGCTAGGCTTCGGTATTGAGCTGGAAGATACCAACTTCACCTCAATGCGCAATGAATATCTAGAACTCTACGAACAAAACCTGTGTCGAGAAACAGCATTATTCCCCGGCACGGCGGAACTGCTCAACACGCTGGAATCGCGCGCCATTTTATGGGGCATCGTCACCAATAAACCCGAACGATTCACGTTACCCCTAGTCAAGCAACTCGGACTTTTCGACCGCGCCGCATGCGTAATAAGCGGTGACACGGTTGCCCGCCCGAAACCACACCCCGACGCTCTATTTAAAGCATTAGAAGAAACAGGCACCACACCAACCCAGGCGATCTACATCGGCGATGACGAACGCGACATACAAGCCGCCAGTGCTGCGCAGATGAAAAGCATCATTGCCGGTTACGGTTATTTAGGCGGCGACAACGCACCTAACACTTGGGGCGCACACGCCACCGTCACACATCCGTTAGAGATATTGAACTTTCTCTAAGGTCTCGCGATCTATCTATGCGATAATCCAACTTGCTAAAGAAACTTGGGAAACACGCCAAATTTCGTAACATCACTTGGGGCCGACTTGGTTTCGACGTGGGTTGCAAAGCAGAACAGGGCATACCGAGGACCAGCTACCTCGTAAATACAACTGGAAATCAATAGTCGCAAACGACGAAACTTACGAGCCTCGGCTCGCTCTAGCCGCTTAATACCGGCTGGACCCTGCACCGGTTGTCCCATGGGCCGGCTAGCGCAAGCTAGAGCAGGGTCATTCACATGGGATCGTGTAATGCAGGGTTACTTTGCATTGCATTAAATCCAAGGTAACTCGCTGTAACGTAGTCTGTCAGTGGACGACGGTGCAGTAAAATTAATTTACTAGACTAAGTATGTAGAACTGCCTGTAGAGGACTTGCGGACGCGGGTTCGATTCCCGCCGGCTCCACCATCAAATAGAAAAGCCATCCAGTTTTGGGTGGCTTTTCTATTTGATAGTGCCGGCGGGAATCGAACCCGTGAGACGTGGGGATGAGGCAGGGTTTCGACAAGCACTGCTTGCCGCTGCCAAAGCGGGCGAGCGATACAACACAAGCCCCGATTTACGAGCCGATCCCGTTGGCTCCACCTATATTTAAACTCCCAACCTCTTATCGGTTGGGAGTTTTTTGCCCAAAACGCCAGTGTTGGCTCGATTCCACGCGCCTTCCTCGAAAGCGCCCACCTGTCGCCGCCCGCCCGTTTGGGGTGACACCTTCTGCCCATTTCTCTCTTCGCTCATTCAAACTCAGCGTTTTTGAAACGCAACACATTGCAGTTTTCCTTCACCGGGCCTTTTCGAAATCGCTGTGCGCAAGTACATCTGGCCATTAATACGTTCGCGCAGGGTGCGTACGCTCCAACTTTCGATGCGGCACATTTCGGCGTAAAACTCACGTTCCAGCGGCTGCTTGAGTGGCAGGATTTCCCGGAAATGGCGCCAGCTCAATTGTCGCGACGGTGTGGCGACAATGTTTTCGTCAGGGAATGCATCGGCAAACTGCACCATGCGGTGCAGGCTCTTCACGCCGAACCCTTGACCCCGTGCACCGGCGCAAATTGTGTCGACAACGTTCGACACAATTTGCTTGCCGCAGTCGGCCTTTCAAGTATGTGATGAAATATTGGAACAACCAACTGACTCACGGGCGTTGCGGCCGCAGGAAAAAATGGAAATAACTTGTTAAGCGAAACATTTTATATGTAAAATCCACTTATGCGAAATCAGACTGTGGAGTTACCAATGGCGAAGCCAACAAAAGAAACTATCCCAGACTTGCTAGTGAGGAATGTCCCTCGGGAGATCATCATGGGTATTGAAGAGGCACTGGTGGTCGGTGCGCAACGTGCTTACGTTGCTGCGCGCGGGATGGATAATGGCCACCTTCCTAGCGTCGTTGGCCAGCTGCGCCATTTCCTCATGAATGAGTCGTTTCAGCGTGCGCTGGCCGTGAGCAATGCATCTCCTTCACCAATCCGGGGCAACGCAATTGTGACGGGCCGGACTGGCGTGTTCACACTGGCACGGTTCAATATCAAAGAAGGGCTCTGGGTTAACGGTCGGCGTAGCCAGACCCGCAGGCAGATGTCCATGGCGAACATGGCCATTGAGCCCTTGGTACAGCCAGAACTATTCGCAGATTATGAACCTCCCTTAGAGGCTGTTGCCTTTTTTGTGGCCTGCTTCACCGGGTCCTTACACATTCAACCTGAATCGCCCGTTTCGATTCAGATCGCGGTGCCGGATCGAAATATGCAAGGGTGGCTCTTCCGAGAACCCATCGATGCGTTTGCCAAGCGGTATGACCAGAAACCGGCGTCGCAGCAGGATGACCTTGCTGTGCCGAAACTCAAAAAGAACATCGGCAAGCAGGATAAAGATGGAACGACACAATGAGTCGTGGTGGAATCCAAGGTTTTCAGGAAGATCGACTTAGTCAGATCCTGGCGGCGCGTCGCCTGACTCAGGTACAGCTGGCCTCCATGGTCGGCGTATCGCCAGCCACTATTAGTAAGTGGCGTGCAGGCACACAGGCGCCAGAGCGTGAGGCGCTCGAACGACTCGCAGGGGTGGTAAATGTCACCCCGGAGTGGTTCACTCGCCCGACAACGGAAAAGGTGTCTTTGCCACTATTTCGCAGTAATGCATCCGCGCACGTAGCCGCGCGAGCGATGCTAGAGGCTCGACTTGAATGGGCCCAGGACATTGCTGTCGCATTCATGGAATTTGTGGACTATCCGGCATTGAATCTGCCGACCCGCAGTTTTTCCGATCCGGAACAGATCACGCCCGAAGATATCGAGAAGGCAGCTTGCGAATGCCGCGACACGTGGCGCCTTGGTCGTGTCGTGGTTGAAGACTTGGCGCTTGCTGTCGAGGGTGCTGGCATCATCCTGATCCGCGAGGAAACCGGCATTGCTCAAATTGAGGGACTGTCAGCGTGGAGTGAGGTCCTTGAGCGGCCGCTTATTTTGTTGTCCGCCGATAAGGACAATGGGTATCGAAGCCGGTTCGATCTAGCGCATGAACTTGGTCATCTGGTTTTGCATCGGCATATCCAGCGCACCACAGATCGTGATCGCCATAAGCTGATGGAAAAGCAGGCACACCACTTTGCTGGCGCATTTTTACTTCCTGCTGAGACGTTTGCATCCGACGTGCGCATGCCGGTCACACTGGATGATCTGGTGTTGCTCAAGCGACGCTGGGGCGTTTCGGTGGCCGCAATCACTATGAGGCTGCACGCCTTGGGGTTGCTGGACGAAGAGGGTAAGTTGGCGCTCTTCAAGCGGCGATCTGCGCGCTGGGGCGGTAAGTCGGAGCCGGGTGATGGGGATCGTAAGCCCGAGCAGCCACGCTTGCTTCGGCGCACCATCGACCTACTGGTCGATGAAAATGTGATGCCGCTGGATGCGATTCCAAGGCACATCGGACTGGCTGCATTTGATATCGAGATGCTGGCAGGACTGCCGGAAGGGTACTTCCAAGGGAAAAGCAATGTTGTGCAATTCGCTCGGTTGCGGTCTGTGCAGGCGAATACCGAAAAACGAGCAGGCCAAGACAGCACAGTGGTTTTGCCTTTCCGTACCCCGTCTAAGACTTGAATCATCAAGAAGGAGGTTTCCATGCCAAAGAACACTAAGCAGACGTCCAGTCGTATCGCGAAATTGGCGTCAGAAACTTTGCAAGACACGCGTTCATCTCAGGTCGCTAAGAGTCTGGCTGCATCGGCTCTGTCGCAACGCGGCGGTGACAGACAGACTGGCGCGAAGATGGAAGATGTGGCCGCTCGAGTGCTCTCAAGCGATAAGTACGCAGGCGACACCAAGGAACTGGCCGCATCCGTTCTTGCGCAGGCAAATAAACAGCGCTAGCCATGGGGAGATGAAGAGCTCACCACTCTTCCCTGTGAATGGCCAAGTTTTTCAATTCGCCCCCCCCAAGGCGCATGCGTTACTATCTGGTTCTGAAGACGCGGGTTTGGTTCCGCGTTCCTCACCATTAAATACCTTCAGTAACATTCAACGCTGTCCAAGTGACGGCGTTTTCTTTTAACTACCGGTAGCTTGGCGCTTCCCAGCAACTTTCCTGGCAGACACCACGTTGAATCCACTTCAAACGTTGATCAACGCGAGTTCGACATAAGCGAAGGGAATGGAGGGACGGTATTGTTGTCCTTA
>JAZKCF010000027.1:0-3572 GCA_040388195.1 Pseudomonadota bacterium
ATCTCGCCCACCTAACCTGTTAATCAAAAGTTGCACTTCGAATTTGAACTCGCGGAAGATATTAAGCGCTATTTTTTTTGGTTATTAAGAGAATAGGAATAGGGATCGGAGGTACTCAACACAAGCGATTGTTCCGGGCAGTCGGGGGCATCATAAGGCTGTGCATTATACAAATGGTCGTAAGTCATTTCTGATTGCAGTCTGATTATTAATTCGTAATGGGAAAATAAAAGAAATTGTTTCACTCAAAATGACATTTTATATTGGGATTAATCAAACAATCGTCTAAGCTTTAAGAGCGGGAGTGGCGTAATTTTCATCTGAAATTTAGATTGAGGTGTAGGGCGTTGTCGCACTATTGTTGAGGTGTGTTGCCGGATTGTAGTGAAGAAGGAAAGTGATGCTAGAAGTCGCCGTTAATGACAATGTGATCCGCATCGGCGCACGCTTTGCGGTATCACTGCAACGGACTCTGCGTATCCCCGATGATGGTCGCGGTTATCCGTTGCCACCCGGTCTCGGGGCGTTTCCGATTTTCAATGTATCAAACTACAGCGCATTCCTACCCGCGACGTGGAACAAGCAGGATAGTGTATTCATTCCCATGTATCAGCGCGAGGCACTCTGGCTCGGTTTCAACGCGGCTGGGTGGAAGCCGAATGCGGTCCAGGTGGCCATTGGCGGCATCAATGCGATTTCCGGCGAGCATGAAGACGTAGGACTACATCAGGACCCGCAAAATTACGTGGTCTGCCCACCACAACTTTGGCTCGATGGCATCAACAGCGGCGATGGATTGATTCGGCAGTTTGTTGCCGTGCCACTAGGATCAGGCTATACCGCAGAGGCAGCACTTACCGGCGCAGAGACAGTAGGCGGTATTCAAATTAAAGTGTTCGAACCCAAGCCAGGCCGGTTCCCGGATCAACCGCCGCCGGAGAAGTCGCACCCGCAGTGTTTTGCTAGTCCAGGCTCCGCAATGGGGTTAGGCGCCGGCGGGACCATGCGGCAAAAAATATATGCCGACCCTTATGGCGTCGATACGTGGGACGAAGCTAATTACGGCGGCATCACGATTCACATTATCAACAGCGCGCAGTTCAAGGAGATCACCGGTACGTCGCCGCCGCCATCTCCTATTGATGCGCATAGCTACACGAAATACGGCTTGCCTTGGTTCGAGCTCTATGACGATTCCATCCCCGCTATCCAAGGCGCTAAGCCATTAGTCCAGATCAAGACAATTTCCGATCGTGACCGTGAGCGAGGAATGACTGACGTCAGTAATCATTCTGTCGACATCGGCGAATCCCAAATTCAAGAACTGCGCGAAAAAGAGTCGCGCGGGGTCGAAAAGCCGTTTCCCCCATCTAATTCTAAGAGCACTTCACCTTAACTCGATTGAGACGATCACACGCCGATGTCGGTAGTTCGGCTCGATATTTGTATAAAAAGGAGACCTACCATGTCAAATGTGTTGAAAGTTTGTTACGACCGAATTCTTCCCACGGATTTAATGACGCTTACCTACCCACAGCCGGGCGATCGACCCCGGATGGCGGTATTCAAGGAAAAGAAATGGCCCAACGGCTCGACACTCAAAGTTCGTTTCATAGGCGGAGATGAGCAAAAACAATCGCTGGTTCGGAATTTCGCGCCGCAGTGGTGCAAGCACGCTAATTTGAAGTTGGAATTCAATAACGCTCCCGATGCTGAGATCCGCATCGCGTTTAACAGCGAGGACGGCGCATGGTCTTATATTGGTATCGATTGCCTCAGCATTCCGCGCGATCAGCCGACGATGAATCTCGGTTGGGTTGACGAAGGCGTTATTCTGCACGAGTTCGGCCATGCTATTGGCCTCATTCACGAGCATCAGAATCCTCTCGGTGGAATCAAATGGAATCGGGAAAATGTGATCCGCAGCTTGTCCGGTCCGCCCAATTTCTGGGACCTGCCGACTATCGAAAACAATATGTTTAAAGCTTATGATCGCGAGCTCATAAACGGCACGCAGTTGGACAAGGAGTCGATCATGCTTTACGCGATTCCGAGAGAATGGACGCTCGATGGATTTCAGTCCGACCCCAACGAAGTCCTTTCAGGAACCGACAAAACGTTTATCGGCGACTCCAAGAATTATCCTTTTGCACAACAGCCAGGCGATGTTGCAGTCGAATTACCAGTCGTCGAGACAGCGCCGATTGCCGGCGAGATCGTAACACCGGGAGAAACTGATCTCTATAGGTTTAACGCGGCGACGAGCGGCGTCTACACCGTTAAAACCGAAGGCACTACTGATCTCGTAATGAAGCTATTCGGACCCGATAGCCAGACGAGACTCATTGCCGAAGATGATGACAGTGGCGATGCAAATAATCCAAAAATTGTTGCTACCCTCGATGCGGGCATGTATTACGTGCAAGTGGGCCATTACAACGGCACCAATGGCACTGGTGGCTATCGAATAGATGTGGCGCGATAACGCAGCCAGCTTGATCTACATGCGTATAAGTGGCTCTAGAAGAGTGAGGAGGTTTCTAATAGTCATCGAATGGTAACGGTCTGCACATTAAATTCTTCCGACATAAATAGCGTCTTTTTAAAGCCACGCTAAAAGTATTTTTGGTTGGGTTTACGCAAAACCACCCCAGCAAGGCGGGACGACGCATGTAGTACGAAAAGTGTACGACAAGGAGTCGCAACGTCGCTGGGGAGATTTTGCGTAACTCTTATGTGGCACTAATTACGCAATCAGCTGTCAATGCTCCACTGCATCTGAAAAGTGGAGACAAAATGCCAACCGGAAAAGCTGGACACAATACCTATGGAGTTGCCGCTCTGTGGTGGAAAAACGCCATCAAGATCTGGGAAATCGCAATGGCGGCGCCGCAAGTAATTGCTAATCGTACTAGCCGCATGACGGTTGCGGGAAGCAATCCTAGCGCTCGCGACCGGAAGGAACTCACCCGCATGAGTCAGGAGAAAATCGACGCATTCGGAGAATCCTTGAACGCCATGGCAATACCAATGTTTAAGATAAACCAGGAAATTGCGCTAATTGCTATGCGGCAATGGGGGAAGATGTGGGCAGCGCCAGCCCTCGTGACTGGTACTTCACCAGCCAGCATTAAGCGTGCACACAAGGCATTAGTGCGAAGTTTGACAACACCTGCTATGAACAAGCGAGTTGATAGTTTGGTTTCAACGGCTGTGGAGAAAGGTTTAGCCCCTGTGCACCGGCGTGTTACCGCTAATGCGAAAAGATTAGGTAAACGCTAGGAGGTGTTACTGATCATGACAAAAATGCCACCGGTTATGACGCTGGCCGCTGTGCCGATTGCTATTGGACAGTCACGTTGGATTTAATTTAGGCATAGTGTGATGGTCATTCTGAGCGCCGCGAAGAATCTGCTTTTTGCAATGTTTAAAGAGCAGTGATGTTTAAAGGTCGTAAGCAGCAGATTCTTCGCTGACCTCAGAATGACAACGGAAATATTGAGAATGAAAAACTTACTTAACGCGAGTTCGACATAGCGAAGCCTATTGAGGCCAACCTTGTCCGAGATTCA
>JAZKCF010000028.1:0-52767 GCA_040388195.1 Pseudomonadota bacterium
TCTGCTATTGGACGCACAGAAAAAAACTTTAGTTCGTTTTGCAGAGATTAGTAAATGAGGCTTCGACTGTCTGTTGCTGGAAATGTGATGGGGTGACGTAAATACAGCCTGATCGCGATTAGCGCTTGCGATGAGGAGATAGATGCGTGATTCTGGTTCCACTATCACATCCGCCAATTCGATTCTTTCACAAGCAATGCGCTTAACCGCCAATATTGGTGTATCCAACCGCAATAACTCATCGGTGAGATTGCGCAAATCAACGTCGCCGCTTATCGATGGAAGATCATTTTTCGTCACCAGTCGCGCCAGTATATTGCCTAGAGCGCCAGCAGTCGTCGCACTACCGGCTGTGACTAATTTCATGCAAGCATCCACCATGCTTTCTTCCGGCAGATCATGCTCACGTTGTTCGGCAAGCAACATTTCCATCAATGGTGTGGCATTCCCATTGCGGGCTGCGGCAAAATGCTTACTGAAATACGCGTGCAACAATAACTTCATGGCCTGATGGGGCCGTGGATGGCCTTCGCAAGATAAGTCAAACGCGTCCAATACCGAAGCCGCTAGCTTGCGCAATGTAAGCCAATCCGCTTGCGGAATCCCCAGTAGCTCAGCCATGACCGCCATGGGAACAACTTGCGCAAAATCCGCGACTAAATCCACTGTAGGCATAGCAAGAACCCGCTGCAATTGGGTTGCAACGACACGATCCACCAATGGCTGTAAGGCATTTACCTGAGATGCCGTAAACATTCCGCGCAAACGCTGCACGACGGTAGAACGAAAAAGCGGCGATTGATCGGCAAAGCTTGTCGAACCCTTAATTCTCTCATCGCGCAGTAATCGTACGACATCGTGATAACCGCTGATGAGCCATGCGGCTCGTTCTTCATGGTAATAGCACGGCGAGGTATTCCGTAGTTTGTCGAGAAAGGGATAGGGGTCGCGAGCGAAGTCCGCGCCGGGCGCACTATTCGCGAAGAGACTCGCGAACTGATTCTCTAGACAGAGAGCTGACATAATGAAGACACCACGGTTGCGGTAGTGAATAAACGCCGCTTATCCCAAGCGACCACTTCTTCTCCCGCCGCGTTAGGAATGGCGAGCTCTGCGGAACCAGGCCAAGAGCCATCGTGATTTTGCGATGCTAAAAGCGTTCCTTTTAGCACTTCTATCGGCGCACGATATGTATTCGGCTGCAACGATAATAAGCGCAACATAAGCGCTTGCTCGAAGGGCCTCGTTGTTTCGTCGATGCGATTGCACATCCAAGTCGCTGCCGCCTCGAAACGCTCTTGGTCATTGGCAGCGCCATATCGGTGAAGCGCTTCCGCCGCATGTACTGTCGTATAAACCGGCGACTTCCACCAATACCCTTGCCAACTGCCATCGGAACATTGATTGGCTCTCAACGCTGATAACGGCGTTTGACCAAGTGGTGCAAAACTTGCCGCCACCGCAGTAACGCACATATGCGGTTCATACCAACCGGGATTGATCGACGCTTCTTTGGACCATAGCCGATAGTGATCCGGTATATAGGTTGATATGCCGGTAGATTGGAGATGCTGTCGCAAGAATGCTAGTCCCTCTTCAGCGCATGGGGAATTCATTTTTCCAAGCCGCGACGCTAAGCGCAAGGTCCATAGCGTACTATCGGCGTCCGCCGGTTGCAGATAGTTCCATCCCCAACCCACGCGGGACCGCTTCGTAAGCAAAAACCAAGCACGCTTCACCGCAGTTTCCATGCGGTCGATACCGCTCTCGTCCATAGCGTGGGCTATATATGCTGTCACCCATTCATCGCTTATACCTTCGCGAAAGCCTTCATAATCCTGCCACCACCCGGCTTGATTGCGTGCCGCCAAGAGAAAATCAACTGCGGCATCTATTGCTTCTTGTTGTTCCAATTCGTTGCGTACATTTGGTGTCGATGCCGATGCCGCTGCGCGCGTATCATCCAAAATTTGTATAACGCCGACATAGGCTTTCGCAGATAAGGGCCGTTGCTCATGATGGGTAATTTTGAGATGACTGATACGGCACTCCAGCCAATCGACCATTGCCGGATCTCGCGTCAATGCATCCACTATTAATTGCTCCGGCCACATGCCTTTAACGGTGGACGGCAACAATAATGTAGGCCATGACAACAGGTGAGCACGTTGTTCCTCGTTACATAATTCTTGGCCAACCAACCAGTCGCAAACGCTTTTCCAGCGCGGCTCGCTCTTGTTCGGATTTCCTAGAAAACACTCCAGCCCCAATGACGACTCGACTGTATCGCTCACCGTTAATGCCAAACGAATGCGATCTATATGGGTGAATAATACATCGAGCCGTTCCTGCAAAAGTTTATGTGTACCGGACCAACCAGCTCGTTCAAGAAACGGCAGCATATCGTCGGACGCAATATCCTCGACGATAAGGCGCAATGGCGCCGAAGGACGGGAAAGCATCAAGCCTACATGAGATATACGAGCCTTACCACGGCACGCATCGAGACAATTCGCCAACGCCTGTTGGCACCGCGAAGAGATACTCACATCAAATGCGCGAAGCACCACCTCAATGATTTGTGCATCGTTTGCTGATGCTTCCGACAACCGCACAAATACGGAGAGTGGCGGCAATTCATCGAACGCGGCATCATCCAATTCCAACCAGAGTTCCTCGATAGCACCGCCTAATAGATCGCTATCGCAAAAATGCGCAAGTTTCGACCACGGAGAATCGGCAGGCATCCAGCCTTGCAACGCATAACGTCGCAAACATTCTTTAAGACGACGCAACTCAGTTCCGCTACGAATGCGCTGCTGCAAATCGATGCCATGGTCACCGGTCAGCGAGAACTCGAAACCTGCGCAAGCAACCGCAGGTAAGCATCGAGCAATACGTTCCCATTTTGACGACAACGGCCAGCCGCGTTCAGCCTGCACAAAGCGTAATAAAGGGACCAGCGTGCGATCATTCATGCGTTCAATAAATCAATCACTCGTGGCAGATGTTGCCATTGCTTAACATAACGCACTACATGCAACGGTACTTCTTTCGCTACCAGCTGAATATGGCGTAATCGTTCTTGCGTCAGCAAACGCAAATTCTCAGGTGGATACCACGCTGGAATCAATCGCTGCAACGCTGCCGATGGCGGTAGGGGTGGCTCCATAGTCACATCTTCGGCGCCATCATCCGATTCGAGCAAATACAGCGCAGCAAGAGGTAATGCTTGAAAACAATGCTCGTCGGCGATGCCGGACATATCCCACAACTTCTTGTCGAGCCAGGGCACATGGCCAAGACCATCCTCATTACCGGCAAAGAGATGCGATGCCGAATTCGATGTCAAACGCAGGCCGATGCAACCGGAATGTACAAACACTCCCCTATCGGTATGAGGAATCACGAGCAAATCGTCCGACAATAATCGAGCGCCGTTTTTAACCAAAGCCGCTGCGATGGTGGATTTACCGGCGCCGCTATCGCCCAGCACGGCAATAGCTCGTCCTTCTCGCTCCAATACTGCGCCGTGCAAACAAAGCACGCCACGCAGATGAAGCAAGTAACCGAGTACAAAACCAACGATCACAGTCGGTGCGAATTCTAGCTTTGCCGCTCGTGACACCACACAAACTTCGTCACGCTGCGCGTTAATCGCAATTTTCAGTTCATCGCCCCAAGCAAGATAGGCGCTGCCGTCATCGGCTTCACCGATTTCCGGGCGCGCAGGACCAGACGATGCTTGCGTTACCCGCCAACGGTCAGCATCCCATTCGGTCTCAGGCTTCCATAATAAAGTAACATCGACAGATGCTACCGGCGCAGTCAAATTTGGCGCGCCAGGTAAAGGAAACGGACTTTGAATCGACAGTCCATACAACCGATGAAAATAATGAGTACTCATATCCCGCCCTGCAAGTTGCTTTGATGCCAATCGATAAAGCGAGCCATCAATCCGCCCAGAATCACTACTTGAAAGGTATCCTGTCGCCACTGCGCGCGTGACGCAGGCCGCACATTGGCGAGCGCTGTGAGATAGCGATCGCGGTCAATATATTTCCAGCAAGCGCGATTGCTATCTACCGTAACCCATTCGGTAAGCGCATCTCGACAATGAACGATGCGCGACATAATCGCCGGATCGAAAGCGCCACCTTTATCGCGCCGCACACGTATGGCTTCGGGCAGAATTCCTTGCATGGCCCTTCGCATTAAACTGCGTTGCCAACCGTCTTTTTGCAGTTGCTCGATCGGCACGCTCAGCATGAATTGAACGATTCGCAAATCCAGCAAGGGAAAACGTAACGACTGCGCAAATCGTTGTGCGAATACTTGCACGGTATTGGCGAGTGGCTGTTCAATGTGTCCCGGCCTGGCTATAAAGCGCATGAGTTCATGAGTGGAGGCAGAGGCTAATTTTTCTGACGCCGGCAAGCGTCGGCCGCGCCGCTTATCAATGCGCTGGGCAAAGTCTGCTAGCACACAACTCATAGACTCCCTTGATGATGATCGTGCCGCGCGCCATACTCGCCGCACAGGCGCGGGCAACAACGGAACAAGCACTTCGCGTTTTAATAAACTTTTCCAAGACACGCCCTGCTCTTTGTGAATCGCCCGTAGTTCCGATGCTGCCATTCGCCATCGCCCCGTGCGCACCATCTGACGGACCGCGTCACGGGCCGGCACCGATGCAAAAAAATCGCCGCCAAAACCGCTCAGCACCACATCGACGCCATGAGTGCGCCCGGCTTTCGCCAACATCTCCTCGATATGAGACACAGTGCTGAAAAAAGGTTGTCCTAAGGTATCGAACCAAGTGTCGGACGCCGCGAAGACATCGTGCTCCATGGGTACCTCAATCCATATCACATCGATATTATCTTCCTGTGCCAACACAGCTTGGACGAATTCGCGCTCATCGACTTCCGGTCCGTCATGGTTCGCGGACAGCATGGAGCACAACGCAAGCAAACGACCGCCGCGACGTTTCAAGTATCGAGCGGCAATGCAGGCAATAGAGGCAGAATCGATTCCTCCGCTCAAATGCACCGCGGCGGTTTTCGCATCTCGTAAACGGCACTCAACCGCAGTGACGATACGCTCGCGCAATTGATTCGCGTATGCGTCATCACCCATGGGTGAGCATGGCGGAACGGCATCCGGTTTCCAATAACAAGTTTGGCGATATTGGTTACCGTTCAGATGCAAGCAATGGGCAGCGGGGAGGCGGTGGATCGCGTCATAAAAAGTTTCGCCTGGATTCGTCGAATCGACGCGATTCAAGAAATCCGCGATGGTATCTTCGCGCAAAATACGAGGAACAAATGGCAATGCTAGTAATGCTGGCAAATCCGTAGCAAAAGCGAAGAGCGTAGGAGACGCATAAAAATAAATGGGGCGAACGCCCAATGCATCTCTGGCTAAACACAATTGGCGTTGCACTGGGTCCCATCGCGCGAAGGCGAAATCGCCTACTAGGTGTTTCACACAGGACTCGCCCCAGCGTTCATAGGCAAGGGTAACTACTTCTGCATCGTTATTGTCGCGAGTAGGAAGGATTCCTTGCTCGACAAGCTGCGGAGAATTATCGATGCGTGCATCGACAAGGAATATGGGTTCATTCCGCGCACAGGATCGGTCTGCAGATGACGGATCGCCCACAAAAGGCTGACCCTGCTCATACTCGACAAATGCGGCGGCACGATCATAAACCAAACGCGAAACGCGACCGGTGCCGATCAGCCTTCGCATCCAGCTTTCCGAAACCGCCTTGCCATCGTGGCAAACCACGCCGCCGAAAGAAATCATGCGGCGCAAATCTCGCTATTCGCTATGTGAGTGTGACGTTGCGGTTTCCGCTATAAGTCCTACTTTACCGAGCCTACCGAGAAAATTACTTACATCGGTTTCACAGCTGGCTTGGTCAACGCGAAAACGAGAAATGATGTGATCAACGATATCTGAAGTCGAGCGAGGCTCTTCCAACAAATGCCAGATCACACTGCCCAGTTTATTGACCTCGTAATAGCGGCCACCGTTCACATCGAGGAGCGCCACCTTCCCATCCAGCTCAGTCCACAAAATATCTTTATTGCGAGCAATCATAATCTCAGCACATTTCGTCTAATGTTTAGGATAAATGCTTACACCGGAAGAAATCGACAGAGCAGGCTGACGGTTTAGATTTTAGGAGTAACCACCATCGCTACTGACGTTGCAACCATCGCTCTTTGTAATCGCGCTTACATCGCCGAGGTCATGGATGTCCGGTGGGGTATATTCTTCACGCGAATCGTCTACCATCGGCACTTCATTGACTGCTGGTTGCATCTGCAATTCCCTCATGTCGTATCCCTATGCTAGTTGTATACGCGCCTCCCTTACGGGGGCTCAAGAATAATAGCATGCGCCATTAAAAATTGAGGCATCGAATTAAGGACACAGTCGTCACGCCTTGCTGGGACGGTTTTGCGTAAGTCCTAATGAAGTAAAATTACGAATCATTCCTCAATACTAATTACCCGACGAATTTCATCAGTTTTGAAGCCCAGCGCCATCGGTCTATGCACACCAGGCAATGTAATGACATCGTAAAGCTCATCCACAATCCCTTCGATGCGCAGCCAATGCACGGCATCGCCGGTTCGTAAATCAATCACCTGCACACCGCAACGCGCTTCGGCTTTACGCGATTTCAAATTTTCATCCAATGGCAGGCCACTGAAGGTTCTGTTGTGACGCGGTTTGGATAAACCGACTAGCGCAAAGTCGCCGTGAAAATATAATCCGCGCATATAACCGGCGCAGAAAGTGACGGGCACGAAACGTCCGGTTTCCAATTCGATATGGCCAAATTCGCCAGTGCCGGAATTAAGCAACCACAGCTTGCCTTGATGCCAACGGGGAGAATGTGGCATCGATAATCCGCTGGCGACAATTTCATTGCTATTCACATCGATCACCACACCACCACCAGCGCGATGATCGCGCCAACCATCCACGACATCTGATTCACCAACTGCGGTGACATACGCGGCACGGCCATCCTTCATCGCCAGGCCATTGAGATGGCAACGATCTTCGGCTGCAAGCTTGCTGATAAAAGATGGACGCCATAACGGTTTGAAACTGTGCGTCTCGCTTAAGGTCGCTAAGCAGCCGAATAATGTATTGACGAATATCAGTTGGCCATCGGCATCGACCGCCATGTCGTGAATATCCAGATCGCCAGTAGTGTTACCGGATTGCGGTACATAGAGACGGTCATAACCATCTTGTTGTTCGCCTTTAGTGAATACATTTTCGAAACGCCACATTTGATGCAGGCTGCTCATGTAAAAACCGTTGGCAGTCGGGCAGAGGCCCATGCAGCGGTTAAACGTGCGCTCGAAGATTGAGAGTTCGTTGTTCTCTTTAAGACCTAGCAAAAAGAGTTTGCCGATTTGATAGGTGGTCAATGCGATCGACAGCTTCTGTTCCGCCATCCAAGACAGCATTTGACGTGATGTGGTGATTTCCAGCGGAGAAATTGAAGCGATTTCGGCAGTTTGCATTGATAGCTTTCCGGTTAACTGCGTTGATGGATCGTGACATTGTTTACGTATAGCCATCAGGTCGTTCATGTCACTTTGTACTGAGGCTACCTGTCATTCTGAGCGGTAGCGAAGAATCTGCTTTTTGGCTGCGTGATGCACGATGTTGGCTTTAGATGTTGTCAACAGCAGATTCTTCGTTACACTCAGAATGACAATCACACAGTGTGCTTAATAAATCCAACGTGACTGACCGCTAGCCTTTGGCCCGAATCACACGCTGTGTATCACCCTCACAATACGCCATCCACATCCGACGCAGCAAGGCTTCGAAGTGCGTGACATAAGCCTTGATATCACACAACGGTGAAGCCGCCATCTGCTCACGGTACAACGCACGGCGGCTACGCAACGCAACGCAGTCGCGAGCTAGCGCAGCGGCGGCTTCGACATAACTACCCTCATCGCTAGCCGCCCAATCTGGCTGGCCTAGCGTCTGCATGAAACTCGCGCCCATGCGGCCCACAAAATTACCGCCGGCCAAAGTCACCACTGGCACGCCCATCCATAACGCTTGCAACGTTGTGGTACCACCGTTATAAGGCGTCGGATCAAGTGCGATATCCATATCGCCGTATTCTTGCATCATCGCGCTTAGCTCGCTTGGACCGCGAAAGATTAACCGTTCTCGAGCAATACCACTCGCGGCAAACAAATCGGTGAATCGAGTGCGTACTGCTTCATCGCCTAATGACGGCGCCTTCAGTAAGAGCAACGCATCTGGCACGGCTTGTAAAACACGCGCCCATAATGCAATGGTTTTAGGTGAGAGTTTCATTGCGTTATTGAATGAGCCAAACACGACGCGAGCTTCTGGCGGACGCGGCAACGGTAGTGGATAGTTATCCACCGGCGCCCAGCAAAACACGCTGCCCGGCAATTGCGCTAACCCTTCGCTGAACAAGTGTGAATGTTCGGCGGGGCTAACGACGGCGTCACCAACCAACCAGTCGATAGCGGAAAGCCCGGTGGTATGCGGGTAGCCCAGGAAAGTGGCTTGCACTGGCGCGGCACGCAATGCAAATAAGCCCAATCGATGTGTGGCGGTATGACCAGCCAAATCGATCAGGATATCGATTTCATCAGCGACAATCGCTTGCTGTAAAGCGTTGTCATCTAATCTCGCCACCTCTTGCCAGCGATCAACGCACTCCTTCGCTTTACGAGTGTATTCATCATGCATCGTGCCGGTGTGATACACGCAGATTTCGAAGCGCGTGTGGTCGTGTCGCAGCAATACCGGCAACATGAAAATATTCACTGGATGCTGCCGATGCAAATCTCCCGTCACCCAGCCGATGCGCAAGCGACGATCGGGTAATCGCGTGTTGGCGAAATCAGTTTTCTGCTTCACGGCGGCTTCGATCGGTGCGCATAAACGACGATGCCAATCAGCCACCTGCTCCGCCGGCAATGCGTCGTGATAGAGAGAAGTCATTGCGATGCTGGAAGCTAGCCGTGATAGCGGATCGCCCCCCGATTCATAGGCTGTCTGCAAGGTCGTTAAATGACCTTTCGCATCGCCCATGCGGCCTTGCAAACCAGCTTCGAGCAAGCGCGCTTCCTGATTATTCGGCTCCAATGCTTGCACTCGGCGCAGCGTCTCCCGGCAATCGGCCAATGCATATACTTCGGACTGAATCTTGGCCAGCGCCAGCAGGAGTTGCACGCGACTCGGCTGTAGCTCGACGGCTTTTTGTAAAACGGCTATCGCTTCCTGCCAATAGTTATGAGCGTATACCCTGCTCGATAACGTGAGTAGAAAATCCGGGTTGTTGGATAAGGATGCGCGAGCAAACGATTTCTCCGCTGCGGGAATATTACCGGTGCGGAGTAATGCCTCTCCCAGATACATCATTGAACCGCAGCGCACTGGGCGAATATTCAAAAGGCCGGACAACGCAGCGACGGCGCCCGGTGCATCGCCGGCATTTAAACGCCATACACCTATCCAATGTAAAGATTCGCCAGGTATCAATTCCAGCGATTGGGCCTGTTGTAACGCATGGCCGGCGGGTGGAAGAACATTCTTTGACCGAGTAGATTCCGGCGCCACTAGCATTTCCTGTAACCGTGCTAGATACAACCACGTCAGCCAATCGCCGGGAGACTCCCTTAGCCGTGCGGAAAATTTCTCTCCCAGCGCAGCTGCTTCCGGCAGTGTTGTTCGCCCAAGCAATGCATCGCCGGCGGCGGCATCTTGCCAATTGCCGATATCCAAATGTTGCAATACTGATGTTAGGCCGACATCAACACGCACCGCTTGTCGCGCCGCATATCCCGCTTGCCACGGCATGCCGATATCGGCGTAGCGTCGCGCTAGTTCAAGCCAAGCTTGCGCTTGTGTGGCGGCGGTGCGCAGTAACATCCATTGCGTGGAGATGCCGTCACGAGCGTTTGAAATCGAATTGTCAGTTTCTGGGTAGATGTTGTTCATTCATGCTCCGCTTTCGATTCCACTCTCACGCTGGCGGGAGAGATTACAGTCTTGCGTTGTCTTACTGAATTGTACCCATGAATCGAATGTTTATTCGTAGGTTGGGCTGCCGGTAGGAAGCCCAACATCTCGCGCTGATCTGCCGTTTTTTATTGGGCCTCCTACCAGCAGCCCAACCTATGACTACTACGAACACTGACTACTATGTCATCCTGAGCGATAGCGAAGGATCTGCTGTTTGTTTCTTGTGCCAAGATCGTTGCAAAGCAGATTCTTCGCTTTCACTCAGAATGACATGTCATGCGTGTTCGGCTTATGTTGACGCTTAATGTGAGTAACTAAATATCTGTTTCATCATTACCCTGAAGCCTTCAGTTGGGTAGTCAACAAATAATCCTGCCATCGCTCCCCGATAATAATCCGCCAAGCCGCCAATAACTCACGTTCAAAACGACTCCGCGAATAAAGCGCAGCAGTTTTTTTCCCCGCAGTAAGCTGGCGCTTGGTTTCATCACCACCGGCCTGACAAAGTTTTAACGCCGCCGCGACAGCATGCGCAAAACCTCCATGATCGCCCTCCTTCACCCACAGGCCATTATCCGGGCGCGCATAATCACTTCCGCCATGACCGTCAAATCCACACACCAAACAACCGGACGACATCGCTTCCAGAGGGGGTAATCCTAATCCTTCCAAATAAGAAAAGCTTGCAAATACTGCCGATTCCGCCATCACATCAGCACATGCGCGGCGCGACATGCCAACTATCGGCATCCACGGCACATTGTTGAACTCTGGATACATCTGCCGAAAAAGCGAATAAACCACCGGCGCTTCTTTCGGTCGCTTGTCCGGTATGTACGCTACCTGCAATTTCTTCGCTACCTCGCGTTCATGGAACAGCGGATGCACAAACGGCGTCACAACCTGCCAAGTCAAATTGGACCCCATACGAAGCATCATATCCTTGCCGAAAGTGCTGCAGGTAATGCCGGCGTAAAGCCCATTTGCATTCATATTTTGTATTGAATCGAACCCTCGAAATGTCAGAAACGGGCCCTGCGTATGAGCGATGCGATGGCATGGCACTGTCGCAAAATGGCGAAAGGCGTCGCGATAGTATTCGGGAATGACTATGATGTCGTCGGGTCTGAAGCGGCGGTCCGGCCCCATTCGTTCGAGTGGTAAGACTAGGCCATCCGGTAAATCATTTGTCTGCGTATTGCCATTGACCAAGGCCACGGCTCGCACACCCATTTGGTTCAGCGTAGCCACTGCTTGCAAGTTGACGAGCTCTCCTCCAGTCTTCGGTGGAAGATAGCAAATATAGTAGATGCTCGCGTTATTCAAATAAGTGCTGACACTCAATGAAACACCGTCCTCGGATAGGCACGTAAATCGAGCGGCTGAATCTTGATCCATGCGGTGCTATTTTGCGCGCGCCGCTTATGCTCGGTCATGTGGATCAAATCGAAACGGCTGGCGCGTACAAGCTTTAACGTCGCTTCAAGCTGCGCCTCCGGTATGCATTCAAGCAGCATCTGCGGCACCCTACCCTGGTTCAATTGCGGCACCAATAACTCTAGCAATGCATAGGAAGGAAAGGACGTTGATGCGGAATCGATGAAGATCGAGCTAGCGCTTGCCATGCCTCCCAAATAAGTCCCCATGATTTGCAAGATATCGTTCGGCCCGTGCATGAAATCGGAAAACAGCATATCGATCGGTTGATCCATCCGCGGGAACGGCGGCATGCTGTGCGTGATGTGCGTCAAATGTTCGGTTAAGCCAAATCGCTCAGGCAAGTATTTCACGTAATCGCCGAACAGGGGAATTTTTTCATTGGGCGCCTACGCCAAATCCAAGTTCGAGCACATGTTTTGTTCGCATGCATTTTGGCGAGTGCATATAAAAACATGCACCAATCTTCGGTGCCGTAAATAAGCCCTACGCGATCGGTGAAAAATTTTAACTCGGCGATGTTGTAGATTGTTTGACGGTCCATTATTGGTTACGCAGGTGAGGGTTTAGATTTTCCTTCTACCTCTTCAAGGGATAAGCCCCAACATAAGCCGTAACTGCATAACTTGTCATTCTGAGCGCTAGCGAAAAATCTGCTTTTTAACGGTTGCGCCACAAAGACAATCAGCAGATCCTTCGCTAGCGCTCAGGATGACATAGTGTGTCGACCTGCTTAAATTAGCACATGTCCCGCTCAAGGAAAGGCCATAGATACAAATGTACATTTACCGCAATCAAACTGACAACCCCATATCGCGACAAAATATCAATTGATGGAATCTCCCGTCATATCAAAAGCAATACTCAACCGCTCCTCCGCGCTATCAAACGGAATCGTTCGATGCCAAAAATACGAAGGAAACAATAGCATCGTGCCCGCTACCGGCTGCACCTTTCGCGTTGGTGCTGTACTGCGAATGGCGAATACAGGATCGGGCGTGCCAAATTCGATCCAACCGGAATAGGACGCATCATCTTTCGCCACCACCGCCGGTAAGCGCACGTAATACACGCCGCTAATAAAACCATCCGGATGAATATGCGGCGTCTCATATCCATGACGCTCCATTAACACGGCCCAACTTCGTAAGTGTGACTGCGACGGTATCGATTGCGCAAAAAAAGGATGTTCCGGCAATTTGGGCAATGCGCTCAAATACGTCTGAATCTGCCGCATCATCATTTGCTCCAGCAAACGAATCGGCCCCTTTGGTTCTTCCAGCAAATCATTCACGCGCTTACCGTGATGTGTCGCCTGCGCGAACAAAACACTAGTCAATTTTGGATGCTGCAGTATATGCGCTTCCAATTCCGTATTGAATTCCTCGATACTGTTGTAACCAGGCGGGGCAGCCAGCGCATAACCTTTCAACCACACGTCACAATCTACCAGCCGGTCCGCGTCCGTGTCACGGCCTAATTCGCGTAATGCAAGCGCCATCATTGCCAATGCATCTTGATCACTCGGCACTTTCTGCAAGCGTGCCGTGCACAATGCCAGCGCAGGCGCCGGCTCGCCCACACTAATCAGCACAGCACACAAATCTTTAAACGCGGCATGCAACCCAGGACTTAATTGCAAAGCACGGATCAAATGCGCTCGCGCTTGCGGCAAATCGGAGAGCATTAGCAGATGCCCCAAGTTCTGATACGCGGCAGCAAGATTGGGCTGAACGTCGAGGGCCGTTCGAAATGCGGTTTCAGCCGCATTCAATTGCTGCATATCCTGATGCACTAGCCCGAGGTTGATGTGAATCATTGCGTGGTCAGGCGCCAGTCGGGCGGCACGCTCCAAATGCGGCAACGCTTCTTCTCTACGTTCCAACGCACGCAATAGATTACCCAGGTTAGTCAGCAAATCCGGCCGCGTAGGCGCCAATTGCGCCGCCCGAGATAGATGCGCCAATGCCCGCTCCATATCGCGCTCTTGCTGCGCTATCAAGCCGAGTACCTGCAACGCGTCTACATGCTCAGGTGCCGTAGATAATAAAGGCGACAGCAATGCTTGCGCAGCTGAATATTTCCCTTGTAAAAACAGATTTTGCGCTTCTTCTACAAGTTGGCTTGTCATGTGAACTTATCTTTTGCAATCGTTCAAGATTCCGTGTATTGATAGCAAATCCGCTCTAACTTTAGATTTACAGAATTTTTGAGGGAGAAAAATGCCATCGACTCACGCTGATAAATATGCAGCTTTAACCGAATTGCTCATTAACCAGAAGCTGGTCATGGGCGATGTAGATACAGCAGAAGCAATCGCCAAGCGTGCAAAGGTGCAAAAAGTCGCCGCCGGCAAAGCCATTATCATCCAAGGCGGTTTCGACGATACGATTTATTTCATCCTTTCCGGTAGTTTTTCAGTCGTCATCGACGACCGGGAAGTAGCGCAGCTAACGGCTAACGATCACGTCGGGGAAGTTGCCATTATCCTTCCATCTTTACCGCGCTCCGCAACGGTCGTCGCATTGGAACCAAGTTCGGTAGCCAAGCTATCGTCTGCACACTTCGTCGAAGTGGCAAATTTATATCCGATCATTTGGCACGAGTTAGCAAAAATATTTGCCGACCATATTTACCGGCGAAATGCGCTTACCAGGCGACCCGACACAACCAATCGGGTTTTAATTATTTCACCGCCGGAAGCATTAAACATCGCCGAAGCGACAGAGAAACATCTAACCAGTCCTTTCTTATCTTGCAAAATTTGGGCAAAAGGCGTGTTTCGTGCATCACCTTATGCCATCGAAAGTCTTGAGCAACAACTGGACGAAACAGACTTCGCTATTATCATTACAACACCGGACGATACTGTCGTCGCTAATACTCGTTCTCATGACGATATTATTTTTGAGTTGGGATTCGCCGTTGGGCGTTTAGGCCAGCATCGCACTCTCCTGCTCGATTTCAACAAAACCGGCGACATGCGTTTGCCGGATACGAGCGGCTTGATCACCATTCCTTGCCGCGCGGCGGAAGGACAAAATCTCACAGCACGTTTGGAAAAAGTCTGCACGTATTTGAAGAAAGTGTTCGCGGAAACCACTTCGCGGTGGTAGCCAATTCGGATCAAAAACCCTCCTCTTTCCTGCATCATGGGTATCTACACAAGTTAGGAAAACATTCACCCCAGCGAGTGGTGCATCCATCACACCTTTTTTCCATTGTATCCTGGGGAGCTGCGAAGGATAGGCTGTTTGCCGTGGTTAAAATTAACATCGTGCATAACATAAGCAAAAAATAAATTCTTCGTTGCACTCAGAATGACAATGGAAACATTGTGTCTTGTGTCTAACGAATTTCTCTGGCCGATCCACTCGTATGGTGAATACCTCGCCATCAATCACCTCGGTTCACGTGCAATGTCAAAGTGATGTGCCGGAGTTTGCGATGCGAACAACCGGCGAGCATTTGAATGACTGCTACACCCTGAAACCTGTCGAGCAGCGGGAACAACCTGCCCACCCTCGCCGAAAACATTTTTTTGCCACCAGCCGAGTTCTGTCACGCCCCAGTAAGAAGCTTGTTGTTCGCACTAATCGAGTAACCGCTGGTTTCGATGCTGAATTATCGTAGTCTTTTATTTGACACTGATGTCGCTTGCTACCAAAAAGCCATTTTCACTAAGTGGAACCCCCTCAAGATCGTACTTTTTAATACGATATACAGAATGGGACGCAATCTATTTAAGGTGAGCGATGTCTGAATAAGCATGGACCTTAAAAAGAAAATAACATTGAATCCGTGACGAAAAAAAGACAAAAATAAAAATCAAATACGCGCAGATTTTTACTCAATACAGCTGCATGCTTTTATTAAAAAGGCTGACACAAATGAATGAAGAAGAGTGGGACGACGAGGAACTAGAAAGACAGCTCATGCAAACATTTGGACAATGGCCAGAAGCTGAAGAGAATGCGTCGCCTCCACCACCACTGGCTACGAAACTTGACATTTGGAAACGTTTTTCAGAAGTCGAAAAAAACGAGCATACCCACCGTATTGCTGAGGAATTAACAATAAGAATGTCTTCACGCAGCCTAGATGCACGGCGATTGCGATTCGCCATTTTTTTAAAGATGGCATACAACCTTGAGTGGCGGGAAATTCGAAATATCAGAAAAAACGACCTGAAGTTAACCGATAAACCCTGGGACTATACGAATGAACAGGGCGACGTCGTCAATGTGCCGTGGCAATCGCGGTCCATTCATGTGGGTAGGCGCGTCATAAACCTTGATCCTGCGGGCATCAAATTTGTGTGGGATCTTTCTAATAAAAACCGTTATGACACAAATTATATATTCAGTGACATTAACGGCGTTCCCTTTGATGAACTAAAGCTGCAGCATGCTTACGATAAATTTCAGGCGAATAATCAGGCGTTATATATACCTTCACAAGAAACTTCGCCGCCTACCCTTGAAGTGGACGATGAAATTCTGGATGCACTTAAAAAATATAAAATCAGCATAACGGGAAATGCTCCGGGGCGATATTATCGAGTCGGTATGATGGAAAAACCTCTACGTCAAATAAAGAAACAAATAAATGACAATCGAAGTGGTTCCCAAATCCTTCAAGACATTGTTAGCAGTGGCAACTTCATCGCATATGCCGCGCCTTTCAACACAATTGAGTGTCGTGCAATCGAAAAAGGTTTACGCATTGGCTTTAGTTTTCGATTTGAAAAAAAACATAAGAAAATTTACGCGTTTTCTCTCGCTGGTCGGCGCGAGTACATAATTACAGACGAAGTGAGTCACAAATTATCAGAGCAAATGGATTTACGTGCACTTAAGAGAGAAATTGGATGGCGGGGTTCGATACCGAACCTAATATGGCTAACGGTGAATCCCCCCGACTCGGGCGAGATAGATGGAGATCATTTATATCGGGCAAATTATAAAGGTCGCGCATTTGAACTTTATGCGAGGATTAAAAATAAAACGATCGAAGGTGCGATCAAGCATGAAAGCTCGATAGAGACACAACGAGATACTGCTGATGATCCAATAGCAATATCCGACGATGATCATAGTATGTCCGGCTCGTCAGACGAAGAACAACATCGGCGCAACAGCGATGCAATGGAGATTGAAACAGAATCTGATACAGAAGAGCCAACTAATACCACCAAAAAGCAAACATCAGAAGAACAGCTTGACGAGACGATAACGCGTGAATTGAAATTTAATAATCAGCTCGACCACATTACAGAACTCGTCGAATTTTTGAGTGCGACTCTTTCACCGGAAAATGTTTCTTCAGCCGCGCAATTTGTACGTTTCATCGTGCAGCAAGAAAACCTTAACGTGAACCACTACGCGCCTCTTGGAGAGAATAGATACGAGTATATTTTTACAGTGCCTTTCGATACGTTGCCTGATTCGCTCCGTTCGCTGCCTTCAATTAGAAAAAGTGAAAACGGCAATATACAAGTTATTCTGGGCGCATCGGTAAACTCCGACTACAGCGATATTCGACCATACTTCTTTTATCCTCTTAATGAATATGTCTCAGAAGAAGGCCACGAATATGAAATAGCGCCAGAAATACGGTTCGTCGATGACAGTGGAAATGATGATTGGCCGGTAGAACTAGTATTGCAACAGTTTTCCGAAACGCTACTGGGACATAACGAGTGGTCCGCACTATTACATCATTCTGTCGACACTGTCACAAACGACAACGATGTACAGCGCATAGCGATGCAATTTGATTTTAATTTTGACGAGTTGCCAGAGGTGCTAAAGAACTACGCAGAAGATCGCGGTAATAACAAAATAGCCCTCTATCTCGTCATTGACGAAGATGACAAAGTCATTCAAAAGTTAAGCCTTTGCCAGGCTAATAATGTAAATATAGTAGCAAACCGGTTGCACGAAGAAAGGGAATATCGTAAAGCTACAGAAGAACTATCAACGCGTTTTCCTACTGCTTCGGATTTGTCTTCTGGCGCATCTTCAAAGTCTTCAACGTTTACAGACAATGGTCTGTATATGGCAACTGCCGATGGCGCTGTTACCGAGTGGCTGAAATATAACAGACAATTTCATGACGTTGCTGCGATAGGCAGACTTTGTTTTCACAATACCGCTGCGGAAATAGACGATGAGAGTTTCGCGATGGAGTTTATTCGTCAATACATGATATTTGAAAACGTGGCGGAGCGATGGAGTGTAGGGAATTGCTCCCGCGCAATATATGAAACCGACATTAACATTCAATACGATGATTTACCGGAAACGCTAACAGATAAAGAAAAGGTACCGTGGATATCGCGTGGAGAGAATGGAAAAGCCCATGTTATTTTTATTGCTGAAGTTGGTTATGATGAAATTCCTATCTGGGTGGAAGGATACTCTGAAGACAGGGAAAGACATCTCCAAGCAACGCCACTCTTATTGGGGGAGATGGAATATCGTAACGATGTAACTAACAGCCAAAACAATGTCCAAACAATACTGCAAGAATTTTCTAAACGTCTTAAAAACGAGGGCTTCTGGCCAATGATGTTGGATGACAGAAGAATTGATACCTCGACAAGCGGCGTTTATGAATGGGAGACCCAGTGGGACTTTGAATACGACGATTTACCGGAAAATCTGAAGCCATACGCAGAAGATGCGGGCAACGGAAAAATTTTTCTGCATTTAGTTACGGATTTGGATCGGCACATTTTGCGCAAGGTTTCTTTGTGCCAATCGGAAAATATTACAGAAGTCATGCGACGCATGATGGACGAGCGACGCGCGGCAATATTCCTTAAAAAATTCCGCGGAGACTCCATAGAAATTCAAATGATGGATGAACTAGCCCAAGCTGCTGGCAAAGATTCAGCCATCGAGTTAATAAAACATATTATTAATAATGGTGCAACAGATTTCCAAGGCACTTACCTATGCCCTATGCATGTAGACAAGGAGCAGCTGTCCGAGCAGCTTGAAGCAACGCTGAATCGTAATAGAAATGGCGATGCAATGGTCGGTCTACAAATGTGGGTGCATCCCAAGCCGCTCAATACGCGAGGGCGCGTACACCAGTTGGCAACTAATTCTCATGAACGATTTCCCCGCCTCCATCTGATCAGTGCCGAATCAATCGCAGCACTAGAGAGGGGCGCCGAAGAAAAAAACACAGTTGAAACCGAACAGCAATTTCGTAAAGAGCTTGTCGCTCGTCTTAGAGCGGCTAAAGATATCTCGAATGCTGAAGGAGAACGCCAGATTAATGAACTAATGAACGAACTTGATAGAGATCTTGTGTATGAAAGATTATTTAATTATGAAGATTTTGTTAGAGACCGAATACTTAGAAACCATATTGAAGAAGCCGGAGACCACAGTATAAGCCTGGAGGCATTTACAGCAGAACTAGATCAATTTATTGAATTTGAAAAAGAACGAACGGAAAAACTGCAGAGAGAATATTCATCGACAACGAGGGATTTGAATCGCCTCAAATATAACCTTTATTTATATAACCCATTCAACCGGTTGTTGGGGAAACGTCAGGCGCTCATACATCAAATTAAAGAGTTGGATGAGCAGAAGGAAACTCCAACTATGGAATCTGTGGCCACTAATGACGAAGAAGAAGTATTGCTCTCCACCAGTAATGAAAATAGAAGGCTTCTTAATAATTATATAAAGACACTTTTTTTAGTTGCCAAGATAGAAGAAATTGATCGGCGGATACCCCACGCAAGACGTGTGGCGAAGATTGACGTTTATCGGCGGTTGACTGCTGAGCGAATATCCGCGAAGTTACGTACCTACACAGAAAAACGTATCAACTGCTCTCTCGATGCTGGAGCACTCCGTTACTTATCTGATCGAGTGATGGATCTTTTTAACGCTCGTAAATATGGTAGGCGCCTTGGACATAGCAAGGGCACATGGGATACAACGAAGAATGTTGCACAGCCACCAACATTGAATCAATTCAAACTAAATGCTTATTGCCTAACGCTCATTCAAGAATACGATAAAAGAGTCGACGGTCCTATACAAGAACTCGTGCAAGCACTCAATGCGGATTTGGCGGAAGGCAAGACAAAATTTATTTTTGAAAGTTACGTTAGTGACTATATCAAGCCAGAACTCGGGGAAGTGGAAGATCCTGCTTATCCGTACATTTTGCGTTTCCGTACCGGACAAATAATAAATGGTGTAGAGCGGTGTCTACTTGGCCGCGTCGATGGAGGCGTTCTTACCGATTTACGTATTGAGAGCGATAGAAACAGAGAGGAGATGCGATTTTTCCAGCTTTTTGATGCGCGCGCGAAGGCGATTCTTCAACATGATAGGAACGCCAACAACAAAGAACTTAGAAAATTTATTCAGTCACAGAATATAACATCTTTCCGGGAATTCGTAGCGAAAGTAATACAGCCTGGTAGAGGCATTGTTATTGACGAAGCTCGCCCGGATATTCTGCAATTTCCCACCGATGATCCGAATGAATCTATTCTCGCGCAGATAACACATGGCGTCATCACTGATATCCGTTTAGCCAAACGAAAAAATTTTTGCTCAATGGCGTTTAGGGTATCGGAAACAGGAAATGGGTTGCATGAAGTTGCGCAATTGGCACAGCAAGCAGAACAACCGCTTGGAGAATTCATTTTAGGTATTGCAAGGCAGAACGAAGGAACCATTATTGATCCGGCTTATCCTGCTCTCCGTAAATATTCAACTGGGATAATAAACAATGAAGGCGAACAATTTTTAATTCTCCACATGGAAAAAGGGCGTGTCCTCGACGCCTATGTATGGACTGATGCAAATTGGAAAAAAGCCGCGAAGTATCAATTGCCGCCTCCGGCAATGCATCGAATATTCAATCGCGAACAATGTGGCAAAGGCGCTAATAAGGAACTCGCCAATTTATTACCTGAACACAATTACGCGTATCTACGAAATTTTATTCAAAAATTCGTTACTCTCGAAAACGGCAACGCGATTCCGGGGATGCCGACCACAGTTAAATGTTATCCAACGGATAAATATGAAGGGGGCAAGCAAGTCTATTTGCTTGCTGAAGTCTTGAACGGAAAAATTATCGACGTACGAAAAGATACTCCATTTAACCGCAAGTGGATGGGTAAACAGGCAAAACTATCATCAGAGTTGAGATACCACAAAATCCAAGCGCAAGGAATGGAAAAACTCTTTGAGCATATAGCCAAACAAAGACTGCAAGCAGAGCAATCACAAGAAGAAGACCACGGTTTTGATGTGCTTAAAGGACACACGCGAGAGAAGCAACTCTTGGCATCTTCCGGCACTCACCTTAACTATGATGACTTAATCGAAGACATCATTTCGAAGGAGGAGCCAAAAAGTCTCGGCCCCGACTTTCCGCCTTTGACGGTGCGTTACCCTACCGGTGTTTTCGTGGGAGGTGAGGAACTTTATTTATTAGTTCGCCGACGTAAAAAAACAACCACTGAGGGAGATGGTACTCAAGAGTTAGAGTATGCAACTGTTACGCTGGACGACGAACCTGGGCGCAGGTTATTAAAGCGACAATATGAACAGGAAGAAAAAGGGATATTTACACTCCCGCTCATGCAACGGCTACTAAAAAGGGATCATCTTAGAGGTTCGCCCATTGAGTTCCTCGCTACACAAGCCAACTTAACTTTTTCTGAATTTGTCCAAGAAAAGATTTTGTCAACGGAAGGTGAAGTAATAAATCCTGATGTGCCATCAATCAAACGGTTTGTTAGTGGTGTTAAAGATTACGGCGAAGATGTTTATATCTTCGCACGATTTGATAGCGATAATAATCCCATTGATGTGTGGATGGATCTTTCAAATGAAATAAAGCTTCCCAGTCAGTATAAATTAACTGAACGACTCCGCCTTTTGTGCGTATTTAAAGATAAGGTGCCGGAAGTCGAGGAAGACATTCCAGACTTGCCATCCTTCACTGAAGATCTTTTTATGCCGGAGGCAATGGATTTTGAAGATAGTGGCGTACAAAAACAGCAAGTAGATTCACCGGGTTTATTTGTAAGTGACGACGAAGAGACAAATAGCTACAGATTGGATGAAGCGGCATTTGATAGCTTTTTGCTAGATGTTTTTATATTTGAAAATGAAGCCCATCAACAGCTCCGAAAATATATTGCCTCACTCAGTGGCAATGATAGCTTTGACCAAAAGCTCAGAGAATTAGTTTTGAGTACGGTGACTCCCTTGACTGCTCAGTCGACGCTGGATTTCATAGAGGACGAGGAATGGTCGCAACATTACTCTGGATTACTCACTTCAGAAGGGGCGACGGTTCTCTTTTCAGTAAAAGTGCAAAACGGTGTTATTTGCGGCATACGCTTAGGAGTCGATCCGACGACTATAGATTTATCCTTGCTTGGAGATAATGCCCTAATGGATTTGGACGTGTCTACTGGGAATGTAGAGGCGTCACTGACACAGGGCGGTAATGTCCCCATTGAACAGACAGGAGACGCTAATGAAGGTAATGAATCAGACGATGAATCCATGGCATCCTCTGAGAAAATTGCATATACGATTGACGAAGCGGCATTCCAAAATTTTTATAGCAACATCGTGTTTAGTGAAGATAGTGGTTATAAAAAGATTTTAGAGTCTATCGGTAGACGTGGAGACGTCTTCGATATCGAAGCGAGGCTCAGGGAGTTCATTTTAGAGAGAGTGCACCCAAGCAACGCAATGTTGCCGGAAGTTGGAGAAGACGAAAATTGGACGCGTTATCCTACCGCTTTGCTGACCGACGACCTTAAATTTATCACCTTAAAAGTAAACATTGAAAATGGGTGTATTCGTGGATTATGGGCAGAAACAAGTTTACTGTCTTACCTGGACGCTATTGGCGATTTAGGCACCTTCATCCTCGACCCGGATGAAACTTCCCTAGAAAATAGATCGACTTTACCGGCTGTATCGGAATTACATCCTAGTCTATTTTCGGCGGTTCCTCCCAACGTGCCGACTATGCAGAATTTTGCGTTAGAAACCGCTATGGAAGGACAAGAAGAAACCGATTTTAATATATATAGCACCCAACAAATTCCGAATTTCACCGCACTCAACGCCTCCTTTGATGCAAGCTCCATGCAGGCTATGGCTAGCGATTTTAGCTTTACCGAAGATCAAGTGGCGACTGACGCGCAGTATGTCGAGCGGGAGAATCCCTTACTGGACACAATGATGAGGGAATCAGCTCTTTATCACGCAGCAGCGTCCCTTCCCGTCTCTGAATCTCAGATGCCCTCTAATCTTCTAGAGTTCAATGTGCCTGACAATATGCCGCTGACAGAGCAAGGAAATATAGAAGAGACATTACACTTTGCGGCTATTGATGCCAGCGCTTGGGCGGAGCTAATCCAATCCGTCGCAGACCAAATGAATTTATCTATCTCCGTATCCGCAGCCGAGATAGACCAAGCGTTGTTTGAAGAAAGTGAGCTTCGCGGCGCTCCTTTGCGACCGTTATTACCTCCACCAGACGACAACCCTGTTGAAATATTTGAAGCGCCTCAAGCGCTGAATCCTGACGATCCTACATCGCCGCTTGTGTACTGCCGCGGGAAGGGCAATGGCAAATGGCCCTTTTACCACCAATATCAGGTCGATCGGTTCGGCTGTCCGTGGTATGCAATAAATTCTTTTCTTTTAGGAAAGGTCGATCCAGTAACTGGGATAGACGAGAACGGCAGGACGCCACTAAATAAAAGGGAGTTTTATCGTATATCCGCGCTGATGATGAAAGGCATTAATCCGGACACTAATATCAAAGAGGGAGATGAAAACCCACTGTCAGACGAAGCAATCGCTGCGATCGTTCGAGAGGCGTTATCAGAGCAAGGTGCGGAAGGATTATTGGTTGATGCTTATTTGAAGTACGACGCCATGAAATATGATCGCGCAAAGTATGATTACTATGGCACTGAACCTTTTGTGCAGATTGGTATATCGGAACTTGCCGGAGAAACGGATGACCGTCTAATGGACGATCTACTCAATGATCCCACTAACACGCGTAATGAGATCATTCTGCAAGTTCAACAAGGTGCAATAGATGCCGAGGTCAATTCCCACTACATCACACTTAGGCGTTACGACGGTCAGTGGTATGAAATTGACAGTCTTCGGAGGAGGCAAAAACCGACAACGGTTGCAAAAGTGGTTCGCAATCGACTAAAGAATGGTCAATCTGTGCGTGCCTTTGTAACGCAAAACATTAATGATCCGTTGGTCAAACATAATTTTTTCCAATTAGAACAAATTAGCACTCCTTTTCAAGCGACAAAGGTGTTGTTTGGTCTTGAAGGTTTACATTCCAACGGTTTCATGGAACGCATTACGGAGACTTTATCTAATAAATTGGAAATACAGGATTTCAATCGCGCCAGTGCAGACGAAAAAGAAAAAGCATTCCGGAACACCGATACGGATACGTTAGCAATTCTTTTTAACAACGCGTTAGGGCACGAGAACGCCTTCCATGTGGGTGAGGTAGACGTAAACCCACACAGCGATAATTTTATGAAGGTCCAGCCGGGTATTCGACACGCAATTATTCAAGTAAGTGAAATTGATCAAATTACTATTCCAATCAGTAGAGAAAATAACAAAAGCCCCTGGAAAGTGATTAGTGAGAAAGGTCAACCTAATCTAGATGACTTTATCAAACAAAAATACGAAGAAAGAGCATCTGCCATCAAAGGAAATAAACTTGGAACGGAAGATACAAGGGAAGCGAATTTAAAGAGGCTTGACGATGCCCTAACCAATGCTAAGGCGGTGGTTTTATCTCCAAATCTCGATATTAAAGAAGCTGGTGAAGCCATCAAGAAGTACGTCAATGACGCCACTCAATACGGGATTAAACCGCTAGTAATCGCTGCACCTGACAATGCAACGGCAAACACCGGTGAAGACCAAAAACGTTTGACCATAGGCGCTTTGAACGCATCAAAACAGTGGGAGAATAAGCGTAAAAAAGCTTTACTCGATCCGCTTTATCAAATTTGGAAGGATGCACCGAACGGCGGTGCGAGAACGGATCGACAATTCAAGCAGCATTTGATAATCGCGGATTTAGTCGACTTATGCTCAGAGGCCCCCCGCGAGCCATATCGTCGATTTGATGGCACCCCATATCCCGATACTTATGTTTACACAATTCCAGACGCTTGGGGTACAACCTGCCAGATAGTTGTTAAACATGATGGAGAAAAAGTTTATAGCCTTTGGCCTAAAGCCATAAACGAACTTGAATATACAGCCGAGCAAATGTTTGATGATTACGCTTATGGATTACTAGAAAAAGTTCTTACAACGGATTTCTTGCTCCTCGATAATAAGTTGGCTCGAAGTATTTGGGATAGAAAAACCACGCAAAAACTATTTAAGCCATTGATCGATCTTATACAAAAACAAATAGACGATGGCGAGATATTAGATATTAAAAAAATTAACCAGGATTTATTAAAGGCCATCATTAATTTATGTGGAAAACTCGAAGGCGATCCGTATCAAATAAAAGATGAAGAAGGAAATGACCTCTCTGGTTTTTATAGATACTCTAAAACCATCTTTGGAATTAAATTTTCATGCATTGTGCAACATGACGGAGATGCTGCGAAAGGTTTGTGGCTTGAGAGTGCAGGAGACACGGTAAATGACAAAAAAGAACTCGTTTCTACCATTCAATTCGATTTAAAAAGACAACCCAAAAAAAGGGGACGAGATATAGCGCTAAGACCGCACGCGAATGCGGTAGCAGAACAAATAGCTGAAGCAATAGCAAACAGGGATCCAAATGAAGCAGAAGAACCATTGCAATTCTCGCCCAACCTTGCAGCTGAATTGATCAAAGGAAGAGCAGGCGCTCGAGCCGACGTCAAAACACTAATAAGCAGATGGAAAAACTGGACAGTAAATGAAAAAAAACCTAATGAACACAAGAAAAATCATTATGCGTTTGTTGATATCGCCACTACATGCAAACCAAGCGACGGTGAATCACAAGGAGAGTTTCATGCGGGACTACAAGACGTTTATCGTTTCACGGTAAAGGAATGGCCACCGCAATTTGACGTGTATGTTTGGCACGATGGCAAACGCGTAAAACATATTTGGCCGGCTGGAAAAAACCGTAAAACCAATTTAGAGCACATTTATAACGATATTTGTACAAGAGAAAAGAAATCAAAACAAAACGAAGGAGAGTCACCATCCCATCTCAAACTCTTGGCAAAGCAGGCGCAAGACATGCTTAAAAACGATTATCAGAAGAAAGAGTTTGCCACTCTCATAGAAAGTAAGAAAAAATCGCTCATTGCACAGTTTGGCAAGGACGTGAAGCTGCCACCGGATTATCAAATCCTCATCGATATCGCAAAGTCATGTCATCCACAAAAAGGAAAAATTGTAAAGGATGAGTCGGGAAATGTCTTACCTGGTATCTACGAGTATGACCACTTCAACGAATGGGGAAGGAAATTCACATTACTTATTCGTCATGATGGAGAAACCATGCAAGGCGTCCGGATTCTCACAATAGACAAGAAAGAAATTAATAATGAGTCGACGGCACGTAAATGGATGGTATTTCCTCTACGTAGACAGTGGTTGGCGGAGCGAAGATTAGAAGAAAAACTCAAGGAAAATAAAGAGAAGTCCTTGGCGCTAGATTATGAAAAAGCTTATTCGCTCATTTTCGATTCGAAATTTAGGCAGCTAGAGTTCACTACGCTAATGGATTGCTTTCAAAGCTGGCGTGATAAGAATAATGAACAGCCAAATATATATGCGCCGCCAGAATGTGCTCTTATGGAAATTGCTAAGAAGTGCCACCTAAAAAAAGGCATGCCGGTAAAAGATTTGGATGGAAACGATATTCCAAATATTCTCGATTTCAAAATACAACTATGGGGGGAAAAATTTCACGTCTATGCCAGGCATGACGGCGAAAATGTTTTAGATTTTCGCTTGGGTGAGCAGCAAGATAATCAGTATACCCTCCACAATGAACACGCAACGAAAGGGGGTCTTTTAGTGGAGATGAAAGAATCCCGCAACGAGTCTTTAGGGATAGCTGCAAAACGAAAAAGACCAACACCTCAAGAAAAAGTGCCCGTCGTTAGCGCCCCCAAACGTCAACGGCTTTCGCAAAGACTAAATCCACCAGCAGGTGATTCTTCAAAGGATAAAGACAATACCCCTGCAGCGGCAGCTGAAGAGGCGGACGCGAGCCCACTAATGGCGTTAGGATGGAATGAGCTAAAGGACCGCATAGAAGATTTGAAGTTAAAATTCGTCTATGCAACACAGCAACCTTCGTCTCGGAAACGAAAAGGCCCCATTAATCCTTGTGCTATCGCGGTTGCTTTTTTGGCTTCAAAGAAACTGCAAGAAGCTGCGAAAAAAGGTGGCAAAGCACTAGAAAAAGAGTTACAGAATTTCGTGGCGCATATTAATAAAATGGTTGAAGACGACTTGAAATTAGCAGCTAAAAAATCTGTTACATGTCAACACTATAAGCTCACGTCGAAAGGAATTGACTATTCACTGCTCGTTGATGCGGTGAGAACCTACGATAACGTCGATACAGTTGCGATCACTTCGTTCTCGAGAGACAAGAACAAATTCGGGCAAATTTGCGAAACGCTTCATGCAAGCGGTGAATCAATAATGATTCTGACGAAAGATGAAAGCGCAGTCACGCTGACTGACAAAGCGTCAA
The DNA here is from genome assembly GCA_040388195.1 of Pseudomonadota bacterium. GTDB lineage: Bacteria > Pseudomonadota > Gammaproteobacteria > Burkholderiales > DATLHW01 > DATLHW01. The sequence continues at coordinate 27,295 of JAZKCF010000028.1, forward strand.
ATGAAATTGCGGCGGGTCATTTTGTCATGATAAAACCTGTGATAGCCAGCTGGCCTCCACAGTGGCGTTTAATCAACTCAATGAAAGAAGATGAGTTAAAAGCTGAGCTAAAAAAAGGACGCCCTCTAGAGGATCTCATCGATATATATCGACCTTTACTAAATGAGCAGGCAGTTGTCGAATTGGCGGGTAGCGTTAGTCAGCTTTGGGCAGTGCCACCATATGGGCAACGTACCGTAGCAAGGGAACTATGGAAGCAATTGAAAACGCGGCAACAGGGAGCGGAGGGAATAGATTTCACTGGTGAACCGGAAGCGAAGGCAATGGCGCAAGCACTGAAAAGTGCACTTGGCGTATCTGTGGAGACTAATGATATCGTTGAACGCGATGACACTTTTGATACATTGAAGGAGACTCTGGAGGCATTAAAGAAGACCAATGCTAATTTAAAGACAGCGCAAATAACGCAAAATGATAGTTGTATGATTGGTCATGATGGAATTTTTTTGCTGCACACGCTCAGAAACATATTTCAAACGAAGAAATGTGACACCATTATTTTGTCTGGATTGCCTGCGCCAGAAATATGTGTTGCAGTGAGTAAAAGCGGTGATGGTGAATTAATTGTAGAATCCGTACCACCAAAGGGACTGATTCAATATATAAGAGATGGTCAGAAAGAATTTCAGAATAAAAATTGGCCGAAACAAATCCAAATCATCGGAATAAGCGGGGCAATAAAGCAATCAATACCGGCTACAAGCCGCTCGAAAACGCCAGCAGCGAAGCGAGGTAAAGGACAAAAAAAGCCCCCCTAAAGCGTCCGTCATTATTCGTTAAATATCGAGCGGAAATGAGTTATCAGTAAATTCACTTGCACTGCGGATAGTGTCAGAAATTTCATGTGTTGAGGATTATAAAAAATCTCAATTCACGCCATTCATAAAACATTCGCCGAGCAAGATGGCGAATTGATAGTGATCCTTCATCAGCAACACGCTCGAGCAATACAGCGATTCGATATCGCTGAAACCCAGGTGATATATCTCGTCCGAAACATTGTCATTCTGAGCGCAGAGACTGTGAAAAAATCGTCGCGAGCGAGCCGAGTTTGCGACGAGGAACGGAGATGTACGAATAGTACATTGAGTACTGGAGATGCAAAATCGGCCCGCGCAGCAGATTTTTTCACAGTCTCGCAGTGAAGGTTACCGTCTCTACGCAGGACCGAGCCCAGAACGCGAACTGTTATCGGGAGGTACTGGAGATTGATCTTCCGTGGCTTGAAAATAGGCAACAGGCGAAGGGGCGGCGGCGAACGTTTTTTTGGGCTTCCTGACGTCAGCCTACCGAGTCTGTTAGACAGCGTTTCGGCGGCGGCCAAAGGCGACGATGATCAGTAGCCCCGCGAGCATCAGAACGTTGGTTCCGGGTTCGGGAACGGCTACTAGCTGGGGAATTGCAGACGCCGAAATAAAACCGCTAGCAGGGCCGAATGACGTACTCAGGTTGAGTGTCCCTTGTGCCGTTGTAGAGCCGTCTTCAAAGAACGTGGCCGTACCGTCAAACAATCCGCTAAAAGGCGTTGAAATTGAGTTAAGAACGAGCATTCCCGCAAACGAGAAATCTTGTTCAGTTGAGACACCATCTACCGGGAAACCGTTAAGTAAAACTTGTGACCAAACAGATGCCAGATTTGTTTGGGTCGAAACGTTTCCAATGTCGAATTGAAACGTACCGCCAGCGCCGCCACCTGTAATATTTGTATTTGTAATATAGCCGAGCTCAGTACCATATGACGGCGAAGCGGGGTCGTAATTCACAGCGTTCTGCACCGCCGTGAATCCGCCACTGAGGGCGAATGTATTGCCTGCCAGCGTCAGCATTGAACCAGGATTAATCCCGAACTCACTTACGACGATATTCAAAGGCGGAGAAAAGACACTAGCAATAAAGGCGGGATTTGTGATCTCTTCTGTTATGTTTGTTACGGTGACGGGCGTACCTGGTTTGGCCAATAGGTCAATAGCCGCAAGACCCGCCCCAGTTGCCCTGACTGGTGGTGTTGTTGCGGCCTCACCAGCGTGGTTGGTATAAGCAGCCGTATACTCGTCGCCGGCGGCGGGGCGAGTACGCTCGACTATCTGAATACCTGTTAATGTCCCATTGATGCTGCGAGTCTCTATATTGATGAATGGTGTCGCGGCTGCTGGCAGGGCTCCCTCTAAGAAAAAGATAACCAGGAAAACGAGAATATAACGTTTCATTTTGTTCGCCCCTTTGCAAGAAGAAATTACAAGAAACAGGAGAATCAATACCCCCGTCGCCGGCGTTCTGTGCAAATACAATGCTGCGGCGAAAAAACGTCTCCGCTGTTGCTTTCCGAGGCGCATCAACGTTACACCAAGCGCGCCTAACTAAAAGCAGACACCCCAAATCTCACACAAAAACACCGCTCATATAAACATAGCTTAGCGATGACAAAATAAACTGACTTTTTTCTAACCCGACATTTAGACCAAAGCACCATAAAGGGCATACACCATGAAACAACAACGTCGGATCGCCACATTCGCATGCCCTCGATTAAAAGATGCTTATTGATCTTTTAACGAATGTCCAATCCAACATGTAGCCACATACCTCGGAATGCTAATAGCCGGCGTAATGCAGAATGACAGATTTTGGCACCTGCTTTTTTGTTAGCCATTTTCTCAAGACTCAATAGAAATCGCGGTTTTTAGATCTATCGAAAACAACGTCAGGAGAAATTAATCTATCGAGTTTATCTCGATAAGATGAATCGAGCCTTGCAAGACCAATTTCATAGGATGCATTAGTCCATCCGAATCCGGCACTCTCGTGCAGATCCATTCCTTGTCCGACGTTCCCGTATTCCGCATGAAAATCTTGTGAACTTGTCACCACGTCATATTTCTCAACAATGGTTCGAGTGTGCAACCAAGTTGTCGTAATCATAAATAACCATTTATATATGAGCCGCTGTGCTTCCTCATGATAGCCGTACCGTTCTAAACCCTTCCATGCAAGAATTTGATGAGGCGCCCAACCTGCCGGGTAGTCCCATTGTCGCTGCGGATGTTCAAGCGTCACTGGTCCGCGAGATGACTCATCTGAGCTCGCCAGCCCTCCAGGAAACTCCAATGCAGGTAATAAAGTAGACACGATTCGATCTGCTTGTTGTTGGCTTGCGAGTCCTGCCCACAATGGGAATAGCCCTCTTGGGCTGATATACGCAGAAAATGCGCCCTTTATGAAATCATAATCTTCAAAGTAACCGCATTTCTCATTCCAAAGAAATTGATCCATTAATTGTTTGCGGTGCTCAAATTTCTTCCGCCACTCCTCAGCAGTAGTTATACGATTTTTAATATGCAAAGAACCGCCAAAATAACTTTCAATGAGACAGGCAATGTCTGCTTCAGCTTTTCCGAGAAATGAATTTAAACAAACCACATTTAGATGCGCGGCTTTCCCGATAAGGGCGTTTGTGGTGTCATGCCCTGACTCACGTACCGCTCCGTCGTGCATTACAAAATCGGCAAGCTCGCTATTTTCGATTTCTCCCGCATTGAATGCTTGCATATACGCTTCAATAGATATTCCGAGCTTGTCGGCATAGGGTTTAATAACAGGGTCAAAGTGCCCCGGCTCGGTCTCCGGCGGGAAATGCTTACGCGGATCAAAATAGCGTGAGAGACCATTCTTTGTTTGATGAGGTTCGGCGGTCCACATAGCTTCATATTCTTGAATGCCTGCCTTAATGCAAGATTCAATCAGCGCCTTCTCTCGAACGAATTCCTCAGCAGATAAATGATCAGCATAAGAGAGAACTAAATCTATAAATAATGGCGGTTGGCTTCTTGTTAAGTAATAACAACGATTGGCGTTGAGTACCCGACCATACATTTGAATTTCGGCAAGATGGTGTTTAATAAGAGAACGTACTAACGTTACATTGCCTTCTATCAGAAGGCCCATCGCGATGAAATTCGTATCCCAGCCGTAAATCTCGTTGAACCTTCCGCCAGGCACAACATAAGGAAGCAAGATATGGTTGCCATCCGCATTTTGCTCATGCGCTAAAGACAAAAATCCTGCGGACTTGCTCATTTCATCGGCGGTTTTGTCGTCTAGGGGAATGTCGATCTTTTTTACGTTGAGTATTTGCGCAGGAAGAGCCTTGGCAAAATCGAACCATATGTTGAAACCGATATCATCTGATGCAGGAATATATACGCTAGCCTGTCCCGGCATCTTGCTATCTTCCGCAGCGCGTAAGGCGGCTTCGGGTGTATTTATAATTCTTTGAAGCTTCGGAGAGTAAATATGCTGAATCGTGTGCTGCAACAATGCTGTGATCGTTGCGGGTAATTCGTGTTCGGGAACCCCGCGTATTTGCGATATTCTGACGGTTAGATGTTCTTGCAACTCTTGAAACTTAGTAACCATAAAACCGCCTCCGCAGTATGTTTGACTGTCATTCTAAGCGCTAGCGAAGAATCTGCTTTTTGCTAACGATATGCGTAGTGCCAATTCTACATCTTGAACAGCAGATTCTTCGCTAACGCTCAGAATGACATGGAAACACTGTGCTTAATAAATACGATGCACCAAGCCAGTAATGCAAGCGCGTTTTTTTAAAAACATCACACACCCTGCATTTGTTGCGTAAATGTTAATTCGATAAATTCGGCTGGATGAGGATGTAATCCATCATGGAGCTTAATGGGACCGCTTGAAGATATATTGACTCTCTCTCCACTCACAGGATCAATCGCAGTCTCTGTATAGCCGATGAAGATTGGTACCGCTGTTTCTACGCCGACAATCGACGGTGGGAACGCATCGATTTCAGTAACGTAAACGCCCGGTGTTTTACGATTAAGATATGTATTCGTCGGCATGGGCGTAATCCTTTAAAAAAGTGATACGGTGTTTGACGATTAATTTGGTGGATTATTTTGTTGGAAATGCGTAAGTTGATTGGATGATTGAAAGTTTCTCTCTATCTAGATGGTGGCGTCAAATGTTGAGAGATCATGCCGGGAAGAGAAATTAATGGTTTACGGCGTGGCCGTAACCTTCCTCGAGCGTTTATCATGTGGGAATGCGCTGGGCCCTAAGCGGTCTATCACATCCAGATAATTCAGAGGCAGCAATGCAGCGGATGTGGAGGAACTATTTTTTGATCATCTGACAACATCCAGTCAAAGCGCCCGCAGACGTACAGTCCCTAAAACGGCTGTCCGTGCTTTTCGTCAAACGACAGAGAGTTGATCAAGCAAGTATTGAGAATTGGCCGATTCACCCTCCATGAGTGTCACTCCCTATGAAAAGCAAAGAATCGAAATTGCAAATTTCACGCTTTGTCGCGCCCCCCAATATTGAGGTTGTTATAGAGACGCAAAAATTCATCCCATGTTGTAGATCAATAATGTACGACGCATAATGGCCGCCATTATTAATAATCGATATACGGATCAATGGGTCCGTATAAACACTGTTAAAAGTCAAAAAATGACAAACATTCCTAACTTACCAATTGTATACCGTGTCAACAAAAAGAAGATGTCTCTTCTATTTCTAGGGTCATTGATGTTAAGCCTTGGTGGCTTGGTTATTACTTCCCACGCCCCCTTCATTGGTTACCCTTGTGCAGCCTTTTTTGGTGTTTGCGCACTCATATGGGGTATCAACTTGCATCCCAATAGTTCGTATCTTGAGCTCACAGAGCAAGGTTTTACGACCTGCAGTTTATTTCGGCCTGTATTCACTCCCTGGGTGAATGTTAAGGGATTTTTTCCCCTTCATCTTCAAGGCCATTCGATGGTGGGGTTGAACTATACGGACGGGCATAAGGAGGGAGTACGAACTAGGAGAATCGCTATGATTTTAGCTAATGCTGAAGGCGGGCTACCAGACACGTACGGAATGAGCGCAGACGAACTTGCAGCTATTCTTGACTCACTACGCTTACGTCACAGCCAATGACTTTTAACTCGACATTCGAAAGGGACGCGCGATTAATGATAATCCTTCGTTGTTATATCAGGACGCGCGCCCTTCTATTTGTTCGTTAAGCGCTTTCCAGAGCAATTCACCAATACCAAAGGTGTCAATCTTGAAACTATTAGCCATTACATCTTTCATCGTAGCCACAAGCATCTCGATGCCTGCGCACGCTGGAGTCTTCGCCGACGATCTTAGTCGTTGCCTGGTCGCAAAGACGTCAAAAAAGATAAAACTGAATTGGTTCGCTGGATGTTTGCCATAGTGGCTCTAAACCCCGATGTATCAGACATCTCTGCAATCAACGATAAAACGCGAAATGATCTCAACAAGAAAATGGGCGTACTGGTTCAACGACTCATCACAGAGTCTTGTCGCGAACAGACCATTGAAGCAGTGAAAAACGAAGGAAATGGCGTTTTCAAAACGAGTTTCGAGGTGCTCGGTCAAGTAGCCGCACAGTCAATGCTCTCGCATCCAGCCGTCAACAAAGGGGCCGAGACGTTTACGCAGCACCTTGACAAGAAAATGTTCGAACAACTTGGCGTTCCTACAAAATAGGTCCGGCATGGGACTGTACCGAAAGCAACTCAATCGGGTAAAGCAGGCTTCTATCCCACCCTTCCCTACACCATCCGGCATGCGGATCCGGCGCCGGGCGGTTCATGAATAAGAAGCAAGCGTAGCCTGGACAGATAACACCGTAACGGATATACCCACAGGCGATAGAAGAGATTAACTGGTATTCGGCGGAAGACGCTTTGCTTTTGCGCCCTACAGTCCTGAAAGAAACAATGCGCATTAAGAAGCCAGAGTGGCAGAGCAATTCGAATAGCTCGCCCCAATTACCGCGCAACGATACTACGTATGAACGAATTTACGCCATCGTAAAGAAAATTCCGGCCGGCAAGGTAGCAACCTATGGTCAGATTGCAGCGCTTGCCTGCATGCCACGTAATGCGCGTCAAATCGGTTATGCCTTACATCGTCTACCAGAAAATTCCGGTATCCCCTGGCAACGCGTGATTAATGCGAAAGGTGAAGTAAGCCCGCGGACCTGGTCGGAGAATCATTTATTACAGCGAATTTTGCTAGAGGCTGAAGGTGTCGAATTCGATGATGCTGGACGTGTGGTCTTAGCGCGGTTCCGCTGGAAGCCGCGCCAATGAGTAAAGCGGCATTGCCTTGCCCCATGCTCTGCAGCACCTCTGCATTACCACGTTGATGTAAGCGCGGCACTATCATCGAATACCATGCCCTTGGTGCTTGTCCTTGTGAGAAGACATTAACTCCCCCATTCGGAGGCAAGGTAACGTCACACGCAACAGCCCGCGTAGGGCGCAATAACCGAAGGGCATTGCGCCGAATGTTAATCCGGATAAATCAATGAATCCACCACAACATCACCCGCCCAATCTAATGGATAAATACCTTGCCGTACACAATGATGAAAGGTTGAATACGGCCAGTCGGCTACCCGACTCACCAATCCATGTTTAACGGGATTGATATAAACATAATCCATGTGCGCACAAAAATCAGCCTCGTCGCGAATGAGATGCTCCCAATAACGACGTTGCCAAACACCTCGCTCGCCCCGCTTTACTCGAACCTTAGAACGTAGTTCAGTACGCGGCAATGCTTTGGAAAAATTCATTTTGATTAATCGCCAGCGAACCGCAAAAATCTGCATCATCAATCGGCAATTCAATCACGCAATGCAAGTGATCTGGTAACACCACCCAGCCGTGAATAACGAACGGATGACTTTGCCTGACTAAACGAACCGCCTCTCGCAATAAATCGACATGGCGAACTAGCAAATCGTTGCCATGCCGTTCAAGCAAGTTAACGGTGAAAAAATAAGTGCCACCTGGATGCCAGGCGCGACGGTAATCGGGCATGGCAGAAATATCGTAAACATCAACATGCGGCGCAATGCCCTTTGGTTATTGGCGCCCTACGCGGACTGGCGCTGGTCATAACAATGGTATTGCTTTTCATTCCATACCACAGGCAGAACGCCGTTTAATTATTAAAAGTAGAATTATTTGACAATTGATCCAAGCGATCATTGACTAGGTATTGAATCATTTTTTCAATCGCTTCTCCTTCTTTGTTATAACCATGTAATTCAGTCCACCCCTCTCTTAGTTTTGTTTTCGTCTTAGAAGATACCCCCATGTCATTCACTTGACCCGTTCCGGCGGATATTTTTAAAGCTTCGCTATCTTTTGAATACGTTAATAAACATAAATACCTATCCTTGACTGCTATGGCAGCAAATCCATAATACAGACGGTAGAGATTGAGGAGGCCGGGGTCTGAGTTAGCATCAATGACAACTTTTAGCGTTGCGCCATTTTTTACTGCGCTTGTACTTACTTCACTGAATAAACCACTGTTTTTTACAATATCTGTAACCTGATTTTTTGCAGATTCAGTTTTTTGATTGTCCGTGATTCCGTTAGTTCGAAATTCAAATATCAAATGTACAGGCCTCGGATTTTCTAGGCGCTTAAAATTAGCGGGATTTATATCTCTAAAATTTGAAAAGGGATCTACATAGTAGTACTTTGCGCAGCCCGTCAACATTAAGCATAAAATTGAAAATGTTAAAGACACGCTGGTTTTGGTGAAAAATCTTATTCGAGTACGTAAGAATAAAAACATAAGCCTCTTTCTATCGAATTACGGCTACTTTATTAAAGTGAAGTTTGCGGTAGATCAACCATAGTACGCAATAACCGAAGGGCATTGCGCCGCATGTCAATCTGGATAAATCAATGAATCCACCATAACGTCACCCGCCCAATCTAACGGATAAATACCTTGTCGTACACAATGATGAAAAGTTGAATATGGCCAGTCGGCTCACCAATCCATGTTTAACTGGATTGATATGAACATAATCCATGTGCGCATGAAAATCAGTCTCGTCGCGAATGAGATGCTCCCAATAACGGCGCTGCCAAATGTCTCGCTCGCCCCGCTTTACTCGAACCTTAGAACGTAGCTCAGTAAGCGGCAATGCTTTGGAGAAATTCATTTTGATTAATCGCCAGCGAACCGCAAAATCTGCATCATCAATCGGCAATTCAATAACGCAATGCAAGTGATCTGGCAACACGACCCAGCGGTGAATAACGAATGGGTAACGTTGCCTGACTAAACGAATGGCCTCTCGCAATAAATCGACATGACGAATTAGCAAATCGTTGCCATGCCGTTCAAGCAAGTTAACGGTGAAAAATAGGTGCCGCCTGGATGCCAGGCGCGACGGTAATCGGACATGGGGGAAGTATCGTAAACAGAAACATGCGGCGCAATGCCCTTTGGTTATTGCGCCCTACGCGGGCTAAAACCTTTTATAGATAATTAGTGGCGACGCAGAACCTCAGAGCAGCATTTGGAGTTAGGGCTCTGGCTCGCAACTCGGCGGGCACCCTACCCCTTTTAGTATTTCTTTTCTAACACGAGCGAGAATTTTTGCACTTGACTCTGCCTCTTTGTAAAAATAACGTATTCCAAACATAAAGGATGCGGCAACTATAGCTGATGACATGTATCCTGGATGCCCCTGGAGAAACCAAGCCAAAAACGTTCCTGGAAAACTAATAAGCAGTGCTGCCACAGCAGATAACTCAAACTTCAGAAAAAGAATCTGATTGTGAATATAGTCCTCTGCAACCGGTGGCACTGGAAATGTACACCTTAGATACTTGTACCACTCGTCTTCAAAGAGTGGATCTGCCTTTTTTAAAGCGACGTCAATTCTGTTATTCTCAATACTTGTTCCCAATTCGTAGGCGATTAGCCCGAAAGCTGTAGATACAACAGCACTAAGAAAAGTGGATAACGTTGGATGGTCAGTAACGTGCTTTGAAAGGTCGGAATAAAAATATTCCAGGACAAAAAAATACGGTGTTCCAGCAAGTATGCCTGGAATAATGAATGTAATCGCAGGCCGGAAAATTTCAGACTTAAGTCCGGTCAGAACGTCCATGCTCTCTCCTCAGCAATTTTTTTACTCTCTCCGAATTTACTTGGCCAAAAATGAATGGGAGAAATTTTCAAAGGCCATTAAGACCGGTTTAGTTGACATTAAAGCTTCAACAAAACGGTTCCTTGTCGAGGAACGAAAAGTCTCTCAAACATTCGCGTCGCATATTCGTCAGTCATTCCTGACAAGTAATCGCAAATTATTCTTGCTTTATCAAAGTCGCAATCAGCTTCTTGCCATTTTTGAGAGAAATTTCTTTTCAGTAACCTTTTGGGATCAGATATAAATGCTTCAAAAAGTTTCTTGATGATTTGTTGACCTCGATATTCCAAAGTTTGAACTGCCGCAGAATCGATAACTACTTCTCTGACTAGGCCTTGTAAATCGTTAAGAAAATCCCTCGCTTCTTTTTTTAGTACTATTAGGCGCTTGAGCTTTGGTTCTTTAAAGTCGCACTCCTTCAAAACTGTTGAGGAAATTAAAGCATTTACCATAGCGCCAACTGCACGTTTTCGTTTACTCGACTCTCCGGAAAATAAATCAATACGTAAATTCTCTAAACCATATTCTTTTTCCCATTCCTTATTTATTGTGGGATCTGTTCGGTCCCAATCATGAACGCTGATCATTTCTAAATGAATCGCATCTTCAAGATCGTGTACACCATAGGCAATATCATCGGCTAACTCCATAATCGAGGCGTCGAGACTCTTTTCAGTAGGCTTTCCATGCTCGTCATCGGATGGCGGTTTAAATTTTTGGAATGCCTTTCTGTCCTTATTAGAGAATGGTTCAATGATCCAATTGACGACATCCTGCTCGCAATCGTAGTAACACTTAGGTGGTTTCCATGACTCGGTTTGCTTTTGCTTTTTATTAACCTTGCTATAGTTAACAGGATATTTAAGAATTCCTAGTAACGTACGGCGTGTAAGATCGAGCCCGTAATTTTCGGTGTGGGCCTCTTCTTTCGTTAACAACCTAAGAGTTTGGGCGTTTCCTTCAAATCCACCAGCATTGCTCATTAAACAATTCAAGGCGGTTTCTCCTCCATGTCCGAAGGGTGGGTGACCAAGATCATGAGCTAAACAAATAGCAACAATCGTATTCTGACTTGGCAGGTCATTAACGATTGCCGGATCGTCTTTTTTAATAAGGTGGCAAACAATGCCTCGCCCTATCTGCGCAACTTCCATGGAATGCGTAAGACGGGTACGATGGAAATCGCTTTCGCCAATTCCCAAAATTTGTGTTTTCCCCTGGAGCCGACGAAATGCAGCAGAGTGAATCAGCCGTGCCACATCTCTTTCTGGTTCATCTCTACTGTCTTGCTTGTGTTTAGGATTGGCACCGGATCTACGCTTATCCCAAAACGCTTCTTGATCTGACATGGCATTTCCTCTTTTTATTCCACGGAGTAATCTCGACTGATCCCTTAGCAACAAAGGTTGCATGTCTAAATCTTCCTACTCAATATCAACAAGCGCACGCGACTAATGTAAAGCCCACGCTTATACAAGGTTGACTGACTTTCTTTTTATTCCACCTCTGAAATGTTTTGAATAGAAATATGAGCATCAATTCGAGTTAATCTTAAACCATAAAAACTTCAGAGAAGATGCGGAAATGAAATCCTTTTCTCCGGGTTCTCTGTGGTTCGATGCCTTATCGTAACCTTAAAATTTTGGCTGATGGGTAGTTGAATGAGGTCGTAACGAAAGCGTCCCCTTTGTTGTTAGCCATTTGTCCTTCAGGAGAATGCTATCTGTGTTTAAGTCAAAGACCGGAAAATTTCTAATAGATCATGAACTCAGTTTCCTTATGTTCAAGAGAAACCACTCAGATCTCATGAAACTCGCCGACATCAATGCATATGCGATGCACATCAAGATGGACATGCCTGGGAAAGGCGAAGATTACTGCATAGATGCACTTAGATCTTTCTACAACTTCCTTATGTCAGCCGCAACGCTAATCGATCATTATCGCGTTGCAGTTCAAGCACCATCGTTTCCGAAAACCTTCAAGACTGTTTACGACACTAACGTGGCTTCAACCTTTCAAAACGATCTACTTGCGTCGTGCGTTAAGAAACTCCGCAACTTCACGGCACATCAGTCGTTACCAAGCACCTTCGTTGAATGGGATACCACAAGAACTAATACCTACAGGCTATTCCTCGACGTTACCGACCTCATGAATAGGAGCGGATGGAGTCAACAAGAAAAGGCATATCTGAATAACCTTCAACCCAAAGAGGATGCAATTCAGTTTGTCACGCCCTATTTTCAAAAGACAGAGCAGTTCTACCGTTGGTTCATGCTCGCATACTGCAGCCATTTTCCTGACGAACAAGGAGATCTTGCGGCCCTTTATGAAAAGCACCCGAGCCTCCCTTAGTGGTCTGGGTGCAAAATGGCTAACATTACATTCGAGAAAGGACGCGCAAATAATGTTATTTTTAAAGTAAGCACCAGGGCGCGATTCTCGACCATGCAACAAATATCCAGTTTAGGAGAAAAGTAGTTAAAGCAGAATTCTGGATTTTGGCTGAGTAGCCCCACTCTGTAAGCTTCCATATACTGGATATTAGCAACGCGTTGACACTTTCAGTCCAATATCTATCAAGGTCGCATTAAATACATTTTACTTATCCATCCTAAGAGCTTTAAAAGTCTGCTTTCAACCTTTCAACGCAAGATTTTCATAATTCTTACATCTCCTCAATCGGCAACGCCGTCTTATCCACCACCCGCCGAAGAATAAAACTCGAATGTACCCCACTCACGCCTTTAATCTTGGTAATCCGATTCAATAAAAGCTCCTGATAAGCATCCATGTCTTTCACTACTACCTTAAGCTGATAGTCCGCTGACTGCCCCGTGATCAAAAGACATTCCATCACCTCCGGTATCTCAGCGATTTGTGCATCGAAGTGTTTGAAGCGTTCCGGCGTATGCTGGTCCATGGAAATATGGATCAAAGCCATGAGCGATAACCCAAGCGCCTTCGCATCCGCATGCGCGCGGTAGCCGGTAATAAAACCGTTTTCCTCTAACGCACGTACTCGGCGTAAGCATGGTGACGGCGATAGGCCGATCCGATCTGCCAGATCTTGATTGCTGATCCGCCCATCCTCTTGCAGGACACGTAGAATCTCTCGATCGCAACGGTCTAATTCCATAAAATTGCTCTAATATTTTCTATATAAGCAGTATATGCCTAAATAATCGCCATATAAGCATTATTATGTTAATAACCAGAATAATAAGGAAATAAAAGGCAATAATATGCCGCCCATTTTTGGTTACGATATAACTAGTGGTCAGTCACGTTGAATTTGCACGGCGTGTGACTGTCATTCTGAGCGATAGCGAAGAATCTGCTGTTTACGACGGTCAAAAGTAGCACTGTCCATAACGCAGACAAAAAGCAGATTCTTCGTTGCACTCAGAATGACAATGGAAAAATGGTGCCTAACAAAACCAACGTGACTGACCACTAGAGCATCAAACAAAACGCCTCTGCCGTTGTTGCGCTTCCTTGCCGTACTCTTTTGTACTGTCTGCGTCAGCGCGCCTAGCCAGAGACATTTTGTTCGATGCTCTTAAAGAAATGTTTCATAGCCAAGAGGAGCCGTCATCGTGTTGAAAGAACCTGCTGCAAAATACCGTCCCTTTCCGTCGGTCGATCTTGCAGATCGGCAATGGCCCAGCAAAACCATCAACACGCCGCCGATCTGGATGAGCACCGATTTGCGCGACGGTAATCAAGCTTTGTTCGAACCGATGAATGGAGAGCGCAAGATGCGGATGTTCCGCACGCTGTGTGCTATCGGCTTTAAAGAAATTGAAGTCGCATTTCCATCGGCTTCGCAAACCGATTTCGATTTCGTCCGCACGTTGATCGAAGGCAATCACATTCCTGCGGATGTCACGATTGAAGTATTGACGCAGGCACGGGAACATCTTGTGCGCCGGACGATGGAATCGTTACGCGGCGCGAAGCGGGCGATTGTCCATATTTATAACGCGACTTCGCCTTCTTTCCGCGATGTCGTTTTCAAAATGAGTAAGGCCGAAGTGATCGAGATGGCTGTCTCTGCCGTAAAACTGGTGAAAGAGCTTGCCGCCGAGCAACCGGAAACCGATTGGATGTTGGAATACAGTCCCGAAACGTTTACCGCAACAGAGCTCGACTTCGCGCTTGAAATCTGTAATGCGGTAACAGCGGCTTGGGATGCAACGCCTGATAATAAAGTCATCCTCAACTTGCCGAGTACAGTAGAAGTAGCGACGCCGAATATCTACGCCGATCAAATCGAATGGATGCATCGCAATCTCGCTCGCCGCGATAGCGTGATTCTTAGCCTTCATCCGCATAACGATCGCGGTACCGCTGTGGCTGCGGCGGAACTGGGTCTCATGGCAGGCGCCGACCGCGTTGAGGGTTGCCTTTTCGGCAATGGCGAACGCACCGGTAATGTAGACATCGTCACGCTTGCATTGAATCTTTATACGCAAGGCGTATCGCCCGGTCTCGATTTTTCCGATATCAATGCGATTGCGCGCACCGCCGAATATTGCACGCAGTTACCTGTTCATCCACGCCATCCTTATGTCGGCGATTTGGTATTTACCGCCTTTTCAGGATCGCACCAGGACGCGATCAAAAAAGGATTTGCCGTTCAGCAACCAGACACGTTGTGGAATATTCCTTATTTGCCAATCGATCCTGCCGATATTGGCCGTAGCTATGGTTCGATCATTCGCGTTAACAGCCAATCCGGTAAAGGCGGCGTGTCGTATCTGCTCGAAGCCGAATACGGCATCGTGATGCCTCGCCGTTTGCAAGTTGAATTTTCCAGCGTGATTCAGCGGTACACAGATAGCAATAACTGTGAAATGGATGCCGCTGCTATTTGGGAACTTTTCTCGCGAACTTATCTGGAATGTAATGACAACGTGCGTTACGTCGAACACCATCTCTTCGAACGCGGTAATAGACAAGGCATTCAGCTTGTCATCGAAGCTAACGGAACACGGCGTGTTCTTTCCGGTGAAGGTAATGGTCCGATCGATGCTGCGGTTCATGCATTGAAAGGCCTCGGTGTTGAGATACAGGTACGCAGTTATGAAGAGCGATCGATTAGCGCCAGCGGCGAAGGCGGGAATGCAAAAGCTTGCGCATTTATGGAACTCATTTCCGTTGCAGGCGGCAGCGAATTGTATGGTGTGGGTATTGATACCAATATCGTGACCGCCTCAATCAAAGCGTTGATGAGCGGCGTGAATAGGTTGCATGTTGTCGTTTCTAAGCCTATTGCTGAAACAGTTTGATGCGTCGTACTGGTCAGTCACGCTGAGTTTTGCACATTGAGTGACTGTCATTTTGAGTGGGCCTTTAGCCCTCGCGAAAGCGGAGGGAAGAACTTGCTGTTTACGACCTTTAAACATCGATGCTCTTTAACCATTGGCAAAAAGCAGATTCTTCGCTACGCTCAGAATGACAATGGAAAAATTTTGACTAACGAATTCAGATTACGTAGGGCGCAATAACCAACGGGCATTGCGCCGCATGTCGATGTTACGATACATACCTAGTAAAGCAAGGTATGTATCCGTCGGATTGAGCAGGAAATGTAGGATCAGATGCGTTGGGTTATGGGGATTAACATGCGGCGCAATGCCCGTTGGTTATTGCGCCCTACGTGATCTAGGACAGCAGGACAATTTCAGTTCTGGCCAACCCCCCTTCGCAATCCATTTACAAAAGCCCCTTCATTTCTCCCTAATACCCCAAACGCCGAAGCTGCTTAACAACATGCTTAGCCAACGCCTCTACCCCCTTATCCAAACCCTCTTCCGCCTCCGGGGCTTTTTCTATCAGCTCATTAAACGTCGAATACGCATATTTCGGATCGGCTGGGACCGAGTCGTTCGTCTCCTTACGTGCATCTGTACCATAGGCAATCGTTTCGTCAACCAATTCAGTTTTGTCTTTCATGGCGATGAGTTTCATCGTGATATGAAGTTGCGGCTGATAGGTGAGAGAAGTGTAGTTGGAGAAGAAGCCGGCATAGTCATAGTAGACATGAAGTATCGCATCGTCGCCGGATTGAATCTTCGAGTAATCCAAATCGTCCAGGTCGTCGATATCAGCAGACTTTATATCATCCGGCAAAACGGTAACTTTGTATCCACTTGCTGATAATTCTTTTTGCAATGCTGTGGACATTTTAGAACCTAGAAGCAGCTTGTGATCTTGAGTCGAGTTCGTAAATTCAGCCATCTTAGTTTTAAGATAATCCTTCTCAACAAGCACACCGATAGGACCCAAAAAAGCACCCACCCCTCCGTTTTTCTTAATCTCTAGTTTCGGTTCTTCTACCTTCACCATTGCAACTCGCTGTACATTGCCTTTTAATGCTGCCTGTGTTGCTTTTTGTGCGGCATGATTTGCGCAGCCAGGAATTAATATTAAGCACAATAGAGTGGGGAGAAGTGCGCGTGAAAAAGAAATATCAGGATTCATCATTGGGCGAATATTTATAGGAAGATTGTAGATGCACGAAGCTTAACCACGAATGATATGAATAGGCAATCATAGATTGAGAATGTCGCGTGATGATGAAAGCCACGCCATCCCCGTCCCTCGTGGCTCGCGTAGGGCGCAATAACCAACGGGCATTGCGCCCGTGAACTTGTTCAGCCTTATACAAAGCGTTACATAAAGCCAACAAACACCCTTCCAAAAAATCTCCTCACCTATCAATTCAAGGCACCGCAAATACCAAATCAGATTCGCTTTCCTTTGAAAACAATAATCGACGCTTATCTTTGATTGAACGTAATGTTAAATGCAGCCGGTAATTGCCTGGGCGTAACGAGGCGATTTCGCATTTATCTACGATAATGAATTTTTCATGTGC
Organism: Pseudomonadota bacterium; assembly: GCA_040388195.1. Lineage (GTDB taxonomy): Bacteria > Pseudomonadota > Gammaproteobacteria > Burkholderiales > DATLHW01 > DATLHW01. The sequence goes on from JAZKCF010000028.1 coordinate 44,262, forward strand.
GCCCACAATAGCCTGCGCTGGAATAGCGTCACTCCATCCTTGCACGTATGCGTTACCCCATTTGCTGATAGGTGTTTTCGTCCCCGCCTCTGCTGATAAAGGTTCTATTCCTCTCCACACTTGTACTACCTGACGCAAATCAATTCCTTTAGGAAGAATAAGTGGCTCAGAGTCATTGTTTACAATTTCGTATGAGAAGCTGAACACATCAGCTTTTGATACTGAACCCACGGTCTTTACGTTTTGTATTCGCAGTTTTTCTGAACTAATAAGCGTGCTGAGCCGTTGCCAAAGCGATTCGCGAATGCGGACATTGTCGGGCAATTGAGCTGCAGATTCATCGCTGATAGATGAAAGATTGTTTTTAACGAGATTCAATATATTTTTTCTTTCGATCGTGGTTTGGAATTTCCCTGTCTGCCAATCGAATAAATAAGTAGGCTTCAGTGTGTGTGCGTTCATGCCGATTCGCTTGCCAGGCAATAATGAAGGGCCTGTTTCAAAGATTTCTATACGAGTATTTTTATCAACGACCGCAATTGATATAACGAAGTCGGTCCGCATCCAAATTGGTGAGCCCTTAAACTGATATTCATCAGTTTTCCATAAATTGTTTCGATCACCTCTTAAGTAAAAAATATTTTTCTTTGATTGATCATTTTTGATGACGTTACGTAGCGCGGAAGGTGCTGATGAACGGCTAAACCCATCCCAAAATTCCGCCGAAAGATTATTACCTTGATATAAATAAAACTTGCCCATACCGGGAATCACCGCCCATCCAATCGCTTCGCCATCGTCTCCGCCTAGCATGGTGGTTTCGCCATCAAACGTTTTGTATATCGCTTTTATAATTTTCTGGAACGAAGCGGGCAGCACTTCTACCACTGCTTCATCAGTCGTGTTTTTTGTGGGTTTTGCAGATCGGCCAGTAGAAATCGGAAGCTGGTTAAATGTTTCTTTATCATCTATCGGTGTAGATGCATTTGCATTTGGGAAGTTGAGGAGGAGTAAAACAGCGATGAAAAAAATGCTGCCAAGAAGAGATTGTGTAAAGAAGAGTGGTTTCATAAGGAAGTAAGCCCTCTGTTGCTGAATAGATTGAATTTCTGAATGATATTGCTCTTCAATATTGCTTTCAGAGTAATCGAGACAATCTTCCACACTGCCAATTATCTGCTGAAAATCTCAGGAATAATTAGTAGTCGCTCGCATAGTTACTCAAGGTTAATCTCATCCATGGCGATATTGATTTATATCTTAAGATGCGGGGGAAAATATTTTGCCAAATTTAGGGCCGTATAACACCCTAAACCACCGTCCGCGTAATCGACTGATCAATCAACAACTGCGCGAACGTCCCTTGGTTGTAAACATCATACGTATGCCCACCATTCATCACTGTCCCCGCTGTCGCCCCCCACCCGCTCGAATTCACCACATCACCAGCATTGCCATCAATCACCAATTGATGCCGCTTCTCCGGATTCACCCCATTCGCGCCACCCGCCGCAAGGGTGTAAGTGCCATTTTCCCAACCATTCGCATTGTTGAAAATATTCATCCCGCTCATATCGAGCACATCCTTCAAACCCAACGTCAATGTATTGTCACCACTGCCAGTGAGATCGATGCGTTCGATGGAAGTAATGCGTGAAATACTGCCTATCTTGCTGCCGCCCTGATTAGCAATGGCAGTCAAATCCAACGAAATGCTGCTGCCCGATAAACTGAACGTATCGATGCCGGTACCGCCATCCACGCGAGACAGTTGGCTAGTGTTGCCGCCGGAACCAAAACTGGCGGCGAGCGCGGTAAGATTGCCGGCATTGAGAACGACCGTGTCACTGCCCGATCCGCCGTAAATCACATCCGCTCCACCAGCTCCTGTGATGGTGTCATTGCCTGCACCGCCCACCAGTGTTTCAGCAGACGTGGTGCCGGTGATCGTATCGTTGCCGCTGGTGCCTAATTGATCCACTGCCGTTTGCTTAAACGCGCCGTTAGTCGAGCCGAAAATCACATACGTCAGCCCCTGATCGCTGAAGTCACGATCGGCTTTGTATGCCCCGACGATCAAATCAGCTAGACCATCGCCATTAATATCACCTGCGGCGGATACACTCACGCCGCTTCTGTCATATTCACACTGGCCCGCAATGACGAAACCACCGACATTTTGCTCGATTGCGGAAAGATCAACGGCGGTACCGCCTGTTTTGCCGAACACCACATAGCTACGCCCCGCACCACTAACCGTCGAGGAATTGGCATTTTTAGAACCGATAATAAGATCGGCAAGGCCATCGCCATTAATATCGCCGGCGCTCGCAACACTGTCACCAGCTTGAATAAAATCAACCTCGCCATTGATGACAAAGCCGCCCGTACCTGCCGCAACTGCGGAGAGATTGATAGCGGTTGTTCCAGCTTTGCCAAATACGACATAACTGCGTCCCGAGTCGGTTTTTCCCGGAGAGTCGCCACCCGGCGCGCTAATAATCAGATCGGCTAAACCGTCGCCGTTCACATCGCCCGCGCCTGCAACACTCACACTGCTAGTATCATCCGCACATTGGCCATTAATCACGAAACCACCGGTACCCGCCGTAATACTGGATAGATTGATGGCAGTGGTTGTGGTCTTGCCGAATACCACATAACTACGCCCGGCAGCGTTGCCGCCGCTGGGATTAGCGTATTTAGCGCCTACAATCAAATCGGCAAGGCCATCCCCGTTAACGTCTCCGGCGCCGGCAACACTCCAGCCGCTAGCGTCACTCTCATTCTCACCATTCAGGACAAAGCCGCCCGTGCCCGCCGTGATATTGGATAGATTGATGGCAGTCGTTGTGGTCTTGCCGAATACTACATAACTGCACCCGGCTGCGTCATTGCCGGCAGGATCGGCGAATTTAGCACCTACAATCAAATCGGCAAGGCCGTCCCCGTTAACGTCTCCGGCGCCGGCAACACTAAAGCCGCTGTTGTCATACGGATTCTCGCCATTCAGCACAAAGCCGCCTGTGCCTGCGGCAATCGCGGAGAGATCGATAGCAGCCGTTCCGGTCTTGCCGAATACGACATAACTGCGTCCTGCATTGGTGCCGGCGGCTAGATCGCTCAGATCCGCGCCGATAATCAAATCAGCAAGGCCATCCCCGTTAAGGTCGCCCGCACCGGCAACGCTAACCCCACTATGATCGTCCCCAATCTCGCCTTTGATGACGAAGCCGCCGGTACCCGCAGCGATAGCAGTGAGATCGATAGCGCTGGTTCCGGTCTTGCCGAATACCACATAAGATCGCCCTGCGTCGTAATTTTCGAACTGATCCGCCCCCAATGCACCGATGATTAGATCCATCAAGCCATCGCCGTTGACATCGCCGGCACTAGAAACGCTCCCGCCGCTGGAATCTTCATTGATCTCGCCATTCACAACAAAACCGCCGATGCCCGCGGCGATAGCGGAGAGTTCGACATAATTAAGCACCAAATTCTGTGTAATGGGACTGGCCACGAGTAGTTGTGCGAGGCCCGTGGTGCTGTTGTAAACGGTATAGGTGATGCTGTTGTTAGTTACCGTCCCCATATTGGCCCAGATAGCGTCATTCACATTGACGATATCACCCGCATCGCCGTCGATGACGAGTTGATGCCGGCGTTCGCTGGCGCCGAAAGTGTAGGTACCGTTAGTCCAGCCTAGTGCGACTTGTGTACCGCTGTTGATGAGATTCATCCCCGCCATGTCTTGCACATCTTTCAATGCTATCGTCAGCGTGTTGTTGCCGCTGCCGGTAATGTCGATGTGTTCGATGGAAGTAATGCGTGAAGCGTTGCCTTGATTGGTAATGGCGGTGAGATCAAGCGTGACGCCCGAGTCGGAAAGACTCAGCGTATCGACGCCACTGCCGCCATCCACTCGTGACAATTGAGCTGTATTGCCGCCGCTACCAAAGTTGGCGGCGAGCGCAGTGATATTGCTCGCATTGAGAATAATCGTGTCATTGCCCGCGCCGCCGTAAATCACATCCGCGCCGCCGGCACCGGTAATCGTGTCGTTGCCCGCCTTGCCAACCAATGTTTCGGCAGATGTGCTGCCGGTAATCGTGTCATTACCGCTGGTGCCGAGTTGATCCACCGCCGTTTGAATAAAGGCGCCGCTTGTAGCCCCGAAGATCACATAGGTGCGGCCGGCATTGTTACCGGCGACAGGGTCGCTACCGTATGCCCCGACAATCAGATCGGCCAAACCATCGCCATTGACATCGCCGGCACTGGCGACACTTACGCCGCTCCAGTCATTTGCCCCTTGGCCGTTGATGACAAAGCCGCCGCTACCGGCAGCGATCGCTGACAGGTCAATCGCCGTGCCCGTCGTCTTGCCGAACACCACGTAGCTGCAACCGGCAGCGCTGCCGGCAGCAGGGTCGCTCTGATTTGCACCGACGATCAAATCGGCCAGACCATCGCCATTGACATCGCCGGCACTGGCGACACTGTTGCCGCTAGCGTCACTCGCCCCCTGACCGTTGATGACAAAGCCGCCGCTACCGGCAGCGATCGCCGACAGGTCAATCGCTGTCGTCGTCGACTTGCCGAACACCACGTAGCTGCGCCCGGCATTGCTGCCGGCGGCAGGGTCGCTCTTATATGCCCCGACAATCAGATCAGCCAGACCGTCGCCATTGACATCACCGGCACTGGCAACACTTTTGCCGCTATAGTCACTTACCTCTTGGCCGTTGATGACAAAGCCGCCGCTACCGGCAGCGATCGCCGACAGGTCAATCGCCGTGGTCGTCGACTTGCCGAATACCACATAGCTGCAACCGGCACCGTCGCGGGCGGCAGGGTCGCTACCGTATGCCCCGACAATCAGATCGGCCAGACCATCGCCATTGACATCACCGGCACTGGCAACACTGATACCGCTAATGTCAAACGCACACTGACCGTTGATGACAAAGCCGCCGCTACTGGCAGCGATCGCCGACAGGTCAATCGCCGTGGTCGTCGACTTGCCGAACACCACATAACTGCGGCCGGCATTGGTGAGGCCGGCAGGGGCACTAGTCTTTGCCCCGACGATCAGATCGGCCAGACCATCGCCATTGACATCCCCCGCACTGGCCACACTGATACCGCTGTAGTCACTTGCATCCTGACCGTTGATGACAAAGCCGCCGCTACCGGTAGCGATCGCCGACAGGTCAATCGCCGTGGTCGTCGACTTGCCGAATACCACATAGCTGCAGCCTGCATAGTCGCCGGCGGCAGGGTCGCTCTTATATGCCCCGACAATCAGATCAGCCAGACCATCGCCATTGACATCACCGGCACTGGCAACACTTTTGCCGCTGTAGTCACTCGTAACCTGGCCGTTGATGACAAAGCCGCCGGTACCACCAGCGATCGCCGACAAGTTGATCGCCGTGGTCCCCGTCTTGCCGAATACCACATAGCTGCGGCCGGCAGTGCTGTTGGCCGCAGGAGTGCTTCTGTATGCCCCGACAATCAGATCAGCCAGACCATCGCCATTGACATCACCGGCACTGGCCACACTGCAGCCACTCAAGTCACCCACATCCTGACCGTTGATGACAAAGCCACCGGTGCCGGCGGCGATATCGGAGAGGTTAATGGGCGCTGCCGGTAGGTTTTGTGTGACGGCATTGGCCACTAATATTTGCGCGAGACCGATGTCGCTGTTGTAGACGGTATAGGTGCTACCGTTGGTCACCGTTCCCATGTTGGTCCAGGTGGAGCCATTCAGATTGGCGATATCGCCTGCATTGCCATCGATGATGAGCTGATGCCGGCCTTCGCTGGCGCCGAAAGTGTAGGTGCCATTAGTCCAGCCCAATGCGACTTGCGTGCTGCTGTTGATGAGATTCATGCCCGCGATGTCGTGCACATCGTTCAATGCTATCGTCAGCGTGTTGTTACCACTGCCGGTGAGATCGATACGTTCGATGGAAGTGATGCGTGAAGCGTTGCCTTGATTGGTAATGGCGGTCAGATCGAGCGTGATGCCGGAGCCGGGCAATCTCAGTATATCAACGCCACTGCCGCCATCTACTCGCGCCAATTGAGCTGTATTGCCGCCGCTGCCAAAGTTGGAGGCCAGCGCAGTGATATTGCTGGTATTGAGAATAATCGTGTCATTGCCGGCGCCACCGTAAATCACATCTGCATCGCCGGCGCCGGTAATCGTGTCGTTGCCCGCACCGCCCACCAGTGTTTCAGCGGACGTAGTGCCGGTAATCGTGTCATCACCACTAGTACCGAGTTGATCCACCACCGTTTGACTAAATGCGCCCGTCGTAGAACCGAAGATCACATAGCTGCAGCCAGCGATGTTGCCGGCGGCAGGATCGCTCCTGTATGCCCCGACAATCAGATCGGCCAGACCATCGCCATTGACATCGCCGGCACTGGCGACACTTTTGCCGTTGTAGTCACCCGCACACTGGCCGTTGATGACAAAGCCGCCGGTACCGGCGGCGATCGCCGACAGATCAATCGCCGTGCCCGTCGTCTTGCCGAACACCACATAGCTGCGACCAGCATCGGTGCCAACGGCAGGGTCGCTGCGATGTGCCCCGACGATCAGATCGGCCAGACCATCACCATTGACATCGCCGGCACTCGCAACACTGATGCCACTCTGGTCACTCGCACACTGGCCGTTGATGACAAAGCCACCGGTACCGGCCGCGATCGCCGACAGGTCAATCGCCGTGGTCACCGATTGGCCGAACACCACATAGCTGCGTCCGGCACCGGTGCCTGCGGCGGGGTCGCCCTGATTTGCCCCGACAATCAAATCGGCCAGACCATCGCCATTGACATCGCCGGCACTGGCGACACTGAAGCCGGTATTGTCACTCGCACCCTGGCCGTTGATCACAAAGCCACCGGTACCACTAGCGATCGCTGACAGGTCAATTGCCGTGCTTGTGGACTTGCCGAACACCACATAGCTGCGCCCGGCATTGGTGCCTGCGGCGGGGTCGCTCATATTTGCCCCGACAATCAGATCGGCCAGGCCATCGCCATTGACATCGCCGGCACTGGCCACACTGATACCGCTGCTGTCACCTGCCGCTTGGCCGTTGATGACAAAGCCACCGGTACCGCCAGCGATCGCCGACAGGTCAATCGCCGTGGTCGTCGATTTGCCGAACACCACATAACTGCGGCCGGCATCGGCGCCTGCGGTAGGGTCACTATTGTTTGCCCCGACAATCAAATCGGCCAGACCATCGCCGTTGACGTCCCTGGCGCTGGCGACACTCATGCCGCTGAAGTCAGTCGCACCCTGACCGTTGATGACAAAGCCGCCGGTACCGACCGCGATCGCCGACAAATTAATCGCCGTGGTCGTCGATTTGCCGAACACCACATAGGTGCGACCGGCATCGGTGCCGGCGACAGGGTCTCCCCTGATTGCTCCGACGATCAGATCGGCGAGGCCATCGCCATTGACATCGCCGGCACTGGCAACACTACCGCCGCTGTAGTCCGTCGCACCCTGGCCGTTGATGACAAAACCGCCGGTACCGCCAGCGATCGCCGATAGATTAATCGCCGTACCCGTCGATTTTCCGAACACCACATAGGTGCGGCCGGCATCGGTGCCGGCGACAGGGTCGCTGCGCTGTGCTCCGACGATCAGATCGGCCAAACCGTCGCCATTGATATCGCCGGCACTGGAGACACTATTGCCACTGAGGTCACTCACACACTGGCCGTTGATGACAAAGCCGCCGGTGCCAGCGGCGATGACGGACAAGTTGATGACCGTATCAGGTGTCGCAAAATTCAAAGTAGTCGCACTGGCAATACCCGCATAAGGATTGCCTGCCGCATCCACCAACACGCCGGATGCTATCTGTACGTTGTAATTCTCACTGAGGTAAAGATCGTTTGTCGGATTGATGGTTACCGTAGTACCGCTGATCGTGACTTGCGAGGTGTCGCCAACAGCAATCGTGCGTGTGTCGCCGGCGCCGTTGCTGATCACGATATTGCCGCTGCCTGCTGCTACGTTTTCGCTGAACGTCAGTACGATATTGCTGCCTACAGCGACTGCCGTGGCGTCGTCGGTTGGGGTGCTGGAGGACAGTGTTGGCGCCAAGGTATCAATCGCAATCGTCGGCGTGGTGCCCGCACCGCCGCTGTTGCCGGCAGTATCGGTGTAGGTGGCGGATGCCACCGTAATGCTGGCACTGCCCGACGCCAAACTGGCTGTCGGGGTAAAGGTGGCCGTGCGGGTCAAGCCGGTGCCGCTGATCGCGCCCAATGTGCCGCCGGTGACCACCACATCGCCGGTCGTGCCATTCCACGCAAAGGTGCTGCCCGGGTCTTCGCTGAAGGTGAACGTGATGATCGCCGTCTCGCCGGTTTTTACGGCAGACACATTGCTAGTGATGGCCAGCGTCGACTCCAAGGTATCAATCGCAATCGTCGGCGTGGTGCCCGCACCGCCGCTGTTGCCGGC
>JAZKCF010000029.1:0-9478 GCA_040388195.1 Pseudomonadota bacterium
CAGCAAGCATATGCCGAACTTCAGGTCTTGCGCGCTGCGGCTGCGTAACATCAGTCAATAACGAAGAATCAGGCCCGGTCAGCACCGAGGCTTTGGGCTGTATCGGGAAAGCCATTCTTGCCGAGTTCGACGCTACGCAAAACGACCTGGTGCATTACCCGCTGGGCAATCAAATTGCTGATGGTGAAGTCATCATTTTTAAACCGCAAGCGCTGCCAAAAATTCTTTTGGCAACCGGCCTGCATTTACTGGAGGTAGCCACACATGATTGAACCGACTGTTCCTGCTGCCGTGCTGGCCGTTCTGCTCGCTGTTGCAGATACCGTGCTGGCGCAAGCCAAATCCAAAAAGCGTCGGAGGAGGGTACGCGCATGAGCATCCTGCAAGGCGCGAAACGCGCTGCCAAATTCTCGTTCTGGTCGATGCCCCTTTCCATGCTTGGCTATGGTCAACTAAAAGCAGGTAATCAACATATCCGTGACTTGTGGCGTTCGCTATCCGCTCCGGCTTGCCCGGAATGCTGTAAAGGTGTCTTGCATCGGCACGCTGAATCCACCTCGGATAGTGAAGCGCTGTATCCGTGGGAGTGCAGTAATGTCGAATGTGGCTTTTCTATTTTCGCCTCTGTCGATGTCAATAGCGTGCGTGAAATCGCTCGTGCTCGGTCGGCGGAGCGCACGCGTCAACGATTGGCCTTCATTGACGATCCCGCACGAAACAAACTCATTCGTGGGCACTCGCTTGAAAGCCGCTTTTGGTATGCCTGCGCATCATTCCTGGCGGCGTGGTTCATTTATTTGATCGCTTCTGGTGCTCCGTTTGGAGCATGCGTCACTTCCCTGTCGTTTGCATTCGCGACAACTATCTTAGCCATCACAAAGAGCTACCGCGCTTGGCAAGTTGAGACTGGGAGTATTTTTTTGCCAGAAAGTCCATTCTGGTTTTGGCTCAAATATGAACGGTGGGTGCGGTAATGACCGACGCTGAAATCTTGAAGCGTGCACGCGACTTGTGTGAAAAAAATGGTCGGGCATTGTGGTTCGTGTTGGGCTGGAGAACCGTAGTTTTGCTGGTTTGTGGGGTTTGCTTCATTGGATCAATGCTTGCTAAATATGTGCGGTTCACCGGCACACCAATGGTTGAACTGGTGCCTGACATTGCACTCGCCATCGCAGTGCCACCGTTGTTTGTGGGCCCTGTGATCTGGTTGATCTATCGCTGCGTGAGGAATCCTTATGAAAACAATTAAGCGCCCGAATCGCCGCATTCGCGAGAAAAAATCCAAGAACGAGTTTATGGCGCGGCACGACCGCGCCATCCACGAACTCGCTGCCTTGTACTACAAAAACGTGCAATTCATTCCGCAAGAAATCGCGCAGAAAACCAGCATCAAAAGGTCTTCACAGACCAACGCGATTCAGAGGTATGCACAGCATAATGAAATGCAGAATAGGATCAAATGATCACCGTCTATCTCGACCCGAGCACACTCGCCATGCTTTGCGAGTGTATGGAAGACCGGGATCGCTTTGTACGCACGATGCGTTCTTTCTGCCCGGAAGCTTCGCTTGCACTATTGCCATTTCAGCCGCGCCGAAGAAAGCCAAAGCATCGATTATTGATCGTTCCAACGGCATGCCAGCAGGACTACCCAGGTGAAATGGTCGTTGGCTGTGATCGGTTCGATCTGTTCGAAAAAACCACTCTCATGGGCTGTATAGGGCTGCTTCAGATGCGTATCAGACTGGCAGCGGGGGAATAGCACGGCAATGTTTGATCGCACCAGAGTGGCGGTGATCCGTCAACTCAAGGGAATGGGATGCGCTCGCTTCGAGATCGGCGTTCGCCACCCGGAGCGAGGGATGCTTTTGCGTGGCTGGGTGCCTGATGAGATTATGCGTGGCATCGACTGGCTGAAGCGAGAAAATGCGCAAGGCTGCGACATTTACATTCGCCCAGCGCGTGACTGTGAGCACGGTCTTGTGTTGGTGGATGATATTGGTCGAGGAACGATTCAATCCCTTCCTTATGCCGGACATGAACCCGCCGTAGTTGTTGAGACATCGCCAGAAAATCATCAAGTCTGGATCAACCTCGGAAATTCACAATCAGATGGAGTGCGCAGCGCCGCCGCCCGCATTCTCGCAAAAAAATATGGCGCTGATCTGAACAGTGCGGATCATGCCCACTTCGGTCGTTTAGCTGGCTTCAGCAATCGTAAACCGGAGCATAGAACTATTCAGGGATCGCCGTGGGTGCTGCTGCGAAACTATCCCGGCGTGGTTTGTTCGCAAGCTGATGCGCTTGTTTCGGAAGCTCAGCAATTCCTTCAAAAGCACCATACGGATTGCAATGTCGCGACGATGCTACGGCAATGCGTTCCTGTTCTTGAGCGAAGCAATGTCCGCGATTGGTACACAGGCGTTTGGCTTTCGCTCGAAGAACGCTTCGGTACGCAGCTCGATGCTTCTCGTGCCGATTGGATGATCGCTGGCATGTTATTCGAACGGGGCCATGATTTTGCTACAGTCGCCGATGCCGTTCGGCAGCATAGTCCTCGGATGTCGATACGCAAATCGGCCAACATTGAGGACTACCTTCTCCGCACAGTTGGAAAGGCGCAGATTTGGATCGAATTGAAGGCGCAGGGCGCACGATGGGAAGACGTGAAAGACAAACTGCTATGGCTTGCTCAAGAGCGCACCCAGAAGACCTCGAACGAGTTGGATCTAACCTGAACAAATTTGCACGCCGCCCCGCCTACGTCGGGAGGGAAAGGCGGCTGCGCCACATTTCTGCAAAGCTCTCACATTATTGTTACGTTATCATAACGTAACGCTACGATGTTGCGATGTCGCATGATTGTTTATCTGCCGTTGGAACATCCCGATCAATTCGCTATACGGGGGCGTACGTCGGAATCCCAGATTTTTCCGGCCAGAGGAAAGCAGAAGCCGGCTCTATGGGTGCCTGGCGAAGCCGTACCTTCGTAGGCGGCTGGGAATTCCGCTTCCTCGGCGATCCGGGCCAAGGCGTTGGCCACCGGTTTTGGCGATTCAATACATGGCGCGAGCTTAGGGCTGGGAAGCGGCCCAGCTAGCAGGAAGGCGGTCATATCGAGCGAGCCAAGGCACCAACTGAGGGTCAAGCCAGCCAATGACTTCCGTTCCCTTTGTGTGCAGGTCGAGCAGAGAAGGAGCAAGCCACAGGAGCTGTTCATGGTGAAACACCCGGTTCCGCAGGTCGCGTATCTGGTTCAAAGCTGATGAGATAGTGTGACGCTTGCGCTGGTGCTTGGGGCAACGAGGGAAGACCAACCGCAGGTCTTTCCAAAGCACATGCTGAAAGCTACCATTGAATAGTGAACTCCAGAAACCGAAGGCTAGCTCTGCCACAATTTTGTCCGTGGTGGCGGCCTCTGCCCGGCGCTGCAACTTATTCTTCGCGTTGGCCAATTCCTTGGTCTGCCATGCGAACGCTGGATCGCCTGCCCAAGCCTCCCACCAATCGGCCCGCTGGTAGAGCACTGACAAGCGCCGATGGATGCCATTCTTGAGTGCGATTTCCAGAACGCTGAGCATAGGCATCATGGCTTCAGCCAGAAGCATATTATTCACATAGGCTGTAGCCGCTTTCACCTCATCGCCGCCGCATGAGGCGCGATAGCGGCCAAGTCGTGCGGATGAAAAGTGTTTTTCAAGGTCAGTCCAGTTCATGGCGCATCATGTTGAATATTTTGGTCATGATGATATACTGTGTACGCAGCCCTAGGCTAAGTTCTCTCCCAGCCACTATACTGGTGATGACACTAGGTTAGTTTTTGGCCCCGTCCTACGGGGCCACCCAGATTCAAGACAAGCCCGCCTTCTGGCGGGTTTGTTGCATCTAGCCCATCGCGGCCATGGCCGCACAGCTGGTCGACGGTGCCGTCGGCGTGGCGCCACTGCCGGAAAAATCTGGAATTTCGGCTTACCCCCTATTTGGGCAGGAAAAGGCAGCTGCGCCACATCTTGGCAAAACACACGTTATCATAAGGTAATGCTACGATGTTACCGCTCCGCATCATGGAGGCGTAAGTCGGAACCGCCGAAAAATCTAACGTAAAATATCACAGGCGATGTTTCTGGTAAGCATTGCGAGGTTTTTCAGAGTGCAAGTTACGACTGCGCCGCAATATCTTCCTCGTGATGTTATCACCTTGATACAACAAGCCGTCATGAAAGTAGTCGGGGCATTATCACTATTAGCGCCACCGATAACATCGCCAACAGCCACACAGACAGAAACACTGATTGATAACTCCGAAAAAGTTTGACATACTGAATTTGCTGCCCATTGAGGCCTGTAGTAAATTTTCTCCCACAGAAGACTTCAAAAGCCCGGTTCATTGAACTGGGCTTTTGTTCATGCAGGATATGAATTGCGGCGTAGCCGCCTTTTTCCACCGGCGTGCGCCGGGGCAGCGTGTTTTTGACCTGTAAGACCTGTAACGGTCGCGTTTCCCTTGATTTTTAGTTAAAAGCAGTTAAAAGCAATTAGTTAGCAGAGCGGAAATCGTGTCGCAAAGCGTTGATTTAAAAAAGGAAAGTTATACTGTGAAAATTAGTCGTTTTGAGTTCATTTTATTACTCAAAATGACTAATCTGTGAGAAGCGTGAGTGCGGGATTAGTCATATTGAGTGGGAAGCAAAATCCCATTAGTCATTTGGAGTAGAAAATTAGTCATTTTGATCGGATTTCACAATCTTGCTCGCGTGGTCCGTTGCCTGTAGGCGTTCCGGATTGCGGACTACGGTTACAAGCCAGTCGGTGCCATCGGCTGATTTGGTGAAATTGTACCCGGCGATTACTTGGTGCGCCTTCAAGTCTGCCAACTGTGCAGCTATGTTGAACTTGAGCGCTCCTAGGTCTGCAAAATTCAAACCAAGCATCTTTTCCAAGGACCGTAACTTGACCGGAAAAGGCTTTTTGTGACTGAGGAAGTAGGCTTGGAGTCGCTTGCCGGAGGCGGTTAGCGCCTGGCGAGCTTTGAAGTCCACTAGCGTTAAATAGGGCTTGGCTAAGAGTGAAACCAGCTTCTTGTCCAGGGTGATCTCCCAAGCGAGGTTTCCTTGGGGGATACCGTCTTTGATCGATGTAGCGCCCGTAAAGGTTGGTTCGTTGCTGATAAGAGATAGCATCATGCCTGCGATTTCCTCGCCCTTCTGGTCGAGCGGAAGCTCAGACAAGGCTGACTTTTCAAACTCGGTCAATTCGTCATGCAAACGCGTCAGTTCGTCATTTGAAGCCCCTGCGTCAAGCGCACGCTGACACTTGAGAGCCTTGGCCAGTCGGCGACTGAACACAGTTATGACGCCTCCTTTCATACGTTGAATCGATAGAAAGATGTCGTTGTAGTATCGCTGGTCCTGCCGCCAGTTGTTCATCTTGCAGATATCACTGCTGGTCATGCGAACAACCATCTTTCCGGAGGGAAGATTACGCGCTCGATGTGCCAGTGTCACAAAGAGGTCTTCGTCCTTGCTCCGCAGCTCTTCCCCTTTGTACGTCAAAGATCCTTCGCCTAACATGAACAGTGATACGTTATCAAAGTAGGTGCGTGGCTTGCGGTTGTCGCAGCATTTGAATAGAGCTGACCTGGCTAGCTCGTTTGCAATGGCGCGGCGATCTTCGGGCCAAAACGATAACTGTTCCGGTATGTATTTCCGTACCGCAGCCTCTGCCGAGCGAACCTTCAGCGTGTTCGCAATCTCATTTATCTTCTTGGCTGGGGTAATGGGCACATAACTGTCAAAAGTGCCATCTGATCGGTGAGCAGTATTCGCATCAGAAGTTGTGGCGTAATACGGTGACTTCACAACTCACCGTCCGACTGAGAGGGTGTCGGATGTCGTTGCTGCCCAACGCTGTCGCGAAAGTTGCTCGGCTTTTGTGGGGCGACCTCGACGACGTTTAGGTGGTGGTGGTTCTGCTGGTCGTTGCGACTCGATCCAAACTAGAACGTCATGTTCATACCAGCATAATCTCCTGCTATTCGGCATTTTCCACGGGCGCGGAATGAGATGCTTATATTTTTGATTCGTTGCGCAGGTGCGGATGGTGGTTGCTGATTTACCAATCAAATCAACAAGTTGTTCGATAAAAATAACTTTTTTTGCGAGTCAACGCACCCAATAAATTGGTTTTTCATGAATCCTCACCACTAATTCTTGGTTGGCGAATTGATCGCCAAAGCAGCGCTTTACGCGCTGCGCCGGAAAATCAGCGAGGATTGCCGCGAGGCGGAGGTGTTTCTAAACGCGGGGATTGGGAGTGTTGGAATTCAACGAATGCGGGATGCTTAAAGGGAAGCAGAGGGAAATTTTTACTTTGCAGTATCTCTAGAATTTTGTCGTGTGCCGGTATCCAAACCAGTAAAATAACCGCGATAACAAAAAGCAAGCCTAATAAGGCGATTGCCGGCAAGGCTTTCAAAATTAGCGCAAACCAACCTGGGTCCATAAATTGTCGGCCAAACATCCCAATAATCAGTAGCAAAAAAGCCAACGCCCAAACCGTCGCAGCGGTGCGCATTGCATTTCCTCTGATTTTTTTGAGTAAGTCGAGCAATTGACTAGCCGTAAAATATTAACTATTTATAACGATATAGTGCATCATCGCACAAGTCAACAATCTCTTGGGACAATCTTGGGACATCAGGGAGGTGAATTTACTCTAACTCGTTATGAATGCCGTGTTGGAGTGAGTTAGATAAGTTATTGATTTTCTTTGATATATTTGGTCGGGGTGAGAGGATTCGAACCTCCGGCCTCTACGTCCCGAACGTAGCGCTCTACCAGGCTAAGCTACACCCCGAAAACAGGAGGGCTTGACGATGCACACAAGCGTCCATTAAACGACCATATAAAATATAGCAGCGTTTGCTTTTATTGAGAAGCGGTAAACGAAAAAGTGCAGAACGATCGCAATGGTAATGCGTTGTCGACAACTTTGGCTCGGAGCACTAGAAAGACAATATGCCATGAGATTTTTTCTACAACGTCGCCGGATCTAGGTTCAGCAGACTAAGCCAGTGTTGATAGCGCTCTAGATTGAAATTACGCATGGGGTTACGGCTTCATGCTTTTGCATTGTTTTAAAATAAACTCACATTGCCTAATGAAGCGTAACCCCATCCTTTACTAAGGTCCTTAACTAGTAGGATTAACTTGGCGCTTCTGCCAATGACCTTTGAGCCTCCCACCGACCTTCTCTTCCGGCATGAGATCCTTTTAGATCAAAGTTTCGAAGCTCAATGTTTATTTGCGAACTCATCTTTTTAATAAAGGCTTTTAATATTTCGTGTATCTCTATATCAATATAGTCGGCGCGCGTCGCATCAATGATGAGAGTCGATCCGTCAGGAATCTCCCCCAAATAACGCTTTAACGCTACTTTTCCTAAGAACGATACGTCTTTGCGAAAGACCAGCAAATAATGGTCATCGTAACTCGCCAAAACGAGTGCCTTCTGAAAATGGATTCTAACGGCAAAAATAAACGAGCAAGCCAATCCAATCGCAATGCCGATCAACAAGTCAGTTGCCACTATACCGACGATGGTGACTA
Source organism: Pseudomonadota bacterium (assembly GCA_040388195.1). GTDB lineage: Bacteria > Pseudomonadota > Gammaproteobacteria > Burkholderiales > DATLHW01 > DATLHW01. The sequence goes on from JAZKCF010000029.1 coordinate 7,608, forward strand.
TAAACGGTAAGAAGCGCTCGTACCCCTGTTTTGCAACGGCAGAAAAGAGCGCTGGGCTGGCTAATTTATAACCCGTATGCAACAAAATCAATGCTAAACAAGCGAGAGGAATTAAATTGATAATACTTGTTAAAAGGAAAACGCTAAGCAGCAATAGCAATCCGTGAATCACGGCAGATAGACGACTCTTTGCGCCCGCATGCACATTGGCCGAGCTACGCACGATTACTGAGGTGATAGGAAGGCCGCCTAAAAATCCGGCGACGACATTACCTACACCTTGCGCTGCAAGCTCACGGTTAGGACACGCAGCACGTTTCTCCGAATCTAGTTGCTCTACCGCCTCGAGACATAATAAAGTCTCCAAGCTGGCAACAATAGCTAGCGTAATGGCAACCCGCCATACGTCAGGGCTAAAGAACTGATTGATCTCGGGCAACTGTAATGACTGAGTAAAGTCATTCAAAGAATTAAATTCCAATAACGAAATACGGTGCGCTGCCGGGGGGCTAAGTGAGGCGCAAAAGCGTCAAGCAGCCACGTAAACGTGACACCAGCTAACACCACAACAAGGGGTGCAGGTACGCTTCTTATAATCGTAAAACGCTTAAGCGATGCGTGGTTCCAAGCGAACAGAATTCCTAATCCGACAATAGATATTACTATCGCAGTCAGTGAGACATAACCAAAAGGCGTCGATAAGTTAACGAGACTAGCATCAAGCCCATTTGATTCGTGCTTATTTAGTCCAACAGCAAGCGGGAATTGATTAATAATTAGCAATATCCCAATAGCCGCTAACATACCCTTTATAACCGACGAAGGAATATAAGCGGCCAAATTTCCCGCTTTAATTATCCCTAACAATAATTGCAAACACCCCGCAAGCAATACAGCAGTTAAAAAAGCGGAGAAACTACCAAGTTGTGCAATGGCTTCTACAACGATCACAACCAATCCCGCAGCCGGTCCACTAACACTCAAGCGGGAGCCGCTTAACAACGCGACAACCAGTCCACCTACGATTCCAGAAATCAATCCAGCAAACGGTTCGACACCAGAGGCCGTTGCAATCCCTAAACACAACGGTAAAGCGACCAAGAAAACAACAATGCCAGAAAATAAATCAGACTTCAGATTTGATAGTAAAGAGATAAGCATAATGTCACTCACGAAAATGTAGTGTCGAAAGATTGGGACGCATCGAATGATTCTTCGGCATTCCTTCCAAGTACTTTTAGATGGCCGTCTACGATAGAAAATATCCAGCCGTGAATAGAAGGTTTCACTTCTGCCTTCTCAATCATTGGTAGGCGAGATAACGTCTCGGCTTGATGTATAACATTCAGCTCAGCTAAACGATCAACCTTTTCTTCGATTGAATCTAGACCATCCAATTCTTGTTTATGCTGGGATGCTAAGTTACGTAATTCCGCAATTCGCTCGTTAACGAAGGATAATTCCGGCATCGGCGGCGTTAGTGCGGCTCTTATTCCGCCGCAACGATAATGCCCGCAAATAATAATGTGTTTTACCTTTAACACCTTCACTGCATATTCAATAACGCTCATTGCATTACACTCTTCAACTCCTGCAATATTCGCGATATTTCGATGCACGAATAGCTCGCCAGGCTGTGCATTGGTAATTCTTTCCGCCGGCACTCTGCTATCTGAACAGCCAATCCAAAGAATGTCTGGATTTTGTCCTTCACCGAGTCTTTTGAAAAAGCTTTTGTCGCAGGCATTCATTTCATTTGCCCACGCGATGTTCTGCACTAGAAAACGTTTAGGATCGCTAATCAATTTTTTACTCCTATAGGACTTACGCATTGACGAGCGCGGTGAATTATGGTTTTTGCGAGAGGAATT
>JAZKCF010000030.1:0-34728 GCA_040388195.1 Pseudomonadota bacterium
TGGTAGCTGATCCTTCTCCATAGTTCAAGCCGCTGAAACACATAAAGAGCCAAGGTTTAAAGCCGTTGTTCGCGTCTGGCGACGGGGCGAGGACGGATTTTGCAGAGACCGCGGCTTTGGTTATCGGCCCTCTTGCTAAATCGCCGTTATCCGACAATTGGGGAACGATTGCGTTGCTGGCGGAAAGTTTGCGTCCGTTTATGAATTTCCAAGCTTGCCGCGACATTCTCTTAGTCATTGCTCGGGAAAAATTGAATTCTCCTCAGCTCGGTCAGCTAACGATTGATGACATCCCACACGCTTTTTCATTGGCTGACAGTTTCACTTCGCTGGCTGACAGTTTCACTTCGCGCCCGAATGCTTTCCCGTTTACTGACGGTTTCGAGCGAGTGGCGGCGGAGGCAATGCCCACAAGTGTGTGGAATCGTGTCTTTGATCGCATCGCAAGAGATCCGGATGCGTTGATTGAGGCGGATAAGTATTGCCGCTTACCGGATGGCGAACGGCAGAAGTGGTTACCTCATATTGCGAGCGCGGCGCACCGGATGGTGGAGGCTTTGAAGCAAAGAAACTTTGCAAACGAGCAAGAGGAAAGCGAGCACCTCGATCGGATGGCGACATTATTTACCGATGATCTTCCTTCCGATGTGTACGGCGCGGCCAAGCGTTCAGTCGCTGATTGGGGGCGAGAACGGGCTCGCCGTTGGCAAAGTGAACATCCCGCTGCTTCTGTCAAACCAGTCGGTATGGAATGGGGGCAGAAACAAGCGGCCAAGCGCGCCGAGGAGGAAGCGGCTACGTTAGAGCAAGAGAAAGCAACTAAGCAAGTCGAGGAAGCAGAAGCGAAACAAGAAGAAGTGGTCCTGCCCGCCAAGGAAGAGGCCGCCACGGAGGCGGCGAAGAAAGCAAAACCTAGCGAGAATGAGCCAAAACACCCTACTGCTTCCCCCGCGTTAGAGAGTGTGGGATCAAGTAGTACAAAAACTGGCAAGCGCGCCGAGCAAGACGTGGTCGAGCCTGCTGAGGAACGAGCGACCGAGGAAATAGAGAAAGATGCCGAAAGCGTTACAACAGCCAAGCGCGCCAAGGAAGAGGAAGCAAGGCAAGAAGAAACAGAACCTGCCGAAGAACAATCGGCCAAGAACATAGAGAAAAAAGCCGAGAGCGTTACGACAACCATGCGAGCCGAGAAACCGGCTGAGCGCTCAGTCAATGAACAGGAGGCATTACAGGATAGTACTTCGCAGAGCACAGCGGCAGTCGCATCTGTTGGGCCAGCAGCAGAGACACCAAGCGCGGTACAACTGGCCAATCTCACCAAGCAAGAGAATGAAAAACGAAAGCAAGAAGCCCACGCCAAACGTGTTAAAGAAGAACAAGTAAGACGAGAGCAAGCAGAAGCAGCCAAACGTGCCAAGAAAGCGGCAGCAGAGCGAAAGCGGGAAGAAGAGGCCCGGCGCGCAAAGGAAGAGAAAGAAAAACGAGAACAAGAAGAAGCGGCGAAACACGCCGAAATGATAAGGCAAAGCAAGGACACAGTAAGAGCGGCAGCGAATACACTAGACGACAATTTTTTCAACGATGGCGGCGAGAGCCTATCGAAACTTCTGCGTGTCGTCGACTTTGCTCACTTGGATGAAGCAGGGAGAACACTTTATCTTGACGTCCTCAGCCATGCTTGCGACAAGCTAACGTCGACGATTACCAATATTAATAAAAAAACGCGTAAGAAACTTCGCATCGATTCGGCAAAGGCACTCACCAAAGCGACTAACGACACGCTGACGTCCGACTTTGATGTAGCGAAAAAAATCGAACACTGCACGAGGATACTCAATGCCTTGGGAAAATTTGAAAAGGAGCTGGGCCAACGTGCCGTTCAATCGATCGCTAACGCTTTTGCTGAAATTTACCAGGGCGATTCATTGACTGAGGCTGGTCCTAAACGCTTGTTCGATCTGCTCGGTTCACTCGGCCCGTGGCGCGATGCAAAGGACTGTCGCACGGTTGAGGCGATCATTGTCAATCATGGAAATCCGGCCGATGGTTCGCTAACAGCGGAATATTATGTTGCATACCTTCATCCGCACTGGGAAACAGCTCCTCTTTCAGATCGGCTCGACAAATGGCTAGACGCCATTTCTCGTGCGTCCACCCTTAGTGAAGCAAACGAAGAAGCAGTCTGCCAAACAATTGCCGATTCGTTGGCCAAAACACAACTTGCCGATAAAGACTTGCAGACAGCCGATCCGATAACGCTGCTCGGATTAGCTTCTCGTCTAAAGTCATTTCCCCAATGCAATGACACCTTGCGTTCTGTTTGGGAGCATCTCTCATCGGAAAAGCTCTCATTGGGGCGAATCAGACTAGAGGATTTATCGACGTACGCAGCGCTTCTTTGGGATAGACAGCCGGATAAATTGGCTGAGGATCAATCAGCGCAGGACAACATAGAAACGGTGCAGAACGCAGCCGCCATTCCTAAGAAGGTGTGGCTAAAAGTTCGGGAAATGATTGTGGCCGGAAAGCGGACTGCTCCGGCAAACATAACGAGTGAAGAGTGGGAGAGGCTATTAGAGAGGCAGTTGAAAGATGTGAAAGATACTTGCGATGCCAGTCCTTGGCTCATGGCGTATATCAATAAGAATGCGCCATCGATTCCTGGCAGCTACAACGAGACAAGGGATACGCTGACTAATTCACTCATCAGCAAAAGAAAACGTGAGATCCTCGATGCCATCACAGAATTTTCGCATGCAAGACTAGCAGAAACACTTCCCGGAGAAACGGCGCCTATTACGCCCGACTCGGAGGCTTCAACCGACCTAGAGGGCGAGAAACCACCTGTTCCTCAACCGAGCAGTTTTACCTCGGAGGCAAAGAAGTCAGCGGAAACAGGGGAGCTTATCTTGGCGATCACAACCGCACTGTCTGCAAATGGAAAAAAAGCGGTGAAGGCCACTCATAAGGTGCATAAACTGATCGAGAAAAATTGGTCCGATGATAAGAACAGGCCAGACTATGCCTCTGCAGGGCTAAGTTTAATTGACGACGCCAGGTGGCCAAAGGCCTTAAGTGAGTTGTTGGAGAAAAGACTTAGTAACTTTAGAGACCTTTTGCGCATCCCAATAGACGATCAACGAAGCGACAAATTCAACCGTGCGCTTGGGAATTATTTCAAAGACGAACGGGAAGAACGTTTGCGAGTAAATGGTTTGAGAGAATCAATGCAGCATGAGCCTCCCCAGCATATCGAGCTCATGGATCTCGTGCGGAAATTTTGTAACGACCGCAATTATTCCCCGGGCTCGGTGGCGGATGCACAAGAATACATGCTAAAGGAATCGGATCAGCTAAGGGCGCACACGCTGCAGAACTTGACTGCGCATTTTTTTAAAACGCTGAATACACCCAATAAAACCTTGGCAGCTAGTGTCGAAGACCTTGATATCGTGAAGCGTCGCGAAGCGGACATGGATGGCGTGAGGCAACTCGTTCGACTAACAGATTCCTTCCAAGTAGACAGCAGCGGCTCAGAAAATTATGCCGCCCGGAGCGCGGCGCAAGAACTGAGAAATCAGCAACGGGCAATGGGGATAGGTAACGAAGACGCACAAGCTTTGTGCCTCCGTCATCCAGCCGTAAAGGATGCGTATCGACAAACGCAAAAGCCAAAATGGTTGAATGAGCAAGGGTTGGCAACCATTTTCCAAGCGTTAGACGTCCGTGTCGCAGGATTGGAGAGGATCAAGCAGGTCGGAGATCGATTTATCGAAGTATTCAGGGCAGCAATGGGGACGAAGGACCAGGACGAGGCGATGGCGCTCGCGAATGAACTTCGCGGAATAATGAAGGAGTGGGATGACGCCGGCAACAACGCCGACTGGGATGAAATATTAACGACGCATCCGGAATGGCCGGATGCTGCAAACCAAATGTTGGATTTCAGGGTTCGTAAATCACTAAACTTAGTGCGCATTCCATTAGACAACGAGCAGAGCGAACGTTTTATCGCGGCGACTCGTAAATGCTTGGAGGCTGGCGGGGTAGATAATCTTGATACAACGGTAGCACACGAACGCTCTCAGCACCGAAACCTGATACTCCTCACCAATAATTTTTTCCATTATTACAATCCGCGCTTTCCTCTTCCCAATACGATGCATGAGGCACAAGCGCTCATGTCAGGAAACCCAAAGGAGTTCCGAAAGTACATCCTGGGAAATGTCACAGACCTCATACTGACAATTTTAGAAACGCCAGGAAAAAGTCTCGCCACATATTGGAGCGGGGTGAGTACAGGAACCAGTCTCAATGAGGATGATGTCAAAAAGTTAGCGAATGCATTTACATCGTTTGTCAGTGCCAGTGACGATCTCAGCGCCAAACGCGATGCCCAAGCGTTAACCGATCTGCAAATCGAATTGGCGATAGATGACGACGACACAGTCCTATTACTCCTGCGTCATCCTAAGGCAGAAGAAGTTATTTTCCAGGAAGGACAAAAGCCACAATGGCTCAACGAAGAAGAATTAAAGAGCCTTTTGAAACGGCGGGCTTTGCATTCCTTCATCCAATCATGCGAGGAAGCGTTCCTGACGAAGGGGGATCATGCAGCGCAACTCACGGATAAACTTCGCGACATGCTAGGGAGGGATTGGCAGGACAGCGACGAACTTATCCATGCGCTTCGCGCCTCTCGGTTATGGCGTGAAAGTGATGGGATAAACCCTTTATGGGTGGGTGAAATTGATAGGACGAAAGATGTTTTGAGCATTGAAGTATCTCCGCAACAGAACAAACGTTTTATCGGCATAGTACGTGAGTATTGCGCTAACGAGGATTTGGATCGTCTTGAGAAAGAAATGCAAGCTACAGACTATCCACATAAAGATCTTCTTCAAGGGATGTGCGAGTTTTTTCATGGATACCGTGAGAGTTTGTCAGTTCCAGAGACTACACAGGAGGCGCAAGCCTGGTTAAAGGATTCAATAGACCCAACATCGGAGATTAAAGCTAAGTTGAAGTATGTTGTGGCAGCGAATGTTGCCGCCGACATTGTAGATGTGCTTATCGAGGACGATCGCCGTAGTCAAACCTTGGCTGCCTGGCGACAGAAGAAGCTGGATGATCTCGATATCGTGCATCGTCGCTCCTCTGAGGATGTCATGAAACTGGCCAAAGCGGTGATGGCACTGGACAAGGCTTGGGCTTCGGGGCTGGAGCGTAAGAGGCGAGACGAAGAGTTGACCATTTTACTAACAGAAAAAATAGGCGTGGCCAGCGACGAGAGGGCAAAGCGTTTGCTTCTCGGGCATCCGCAGGCGGCTGCGATAATAAAGCCGCCGGCGGGAGAAGATAAAGAAAAATGGCTCGATAACCTTTTCGAGCATCGGAAGTTTGATATTGATCGTTTCATGGAAAATCTTCAGCGGTTTTCAAAGGCTGAAGGAAGCGAAAAGCTTCGGTTAGCGTACGCGCTGACAATGCAAAGGCAGGGCGTGAGCGAGGACGACTTGATGGCCTTGCGGAATTATGCGAATGAGTTAGGTGCGGCGAATAAATTAGTAAACGAAGGTGTCACACAATTCGTGCAAGCAGCTAGTCGCATGGGGAGAGGAATAGGCACGCGAGACGAAATTGATTTGGGTATAGATGCAGCGCAAAAGAAGCCTTCCATTGACAACGAGACATTGACCATCTGGATAGCGCAAGCCATGTCTGCGGAAGCTCCGAACGCTAAAATCAGAACCGTGCTCGATGTCCTTGATGAGAAAACGGCGGAAATAACTTCCCCGGAGGCTGAAGACCCCGCGCTTTATCAGCTGAACAGCTTGACGGGTTTGGATGGTGAGATTGCCGAAAAAATATGGAGCGAGATCGAAAAACAACGAACAAAAATAGCAGGCGGTCGCAAAAACTTTCCTGGCAAAGAGGAAATGTTGCATCGTATATTTGCAGCCTCTGTTAAGAAGGAAGTAGAAGACGCCCTATCGAAATTGAAAGAACAAGAGCCTATTCGCGCAGCTGTCATGGCTGCAGCTCTCATCCGCGTGGGAGTTCCCATTGTTACGAATCCGCAAACACCGTTGCCGAGCAGTTTGGCGGCAGCGATTGTGCATACAAAAAGCTCTTTGCCATGCAGCGCCTTTCAGAAAATTGACGAGCCGATGAATGGGAAAATGATCAATGACCTCGAAGCGGCGCTTCTTTCGCCTTCGCTCAATCTCAAGTGGGAGCAGGACGATATCCTGGATCAATTGCCTCTGGACAAAAGGAGCAAAAGAATAAAGACGAGTGACGAACTCGCCAATGGACTTTATTTCCTGAGGAAGTGCGATTCAAGCAATGTCGCGTTCTTCGCCTACCGAGATGATGAAGGTAAAGCTATGCTCCTTCATAAGGAAATAACAGAGATGCAGCGATCCGGTTTCGACACGAACCAGCTGCAGCGAGGCGGTCAATATCGCGTTCATCGCGGTAATGTCCCCGGCCCCGATATTAGTCCTCAGCAGGATTCGCCGCGCGTTTCTAAAAGTGATGACGCCGACTTAATATCTTCTTCCTTTGAGGTCGCCGAGTTTTTAGGTGAGCTGCCTCCCCAAAACAAATCCGACTGGAAAAAAATCGTTGCAGTAGTAAAAAATTTTCGAGAAAACCAAAATGCAGGTATGGGTGGCGATGCTCTAAACGCCGGCCTCAAAAGGGAACTCAATAATATTAATGGCGAGACGCAACGTAGGTTAGCCGCAGTAATGACAAATTATTATTGCGCCACTCCTGAAAACGGCGATATTCCCGAAGACTGGGAAAAAGCACGCCACGAAGTTGGTAGACATCATATGGTGCAATTCGCCAAGCAGCGCGGGATGGCTGTAACTGACATTCCCCCCGGAAAGCGTCCCGAGAATGAGCAAGATTCGGAGCAACGCGAAGATGATAGCGCAATAGACTTTTACCGTGAGGCCGCCGAAATTTTAGCTGAAGCGCACCAACCAAACGATTGGAGAAAAATTGTTACAGCAATAGAAAACCTTCAAAACAATCGAAAAGCAAATATGGATGACGATGCGATAGACCAAGCTTTCGAAACTGAGCTCGAAGATGTTAATGACGAAATGCAAATCCAGTTGATCGAATTCATGGCGGGCTATTACGACGGCGATCTCAGAAGTGGTGATATTCCCAGAGATTGGGAAACAGCACGCACGGCAGCTCATACATTTTATCGGAATATGGCCTTTAATCATGCAAACCAGTCCGAGATGGATATAAGTTCCGACTCTGCAGGCACGCATCATACCGCTCAAGAAAAGGCGGAGAAGACGGCTGAGTTTGTTTCATCAGCAATCGAATTATTGCAGGCACCATTAACCGATAAAAATTTTCCGGCTCGCGTCGAAGCGGCACAAGCAGTAGCGGATTTTGGTTTAAACGAGCTTATAGGACGAATGCTGGGCAGCGCCATATGGAGGAACTATTTAACCAACCAGCCTAGCGTTCGGACGACATTCCACCGCTATGCGAACGTAGAAGGCTCCTTGGGAGTCCATTTTCGCCCCGAGGTCGCCGCGCATTGTATCGATGAACTCAAAAGCGTTCCTGCCGGAGTAAGAGGAAAGCAAGGCAATAAATTGCCTCTTACCAAGGAGGAAGCGAAGTGTATGGCCGCACTAAAAGAGATTATTAAAAACAATGGGACTCCTCATCTTTTAGCTTCTATAGACAAAACTGATTTCATTGAGTTTCTAATTTCCAGACAACAAGGAAGACCACTTCAAGAACCCATGGCATCCGTCGCACAGTTGAATTCTCTCTTTGAAACTCTGCACACCCCCGGCGCTATCGTTTTTCCAACCGATGAGATGGCAAAACTGGATGCTCTTATTAAGAGTGTAATAGCAGAGGAAAACACAAATGCTCCAGGTAATCAAAATGAAGATCCAAGGAAGCCATCTCTTACTAAAGCCCTCAAACTATTTCGACTCGTAAGCTGTCAAGGGCATGCAGAAAACATTATTGACCGCCAACGCGGCGAATACGTAAAACAGACAACGCTAATCAACATAGAAAAACTGTATGCAAAAATAAATGAGGGAATAAGCGCAAGGTTGCCCCGATATAAAAAGGCCATGCACTCAGCGCGTGTCGCTTTAAGCGGCTCTCAAACACTAAAACCCGATGCCGAGGAAAAATATAGAACGACCGTCAACGAATGGAATGCAATTGTTGATCAGGCGCAGATACTTAAGGAAAAGCTGAATCGGCAGTTAGGAAAACAAGTGATTTCCGTTTCTGACAAAGCGCTCACGAAAGTCGATTTTGAAAATAGCCAAAAAGGTGAACATGCTACCGAGCATTCAGATCTATTAAACACGTTGACCCCGGAGCTAAAAAAGCTCATTCCGAGCTCAGGTGTGCTCTCCTCATTTGCTCAGGGCGGCAACCCTGCCGTAGAAGTCCTTGGCAAAGGAGCGGATATAAACGGCGATCGGGTGGCGGTACTCAAGCGAAATCAATCCAATAGCAATGATGTATTTATATTCCCAAAAAACCGCTTCAATATCCCAAGCGTCTTTGACGGACTATGCAGCGGACAATCGATTCGCGTCGACATAAAAGCGTCTACGCCGTCTCAGCAAGCCTCATCCGCTGTGGGTCAGGTTTCGAAAGCGGAATCAAGCCAGGGAACAGCAAAGGGAAAGAAAGGGAAGAAAAAAAAATGAACAACTCGTTTTCAGGTTCTGTCGCCTTAAGCGTAGTCATCAAAGCATTCAAGTAGAGTGCGGTCTTTGAAAAAATGGGCATGGTTCAAAAAACGGGTATTTTTGTGAACAGCTGGCGTGCTGAATCGAGCCCTGCTTGGTAATATGGTTGCGCTCCTTGCTAAGGCAATAAGCATTAGCCGCGTCGCGACGCCTAGCGGGTATCCGCATTTGGGGACAACGACACCGTACATTCATGTGAAATCCGCTCTATTGGTCACGCGCGTGAGAGCTGATGCAATCGTGGAGCTGCCAAATCACGAATTCAGGGCTTTCGTCGTGTCGACAAAATATTTCACTCGCTTGCGCGGATTCAGATATTCGATCGCTGCTTTCGACAATTGAGATGGATTGATCGCGCTGCTGATATTGATATTGGTTTCCCTTTGCAAATCCAGCGTGATGGATTCTTCGTGCGAAATACCCTCGTCGTAGACCAGAATCTGCGGCCGTAGCGGATTCGATGTGTTGACGCCGATTACCATGCCCACCATGTCGTTGGATAGTTTGACGACGGTGCCGGGAGGATAAACACCGAGAATGCGAATCAGCGTCATCAATACGTCGGAATCGAATCGGTCCTTTTGTTTGGCGAACATCGTCGAAAGCGCTTTGTAGGGGATTACCGTACTCGCAGGGTCGTGCGGGTTGCAAAGACTGTCATAGGCGTTCACGACGCTGACGATACGAGCGCCGATTGAAATCTCATTGCCGCGCAATCCGACTGGATAACCGTAGCCATCCATACACTCATGGTGTTGCGCGATAATGTTCTTGATGTCTTCCGACAACTTTAGATGGGTAGCAGCCTTGACGCCTAAAGCGCCATGTTGTCGAAAAAGTTTTTCCTCGTGACTGTTTAGTGGTTCCGTTTTTAATAAAATCTTGTCCGGAATTTCGGCTTTGCCGATGTCATGAAATAAACCGCCCATGCCGACGGTATGTATTTTTGCTGCGTCCAGCTGCATTGATCTAGCGACCATCATTGCCAGCGTTGCGACGTTGAGTGAATGAAAGTACACCTCCTCGCCGGTCGCGCTATGGTCACTCATCAAATAAACCGCCACATCTTCTTTTGGGGCTAGCGCGTCGGCAATTTCCGTCACCAATTTATTGGCTGATGCTGAAGCCTGTGCTGGTGCTGAGAAAAGATTTTTCATGATGTCACGGACGACACTACCGGCTTTCGAGTATTCCTTTTCAACCGCAATGAGCTTGGCGCGCAGGCGCTGAGCCAGGCTGATGCGTTCCTGTTTTTCCTTTAATACCGGGTTGTTTTCACTTGCTGGCTCAGGAGAAGATTTGATGGTTTTAGTCGTGTCGTCTTTTTCGACCTTGGCATCCGGCTTCACATCGCTGCGACTAGGGTCATAGCGAAACTGGCTAACGCCTAAGGAGCGCAGTGTCACTATTTCGTCATTCGAAGTGATTTTAAAGCTGCTGAAAGTGAAAGGATGATGCATCCAGCCAACATCCACATACACGTAATGACCGATTCTTAAGTCGTCAACATCAATGTAACAAGGCGTTTTGTCAGACATGAGGTGATATGACCAATCGAAATTGAGCAGCCGTTATTAAAGTGATTAGGGTCAACGAAATGGAATGACTCCATTGCGTTTTATGCCCATTTGTCTTGCTGATTATGAGGAATAGACAGGATCATTTCAACAGAATATCGCTAGCTTGATGGAGAGAAGGTAATCACCGCCGCTGTGTATTGGGAGCGCGATGTTTCGGCCCAGCGGTTACATTTCTCAAACGCTGAGATTTAAAACACCAAGCTTTACCCGCCGGATCGCCGCTGCGTAACTAGGCATTTCTTATAGCGGGGCAGGCGCCTCATGAAATCGAATCATCACTCAGCCTTGACACAAAACAGGTCACAATCTATATTTAACCATAGGGTTAATTAACGGGCTGGTTTAATAAAATGCAAGATCAACTTAGTCAGACATTTTCGGCACTCTCGGATCCGACCAGGAGGGCTATGCTGGCTCAGCTCTCCAAAGGAGAGGCTAGCGTCTCTGATCTAGCTAAACCATTTCTGCAAGATATGAGTCTGCCTGCGATCACGAAGCACATTAAAGTGTTAGAGAAAGCTGGCCTCATCACCAAAACGCGGCAAGCCCAATGGCGTCCCTGCAAACTCAACGGAGATGCATTGAAGGACGCGGCCGACTGGATGGAGCGGTATCGAATATTCTGGGAGCAGAGTTTCGATCGTCTCGATGCTTATTTAAAAACCGTTACATCAAAAAAGACTGTGAAAGGAAGGAAAGGAAAATGACCGCAAAGAATAGGTCTAATGAGATCAGAATCAATCGTATTTACGACGCTCCAGTTCAAGCCGTCTGGGACGCCTGGACAGATCCTGAGCAAGCGGCGCAATGGTGGGGGCCACGTGGCTTTACCCTCACTACGCATAGCAAAGATTTAAGGCCGGGAGGTAATTGGAACTACACCATGCACGGCCCGGATGGTGTCGATTATCCTAATAAGACGCATTATCTCGAAGTCGAAAAATATTCAAAATTAGTTTACGACCACGGTGGCAATGATGATCGGGCGGCTCTCTTTCGAGTGACAGTTCTTTTCTCTGAAATCGACGGCAAGACGAAGATGGACATGAGCATGGCCTTGCCAACGCCTGAAGCCGCCGATGAGACCCGCAAATTTATCAAAAAAGCGGGCGGCGATTCGACCTGGGATCGACTTGCTGAATACTTGGAAAAAGAGTCGTCTGGAAAAGAGCAATTTGTTATCAATCGAAGCTTCGATGCGCCTCTTGATGTGATGTTTGAAATGTGGACGAATCCCAAACACTTTTCTCAGTGGTTGGCCCCCACAGGATTTAACATGGAGTTTATTAAATCCGATATTCGAACTGGCGGAAGCACGTTCTATTTCATGTCGGGTAAAGGTGACACGAAAATGTACGGGCGCGCCGAATATTTAAAAATCGAGAAGCCCGATTGCATTATTTACACCCAACAGTTCTGCGACGAAAACGAAAAAACCTCTCGTCATCCTATGAGTCCTACTTGGCCTGAGACCATGCTGACAATCGTAAAATTGATTGCAGAAGGCCCGAACCAAACTCGAGTGACCGTGGCTTGGGAACCTCATGGCGCTGTAACGCAAGAAGAACTTGAAACGTTTATTAAATCCAGAGGTGGCATGACTCAAGGTTGGACTGGATCGTTTGATAAATTGGATACATATTTATTAAACCGCTGAGAGATCTTGGCCGGCAAGCGACTAATTGCGTTTCTGCTCGCTTGTTGGCCAAGCCGTTGACAATACATACGGATAGGACTTACGCAAAACCGCCCGAGCGGCGTTGCTTCTCTTTTTTGCCGTACAACGCCGTACTGTCTGCGTCCTTGTGCGTTGCTGAGGCGGTTTTGCGTAAGTCCCAACGAAGATTGTATTTGCAGCTCGCTGCTTTAAATCGCTTTCAAACAGTTAATCGCTTCTACGAAATCCAGGTGATCCATAGCTCGATCAAGTGCATCGATTTCTACATGATTTTTATATTGCGCCAGCCCCGGTCTCAGCTTGGCGTACAAATCGCACGCATCTAGATTTTTTTCCAATAGTAGAATCCGTAGTTGCCGAATTTCTGCCATGTCTAGTTCAGATGGATCGTTGTCGTCAGTATTGGGCGAAACTTGTTCGCCTAGCCACTGACTTACGGCCGATATGGTCGTGGACAATTCTTTCTCCAGTAGAAAGAATAAATGTTCTACACGGTCTTTTTCGTTGTTAAGAATGGCTGCTTCAATTTCAACCGTGGCATCAGAAAATCGTCTCGCACCTAATGTACCTATCGTTCCTCTCAAGGCATGGAGCATTCGTGCCGCATCTGTCGATCGCTCATCGTTCCATGCTAGGCGCGCCTCAGAAATCGGCGCTGTTCCATTATCAACAATTTTCTTAAGTAAGCTGATAATCGTGTTTCGGTAGATAGGATTGTCTTGCGCGCTTGCGAGTAATCGATGCGGATCAAACGAAAGGATGCCGCCATTTTGTAGCGAAATGGGGGAGGGAAGGGCAAGCATATCGCCGCTGCGCCCGGGAAGATGCCGCGCAATCGTTGCAAACATTTGTCCTGCCACAATAGGCTTGGCAATGAAATCGTTCATTCCCGCGTCAGTGCATTGCATGCGCTCCGACTCTGTCACGCCTGCTGTTATAGCCAGCACCGGTAGAGTTAGTCCCAGTTCAGCGCGAATTAATCGCGTGGCGGTAAATCCATCCATGATCGGCATTTGCACATCCATGAGAACGAGATGGTAACGGTGCGGAGACACGCGGAGAAGATCGATTGCCATTTGTCCATGTTCAGCGATATTGACCGTTGCGCCAGCATGCTCTAGCATCCCTTTAGCAACAATCTGATTCATCGAATTATCTTCTACCAATAACAAATATATTCCCGCCAAGCTGTGATTGTCCGGTTGCGCGTACAAATCAGCCGGGCCAATGTTTTTACTAAAAAATCGAGTTACTAAAATTTCATGCAAGGTATCGAACAGGCTAGATCCAGTAACGGGTTTGAGCAGAATGGCATCAGCGTGGGAAGCCGCAGTTGTTTCTGTAAGCTGGCTACGACCGAAGGCGTTAACCATGAAAACGATGGGCATTGTTGCTTCGTATTTAACTTACGAATAGCATCAGCTGTGGATAGACCATCCATTTCAGGCGTCTGCCAATCCACTAGAATCACGTCATAACTTTCGTCTTTTTCCTTAGCAGCAAGGACGAGTTCGACTGCTTGTGCGCCAGAATCCACGCTTTCAACTTCCCAGTTCCAGGCAAGAATGGTTTTGGTTAAATAATCGCGGCTGGTATTGTTGTCATCGACGATGAGGAAACGCAGATTACCCAACGCGCTTTTCAGTCGTTTCGCATCTTCCTGATCGTTGGCGACTTGCAACGGAAGCGTCACGGAAAAGTGACTGCCTTTACCTAATTCGCTGCGCACTTCGATTGTTCCACCCATGAGGTCAATCAACCGCTTGGAAATAGTTAGACCGAGTCCAGTGCCGCCAAACCGTCGCGTCATTGATGAATCGGCTTGCGTGAAAGCGACGAACAGGCGAGATTGTTGATCGAGATTCATGCCGATGCCGGTATCCCGCACATTAAAGCGTAGCATCACCAAATCGCTTGTCGGATTGTCCGGTTGTTCGACCACTTCCACCAGGATGCTGACTTCGCCTTGTTCGGTAAATTTGATGGCATTTCCGGTGAGGTTAACCAGCACTTGCTGGAGGCGCATTGCGTCACCGAGAAATCGTCGCGGCACATTCGGTTCTACGCCTATCGCAAGCTCGAGATTTTTTTCTGCTGCGTTGATGCTCATGATTGCGGCCAATGCATTAAGCAAATCGCCTAATAAAAATTGTGTGGGCGACAATTCCATGCGTCCGGCTTCGATTTTTGAAAAATCCAAAATATCATTCAGGATGGCGAGCAGCGATCGACCGGATACACGAATCATGTCGAGATATTTTTTTTGTTCGACAGATAGATCGGTGCCGCCGAGTAAATACGTCATCCCGAGCACGGCATTCATTGGCGTTCTAAGTTCATGGCTCATGTTCGCGACAAATTCACTCTTGGCTCGGTTGGCAGATTCAGCCTTTGTCATTGCCACCCGTAATTCCTCCGTCGCTTTCTTTTCCTGACTGATGTCTTTGGCGATGCCAAGAAAGCCGGTAATTGTTCTGTCTACGTTAAAAATGGGTGTGACGGTGAGTTGGACTGGCAAATGCGAACCACCCTTGCGCACATATGTCCACTCGCGTGTCTCGGCCTGTTCATGCCGCGCTTGTTCTACAAATGTATCGAATCCTTCAATTGAGTGACCCCGCTGCACGGTTAACTCCGCAGCACGGCTCATAACCTCCTCTCGCAAATGAATGATCGCCGGCGTTTGTTTGTCGACAAGTTCTTGCGCGGCATAGCCCAGCATTTTTTCCGCGCCGGCACTAAACATGCGAATCATGCCATCGAGATCAGTTACGATGATCGCAAATTCACTGGCCGCGTCGACCACGCTTTGCAATTGCGCCAGCGCGGCGGCTTGCGCTGCCTGCGCTTGTTTTAGCTGAGTAATGTCGCTAATAAATCCATATAGTCCCTTGACCTTGCCGTTTTCAATATCGGGTATATAGGAAAACAAGGCATGTCTTGTTGCGCCGGCGGGATAGTGGATGGTGCGCTCGAATAGCTGGGTATTACCTTGCAACGCAGATAGTAGGAAGGGGCTAATATCCTCAAACCGGTCTTGGCCGATAATCTCGCTAATGTGTTTTCCATGCATTTGTTGCGGCGTGACGCCAAACCATTCGAGATAGGCTTTGTTCGCAAAACGATTGATGAGTTCTTTATCCCAATAGACGACCAAGGCCGGCATGTGATCGATAATGATTTGCAGCTCTTCTTGTGCGCGGGCCAACTCAATACTTCGATTCGCCAGCTGTTGGACCGTTTCCTGCAACGCCGACTGTGCATGCCGGCGCTCGGCGTTTTCTGCCTTCAATGCATCATGCGATTCTTTAAGCTGTTCGGTCATATTGTCGAATGTGCTCGCCAAAAAGCCGATTTCATTTGCAATGGTGAGATTGAGACGAGAGGTGAGATCACCCTTGGCAATTTGCTCCGCCCCTTTTTGCAGAGCAGCGACGGGAACTAAAACACGCCGTTTGATAATTATGCATCCAGCTGCGATGAGTCCAGCTAAAACAACAATACTAAGCAGGGTGAGCCGTGCCGCGCGAGTTTGAGCTGCCTCTAGATCCAGTCGATTTAAACGTACTAATTCGAACGCATCGTCGAGCATGTCCTGAGTTACCAGAAAAAGCGTACTCACACTATTTGCTGTTACTTCCAAGGCCGCAGTATCGGTATGAGGTGTCATGATTGAAACAGAATCAGCGTTAACTAGTTTTTCATAAAGCCGCGAGAGTATTTCAAAATTAATTTTCTCTTTAGCTAATAGTGCATTTTCATTCGCTTCTGAATATCGATGCACCGCGAGCATATCTTGGAAGC
Source organism: Pseudomonadota bacterium (assembly GCA_040388195.1). Classification (GTDB taxonomy): domain Bacteria; phylum Pseudomonadota; class Gammaproteobacteria; order Burkholderiales; family DATLHW01; genus DATLHW01. Next base: position 15,831 of record JAZKCF010000030.1, read on the forward strand.
TTGCGGCGCGGCGCTGCCATTGCTCTGTCGATCGTTGTTCACGGTAAAGCGCCGTTTCCATGATAAGAAAACGAAAATTAGTTACGCCTTTGGCGGTGTTCTCCGCCATTGCTATCTGCTCGGTCTGTTTGCGAACCTCAACGGCGGAAAAGATCGTTATCGCAAGAACCGCGACAACTGCGATAGACGCCAGCCAAGCAAGAATGCTGCTCTGATGATTTAATGTCATGGCAGTCTAATGAATAATTTTGACAGCGCTTGGTAGCACCGATTCAAGCGGCTCTTGTCGAATGTAATTAAGGTAATTAGGAACGTCACCTTTAGGAATAATATTCTGCTTCATGGCCCATCTGGTTTGATCGCCTAATGCCAACAACAAGGTTTGATCAAGCGTCAAATAGAAATCGTTCGGATCGAAAGATTTAGACAAAAGCGCTGTATCAAGGCCAATGTGTTTACCGATAATGGCTTGCGCTTGCTCGGGTTGCTCGTGAATGAAGCGCGTACCCTCCGCGAAGGCGGCAAGGACTTGTCGTATCTCGGCTGGATGTTTGGCAATGTAATCTTGTGTGCCGACCAGCATGAAACGGTAAACAAAAATATCTTTATCATAGATAGTGACGACCTGATCCCCAAGTTCGCTCTCGACCTTGGAAAGATCGGGATTCCACAACGTGACGGCATCGACCTTGCCGCTTTCCAATGCTTCAACCAAGGTATCAGGCTTTAAATCAACGACCGTTACAGATGACTTAGCAATGCCATGGGTGAGCAATAGTGTATCCAGGAAAAACTGTGCGTTAATGCCAAAAATAGTACCTATGGTTTTACCAGCCAGATCTTCCGCCTTGGTAATATTGCGGTCTCTGCGCGCGGCGATAGCCAAGCTTTTACGTGACCCAAAGATAGTTGAAATTGTCGCTATTTTTTCGCCATGCATGATGGCAAACATAAAAGGCGTATCCGCTACAATCGCAAGGTCTGCCTTGCCCTGCAAGGTCGATTGCAAGGCTTGTTTGCCGAGAATAAATGGTTGAATGGTTATATTTAGCCCGTGCTTCGCGAACAGATTTTGGTCCTGGCTGACGTATAGCGCGCCGCCGCTGATTTGTGTTGGTGATGCAATGGTGACTGGCAGAGGTGGGCCGCTAGGGCGTGCGGTATCTTTATTGCGCGCTAGCCACAAGATCAAGCCAAGCACGCCGATGCCGAGGATAAGTATTAACCACTTTGCGGTTCCCGGTTTTTGCATCAAATTCATCTAGCGCTCCAAATGACGTGCAAATCGATCGGTAGTTGCATGAACAGATATTGTTCGAACCCTATTGCGTGGCACGTATTAAGGTTGTGAAGAAAATTTAATATTCAAAATATTATTTAGATAATCTATCGCTTCGTCGAAATCTAAACGATCTATTGCTTGATCGAGAGGCACTATTTCGACCCTTCCAATTTGATCAGCCAATCCAGGTCGAATCATTACGTAGACCTCGCATGCTTCCATATTTTTTTCCGTCAGCAATATTTGCAACTGCTTAATTTTGACCATATCCAAAGCAGCAATATTTCGTGTTTGTGTATTGGGTTCAATCTCCTTCTCAAGCCAGTCACGCGCAGCGGAGAGAGTTGCATGCAACTCTTGATCGGCGATCTTGAATAAGGACTCTACTTGTTCCGAGTGATTATCTAGAATCGCGTGTTCCACATCGAGCGTGGCCTGCGCAAAACGTTGTGCGCCTAAAGTACCAATCTCTCCTCTCATGGTATGAAATAGACGCGCTGCGTCACGGGCTCGTCCTTCATCCCATGCATGGCGTGCATCAGTAAGCGGGGTCGTCCCGGCTTTGACGATACGTTTAACCATGCGAATAATTGTTTCTTTGTATGGGGGATTATCTTTGGCGATGCTAAGGAGCTGATCTAGGTTGAAGACTGATTGTTTGTTATTGAGATCTGATTCAAGCTGTAGTTCAGCTATTTTTCCACGCGCAATCGGCGCATCGCTTTTGTTTACAGGGCAATGCCGGGCGATTGCCGCGAACATTTGTCCAACATCAATCGGCTTAGGAATAAAATCATTCATTCCCGCGTCGATGCATTGCATGCGCTCTGACGCCGTCACGCCCGCCGTCATTGCCAGCACTGGAAGAGACAGTCCAAGCTCGTTGCGGATTAATCGGGTAGCGGTGAAGCCATCCATCACCGGCATTTGCATATCCATCAAAACGAGATGGTAACGCTGCGGAGCAGCGCAACAGCCGTTTTTCCGTCTTCAACAACGTCGATTGTGGCACCCGCTTGCTCCAACATGCCTTTCGCGACAATCTGATTCAGCGCATTGTCTTCGGCAAGTAATATATTTATACCGTCGAGATGATGCGCTGCTATAAACCGGTTCGCATCGACCGCAATGGTTTGTTGGTTCTCTGATCGTCCTACCAACACTTCGTGTAACGTATCGAACAGGCTGGAGCCCGTAACCGGCTTCATCAAAATTGCATTGGCTTGCGACGCAGCCTCTATATTCATCAATTTTCCACGGCCGAACGCACTCACCATCAGAATGACAGGAATGGGTGAGTCAGGCAGCAATTTACGGATAGCTTGCATGGTTGAAATGCCGTCCATTCCTGGCATTTGCCAATCCGACAATATGGCATCATAGTGCCGGTCTTCGACTTTAGCGGTACGGATACAACCAATCGCTTCTAGGCCCGACGCAGCGCTATCGACACGCCAATTCCATGCTTCTATCGTCTTGCCGATGTAGGTGCGGCTGGTTTGATGGTCGTCGACTATCAGCATACGCAAATCATTCATGGCATTTTCCTGCCGCTTAAGATCGTCCTGATCTATGGCGACTTGCAACGAAATCGTCGCACAAAATTCGCTGCCTTTATCCAATTGGCTGCGCATCTCAATGGTTCCATCCATCAGATCAATCAAGCGCCTGCAAATCGTTAATCCTAGGCCAGAGCCGCCAAAGCGACGAGTCATCGACGAATCAGCTTGCGTAAAAGGAGAGAATAAACGGGCTTGTTGTTCGGAAGTCATGCCGATACCGGTGTCGCGCACTCGGAAAATTATGGTGACTAGATCTCCTTTCCGCTCGAGCGCTTCGACCAGAACACTGACTTCGCCTCGTTCGGTAAATTTAACAGCGTTGCCTACCAGGTTGATCAAGATTTGCTGCAAACGCATTGCGTCACCGATTAGCGTTTGCGGTACATCAGGAACAACACCAATGGCCAATTCCAAATCCTTTTCTCCGGCATTGACGCTCATGATGGTTGCGATTGCGTTGAGTACATCACTGAGATGAAATGGCGCCAATGACAATTCCATCCGTCCCGCTTCAATCTTTGAAAAATCCAAAATGTCATTCAGGATGTTTAACAGCGATTGTCCGGATGACCGGATCATATCGAGATATTTTGTCTGATCGTTTGATAGTGTGGAATTGCCCAATAGATAGGTCATGCCGAGAACTGCATTCATCGGTGTTCTAAGCTCATGGCTCATGTTTGCTACGAATTCACTTTTTGCGCGGCTAGCCGATTTGGCTTCCTCCATTGCCGAACGCAGTTCCTGTTCGACGTGTTTTTCTTGGGTAATGTCTCGCGTTATTTTGGCAAAACCGATCAGTTCATTTTGATCGTCTCGAATGGCGGTCAATAACACATCGGCATAAAATCGCGTGCCGTCCTTGCGTTGACGCCAGCCTATGTCTTCATGTTTCCCAGTTATTTTTGCGTCATCGAGGGTCTGTTGCGGTTTACCGGCTGCACTATCTTCCGATAAATAAAAGCATTCAAATGAGCGCCCTACAATTTCTTCTTCCGTATATCCTTTCATGCGCTGCGCGCCTTCATTCCAGGTGAGTACGAAGCCGTTGGGATCAAGTAATAAAATGGAGTAGTCTTTAACGCTCGAGGTCAATAAGCGAAAGCGCTCTTCGGATTGACGCAAGGTACGATTGGTTTCCTTCAGTGCGCCAGTCATTTCGTTGGCAAGTGCCTGCGCTTTTTCACGCATAGCGGTCAGGCTACTGACAATCCCAAAAAAAAGTAAACTGATCATCGTGCCCGCGACTAAAACTATAAGCGATTTCTGGCGGTCTATAGCCGCTTCAAAAACAGGTAGTGAAGTAATTCGAAGGGTCCAGATTTGTTCATTATTGACGATGGAAATAATTTTCCGAACGGTAAATGCATTGGGATAGTCCTCGGTATGAATCGTCTTCGGGTGGCTGGAATACATTAGCGCGTCAGCTGTTTCTTTATCGCCATCGAAAACTTGCAAAGCAACTTCAGGAAAAGATTGTTCGAGAATGTTGCTCATTAAATTGGTCATCCGGTACGGGCTGTAGACGTATCCTTCCAGAGCGGCAATCCGCTCTTCTTTGGTTTCTATTCGCATACAATTCCGGTAAACCGGTAGATACATTAGGAAACCTGTTTGAGCATCCTTGCCGGTTTCCTGCACTAGCATCACCTTTCCCGAGATCGCGGCCTCGCTGCTGTCTCTGGCTTGCATCATGGCGGCACGTCGTACCGGCTCGGAAAACATATCAAAGCCAAAGGCGCGCCTATTTCTATCGGTTGATGGCTCAATATAAAAAACAGGTATGTATTCCGAGCGCTCGCCTTCCGGCCAAATACGAAAAGTCGGCATGCCGTCCGCATGCGCGCTTTGTTCTATTGCGGATTTTTCAGCGAGGACAATTTTTTTTGCGTAGCCGATGCTTTGCACACCGGGAAAATCTCTCTCGATTTTCAGGCTCTTCACAAATTTCTGCCATTCGTCACGCTCAACCGATGCAGACGCTTTAAATAATCCTTGTCCAGCATGCAAAAGATTTTCATACACATTCATGCGTTCATCGATTCGCTGCTGAACGCTCTGGGCAATATAATTGAATCGATCTTGGGCGCGGCGTTCCGTGCTGCTGGAAATGAAATGCCACGCAATAATTGTCAGGCCAAGACAAATAAACAGTGTTGCCCAATGCAAAAGCGGTAGCAGACGATTACCTAACGATGCATCGCTTTGAATGCGTTTTCTTTCGCACATGTCGGCAGCTAATACGAGTCCAACCACGCTGCATAAGGCAATGAAAATCTCAAGGGCTGCCAATGAATCTTGTAAGGTTCCGGCGGCAAACGGACCAAGTCCGCGCGTCGTTGCTAATACGGCGCTACCCGCCACAGTCGCGAGCACTAGGGTTACGCCGCGGCGTCCGTAGCGATAAGCAGCCCAACCAATGCACGGTAAGAGCAGATAAGCTAGCCAGCGATTTGAAATATCCGCAGAAAACTGTTGCTTGAAAATAAGTGTCAGGACTAGTGCGAGTACCAGGAATGACGCGACAATCGCAAGTAGCGATCGAGCAGATCGTTGCAAACTGAGAGGTGTACTCCATGCCACCAGCAATGGCGTGACAACCAGCATGCCGGCAACATCTCCCAGCCACCACGTACTAGCGATTGGCCACTGTGCCGCAGCGGGAGCGATGTTCCCTATAATCAGGCTGATTGTGCCGATGCTGGAACTGATTGCGCTCACTAGAGCGGCGGTAAAAACGAATTTGTATATATTAATTGACTGCGTGAAATATCCTCGCTTGCCAACTAAATGATGTAGCAGAAAAACGCCGGTAAGCGCTTCTAGCGTGTTGCCGCCCGCTATAACGAGGGAAACCTGGGTTGTAGTCAGGCTGTTCCCGACATTATTGGCGGCGAAGACCGCAAAATTGGCAGCAAATGCGCCGATGAAAATGCTTGGCCATATACGATATCCGAACAATAAAAGCGCGCTAAGCGCAATGCCGGAAGGCGGCCAAACAGGCGATGCATTGGTCGATGCAAAAGCGAGCAACAGGCCCAAGCGCGCGGCAGCGTAATAAACTACTGCAATTGCCGCAACGCTTAACAACCATTTTCCTGGACCTTTCCAAGCGGTCGATCCAATCATCGTTTGCTCCTTCTGGCCGACAGCGTTGCATACGCTATTTTTATACTTGAAGTACGAGCCTTGAACAGTTTCGTCCGGCAAACTTGGCCTGATAGAGCGCATCATCGGCAGCCTTAATCAGTTGCCTTGTCGAATTGCTATCATCCGGCACGGCCGAGGTCAGGCCGACGCTAACGGTGACGTTGTGCGCAGTTGCGGAGTGGGCATGGGCAATGTTTAATTCCTGAATACGCTTGCATATCAGCTCACCGTATTTTTGCGCATCTTCCGGCGTTGCGTACGGCAAGATAACGACAAACTCTTCTCCACCATACCGAGCCACGATTTCACCGGGCCGTCGCGTCGAGGAATTGATGGCGTTTGCCACTTTTCCGAGGCAGATATCGCCTTCTTGATGGCCATATCCATCGTTATACATCTTGAAGTGATCAACATCGATAAGCGCTAGTCCCAACGGCAATTGTTGTCTTCTATGGCGCTTAAATTCATTTTCCAACTGATCGTCGAAATAACGTCTGTTGTATAAGCCGGTCAAACTGTCTCTAACGGCGAGTTTAGACAAGGCAGCGGAGTGATGTTGTAGCCGCAGGTGGGTCTGGACTCTTGCGCGCACTACAGGGGGATTCAGTGGCTTGGTAATGAAATCGACAGCGCCTGCTTCCAGTGCCTCAATCTCGCTTTCGGCTGTTGTGTGTGCTGTTACGAATATAACCGCACTACGCTGTGTATTTGCGTCGGCCTTTAATTGACGGCAAACCGCGTAGCCATTCATATGGGGCATTTCAACATCGAGCAGAATTAAATCCGGTTGCCGTTGCTGAGCCAATTGAATACCTGCTTCGCCGCTAGTGGCAAACAGTATCTGCCCTTGATCCTTCAGCATGCCGCTTAATAACCGGATATTGTCGACGCTATCGTCGATAATCAGCATTAAGCTACTTGTCTCAGGAGTATCTGGCATTGAATAGTTTTCCTTTAACCTAGAAACGGCGATTGAACGCGCCCGAATGTACGTTTTTCGGGCTGTCCGACTAGACGCGACAACGCGGCATGGCCATTCCATGCAAGGCGGAGCAACAACGCCGGACGGCCTGAAAAATGTGCAATCGGGTGCGTAGCGTGGTCACCCATTCGGTGAGTGTCCATATTCACAGCAAACTCATAATGCACGGGCTTCTCCAAGGACCAATACGCGGTCAATAGCCGTTTTTAGGTTTAACCCATGAATATACGATATACGCGTTATATCTAGCTGCTCAATAACAATGTAAAAACCCTTTTTATTGGCGCGGTGAGGACTTCAATTCATATGGCTTTGTAGCGACGTTTTCCATGGTGTTAAGAACAAATGCTGGCGTTGAATGACTTGATAATAAAGCCAGCAGCGCCACGGTTCATGGCTGTTTTCACCGTTTCGGCGTCGTTGTTAGCGGTAACCATGGGTACCATTGTTTGCGGCAATTGTTGCTTGATCGGTTGCAGTAAATCCAAGCCGTCGCTAACCAATCCCCAATTCCTAGCTCGCAATTAGTGCGGCAAACGCATCAGCCTCGAGTGGTTCGCTATAGAAATTACCTTGCGCAAATACGCATCCATGTTCCTTCAAGAACGTCGCTTGTTCAGCGGTTTCCACGCCTTCAGCAATGACGTTCATTTGCAAGCTTTTTCCCATTGCAATAATGGCAACGGTAATTGTAGTGTCATTTCGGTTTTCGCCTATGCGGCATACAAATGATCGATCTATCTTCAATGTATATACTGGGTACCGTTGCAGGTAAGACAGGCTAGAGTACCCGGTACCAAAATCGTCGACCGATAGCCGGATGCCCATGTTGCTAAGTTGCTTTAGCATCGTTAGGTTTTCTTCACTAGGAACCATCATAACGCTTTCGGTGATTTCTAATTCCAGAGATGCTGCGGGTACATCGGCTGTGGACAAGATCTGCGCGACAATGTCGGAGAAACCAATCTGAAAAAGTTGGCGCACCGATAGATTGACGGCAATTTTCATGTCCAAATGCCCAGCGATATGCCAACGCTTGAGTTGTGCGCAAGCTTCTCGTAAAACCCACTCACCGATCGGGAGGATGAGTCCGGTTTCTTCGGCAATTGGAATAAATTCGCTCGGAAGGATTGCTTCGCCCGTCGGAGGCTGCCAGCGAATCAACGCCTCAGCCGCAATAATGCAATTTTTTTGCATGTTGATCAGCGGCTGGTAATGAAGCGTGAATTCATTTCTAGATAATGCGTGCCGCAATTGGCGCTCGATCGCTAGCCGATGCTGTATTGCGACATTGAGGCTGTTGGTATAAAACTGATAATTCCCTCGACCTTTTTGCTTAGCGTGATACATGGCAGTATCAGCAGCTTGCATCAGCATTTCCACGTTATCACCATCAGTTGGATATAAGCTGATACCGATACTGCTGGCGGCGTGCAGTTCGCTTCCGCAAATAACGAATGGTTGTTCCAAGGCTTTGAGGAGTTTGCTTGCGACCAAAGCAGCTTCGTGACTGCTTGTTGACATTGGCAGCGTAACCACGAATTCATCGCCGCCTAAACGAGAGATATTTTCACCTTGACGCAGACAACCTCTGAGGCGTGTGGCGACCGCTTGTAATAGTAAATCGCCAATCCGATGACCAAGCGAGTCGTTAATGTTTTTGAAGTTATCCAAATCGATGAAAAGCAAAGCGACGAGATGCTCGCGGCGACGGGCTTGGGCAATTGCTTCACTGACATTAATTTGCAGTGAGACGCGATTGGGCAAGCCGGTCAACGCATCATGGTGTGCCATGTGATTGATGTGGTCTTCTGCTTGCTTGCGCTCGATTGCAATGCCGGCGATATGAGACGCCAGATGGGAAAGCCGCAGTTCTTCCGGTTTTGGGCTGCGAGTTTCGCGGTAATACATTGCAAATGACCCCAACGCTTTTTGTTGTGGCGAGATAATCGGCGTTGACCAACAGGCCCGAAATCCGGATCGCTGAGCTAGTTCTTGATAATCGGCCCATAACGGATCTCTTAAGATATCTTCGACAATCACCCTTTTGCGAAGATACATGGCAGTGCCGCATGATCCTGCGCAGGGGCCAATGCTTTGCCCGTTAACGCCTTCGATATAGGCAGTAGGCAGGCGTGGCCCGGCGCCATGCCGGATGTGCACGCCGTCGTTTTCCAGCAGCAAGATTGATCCGTACATGTTGTCGCACTGTGATTCGATTAGTGTTATCAAATCGGTGAGTACTTTTTCAACTGGAACACCGGTGGCAATTTGTTCCAGTAATTGATTCTGCCCAATAAGCAGCGCTTCTTCATTTCCGTGCTTCTCGATGTCATGAATAACGCCGGTGAAGAAATATTGATTTTCTTGCTGCGATTGCCCAATTGAGGCTGTTACAAGGATCTCATGGCCGTGTTTATGAAGAGCGGACAGCTCGATGGGGTTGCCTGACACGCGATTGTCTTTGGCCGCGAGATGACGTTCAAAAGCAGCGAGGTAGTTATGCCGTAATCGCTCTGGTATGAGTATGGTTGATTTTTTCCCAAGTAGATCGAGGGGAGGGTAGCCGAAAAGTTTTTCAACGGCTGGGTTGACCGATGTGATGATGCCGGATTCATCAATCGTTATGATGGCGTCGTTTGCAGCATCGGTGACAATGCGATATCGCTGCTCACTTTCGTGTAGGGCATCAGACAGACGCTGAATTTGCAATTCGTTGCTATGCATATGCCGTTACTCCTTCAAGCTACCCATGCCATTCATGGAAAGTGCGCGTAATTGGGAGTTACCAAATATCAGTCAAATGCGCGATTGTGCTTCCCTGTATTGCGTACGAAATTCGGTTATATTTTGAACGTAATAGAATCTGTATCTGAAGGCCCGGCAACAGCGTAAGAATAGAAACGGGCCACGCCCGGCGTTCTAAAGGATGCTTTCCTGCGAAGGTTTTCGCGCGGTGGGACGAAAGCGCTCAAGCACCGTATTAAGAGTAAGGCGACATTCATGCTATCTCAACCAGATGCCAATCATTATTTTAGGCCGATTTAATCAAATAGGGTTCGATTAACGGTTGTTATCGAGGCAATTTCTTCTCAACAGCGATTCGCTGTATGTTTCATCGATGTGCCACGATCATTTGGCTGAACGAACATAGTGACTTGTTTTGCCGGTAATCAACACCATCTACCGATTGATGGCTCGGGTATATGTTGATATCCCGCGTTCCTAAGCTCAATATCAAAACCTCTTAAGCCTTCATACTCTAATGCTTCAACTGTATAGCTTTGCTCTCTTGTTTCACGTCTATATCGGCTGGCGGCTGTTGCCCGATATGCAGGTCGGCATGCCCTGGATAGTGGTGATGATCCTGTGGTTAGTGGTTTCCGTGGTACTGATACCGTTCGGTTTTTTTCGCGGCGGATAAAACGGCAGCCGTTGTCAGATCGAATGGCGTGGGCCGGTTTTCTGGCCATGGGATCGTTTTCATCGTTGTTTGTTTTGACGCTGATCCGCGACTTTATTCTGCTCGTTGGCGCAGCAATAACTGCGTTGTTTCTCAAAGGCACTTCGCTTCAGCTGATTGAGCATTGGAGTGCGATTGCGGTACCGTTGTTGGCGGCACTCTTTAGCGTCCTCGGCCTGTTCAATGCGCGGCGGCGGGCAAGAGTGGTATCGGTCGATATTCCGATCGCTGACTTACCGGCCCCGCTGCACGGCTTCACTATCGCGCAAATCAGCGATATTCATATCGGGGCAACGATCAAGTGGGAGTATCTTGGCGCGATTGTGGATACTGTGAATGCGCTTGAGGCTGACATGATTGCCGTAACCGGCGATTTGGTAGATGGAAGCGTCAAAGAACTTTCTCATCATACGGAGCCGTTGTCTCGGTTATCCGCGCGCCATGGCGTTTATTTTGTTACTGGAAATCATGAGTATTATTCGGGCGCAACAACGTGGATTGCCGAATTGCGCCGGCTGGGGTTGCGCGTGCTGATGAATGAACACGTGGTGTTGCAACACGATGGCGCAGCGTTAATCGTAGCAGGTGTGACGGACTACAGCGCCCACCATCATGAACCCACCCATCGAAGTGATCCAGCCGCCGCTATCACTGGCGCGCCAATCGATGTTGCGGTCAGGCTGCTGCTCGCGCATCAACCGCGGTCGGCTTTCGCTGCTGCGCCGGCGGGTTACCAGCTTCAACTCTCAGGCCACACACACGGCGGCCAATTTCTACCTTGGAATTTTTTCGTGCGATTTCAGCAACCGTTTACCGCCGGACTTCATCGGCTGGGCGATCTTTGGGTATACACCAGTCGCGGTACCGGCTATTGGGGGCCGCCAAAGCGTCTCTGGGCTCCTTCGGAAATTACGCACCTTCGACTGGTGCTTGCCAGTTCTAGTGATTGACATCGAACGATCGTTCGATAAAATGGTTTCTCCATTAGGAGTAAACCCATGCCGAAATTTAAAATACCGGAAAAAGGTAGGGGCGCAACCGTCAGTCCCAGGAATCGTTATGCGCACCAACAGCGTGAGGAATTCGATGACGGCTGGCAGCCGCTGGCGCCCGATATCGACGAAGAATCGTTACCGTTAAAAACGACGGTAACGATTCAGCCTATCCGTTCCATTATTAGCCGTAACGATTCACCTGACGTTGGTTTTAGCCAATCGATCAATCCTTATCAAGGCTGCGAGCACGGCTGCATTTATTGCTATGCGTGGCCTTCTCACGCCTATCTAGAGCCTGTTATGAACTATATCGCGCCTGCGTTGAGAGTAAAAAAGAGCGAGTGCTAGGCGTGAGAAGCGCGGTTTGGCTATTCCAAATAAGCGACGAGCAACGACGCACTCGCGCTTTTTTACCCTCAACCCAGAGGGCAGCCCAGCCGAATAGCCGTGTGCGGCGTTGCAAGTCGCTTGTTTAGAATAACTAAACCGCGCTCCTTGCGCCTTGCACACGGCTATTTGGCTGGGCTGCGCAGGCGCGATATAGTTCATAACAGGCTCTAGATCTTTCACCTGGTCTCGATTTCGAATCCAAATTATTCGCGAAACCCGAGGCAGCGGCACAACTGCGCCGCGAATTTATGAACCCCCGTTACCATCCAGATGTCATCGTCATTGGTGCTAACACGGACGCGTATCAGCCGATAGAACGTGAATGGAAAGTGACTCGACAACTGCTAGAAGTGTTTGAGGAATTCAAGCATCCGGTGGGGCTGATTACCAAATCGGCGCTAGTGGAGCGTGACTTGGATATTCTCGCTCGCTTGGCAAAAGATAACCTGGTCCGTGTTTATATCTCGATCACTACGCTGGACAAAGTGCTTGCTCGAAAAATGGAACCGCGAGCAGCGGCACCACATCGTCGTTTGGAGGTCGTGAAAAATCTTTCTGCCGCAGGTATACCGGTTGGCGTGATGACGGCGCCGATTATTCCGATTTTGAATGACAAAGATATGGAATCGATTTTAGAGGCCTCGCGTGAAGCAGGCGCGCGCTATGCCGGGTATGTGCTGATTCGGCTGCCTCATGAGCTGAAGGAGTTATTTGCCGAATGGCTTGCGACACATTCCCCATTACGTGCAGATCATGTGATGAGCGTGATTCGTCAAATGCGCGGGGGTAAGGAATACGAAGCAGACTTTGCAACCCGGCATCGGGGCACGGGTAATTTTGCGGAATTGATGGAACAGCGGTTTCAACTCGCTTGTCGGCGATTGGGGTTTAATCGTTCCAATGGGGGATTGGAAACGCGCCATTTTCAAAGGCCGGATTTGGCCGGGCAGATGCCATTGTTTTAAAGTAGGACTTACGCAAAATCGCCCCAGCGGCATGCTTCTCGAAGATCACTCAGTTGCCGTCTCATCAAGCGACGAAAAGCGCACAGGCAAAACTGTCTTTGTGGAAACCGTGCCGCTCTGACTTTTTTCTACTACGATAAGTTGCTGTGAATTGGGAGGGCCGGCAGGGATCACCATTTTTCCTCCTCGCGCTAATTGTAGGATTAGCAGCGGAGGAATGAGATCAGCGGCAGCGGTTACGATTATTTTGTCGAATGGTGCGTGTTCCAGCCAGCCGTGATAGCCGTTGCCGGTTTTGATATGGATGTTGCTATATCCCAGCCGGCTCACCCGCTGTTTGGCTTGATCGGCTAAGTTTTTTATCATCTCGACGCTATAAACTTCCTCTGCCAGTTCAGCAAGAACCGCTGCTTGATAGCCAAGGCCCGTGCCGACTTCGAGAACGACATCATGCGGGCGAATGGTGAGCAGATCGGTCATCAAAGCGACAATAAACGGCTGCGATATTGTCTTGCCGTGACCAATTGGAAGTGGGCGATTCAAGTAAGCATAGGATTGAAGCTCGGCAGGCACGAACTGGTGGCGCGGCACTTTACCGATAACATCCACGACTCGCCGATCGAGAGCAGCTTTGCCGATTCGCGCGCTTACATAAATCGTCTCAGCGACAACTTCGGCGACCATATGTTGGCGTAAAGAACCGAAAATTTCTGTGCTCATAGTGCTCTCCTTAAGAGGCGCACAATCGTTCGTACCGCTTGAGAGCGCGTCTCAATAGGTGCCATGCGGACCGATAGCTGCGTTAGGCGCCTCGCCGTACTCCATTTGCACTATCTGCGGCACCCGTTTTGCTACCGGTCCGCACGGCGCCTATTGAGATCGGCTCGTGGTGGATAAGCCCGTGAAAATAAACTGATGGATGGTGCTTCTTAACCATCCTGCCAGTTCGTTATTCACTATAGTAGGCTTCTATTCCTTGGAAGCCTGATACTCGGAAAAGATTCCCTGATTAAGCATTCGACGTACATTTTTAAATCCGCTTGCTTCCAGTGTTGCAACAACACTTTCGGGCGGAACACAGGCTTCGATTGTGTCCCAGTAGTAACGCCACAGTTTGCCGGTATCGCCAGAGCGGGCGAATAGTTGGCCTAGCGTCGGCACTATTCCTCGCATATACATTTTCAATAGCGTTTTCGCGAAGCGACCTTTCGGCGTGGTAATTTCAAGAATGCAAATGCGTCCGCCTGGTTTTAGCACACGGTGAAATTCGTTGAAGGCCGCGGATAGATCGGTGATATGGCGTAATGCGTATCCCATGCTTAGAAACTCAAACGACTCGTCTGGGAAAGGAATTTCTTCTGCTCTTCCTTCAACGAGGCGTACGCCGGCTGGCACCTTAGCGCTCGATAACATACCTGGACTGGGGTCAACGCCGGTGACAAGTGTGGGGTCGCCAACAATGCGGACGGCTTCACGCGCGACAAGGCCGGTGCCAACGGCGACATCAATGACGCTTTTTCCAGACTCCAGCCCCGCGCGTAGCAGTGCTTGGCCTCTATACCAGGAACCACTGCCTAAACCGAGTAGCCGTTCCATGCGGTCATAATCTGGCGCCGTATCATCGAACATGCTTGATATAAATTGGCTCTTTTCCTTCGCATTCTTGTAATAGGCGGGCATCGAGGGAAGCGGTGATGCAACCACCTGCTGAGGCGGCGTATTGGGCCGGTTTGTCGCAAAAGAAGGCTGTTCGGACATGGGGGAGGGCACCTAAGGTTGTAATAAGGAGTTATCGAGTGTGTGAAAAGCTAGGTTCAAGAAGCTTTTGATCAAGGTAATACAAAACTGGGAAAATTTTCCATAATTCCTGTTTTCAATGGGTTGAAGAAATCGTGGCAAGCAGTTCGCCGAGTTTGCCAAGATTTTTTCACCCTTTTTGAGCTGCAGCGCGTAGCTTGGGTGGCGTGTGCATCAATTCCGCAAATGCTTCGGCCGATACCGGCGCACTATAGTAGTAACCTTGCGCAGCCATGCAACCTCTCGCCTTCAGAAAAGCGACTTGTCGTGCGTTTTTGACTCCTTCGGCAATAACTTTCAGCCGTAAACTTTTCGCCATTGCAATAATGGCGGTGACAATTGCCGTATCGCTTTGATCTTCTCCAATGCCGCTGACAAAGGAATGGTCAATCTTCAGCGCATGAATAGGAAACCGTTGCAGGTACGCTAAGCTTGAATAGCCCATTCCGAAATCGTCTACTGACAAATGAACGCCAATTTTGCTCAAGTGTTCCAGCGTTGTAATGTTATCTTCGCTCGGCTGCAGCAGAATGCGTTCAGTTATTTCTAGTTCCAACGCGGTTGCTGGTAGACCAACTTCGCTGAGAATCTCCTCTACCATGTTGGTGAAATCTGGCTGGTAGAACTGGCGGGAGGAGACATTAACCGCGATACGTAGATCCGTATTGCCGGCGTCTCGCCACTGGCGGAGTTGTTCGCACGCCGTGCGCAATGCCCATTCGCCAATCGGCAGAATCAAGCCGGTTTCTTCCGCGACAGAAACGAAGTGGCTACATGAAATCGGGCCCGTGCCAGGCGGGTGCCAGCGCAGCAGTGCTTCGGCTGAAAAAATCTTGCCGCTTTGTAAATCTATTTGCGGCTGATAATAAAGTGTAAATTCATTTTGAGCGAGCGCTTGGCGTAGCTGATTCGCTAAGGCAAGACGCTGTTGAGCGGCCTCATTGAGCGCGGCGGTATAAAACTGATAGTTGCCGCGCCCTTTCTCTTTGGCATGATACATCGCTGTGTCGGCGGCGCGCATCAGTGCGTCGGCATCCTGTCCATCGGCAGGGTAAATGCTAACGCCGATACTGGCGCTGACGTGCAATTCGTGTCCATCCAATGCAAAGGGCAAATCTAATGCCTCCAATGCCTTTTGCGCGACTATAGCGGCATCTTTGCCATCGCTTAAACCGGGTAAGCTGACGACGAATTCATCACCTCCCGAACGAGCAATGGTATCGCCGTCTCGCAAGCAACGCTGCAGGCGTCTAGTCGCCTTCTGCAGCAAGCGATCGCCTACCTGATGGCCAAGCGAATCATTAATGTTCTTGAAGTAATCCAGATCGATGAAGAGAACTGCTACGGCGGTATGGTGGCGATATGCTTGAGAGATGGCTTGGTTTATCCGGTCGCGGAACAAAATGCGATTGGGCAAACCGGTTAGCATGTCGTGGTGCACCATGTATCGGATGCGCTCTTCTTGTTGCTTGCGCTCGGTGATGTCGAATACCGTTGAGCGGCTCATCACAAAATTTCCCGCCATATCCTTGACGATCGCATTGACGAGTATCGACATCAAACCGCCATCTCGGCGGGCAAGTTGAAATTCGAGATCGCGTACGGTGCCTTGTTCCTTGAGGCGGGAAAAAGCCTCCTCGTAATTTTTTTGGCTATTGGGGGTGAGGAAATCAGAAAATTTTCGTTTGCCAATGACTTCCTCTCGGGTAACTCCCAGCCATTTCAATTCGGTATCGTTTATCTGTACGAAGACACCATCTTTATTAATGGAATGGTAACCGCAGGGAGCGTTGTTATAGAGATCAAAAATTTCCTCGGCGGATCGTTTTAACGCCTGTTGCGCCCATGTCCGTTCGTTGACTTCGCCTTGCAGGCTGGCGTTGGCTTCGGCTAGTTCGGCGGTGCGCTGCGTTACTCTTTCTTCCAGATGGTCGTATGCATCTTGTAGCGCCGTTTCTACTTGTTTGCGCACAACAATTTCTTGCCGCAGTTGTTCGTTTTGTTCGGCAAGTTGTTTCTGTGCTGTTCTTAAGGCTAACTGTGTCGTGATACGCGCTAGTGCTTCGGCAATTTGGAAAGGCTTGGTGACGTAATCGACGCCACCCGCCGCAAAGCCGCTAATCTTGTAGTTGGTTTCCGCTAAAGCGGTCATGAAAATGACCGGGATATCTTGAAGGTCTTCGTCTGACTTTAAACGGCGGCAGGTTTCAAAGCCGTCCATCCCGGGCATCATGACGTCGAGGAGAATAAGATCTGGTCGAATAAATTGCGCTCGCTTCAAGCCTTCTTCGCCATCGCGCGCGATGGCTATTCGAAAACCAAGACTTTCTAGATAATCCACGATGACACCTAAATTTGTGGGTATGTCATCGATGATTAGAATGGTGTGGCTTTGAAAATCAATGGCCGGCGTTGTTTTCATGTGAATCTATATGTTGGCTAAAGCATGGAATATTGAAGGGGGGCCCTCAACACACTCTAGTCTTCCTCCTATTACTTCTTAGACTAAAAGACCTCGTATCTCTAGTACCTTTAAGATGTTGCTTGCAATTTCGTGTGCGGACGGATTTTTAATTAGCCCGCGATTAGGACGGATTAACTTGCTGACGCAACAAGCTAGCCTGGACTGAATTTACAAGCAATTTCTCGGAGGGTATCTGAAAAATACTGGATGAACGACTGTTCTGCTCTGTTGTTCGGTGTGCCGAGCCACGGTCATGTGGCTAATTACCTCGCATGTATTCTTCAACCATGTCTAAAATTACTTGCGACTGATATTCCTTAGCTAAGTGCTTCAGCTTATCAGCAAAGGGCCGGTATTGTTCACCTAGTGACGCAAGATGATCAGCCCATTGCCGAATATCTCGCATATTCCCCGCTAATGCCAACACGTACAAAATTTGCATCTCTTCATAGGGCGGCGCGATCAGCGAACTGACGGTCTCCTGTAACTTTGACGCCGTTTCCTCTTGAGGCGAGGACATTGTATCAATTTTAATAGGCAAGGAAAGTTCGAACCATACGCGATTGCCATGGCCGGGCGTGCTTTCAGTCTGCATGTCGCCGCCCATTAACTGAACGATGGGTCGACTAATAGTAAAACCTAAACCGGTGTTTGCCCACGACTGCGCTTTACTTTCCGTTTGCGTAAACTTAATGGCAGAAGAGGCGGCGGGCGGTTGCATGGATTTCTGGCTAGCGCCGACACTGGTATCGAGTATCTCGAAATGGATTTTAGTTGTGGTGCCGCTGTCGGACAAACGTTTTACTCGTAAGCTCACTTGGCCACGATCCGTGAACTTTATTGCGCTATCCAGAAGGCTTAACAGGACACGTCGTAGTCGTTTCTCATCCGCTAGCACGGTTTTTGGTAGATCTGGAGAGGCATCGTATACAAACGAAAGATTTTTCTGTTCAGCTTTCAGACGAGCGATATTGGCAATGATTTGCAGGAAGTTAGAAAAATTAACCGCGTCAGTGTAAAGCGCCAGTTTGCCCTCTTCAAATTTGGACAAATCGAGCATGTCGGTGATAAGCGTTAACAGATGCTCGCCGCTTTGCTGAATTGCGTTCAGGCCAACAATTTGACGTTCACTGAGTTGTTTATCTCGTCGCAGAATTTGCGCATAACCCAAAATTGCATTGAGCGGGGTGTACATCTCATGCCCCATGCTTGCCAAAAACACATTTTTGGCGTGATTGGTTGCCTCGGTTTTTTCCTTGATCGTCACCCGCTCTGCTGATTGTTCCTTGACCAATTCTTCCAGGCGGTCGCGGTAACGCTTCAGCTCTTCTTCGACTCGCTTGCGTGCAGCCATTTCGGCGCGGAGAGCGTCAAGGGCATTTGCAAGGTCCGGGGTTGGTTCGTTGACCTTGTTCGCGTCCGACGGTTTGTTCAACAAAGTCGACCGCCCTGATTGCATGGGAGGGTAAGATGAGTTGGTAAGCCCTTGCAGGGCGCGGCATGGCATATGAAATTGCAGCCATAAAATGGCGCGCCTAAATCGTCCCGTCTTACCGAATTACTATCCGGAAGGTACGGCTGTCGCCTTGTTCGTCGCTTATTTGGCATAACCAAACTGCTCCCCTCGCGCCTTGCCCTCGCGATTTGTCGCTGCGGTGCAAGGACGGAATGTAAGTCCAACTCACTCTTGGCATATGGTGGCAACAACGATAGCAATGGTAAACCAAAACAAAGGATTTTTCTGACTCTTGTTGGTCTTATGAGGTCCGATCCCATTGTCCTATATAAAAAAGATGGCTCTTTATGTGTTTCAGCGGCTTGAACTATGGAGAAGGATCAGCTACCAAG
>JAZKCF010000031.1:0-116596 GCA_040388195.1 Pseudomonadota bacterium
TGAAAAAGTTACACTCACACCATCATGCTGTTGCACTTCAGACTTGAATCCGCCAGCCTTAATGAAATCAACTAACGGTTGATTGGCGATGTTCGCTTCACTTCCTATATGGATTGAACGCGTTTCAATAACTGCGATGATTTTTTCTATAGCATCTGAGTCAGGTGGCGACCTTAATGAACCTATTTTTTCATTCAATTGGTCTTTGGTGTGTTTCACCGCCGCTTTGTAATGGTTTAGATACTTTAAAAACCCGCCGACATGTGATGGTAGTCGAAGAAGAAGGGGCATTTTTGCTCTGACCAGAGGATATAGGTCTTCGATATTTTCAACGTCCCATTCTTTTAGATTGGCTACTTGTTCCGCGTTAAGCAGACGAGGTGCACGCTTGTCACTTTTTGTCAGATCGGCCGCAATATGAAAAGCCTTATCAAAAGGCTTATCCTTGGTAGTACCGACATATTGCCAATGATTGCCAAGAACCATATCTGGATTACGTCTATTCGCGATTACTTCTTTCATTTTAAAGTTTTCAATGATCGCGAAGTCTTGGGGCTGACGAGTGTCAAAAATTGTTGCCGACGTTAAGCGAAAAGGGCGGGAAGACTCATAAAAATACGTCAAAGCGTCTTGTACATTATCTCCAGCCCACTTTGCCCATAGTGGGTTTCGATGCTCAGGCTCAAATATCGCGCCATTGATCTTAATGTCCATTGATCCAGGAGGTAATGCTTCAAAAACCGGATCCAAAGTACTAATGGTCGACCATGAATCGACATGAATCACTGTGCTGTCTGCTTCTTCACCTTCATACGTCGGATTTTCAAGAGCCATTCCAAGACAATCAATGATTCCCATTGTTCCAACAGAGTGTTTGTTTTTATTAAACAAAACCGCCTCACCTTGTTCAGCTCTATCAATTGAAGGATCGACAGGCACGCCGCTGTGGGTTGAATAAATATATTCGGTTGCCTCTTTCGTGTACGCCTGTAATTTACTTCTTGGTTCTATTAACGCATTTTCTAACTCGACTTTATCTTCTGCTTGCTCCTTTATTGCCGCTATGACATCCACCAACGTCAGGCATATATCTTGTAATCCACTTTGGAGTCCAGGAACATCATTTTGTGCATCTGATTTTTCGAAATCAGAAAATTCCAATTGACGGAGATATTTTTGGTCCCGGTAAATCGCGACAGCTTCTTCTAAAGCACTGACTCCTTCTTCCGGTTTTCCCATCCAGCGACAAATATTGCCAAAGATCTGCAGCTTCTCGGCGCGCGCAAGCGCATTGGGATCTTTTTCTTCACGCGCAAGAATAAAAGCTTCATAAGCGTCTTCCAGATGGGTTTGTTTAAGTTCCTGGTCGTTGGAAGATTTTATGGCGGCCCATTTTTCGTAGGCAGCGAATGCTTCTTGAGTAAGAGGATCTGTCCCTCGCTGTATTTCTGGAAAAGATTTTGCCGTTCTCTCCTTCTCAGGGATGCTCGGGCTAACTGTGCCGACAGCCCGTGTCAGTTCAGCCCATTGAGCCTTAATATCTTCACTTGTCGGTAGATTGTCGCTGAGAGCGTGTGCCAATTCAGCCATTTGAGTCTTAGCATCTTCGTCTGTTGGTAGATTGCCGTTAAGAGCGCTTGCCAGATTGGCCAGCTCAGCCATTTGAGATTTAATATCTTTGTTTGTCGGTATGCCGCTGAACGCGCGTGTTAGCTCAGCCATTTGAGCTTTAATACCTTCGCTTGTCGGTAGATTGCCGCTGAGTGCACGTGCCAGCTCAGCCATCTGAGTTTTAATATCGTTGTTTGTCGGAAGATTGCCGCTGAGAGCGCGTGCCAGATCGGCCATTTGATGTTTATTGTTTTCGTTTATCGGCACATCGCCTATTGTTAACATGTAAATTTCCTCAATTGTCGTTAAATCATAACGAGTTTTGATTCGGTGCATCCGCATTGACGATGACTTGATTCATGTCGAAGTCTTACGCAGAGGCAGATAACTGCTATATCGTCCAATTTTTATACTTGTTTAGCGGGAGCTTTCTCACGCTATGTAACTCGATAGAGTGTTGCTGATTTCGAAGAAGTGTGGGATGAGCAATGAGATCGAAACTGTGATGGCTACCTTGGCGTTGGCAATCACTTTCAATCGATTCAGCGAAGGAGGCAGATGTGATGTTTATATCGGCAAACGAGAAAGAGAAACGGATGGTTCGCTAAAAAACTGGGCCGCGAGAAATATAGGCTTGTGGGTAATATCGCTAATGCAGTGGCGCTGATCCATTAAGAGTCTTGGTTTCGGAAATAAGCGCGACGACTAACGCGCTAGATTCCCTAGATACAGGCTCCAAGAATTTGTCCTGCCTTTTACATCAGAATTGTCGACGTCTTCGCAGCATCCGGTACATGTCCATGCACAGGCACATTAAAGAATTGCCGCGCAAAATCTATCGCAGCCACCGGCTTGCTGTAATAGAAACCCTGATATTCGTCGCACTGTAGATCACGTAGTTCATTGAATTGCGCTAGCGTTTCCACGCCTTCGGCAATCACTCGCAACTTAAGCCGTCTTGCCATCGCAATAATGGCGCCGATGATAGCGGCATCGTTTTCATCGGTAACAATATCGCGTACAAAAGAACTGTCGATCTTGATGGTATTTACCGGTAGTTGCTTGAGGTAGGAAAGCGATGAGTATCCAGTACCGAAATCGTCGATTGAAACGTGAACGCCCATCTTCGCTAATCGCGTCAACGTCCGCACGTTCTCTTCGATATTATGGAAAAGCAGACTTTCGGTCATTTCCAATTCCAGATACTTCGCGTCAAGGCCGGTTTCCTGGAGCACGTGCTCCATGATATCGACGAACGACGTGTTGCCACGAAATTGACCGGCGGAAACGTTCACAGTGATGCGCATTGGCGGATGGCCTGCATCCTGCCAAGCTTTTGCTTGCGCGCATGCAGTCCGCAGCACCCATTCGCCAATCGGCACGATCAAGCCGGTGTCTTCGGCAACGGTGATGAACCGTGATGGCGGTATGTATTGACCGGTTTTAGGATGTGGCCAGCGTACCAACGCTTCGGCGCCGACCAATTCATTCGTGCGCATATTGATTTGTGGTTGATAGTGCAGTGTGAATTGCTGTTGCTGCACCGCTAGTCGAAGCTCATTTTCCAGATGCAGTCGTTCGACTGCGCGGATGTTCATATCCGGCGAGAAGAACTGATAATTGTTGCGGCCTTTTTCTTTCGCGTGATACATCGCGGTGTCGCCGTTACGCATTAATGTTGTTACGTCGGCGCCATCGGAAGGATAAATGCTGATGCCGATCGAGCAGCCGGTAGAGAGCATGTGCCCCTCGACTTCATAAGGCTGCTTTACCGCTGCGAGCATTTTTCTGGCAACGATAGCCGCATCTTCAGCTGTTTTGAGATCATAGAGCGCAACGATGAATTCGTCACCGCCTAGCCGTGCCAGCGTATCGCCGCGGCGCACGCAACCGCTCAGTCGTTCCGCGACACCTTTCAGCAACAAGTCGCCGACGTGATGGCCTAACGAATCGTTAATGGTTTTAAAGCGATCGAGGTCGATGAACAGCAGCGACAGCATTTCTTCCTTGCGTTGCGCGCTGACAATGGCGTGTTCCAGTCGATCGTTTAACAGTAAACGATTGGGCAGTCCGGTGAGCGCATCTTTGGTCGCCAGTTGTTCGATCTTTTGCTCGGCGGTTTTGCGATCATGAATATTCATGCTGGCGCCCCGATAACCGATGATTTTGCCTTGCTCGTTTACTACCGGAACTCCGCTGATCTGTTGCCAGACATGCTCGCCGGATTTATGAATGACTTGTAATTCAAGAGAGTTGAATGGCGCGAGTGGGTTCTTGCGGTTGTATAGAAATTGGTTAAAGCGACTCAATTCTTCAGCAGGTAGAAATTCGGTCGTCCGCCGGCCGATTAACTCAGCCGGTGAATATCCCATCATTCGTTCGACCTGGTTAGAAATAAATACCATGCGCCAATCCGCGTCAGTTTCCCAAATGTATTCACCTGCGGCATCAACTACATCACGGAATCGTTCCTCGCTCGCGCGCAGCAGCGCTTCGGACCGCTTCCTCTCGGTAATGTCCTGAACGACCGCTACTGCATGAAGATCTTCACCGGCAATTCTGTTCACGATCGAGAGCGTAAGCGCAACCCATACAATGCCGCCAGCAGGTTTAAGGAAGCGTTTTTCCAAGGTAAGGGCTTCGATTTCCCGCCGCATCAAACTATCAATTTTTAACTTCGCAGCGGGACGGTCATCGGGATGAATGAGATCCAGCAAACTGCGTTCGCGCAAATCGTCCGCAGCGGAGCCGGAGATTCGGCAAAGACGTTCATTGACGCGAAGCCAGCGGCCGCTTTTGCATAAATGGCCAATGCCGACTGCAGCCTGTTCGAATGTGGCGCGGAATCGCTCGGCGCTTGTGAGTAGCAGTTGCTCTGCGGTTTTTCGCTCATTGATGTCGCGCTGTGCACCGAATAAGCCAGTGATTAAACCGCGTTCGTCGCGAAGAACAATAAAGTCACCTTCGATCCAAATCGGCGCGCCGTCCATCCGGCGTTCTTTCACTTCCATCCGCAACCGCCCGGCATCGAATATTTGACGCACGACGTCGCGACCATAAGCGGGAGTTTGCTGGAATATGGAAGCAATCGGCATACCGAGTAGTTGTTCCCGCGTAGTCCCATACTGAGTCAAGACGGCATCATTTACCTTGGTGACTTTCAGATGCTCTAAAAGATAATCGAGCGCCTTTTCTTTATCCATCCGCTCGTCCCAACGTATTGGTTCGGGCAGCATCATAAAGAAGAATCCCTCTAGGGACTGAGCGAAGAACATTTCCAGTTGCTTATTACTTTCCCGAAGTGCTTCTTCAGTTTTACGGCGGTCGGTAATATCCAATCCGTAGCGCAGCAGTAATGGTTCAACCTGTGGGCCTAGATCAAGCAAGCTCGCGCCGGTAAGCCAATAGCCGGGCAGCGTTCCGGTTGGCCCATAGCCTTCCTGCAAGACTTGATTGCCAGTGTGTAGTGCGGCTCTTTCTTGATCGCTTAATTTTTCGGCAAAATCACCGGGAAAGAAATCGTGAATAATCTTGCCCAAAAGTTCTTCTCGGGGCGTTTCCAGTCGTCGGGACAAATCCTCGTTGACGAACGCGCAATGCCCTTGTGAATCTTTTAGCATGACGCTGATGGGCAAGGTATCGAGGATGCTTTGCAGCAGACGCTGCCGGCGTTCAATTTCCTGTTGCGCCGTGCGCTCGGCTGTGCGATCGCGGAAAACCAGCACGATTCCCAGAATTGCCCCATCCGGCCGCCGTATCGGCGCTACAGTGCCACCAATAGGGCACGTTGCTCCTGAGCGATTACGTAGAAGCGTGCCACCATCGAAATGCAGTGGCGCCGCCGCATTTAGCGAATCGGCGACTGGATCTTGAATTTGGTCACCTGTTTTTTCATCGCGCAGGTCCAGGATCTCGCAAAGTCGCTTGCCCAGTGCTTCGTAAATGAGCCAACCGGTCAGTTGCTCGGCGGCGGGATTTAGTCGGGCGACAAGGCCATCCCTGTCGGTGACAATAACGCCGTCGTGTATGGCGTTAAGGGTAGTAGAAAGATGGTAGACGGTCTCGCGCATTTGTCGGTCTGGCCCTCAGTGATCACTGTAATAGTGGCAGGCTTGGAATTCTTTTGAAGGCATTTAGGTCTGGCGACCCTTCGAATATGCAATCTCAATGTGCGGTACTACCGAGCCATTATAGCTTCGTGAAAAGCGCTCTTGTTGAAGTTATTGTGGTCGTGTCGGAAGACAATTATGTTTGCAGCCTTTACAGGCTATAAGCCAGTCAGTATAATGCGCGTCTTCTTGTGGGGGTATAGCTCAGCTGGGAGAGCGCTTGCATGGCATGCAAGAGGTCAGCGGTTCGATCCCGCTTACCTCCACCAAGGTAATAAGATTTAAGTATAGATTTAAAAGTTTTGCCTCTGTCCCCATCGTCTAGAGGCCTAGGACATCGCCCTTTCACGGCGGTAACCGGGGTTCGAATCCCCGTGGGGACGCCACACAAGAGAACGGCCTGCAGAAATGCAGGCCGTTTTTATTTGTATCTTTCGAGAGTTAGCGGGCTTCTGCTTAAAAATCCCTTCTAAATTCTCACCCCTCGGAATAATCAATTTGGCGTATTTTCTGCGACCTATAATAAATTATTGGTAATGGAAGTGGTGACGACGCAGTAGACGCCGCCGCTCTTCCTGGGCTTGCAAAAGCCTGCTTTAGTTTGTATTTAAAGCGAAGGAGAAACCCATGACTCGAAAATACATTGATTGCAGAGAGTATCCCAGTGAAACAAACTGCACAGTTGCTATCTGTGCTGATACAGAGAACGAGCTTTTAGAGGCTGCCGTGCAACATGCGGTGAGTGTCCATAAGCATGAAGACTCTCCGGAGTTTCGTCAGCAGCTCAAACAATTATTTAGAGAAGGATCGCCACCCGAACAGGTGGCACGCAAGGCTGCATAACACATAAGGAGCGAACATTAGCTTCGCTCCTTATGTTAGATGGTGTAGCAAACAGAGATGTTCTTATGACGGCTGCTTTATTTTAGGCGTCAGCAACATGCGTTGTTCAAGTTCTGCGGCAGGAAGTGGCTGGCTCAGAAAATATCCTTGAAACATATCGCAGCCACCTTCCTGCAAGAATGCCCTTTGTTCTGCTGTTTCTACACCTTCGGCAACGACTTCCAAACGTAAGCTGCGGGCAAGCGCAAGAATACCGGACACGATAGCCGCATCATCTGGGTCAGTCATTACATCACGCACGAAAGAGCGATCGATCTTGAGAACGCTAACCGGTAGGCGCTTAAGATATCCAAATGACGAATAGCCGGTGCCAAAGTCGTCAATGGCTAAGGTTATTCCCATCTTTCGCAGTTGCTGTAGCGCTAGTAATGTCGCCTTGCCTTGCTCCATAAGAACGCTTTCGGTGAGTTCCAATTCCAGCAAGCGTGCGGGAATGCCGGTTTCTTCAATAACGCGGGTTACAACATCGACGAAGTCTGGCTGGACGATTTGCCGCACCGACAGATTTACTGCAACACTCATTTCCGCATAGCCTTCGTCACACCATTTTTTTACTTGCGCGCAAGCGGTCCGCAATACCCATTCTCCCAAGGGAATGATGAGACCGGTTTCTTCGGCAAGCGGAATAAAGTCCATTGGTGAGACCAGCCCCTCAGTTGGATGCCGCCAACGAACAAGCGCTTCCGTGCCGACTATGCAGTTCAGTTTAAAACTGAACTTCGGCTGATAGAACACCGTCAATTCATTTCGCTCAATTGCTCGACGTAAGGCATTTTCCAAAAGCAGTCTTTTGGAGAAGGTGGAATCCATTCCTTCTTCGTAGTAAAAATAGCCAGTCCCATTTCTTTTCGCGCGGTACATCGCCGTATCGGCACGCTTAAGCAACGTGTTGGCATCAATGCCATCTGTTGGATAGAGGGCGATGCCTATACTTGCTTTGACAAAAATTTCATGTCCGGTAATAAGAAATGGCGCGATAAGTGCCGTACAGATTTTTTCAGCTACTACGGCGGCAACTTTGGCAACAGCAATATTTTCTAGAACAACGGTGAACTCATCGCCTCCTAACCGAGCTACTTGATCGTTGCCACGTACGACGTGTTTAATCCGTGACCCTACGGCTTTCAACAGTTGATCGCCGATATCATGGCCCAGCGTATCGTTTATCACTTTGAAACGATCAAGATCCAAAAATAGAAGCGCGAATTGCTGATCGTCGTTTTGACGTTGCCGAATACACAGTGTTACGTGCTCAATAAATCGGACTCGATTCGGAAGGCCGGTTAATGGATCGTTATATGCAAGGCGGCGGACATCCTTTTCCGCTCTACGCGCGTTCACAATCCGTTTAACGCGTTGCGTTAAAACAGGAAAGTGAATCGGCTTGGAGATGTAATCACTGGCGCCAGCGGCAAACGCCAGATCGATGGAAGCGCTGTCATCTAGTTTCGTGATCATTAGCACCGGTATATCCACGCATGTAGGCATTTGTGCTAGTTGACGTGTCGCGGCGAAACCATCCATGACCGGCATGAGTGCATCCATCAAAATTGCTTCCGGTTCGATATTCAAAACCATGTTTAATGCTTCTTCACCATTACTGGCTACTTCGACTCTAAAACCAGCGTTCTCCAACGCATGACGTAGTGCAGTCCGCGTGCTGCGGTCGTCATCGACGACGAGAATCAATGGTTCGCTTTCTCCAATTGTTACATTTTCGCTTGAGTAGATAGCGGTTTCGCCTTGTAACGCCAGAACCACTCGCGAATATTCTTCAATGGAAGAATAGAGCAGCTCCGTCAAGGATTCGTATTTACGTTCGCGTCCGGCATCCTCAAGTTTTGCGGATAAGCTGGCTAATTTGGTGGCGCCGAGATTGCTGCTGCTACCAGCAATGGTATGTGCGACTGAACGTATAGCTTCGAAGTCAGTCTCGGCGACGGCTGTTCGCAGCTGATCCAGATAGACTGGCGTATCTTCGAGGAATGCATTGATCATTACCGGCCAACTGGCGCCCAATGCTTTTCGCAATTGTAATGAGACCTTGGTATCCACTGCGTCGTTCTGCGCATCTATGGTCGGTGCTGCGGAAGGTGTTTTACCCACAAGCCCATTAACCTTTGCCCAGCATTGATCGAGTGCTTGCCCAACTAATTCCAGAGTGAGTGGCTTCGCGACGTGCCCGTCCATGCCTACTGCACTGCATTTCTCGGCTTCACCCTGTTTCGGATTCGCTGTCATGGCGATGATGGGGATATGCTTGCCAGTCGAATTTTCGAGTTCGCGGATGGAGGCGCATGCTTGATAGCCATCCATCTCCGGCATATTGCAATCCATCAGTATTGCGTCATACGAATTTTTTTGACATTCCTCTACAGCTTCCTGTCCGTTTGAAACTATCACAGTAACGTATCCCAACTGGCCGAGTAGTCCGGTTGCAACAATTTGATTTGTACGATTGTCTTCCGCTACCAGAATGCGGCGTCCGGATGACCGGCCGGCTTGGAGATCACGGACATGTCTGACAGGGGTAGCTGTATTCGGTGAGGCTTTTAGCAGCTCTAGAACCGCTTTTAGCAAAGGACCATAACGCAATGGTTTGTTGATGTAGGCATCTGCATCAGGTTGCTGAGCTAACGCTTCTTCATGTGCCTTGACATAAGAAGTTAACAACAGCAGGTGGGTGTCGGAATCTGGGTGATCAGCACGGAATTGCTCTGCGAATCCTACGACGTCGGTTCCCGCCTGGTCCTTATCGGTAATGACAATCGCATACGGTTCGCCGCGCTTTTTGGCGTTGTGCAAAAAGTAGAGCGCCTGTTCGCCGTCGTTGACACTGGTGCAGGAGACGCCCCAGCTAGAAAGGGATTGAGTCAGGAAATCGAGAACGATAGGGCTTTGCGCAAATAAAAGCGCCCGCTTGCCTTGCATATCTCGATGCTGACGCAGCTCTGGCGTGTAAGTTGATTGCACGGTAATGGGAATCGTGAACCAGAAGGTACTACCCTTGCCGGGTACGCTATCTAATCCAATTTTGCCTTTGAGCGCTTCGACGATTTGTTTGCAAATGCTGAGGCCTAATCCGCTGCCGCCGTACTTACGGGTCGTGCTGGAATCAACCTGGGAAAACGACTCGAAAATACGGGCGTGTGCATCGGGGCTAACACCAATCCCGGTGTCGCTGATTCGAACAGTGAGTGACACAGTGCCATTCGTTTCTTCTTCGGCAATCGATATACGTCCGGCAACTTCGCCTTTTTCGGTAAACTTAATCGCATTGCCCACTAAATTCATAATGAGTTGTCGTAGTCGAGTCGGATCTCCACAAAGCGCTAGTGGAACATTTGGGGCAATGACATAACCCAACGCTACTTGTTTATGCGCAGTCTCGTTCGCCATAAGGGCCATTACTTGCTCGATGATCTCACGCAGATCAAAAGGAACATTTTCTAGTTCGAGTTTGTTGGCTTCCATCTTCGAAAAATCGAGAATGTTATTGATCAACGCAAGAAGCGCTTCGGCCGAACTATGCGCGAGATCAACATATTCTTGCTGCTTCGAGGAAAGCGACATGCCACGCAAGATTTCTAATGTTCCAAGCACGCCGTTCATCGGTGTGCGGATTTCATGACTGACCGTGGTGGCAAATTCTCCTTTAGCGCGTGCGCTTTCGATGGCTTCATCTCGCGCAGTACGAAGTTCCCTTTCACGATCCTCCAGCACACCCATCATTTTGTTGAATGCTTGGGCCATCATCATGATTTCCTTAGGCCCGTTTACATCCGCTCGTGGTTTGGAGTCATCGGTTTCTGCTAAACACATCGCTTGCGAAAGCTGTGTCAAGGGACGAGTCATGCGCCGCGTTAAAAATTGCAACACGATCAATATGCCGCCGGCGAAAAGCAGGGAGAGAAAGGCATTTGCCACAAAGATATCCAACATCATTTTTTTGGAAGTATTTTTGCTGACGGCAACACGTACGTAACCGAGTAATTCCGGTTTCGTTTTTTCCGCTTCCAATGAAGGTTCACCAGATGAATTGACCGGCGCGTAAACCGGTGCTTTAAAGAGCCATGCGTTTTTTGTTTCTAACTCCAAGGTCGTTGTAGTCGCTGCGCTATTCGAAGTATTCGTTAAATCATTCGGCAAGACGGTTTGATCGCCTAGCGATAGAAGCTGCTTATTTCTAATATCGCGAATTTCGACGAACGTAGCATCAGGAAATGTAAGCGTGGCATGCGCAGCATCTTTGGCGTTATCTCCAGACGCGTAAAGTAGGCTCAACACGCTTTGATGAGCAAATCCTTCCGTAATATGCAGGCCTTGTTCGACAAAATTCTCGCGTGTGCGATGACTGCCCCACCATGAGATGGCGAGCGATGACAACAATGCGACGCATAAAATACCGGTTGTTAAAGTCAGTGTTAGTTGACTGCTAAAGCTCGCTGCGGCAAAGCGTTTCGAAAAGTTCCTGATCATGGTTATGGCTCCGGAAACATCGTATTGAATTGTGTCTGATCGACTGTAAGCCCAAGGTGAGACGCTGTACGCAAATTGATTGCGCTGCGTAAGGCCTTGAGAGGAGAAACGCCTGGAGGCTTTGCGCTATAAGCCAGTCGAGCGAGTTCTCTTCCCCATCCTTGATTGTCAGGATATAAAGAAAATAACACGCCTTTTTTGGCATGAGAGATGTTGCAAGAGAAGACCAACAAGCTTTTCTCCCAGGCTTCTTTCAAAATCAGCGGTAAGACTAATTCTTCATTGAGTGTATTCGCATCCAAGGGCAACCATAGCGCATCGCGCTTGCTTTGCATTTTCGCCAAGACGTCTTGATATTCCAATACGGCAGCGCGTAAATCCTTTACTTCGTGCGTAATCAATTCGAGCCCTTGTCGCTTTGCCGATTCGCGTGCTAATTCCATCAGCCAGCGGTTTTGCGTTGGGCTATAAATGACTATAACGCGTTCGACTGAGGGTGCGGATCGTTTCAATGTTTTAAAAAGCAATTCCGGATCGGGAGCAAGACTGACCGCACCGAGAGTCGGCATATCCGCAGCAGGTGTGATTAACGCACCACCAGCAACGACACGAATCGATGGATCAAATAAGCGGGCAACTTTTATGCTTTGCCGGCCAAGCAGGATGATGCGCTTGAGGGAGCGATCATGCGCCCATGCATTGAGCGCGTTGGCATCAGCTCCGCCGGTGAGCCGGTAAGTAACGACTTCGCCCCGCGTGCCTTCTTTTATTCCGTCAATCATTTGTAAGAAGATGCCTAAGTAAGGCTCATCGACTTCGGGATAAATAACGCCAATTGGCCCTGACTCCTCTGCTGCAAAGGTAACTATCGCCCTTGTTGCTAAGAAAAGGGCAATCAATATAAACAATAAACGACATTTGTCGAGGACTCGTGTTGATTCGTTAGCCATGCCCGCAAAACATTTTCTTTTCATTTATATCGTCATGGATAAATTTTATCGGTATTCGACATAGAGCATTCTTCCTCGAAGACTGTTGGAGGTTGCAAATGGGCTATGCCGGACGAATTCCACGCTGTCTCTACATGCATCTCGTGTGGCGTTAATAGTATTTGCATGTCAAAGCCGATAATGCACTTGCAGCATGTACGACCGTTTCGGAAGTGGAAAATCATTGGGGATTGGAACAAATGGCGTACCGGATGGGCTAGGCTCGCGTGCGTCGGTATCGAATAAATTGTAAACCGAGAATGACATGCCCCACACACTGGCTTTGTTCTGGTGGCGCAATGTGAGATCGACGGTTTTGTAATCGGGGATGTCTTCGCGCGTATCGCCGGCGGCCCGTTTGCGATTGGCGACCCAGTTTAACTGGGTGTTAAGTGCCCAATCAGATGTGAAACGCCAATCGATCTGCGCGAAGGTATGGTCGTGCGGGGCATTACCGGCGTCTTCGCCGGTCGTTTTATCGGTCGAACGCTGATGCGCATAATTGCCGGAGATGCGCAACGATCGAGTGGCATCCCAGCTTGCCTCAAGCTCAAATCCGCGACCGGTTTGATCTCCGGCATTCTGCGCTGTCACACCGGTAGCGGGATCGGAATTGGGAACGAAGTTCAGCGCGTCGCGAATTCGGTATTGAAAGACGTTGAACCCGAGTTGGATATCCGTTGCGGGATGCCACGCCAGAGCAGCTTCGGTGGTTTCTATAGTTTCTGGTTTGAGGCCCGGATTTCCCAGTGCGACCGGGTTATTAATAGCATAAAGCTCAGCAAAGGATGGGGCACGAAACGCCTGGCCGTAGAGTAGCTTTGCAGTGAGATCGTAGGCTGCCTCCCACACTAGCGCGAGCCGCGGATTGGTAGTGCTACCAAAATCCGAATAGTTGTCATGGCGTAAACCTGCCGTCAAATACCAGTCTTTAACAAACGCCCATTCATCCTGAACATAGATGTATTTTATGTAACGGTCATGTGGACGCATGAAGGGGGCGGTGTCTGAAACATCGATGACCGAAGGCAGCGGAGTTGGTGATAAACCGGTGAATGTAAAATTTTTTGTTTCCTTGATTTTGTATAAATCCTCGTTCGCCCAGCCCGTTCCCATGCTTACCTTGTGTTCCTTAAATCCGGTGTATAAGGACGAAAGGCTGATGCGCTGGTGTTTCTCCCATTTGTAGGGATTACCAATCATGCCGTTGGGAAACGCACCCAAAAATGCGCCTGGTGGAAACAAAGTGAGGTCAGCGAGAGAATTAAGATAGAAATAACTCGCCTGTAGAGTCACATCCCAGTCTTTGGCGAAATTCTGATTTCGGTAAGTGAGGTCAGTGGTGACGCGTTTGCTGGAAAAATTATCATTCGGAGCAAGCGCTGAAGCAATACCGGCACCAGTGCCCATGTTGTATCGATCTTTGTAGCCGGCACGGAAACGCCACTTGTCATAACTCAAATCTAGTTGCGCATCAATTGCATCGCGACCGAGATTCTCTTCCCCTGGTGCCAATGAGGCATGTGTGCCGAACAGTGTATCGAGTCCGGTCTGATTGTCTGCGGCGATTGTTTCATGCGGGCCTTTGGTGCGGCCGGTACGTAGATAGAAAGCGACATCGACGTTTCCCCACTTGTTGCCGCTGAGCACCGATGTGTCCCAAGTATTGAATGATCCGCGGTCAACGCTAATCTGCGTGCCATTAATGTCCGCTGCGCTCTTGGTGATAATGTTGATGACGCCGGCGAAAGCGTCAGCTCCATAAAGAGAAGAGCCGGGCCCACGGATCACTTCGATGCGAGCGATATTCTCTACTGGCATGCCTCCCCAAATATCGCCTCGATCGCCAACAAAAACACTAGTCATCGGGATACCGTTGATCAACATCAGTACTTGAGGATTATGTTGGCTATAGATGCCACGGATAATGTAGACCGGTTTGTTGGCGTAGTTCGCCAAGTTAGAGACGTGCAGGCCAGGCACCATCTCCAATGCTTGATCAAGATCGGTTGCGCCTATAGCCTCGATCTCCGCAGCAGTAATTACCGTCGCCGTGGACGGGGCACGAGTGATTGGCTGAGGCGTGCCGGTAGCGATCGTAACAAACGATTTGTCTCCGTAGACAAGACTGAGATCCTCTTCTTCATCAACCTTCTGCGCGTGCGCTTTTACTGCCCAGACAAGAAACAAAGTTAAAAGTACAGTACGTCTTGGATGCCTCATTATTATTTTCCTCGCAGTAGGGAAACAAGTATCACTTCCATGAGATTAGGGTGATGTAATCCAATCGCGCTTTGCGCGGCCTTCATAGAGAACATCAGCGCATGTCAGCGGAAATAGTGCACCTTCCGCGCGCTCTGCCGCCTCGATGAAGCATGGTGGCATGCCAGCGAGAAACGCTGGGAACACGAATGTCTGGAATTCTCTAGCGGAAAACCCGATGTCGGCAGCAAAAGCAGCCATCAAGCCAGCATAATTCATTCGCAGCTTCTTATTTTTTGAGAGCAGAATTACTTCCACCTCACCTGCCAGTCGAACATGCGGGCCGCCATCAAGATTTAATTCCTTAGCCAGACTCATCAGCCAGGGATTTCGCTCGTCTTGGGAGTTGAGCGGACGCCCAAATCCATAAATCCGCCGGTCCTTGATTTCGTTTTTGATAATATCTAAAACCTTTGCACCATGTTGAATTCGCCGTCTTGCCTGTATCAAAAAATCAATGGCTCGCACATAGGATTGCCCGCCATAAATCACGGCCTCCGACACTGCAAGCGCAGCGGAAAGTCCCAGCGCCGGCGTGCTACGCACACTACCAGCTAGTGCGGCAACACGATTGTTCCATATCCGAGCGTCCGGGTAACTTGTGTACACCCACATCCCATGGAGTAGCCGTAATTGCTCTGGTGAGAAATGTCTACCGGTGATGCCGTAAACGTACAACTCGATCCAGTCCATGTGCCTAAGATCGGTATGCAGGTCATGGCCGCGGAAGACAGCCCGTTGCCCTGGAAAACACGCGCCCATGCGGGTCTTCAACTGACCGACATACTGTTTTAAAAATTGCGGTCCGTTCAAGGCAACTCCATTTCAGGATCATTTTCCAATTCCACCGAGAAGAATGGGAATTTTTTGTGCCCGTAGCTGCGCTGTTCCAATGCATGTGCTGCTGCGCCGGGCAATCGCAACATCAGGTAAAGCATTTCCCCTTGATCAGGCGTGAGGCCAAGATCGACAAAAGCGGTGGCCGCTATACCGGAGAGTGCCAGTGGTCGCTCGACCGCCATCTCCAAGATGTT
The DNA here is from genome assembly GCA_040388195.1 of Pseudomonadota bacterium. Taxonomy (GTDB): domain Bacteria; phylum Pseudomonadota; class Gammaproteobacteria; order Burkholderiales; family DATLHW01; genus DATLHW01. The sequence continues at coordinate 15,388 of JAZKCF010000031.1, forward strand.
GCGATTCGCTTCGAGCCAGGAAAGATGCGTTCCGTGAAATAGTTTGGTGAGGCAGGCGAGGGTCTGCGTGACGATCATAGCCGTAGTCATGCCGTGCGGATCAAATCCCGGGCGGTGATCAGATTCCGGCCAGACGGTTGTGACATTGGCGGTAGGTGTTGCCAGACGGCTGCGCCAAAGATCCAGATCAATACCGCAAGCATACCAATCTTCCATCATTAGAAACACTTCGCGTCCGCCGCCAAGCTGCCCGGCACCAACTGCCAACGCAGCGATCAGGCACGAGGCTGCCGTCGAGCCGCCTACGCCGCCACACATCGCCGCATGCACTGACGGATCACGTGGGCCGGGATTAGCAAGTGCGACCGCCAGCGTTTCGAGTAATTGCGCCTGCGCTGGCGACGGTGGCTCGTCGCGAAACAGCAAATAAATCATGTCCACCCAACGCGAGCGACCGAGCATTTCGCCGTAAACATCGTAACCTCGGCAATAGGCAATGCGGGTAGTGAAAGGATTGTTCGGCTCTGGCTCTTCAAGCCAGATTTGGGTGGCGATCATCTCGCGTTTTTGTTCGCTGTCCATGCGAGCGTCACATTACATTAGGAGGCTAAAGCCGCCGTCGACGACCAACTCGGTACCCACCGTATACGATGCATCGTCGGAACTTAAAAAAAGCACCGCTTTGGCAACCTCCTCTGATGTTCCGAAGCGCTTGATCGGTGACCGGTTCGTGAAGTCTGCTCGTACTGTGTCAACGACTTCTTTTGGTACGTTCCCCCAGCGACCAAATCCTGGCGTATCAATCGGGCCTGGGCTGACGGCATTGACGCGGATGCCGCGACTAATTAATTCAACACTAAGTGTCTTCACCAGGGAACATAGCGCTGCTTTGCAGGCGGCATATACCCCGAAGTTCGCCGCTCCGACCTGGTTAGCGATCGACGTAGTGACGATGACCGAAGAGCCCTTTGCTAATAGCGGCAGAGCCTTTTGGATAATGAAATAGGCGCCTTTGAAATTGATTCCAACAGTTTCATCGAACTCGGTCTCAGTTACGACATCGAATGGCGCTGGTCGCGCGATAGCAGCGTTAACAAAGAGAACGTCGAGCCGACCAAACTGTTCCTTTACCCTCTGCATGAGCAATTCGATATCGTCAAGTTTTCCAGCATCGCTTAGGACTGCAAGTGTATCGTCACCAAGCGTCTTTCGTGCCTCTTCAAGCGTGGTCGCATCTCTCCCAGTAATAACTACATTTGCTCCATGCTCACGAAAAAGTTTGGCAGTGGCTAGACCAATCCCACTATTGCCGCCAGTGATCAACGCTGTTTTGCCGGATAGTGTTTGCATATATGTATCCCTGACTATTATTCAAAATAAATAAGCAGTATAAGCAGTCGCGCGCGGCGGAGGTAACTAGTTTTTCTTATTGCCAAGAAGCGTTTTCATGCGCAACCCCATCGGTGGGACTTCTTCGCCATCTATACGAACATCAAGCAATGTCGGTCCTGGACGTTGCAGGATCATTTTGAAATCCAATGCTTCCATATCCTCCGGCGATCGGATGATGTGTCCCGGTATTCCCATTGATGCCGCAAGTGCGCAGTAATCAACCTGGGGAAGCTCGAATGCAATCGGTTCGGCGCTGGCCAGTCGTTGTCCGTGCTTCACCATTCCTAACGCCGCGTCGTTCAAGATGACGAAGATCACCGGCAATTTTTCTTGCTCGGCCACGGTAATCTCCTGTCCATTCATAAGATAGCTACCATCACCCGTGATACAGACTACTGAATAAGAAGAATTGGCACGAGCGATGCCAATAGCAGCACCGATTGCCCAACCCATCGGTGCGAAATCCATCGTGACGCGTAGCCAACCGTTGCCGCGGCGGCGCTCGGTGGGCATCGATTGACGCGCGCCTTGGCGTCGGCGTTCGACGCGCCGATCACATAGCTCCAGATAATGTACTGCCCATACGGCGCTATTGCCGGCATCGGCGACAAAACAGGTATTCGGCGGGCATTGACGCGAAAGCTCACGCATTAGTCGCTGCGGCTTAATAGGAACGGCTGACGATTCATAACTCTCAACGGAATCGATTAAGGATTCCTGACTGCGGGTCGCGCCTTTGTGATGCTCGTCGTGTGAGCGTGCCTTGCTGTCATTGCGCAATATATTGATCAGGTATTCGCATACCCAATAAATGTCGCCGTGGACATGCAATCGTGCCATCGGTGAGCGCATTAAATTCTCCCGACTCGAATCGACGTGCGCTAGGCGGTTATTCAGTACTAATTCCGACCAGCCACCACTGGTCCATTCACCCAGTGTAATGCCCAAGGCCACGATCAAGTCTGGATCGTTGCGCAATACGTCTTCGGCAGCCGTGTGTCCGGCAAATCCGAATACACCATGGAAGTGTGGATCCCTGGGATTGATAAATCCTTTCGCGTCAGGCGTAGTCACGTAGGCCGCGTGGGTGACGCGCACCAGTTCGAGGATGGCGTCAATAGCGTCGTTGCAGCCGGTGCCAATTAGAAACACCACGCGATGTTTGTGTTTTAATTCTTCGGCCAAATCACGCAACGCACTTTGATCTACCAATTCCGACGGGCGCAGCAGTAATGAATGAAGATCGTATGTCGGTGTTGCCGACGTCACCGGACTGCGCAGAATATCGACTGGTATCGAGAGATGTGCTGGTCCTCTCGGCATATCCAAAGCACAGGAGAGCGCATTGACGAGCTGCGTTTCGAGTTGGTCGGCATGCGATACGAGTGAGTTGTAGCGCGTACAATGTTCAAACATACCGAGAACATTAACGCCAGTGCTGGCGGATTCCTGCAAAGCACGCTTACCAAATGCGGATAGCGGTGGTTGTCCGGTAATCACCAGCAATGGCACAGCATTTTCGTGGGCGCAAGCGACACCAGTAATAAGGTTGGTAGAGCCTGGTCCCGACGTGGCTATGCACACGCCGATCTTACCGGTTTCGCGTGCATAGCCGTCTGCCATAAACGCAGCACCCGCCTCATGCCGCGCAAGAACTGGCCGGGGCCCACCGCGACGTTGACTGCGCGCAAGCGCGTTGTACAACGGCTCAATCGCACCACCGGGTATTCCAAAAACATAGTCGATACTGAGATGAGCAAGGTACGAAACAATCAGGTCGGCTGCTTCAGGAGTTTCAGTGTCGCTATGTGATTTTTGGAGCAGATTTGGTATTTCCTTGCTCATCTGACCCCCCCGTGTTGAGGTTTTAATAGTTGTCGGACAGATATATAACAAAGCATCCTTACATGTCGGTCGACATGCCGATGATACTCGTCACAACAGAAAGAAAAGTATGGATTTTCAGGTTCATGCGGGTAAACACTAGACGCGTGTCGCGCTAACGCTGGCCGCACTTCTCCTCGGCGAGAACTGCGCGCAAGTGTGTTATAAAGCGGTTCAATTGCCCCGCCGGGAATTCCAAATATAAATTCGACGCCGAGTTGTTCCAGATAGCCGATGATCACGTCGCTCGCTTCTTTTTGAAGTGGTGCATTTCCAAGATTTTCCAGTCCAGCCTCTGCCCGGTGCCCGCTATCTGTCGACATGTATTGTCCTGAACATAGGTGATTCAAATTATTGAAATCTGCTTGCGGTTTTAGTCTACGCTGACTATTTTTTGTTACGTCGATAGAAAAGAATGCGTTTTTATCGGCTCTTCTCCCTATCGAATAATTCCTGATATGCCTGGATCAAACGGCCTTATGTTGCTTGCATTACGTTTCGTGTCGAAGGCGGCTTCATAAACTAAAACGTCTTGTTTTAGGATAAAGAGTGCGGCCGTAACACAGGTGTGGGGACGCCACAATAGCTCACCTGGGCTATTGCCAGCCTTCTTGCTTTTAGGCACCATGCGCGTTGCAATTTTTGCAGCTTGAATGCCAAGGCATTCATTACAAATTAAAATTAATAGAAATCATGGTTATGAAGAAGCGCGTTTTGCAGAATCTAAGTAATTTTCCTTTGTTAATAACAACCGCTGTTCTCTCTTTTTCAACGTTTAATGCCGCTGCGGACAGCATTCTTATCTATAAATGCAAACAAACTGACGGCACTTTCCTTTATTCAGACGTAGCCTGCGTTAGTCAGAATGCAACGAAGCTAAAAGTGTTAAAGATCGATACAAGTCGATTGAACATTTATGAATCGAAGTACGATCCAATGGACAACCCGGCAAATCGTCCACTTACGTCTGATGAAAAGAGAAGGTTTTTCATCCCAGAAGCGGATGAAGTAGCGAACCTCGATTATTTGAAAGAACATCCTGTCGCTAAGATACGAATGCCCGCTCTCGAAGCAATTGAGAAATCCACTTCGAATTTCATCTCTCAGGTGAAGCGTATTACTGGGCGGTTGAAGGAGATATTCCTGTTTTGGGAATAATTTCGCCTTTAAAAACGGCTATCACAAGCACTGGGATGTCGAGCTTTTTTACATAGACAACAGGACTCTGCCCTGTTGTCAGGTAAAAACTCTTTGGTGGCAAGGTATTGCTAGTTAGGCACACTTGTTGCTTTTACGACTGGCTACGTATCGTGGGTATTCAGCTTGCTAAATAATGAATCTAGGCGAGCGGGGCATAAATAATAATCAAGGTTTGAAGCGGGGAATTACGTTCATTGCGGCGCTATTTGTAGTTGCGACTACGGGGCTTCGTCACTTACATAGATGATTGTATGCATCGGTTGTAATGGGAATGGTTCTTTTGATAACGTCTGTCGCTGTCCTACTTTCTTCCATCTCGTTTTCGGTTTGATGTATGTATGGGCCGGTTACGCAGCTGCAAATTTATCCACGATCTTTTTAGTTACCCTATTATAAAAACAGGTAAAGCAAGTGTATGAAAAATAGTCAATCTAATTGGGCATTAGTCAGTACTTATCTTCCAAAAACCTCCATGCTGCGGCTAGATGATCCCCGCTGGGAAATGATGACCGCTGGCCATCAAAAATTCTATGATCCGCGATCCGCGTTCGCGTCACTCGAAAGAAATGAAAATACAGCTGCCGTATGGAGTGAATTATGGGATGAGCTTCACCATCAAGGTGTCGTTGGTGAGGCATCGTATGCCGCAATTCCGCATCTTGTGCGGATTGTAGAGTCCCAAGCAGCAATCAATTGGAATCTCTTTGGCATCGTATGTACGGTCGAAGTAGAAAGACATCGTCGAACTAATCCTCGTATTCCCTCGTGGCTTCAAGAGAGCTATACAGAAGCATGGAAGGTCTTGAGCAGGCTGGCGAGAAGCGCATTCGAGCAGCAGCTTGAACCTTGGCAGGTGCGAGTTCTATTGGGAATATTAGCTTTGGCGAATAGTGACTTAAAATTAGGCGCTTTATTGGTTCACTCGGCAGCATTCGAGGTGGATTCGTTGGTGGAGGAACACTTTGCTTGGTCAAAGTTGTACGCGTCTTCGATCAATTCCAAGGCCGTATAGTAAACCGTATCATTAAGAATCGGAGTTGCGCGAAAAGCGTTTTCAGGTAGCGTAAAATTGATCGGTAGGTTCTTCTTCCTTTTAAGGGAACTTGCTTTGCGTAAGTTCTAACAAGGAAAGTCATTCTTCATGAGTAAGCTGACCCTAGATCGTATCCTGCAGTCGCAGGGCTTTGGTACACGTAAATCGTGTCGTGAATTGATTTCAGCTGGTGAATTAACAATTGCCGGTGAAGTTATTACAGACTACCGCACCAGCGTTGGTACGGTAGGCCTTGAATTCACTCTTTTTGACGAATTGTGGGTTTACCGCGAACATCTTTATATTGCCTTAAACAAACCTGATAATTTCGAGTGCTCAAGAAAACCTAGCCATCATCCGGGCGTGTCATCACTTTTGCCTGAGCAGTTCACTTGGCGTGATGTGCAGCCGGTAGGTCGCCTTGATCACGATACGACTGGCTTATTGTTAATGTCGGATGATGGCGCTTTTATTCATGCTCTTTCTTCTCCCAAGCGGCATGTTCCAAAAATATATGTCGCTACTACGCACGATCCCGTAACGCCAGAATTAGTCGAGCAGTTGCTGAAGGGCGTTAAATTGCATGACGAGCCGGCGCCTCTTGCAGCAGAGACTTGCCGACGTATCAATGCCCATCAACTCGAAATTGTGTTGGAGCAGGGAAAATACCATCAAGTTAAGCGCATGTTGGCAGCGGCGGGGAACCACTGCACGGCATTGTGTCGTTCGGCAATTGGCGCGTTGACACTTGACTCGTTAGGACTAGAGGAGGGGGAGTGGTGCTATTTGGAGAAAGCGCAATTGGCGATGTTATCAGCCGATAGTCAGGCCGCTGCCGCAACCTGACTGACTATTGAAACCGCAAAGCCGAATTAAGCGTCGATACCTTGATCGCGTAAATAGCCCTCATAATTACCACCAAAGTCACGAACGCCCTCCGGACTTATTTCAATAATTCGAGTCGCGAGCGAAGACACGAATTCACGATCATGAGATACAAAGATCAGCGTGCCTTCATATTTTTCCAGTGCCGTGTTGAGTGATTCAATCGATTCCATATCCAAGTGGTTAGTCGGTTCATCCATCAGTAACACATTCGGCCGTTGCAGCATCAATTTACCGAATAGCATGCGTCCTTGCTCGCCGCCGGAAATTACCTTGGCCGATTTCTTCACATCGTCGCCAGAAAACAACAGCCGGCCCAGCATGCCGCGAACGGCTAAGTCATCATCACCCTCGCGCGTCCATCGCGTCATCCAATCAGAAAGCACGTAGTCTTCGGCAAAATCTGCCGCGTGGTCCTGAGCGAAATAACCCGGTCGCGCTTTTTCAGCCCATTTAACTTCGCCTCTATCAGGTGTTAAATCGCCTGCCAGGCAGCGTAATAGGGTCGTCTTACCAATGCCGTTGGGACCAATAATCGCGACGCGCTCGCCCGCCTCGATCATCAGATTCAAATTCGCAAGTAGTGGTTTCTCCATGCCGGGATATCCCGTGCTCAACCCTTTTATTTCCAATGCTAAGCGATGCAATTTTTCTTTTTCATCGACGTTAAAGCGAATGAAGGGATACTGCCGGCTCGATGGCTTTATATCCTCGATTTTAATTTTTTCGATTTGCCTTGCTCGCGATGTTGCTTGGCGCGCCTTGGATTTATTGGCGGAGAAACGACGCACGAAATCCTGCAATTCTGCTACGCGTTCCTTCGCCTTGGTATTAGTCGTGAGCAACTGTTGGCGTACCAGTGTCGAGGCTTCCATATAGTCGTCGTAATTGCCGGGATAGATTTTGAGCGTACCGTAATCCAGGTCCGCCATGTGGGTGCAGACGCTGTTAAGAAAGTGCCGATCATGGGAAATAATAACCATGGTGGAATTGCGTGCGTTCAATACATCTTCCAGCCAGCGGATGGTGTTGATATCCAGATTATTGGTTGGTTCGTCGAGCAGCATGATATCTGGATTGGCGAATAATGCTTGTGCCAGCAATACCCGTAACTTAAAGCCCGGAGCCACTGCGCTCATCAAACCTTGATGCAGTTCGATGGCAATGCCGACTCCAAGGAGCAGTTCACCTGCTCGCGCTTCTGCCGAATAACCGTCATATTCCGCTACCACCGCTTCTAGATCGGCGGCCCGCATGTATTCTTCTTCGCTTGCATTCGGGTTGGCGTAAATGGCGTCACGCTCTCGTATCGCGCTCCATAATTCTGTGTGTCCCATCAACACGACATCGAGCACGCGTTGATCCTCGTAAGCGAACTGATCTTGCCGGAGCTTGCCTACTCGTTCATTGGCATCCACCGAGAAATGACCGCCGCTGGATTCCAAATCGCCACCTAAAATCTTCATGAACGTGGATTTACCGCAACCGTTGGCGCCGATTAGACCGTAGCGGTTGCCTTCGCCAAATTTGACGGAAATATTTTCGAATAGGGGTTTAGCCCCAAATTGTATGGTGATGCCGGAGGTAATGATCACTTGGAAACCTTGAAATTATCCTGGAAAAAACAGTCGAATTTGCCCGAGGGCCCGTCTCAAAAACCAATGGCATACCTCGAAAAGGCACAATTGTTCGCATAGATAAGCTTTCTTGCCTGTGCAACGCGATCAGCTGTTTTTCTAGGGGTATGAAAACGGAACAGGGAAAACTCAAAACGACCTGAGGGCGCAATTCTACCATTGCGCGTTGCCCGGGTTGGCAAAGTTCGCGAACTTAACGATGCGACGTGTTTTTACTAGTGCATTAGGGGGTAAAGCTCGAGCTTGCACCATCATGATAAATGGTTCGAGTGAAGTATCGTTTTGATCGGCTATTTCTTTCATGTTCCTAATCTTGTCACCGATTTGTAATGGCAAACGTCGTCATGCGACGACACTCAACCATATTCACTAAAGATCCATTTTTCTATGGTATGAAATTTTAATAACCAAATCATTCGTATAACTTTTCATCGGTGATTGGCACGTCCCTTGCTGCTCTGGGTAATCGTATCTGTCTCACCGACAGGTTTTTAATTGATTGAGGATAAGTGCTATGACATTAACGCTACCTATAATTTTTGCTTTCGCTCTTGAACGTTCACCTCTGCATCTATTCCAAGCAGCGTTCTATCGACCCCCGCCGTCCCCGTCGGTTGCGGCATTAACCAAAAAAGTTATATCCAACAATCAACATCGCAATGTTTAGATGGCTATACGTTCGTTGTAGCTAACTATGTCTCTGAGCTGTACTTCCAACAAAGCGACTTCGAGAGTTTGTAGCAGCGATAGTATTATCGACTCCACACCAATACTGTTCCCTTTGATCAGGCGTATGGCTCGATAAACGCATGCAGTTAGGTCAATGATGCTAATGGAAAGGGCGTACTATGGAGACTCTCTAATACTCGCCAGATAAATCATGACCTCCCAAAAGAAGCAGCAACCAGTCGCAGTTTGCACCGTGTGCGGCGCTTTCGGTTATTCGAGGCAATATATTAACGAACGTTGCGGAAAGCCCAATGGCGGAAATCGCTGCATGGGTGTTCGGGGTGGCGTTACTAATCGAGATAATTGGAAAGAATGTCCTAAGTGCAGCGCAACTGGGAAATGTTCGCAAGAAGAATGTCTACTGTGTTATGGCAGCGGATGGTTGTATAAACCAAGCGTCGAACTAGGAACCGTCGGTTGATGCTTCTTATTAATATATGTCTTCTAAACGGTCGGTTCCCAAGGCGCAAGTAAAGGATCAAATACCCGCCGAGTGGATTTGTTGGATAGACGAAAATATTAATCGTGGAGTACTCCAGCAAACTTTAATCGATACACTAATTCAAAACAATTTTAACCGTGAGGTAGCAATACAAACGGTAACTATTCGTGCCGTCTCTTTTATGCCGAACGTATCGTCAGCTGCGGCTAATGCAGTAGCTATCGAGCACTATCAATATGAAAAGATCGGCCCGAAAGCTGACAACACCATACAAACCGCCGATCGCGAGATCAGAGTTTTGATGACAATGGAAAAACCTAAAATTGTTTTGTTTGAAAATGTTTTATCGAATGACGAATGCAAGCAGCTTATTGCACTGTCGAAGCCCAAGCTGGATCGTTCGACGATAGTAGATGATTTTTCCGGCAATCAGGCCCCGCACAAAGATCGCACTAGCAATGGTACATATTTTCAGCGCAATGAAACACCGTTTATTGCCAAGCTTGATAAACGAATCGCTGAATTGATGCGGGTTCCGGTAGAAAATGGAGAAGGAATTCAGATTCTCAATTATAAAACCGGTGGAGAATATAAGCCGCATTACGATTATTTTCCGCCGGAACTGGCGGGTAGCAAAGTGCATATAGCTCGTGGCGGTCAGCGAGTGGCGACGCTAATTATGTATTTGAATACTGTCGACGGTGGCGGAGAAACAATTTTTCCCGAACTAGATTTAAAAGTCTCGGCAGTGCAGGGCAATGCTATCTATTTCGCGTATACCAACTCTCGTAGCCAGGTTGATCCGTTAACTTATCACGGCGGAAACCCGGTTGTTAATGGCGAGAAATGGATTGCCACTAAGTGGATGCGGCAGAATGAATATCGCTAGTCCAGCGTTGCGAATAAAGCTCAAAGAATTTTAGCGGCATTACTTTTAATAATTGCTGGCGGGGGAAAAGTACTAATTACCAGGTAAAATCGCGCATCTCATTAAGGATGCAAAATTGTGAAATCAACTGATCTCGAAAAAAACAAGGGCTTGAAGATCAACAATAGGCTGAAGAACTCCGATGTTTCAGCGCGTTATGGTAAAGAATCGGATGCGCCATTGGATCGGCGTGCGCAACGAAAGGCGGATCAGGAAAAGGGTTTGGTGCCGTTCGCAGTCAAAATCAATAGCGATCTCGTGAAGCAAATTCAAGCTCTCGCGCAAGAGCGCCAAATTGAATTGAACGAAGTGGTCGCCGAGTTGTTACAAAAGGGACTAAGTAGTTGAGTTCTTCTGTTGAAGAAATCGTTGTGGCGACGCGAGACTGGGTGGAGAAGGTTGTTATTGGTCTAAACCTATGTCCGTTCGCCAAGGCGGTTCAGGTCAAAAACCAGATTCGTTATGCGGTGAGCACGGCGGTGACGACTGAAGCGCTGCACAACGATTTGCGTAATGAATTACAACTATTAACCGCTGCGAATCCTGCTGAACTAGACACGACCTTACTGATTCACCCCTACGTCTTAAGCGATTTTCTTGACTATAACAATTTCCTGGATGTTGCCGATTCCATGCTGGAGGAATTGAACCTCATCGGGGAAATTCAAGTCGCAAGTTTTCATCCTCAATACCAGTTTGCAGGAACGCAGCTAAACGATATCGATAACTACACCAATCGATCGCCTTTTCCGACGCTTCATCTATTGCGTGAGGCCAGTATTGATCGTGCGGTTGCCGCGTTTCCGGATGCGGCCGAGATATTCAATAAAAATATAGATGTCTTGCGTCGCCTTGGATATGAAGGTTTGCGGGAGGTAGGATTTACGAAGGCGGGCAAGTCCGAAAAAAACGCTTAGTTTGTTTCATTAAAAATTCCACTCGACTGCTAGCTCGTCTCCTACACACAGTTGCTGCCCAATCCCTTCAACGATGACCACATTTTGGCCAAAGATAATTCCTTGCAGTTGTTCGTTGTTGCGATATGTGGACAAAGTAAGTAACGGTTCGCCGCTACGCATTCCGGTATCTTGATCGGTGGTGGTAATTTCGCAACGAGCACATGGTTTCACCGGTTTTAAGCGCAGTCCGGGCGCCGACAATTGCGCAATGTAGTCTTCTTCAAAGGCGCCAATCCCGTCGATCACAATATTCGGTCGAAAGCGATTCATCGGCAACGGCGTAATTAGTCTGTCGTTAAGATCATTCAGCGAAGCTTGCGAGATTAGCAAGATGGGAAAGCCGTCGGCGTAGGCATTGCGTGCCATGAACTCACCGGTATACTGTTTATCGCTTATGCGTTGAAAGGCAGGATTGAAGCGTACCAAACGTACCTTGCAATTCAGAAATGCGGAAAGCCACACGGCTGCATTGTCGCCCGCGTCTTGTCCATCGCATATATCGTCCCAAACTCGCACGGTAATACAGTGATATTGGTGCTCAATAGGAACAATGAGCTCGGGCTGATTTACGGCAGTCAGCACTAAATTCGTATCAGTGAGCGCAGTGTGAATTAGCGCCATTCGCGGCAGTGTGCGCTGAGTAAGGAAACGATGCTCTTCGTCGACGATCATCCACTGACGATCGTATTCGAGGCCAGTTGCGGCAAGATTAGCTTCTTTCAAATCAATGCCGCGGCAGGACTTAACGGGGTAAATAGTAAGACCGGTAATTTTTGCCATATATCTACCCTTGTCCTACCGGCAAACCTAATTGCCTGGAGCTTAATATTCCGTAAGCTACCCAGCACATCACTAGACCATAGAGCAAACGTGGTGCCCAGTCCGCCACTTGCTGATGAAAATGATGGATGGAATTGGTCTCTATCGCGGTATAGCGAAAGAGCATTTCGGGCAATGTTCCGCTTGCTTCGCCTGTTCGGATGTGCTCGATCACCTGATTATCCTGAATCCAGGTTAAATCCGGGATTGCTTGCATCAAGGTACTGCCTTGCTCGATTTTGGGTTTGATCTGTGCGAACGCCTGTTTGATTACCCTGTTGTGTATTGTATTTAATGCCTTGGGCAAGGCGTCCAATATAGGCATTCCAGCTTCTAGCATGAGCGCCAAGCTTTCAAAAAAATCGCGAACATTGGAGCGTGCATGGATCACGCCGAATAATGGTATACGGAGTAACTGAGCATCGATCCATAATCGAGTTTGCGTAAGCGGGCCACTACGAAACCAATGTGGAAGCGCCACCGCCAGATAAACCATGCCAGCGAGTGCAGCCAGCGGACCGAAGCATTGCACCAGGTAGCCTCCCGCGTTTAACGAGCCTGTAATGAGCTTAGGTAAGGGTTGTACAAAAAATGCAGTAATCAGAACAAATGTAGGCAGTGTCAGTCGCGACTTGATCGCCATCATCTGTAACGCTCTCTGCGTATAGTATTTACCCAGACGATGAAAGGTGGCAGCGGGACTACCGGCACTGAATGCCGCATGTAGAAAACTCGCTTCTAGTGAGGTGAATAGGCCACTTTTCTCACCGGCAAATGCCGGCTCGATTCCTTTCTTTAGCAAGTTACGCATCATTTGCACGCGTGATTGGTCGGTAAGTGGTAAGCGCAACAATCCAAGCGCGTTATCAAACGGTAAACCGGCTGTTTCCATCGTGCCTAACTGAGTATAAAGCTCGGCGCGTGTTCGCAACGCTAATGGTTTATGCTGCGATTTCGGCATCATGTTGCGTCCTTATTCATCGGCATTCTTCGGTAAGCTTACCACCGCATTTTTACTGATGCTGCCAACTAATGCTGCCTTTTCAACGTTGTTTACGAACGAATTATCCCTCAACGCATAGCCCAACCCTGATATACTGCGGGCACGCGGCACATTGACCAGTCCCCTTGCCGCCGTCCATTTTGACTCTTGTTTTTCATCCTGCCTGCGATTGGCGCTCTCAGTAGCGACGGGCCGATACTTACCAAAAAGGTTTATATGTCTTTTTCCAAGCTCGGCTTGTCCGACGAACTTGTGCGCGCCGTTACTGAACATGGCTATACCCAACCTACACCGATCCAAACACAGGCAATTCCCGCCGTTCTGGCAGGCGGCGATTTGCTGGCCGGTGCGCAAACAGGTACCGGCAAAACAGCCGGGTTTGTATTGCCACTTTTGCAACGGTTATCTGCATCAACCGCTTCGAAGGCAAGCGGGACCAAGGGTGTGGGCAAGCCGCTTCGCGCATTGATTCTGGCGCCGACTCGTGAATTAGCCGCACAGGTGGAAGAAAGTGTGCGTGTTTACGGCAAGTATTTGCCGCTTACTTCAATGATGGTATTCGGCGGCGTTGGAATTAACCCGCAAATCACTCGTCTCAAGCGAGGCGTAGATATTTTGGTCGCGACACCGGGACGTTTGCTCGATCTTCATCAGCAAGCAGCGGTGGATTTTCGTGACATTGAAATTCTAGTGCTGGACGAAGCTGACCGGATGCTCGATATGGGCTTTATCAAAGACATTCGACGTATCTTGGCGTTATTGCCAAAAAAACGGCAGAACCTGCTTTTCTCCGCTACTTTTTCCGACGAGATTAAAACGCTTGCTGATGGCCTTCTCAATTCTCCGGCCATGATTGAAGTGGCGCGGCGGAACTCGACAGTGGAAATCATCACTCAAAAAGTACATCCGGTCGACCGTGATCGTAAGCACGAATTACTGTCGCATTTGATCGCAACACAGAACTGGCATCAAGTGTTGGTGTTCACGCGAACCAAGCACGGTGCCAATAAACTGACCGAACAGCTTGGCAAGAAAGACATCAGTGCGTTGGCAATTCATGGCAACAAAAGCCAGACCGCACGCACGCGGGCACTAGCCGAATTCAAGACCGGTACCTTGCAAGTGTTGGTAGCCACCGATATCGCAGCGCGTGGTATTGATATCGACCAATTGCCGCATGTAGTAAATTTTGATCTCCCCAATGTTTCCGAAGATTATGTACACCGCATTGGTCGAACCGGTCGTGCAGGTGCTTCTGGTGAAGCCGTTTCGTTGGTGTGCATCGACGAAAAGCAATATCTCCTCGACATCGAAAAATTGATTAAACGGAAGATACCGGTAGAAGTCGTGGTTGGTTTTGAGCCGGATCCTCACGCTAAACCACAACCTATTCAACTGCGCTCGCAGGGCCATGTTCGAGGCGCACCAAGAAGTAATGCAAATCCTCGTGCACGCACTGGTGCTGGTACCGGCACCGGGCAAAACACCAGAAAAGCACCGCAGCCCCAACCCAGGGTAAAAGCCGGTGCTGGCCAGCTTGTTCGTAGCAACGCATCTACGACCCAGGGCCGGAACGCAAATAGCAGCGACACTCGCGGCGCGAACGGCAAAAAAGAAGTAAATGGCAACACGTGGGGAACGGCGTCGCCGACATCATCCCGGCGTTTTGGCGGGCGGGATCGTTAACACTGGCACCATAGAAAATCCTCTATGAAAATTCCAAAAAGACTCGAACCGCTTATCCAGGATGGCCTCGTCGATGAGGTCATTCGTCAGCTTATGAGTGGCAAGGAAGCGACAGTGTATGTGGTTCGTTGTGGAGATAATATTTGTTGCGCGAAGGTGTATAAAGAGGCCGAAAAACGTAGCTTCCGCCAGGCCGCCTTATACCAGGAAGGTCGGAAAGTAAAAAACAGTCGGCAAGCGCGTGCCATGGAGAAAGGTACTCGGTACGGGCGCAAAGTGCAGGAGGAGGTCTGGCAAAACGCCGAAGTAGATGCTTTGCATCGCTTGGCGGCTGTCGGTGTCCGCGTTCCTCAGCCTTACAATTTTTTTGAGGGCGTCCTTCTCATGGAGTTGGTAACAGATGAGGAAGGTAATGCCGCTCCTAGGCTTAATGATCTAGTGCTGACGGAGGAGCGGGCTCGCGAGTATCACGGCATATTGCTGACGGAGGTCGTCCGGATGCTTTGCGCGGGGATCATTCATGGCGATTTGTCCGAATACAACATACTTGTGGATGGCAACGGCCCAGTCATCATCGATCTACCGCAAGCAGTTGATGCGGCAGGAAACAACAACGCTCGTAGTATGCTCTTGCGAGATGTCGATAATCTGGCAACCTACTTCAGTCGCTTTGTCCCCGAGCTTGGCGCTTCGGAATATGGACAGGAGATTTGGTCGATTTACGAGAGTGGTGAATTACACCCCGAGGTTAAGCTTACAGGGCACTTTGAACTCAAGGCGGGTCCCGCCGATGTGGTTGGTGTCATGCGGGAGATAAAGGCTGCACTCGACGAAGATGCGGCGCGACGAGCGTATAAGCAAGAAATGGAACAAGGCGGTAAGCCATCAGGCAAGTAAGATATGAGTAAATTACAATTTACTCATAGAAGCCGTACTCCTTGAGAACGTATATAAGCTCATTTGTGTTGATCGGTTTTGTAACAAATGCAATCGCTCCCAGTTCCTGGGCACGTTTCCAGGCTTCCGCCTGAATATCGGCGGAAACCACGACAACCTTGGAATCGATATTTTCTTTCCGTAAAATTTCAAGCACTTCATAGCCGTCCATATCCGGCATGGTTAGATCGAGAAACATAACTGCCGCTTTACCCTCACGACTAAGCACAATCGCTTCGTTGCCACTACTCGCATGGAAAATCTCGACATCCCATTGAACTGGAAGGGACTTAGCTAAAATCCTTCTGGCGAGAAGAGAATCGTCAACGATCAATATCGATAATGGCATAAATTTTCCTGGGCAAAAGAATTAGAACAGGGTCATTAATGACAGGGTAATATGACTTCTACAATTTAATCTAAATTTTTAAGCGCGCTTAGATAAATGTCCGATATTCATATACAACCTGCCGGTGATGACGAATTCGATATAGGCCAGCTTTCCTGGGTAAAGTCGGAGATCACGTTCGCGCTCGCTCGTGCTGACGAGGGAATTACCGAATTTGGCGCAAATCCCGATGACCGCAGTCTTCCGCATAAGGCGTTGTCGCATATACATCAAGTCACGGGCGCACTACATATGGTCGGGTTAACGCCCGTTGCCGTTATTTCTGAGGCAATTGAAAAGCTTATGGGCGCGTTGGATTGTGGCGATATTAAACCTAATCGTGACCTGATCGGTGCGGTGCGTAGCGCTATTAAAGCCTTGAATCGGTTTCTGGAGGGGTTGATGCGCGGTGAGCGGAACCGGCCGCTAGTTCTATATCCAGAGTATCGCAGCGTGCTGGTGGCGGCTGGGCAGGAGAGGGCGAGCGCAGTTGATCTTTTTTTTCCGGTTTTATCCCGCCATCCCCGATTTACCGATAATGAAGTTACCCTGCGTGCCGGTGAATTAACAAATTTAATGGCACTTAAGCGTGAGGAGTTTCGGAAGGGGCTTTTGCAGGTTTTGCGAGACGTAGATTACCAGCAGAATCTAGTCGCGATGACGCAAGTGGTGGCGGATGTCGATGCGGTGCAGCCCGCTGAAACAAAGATGCTATGGTGGATTTTGTTCGGATTTCTGGAAGGATTGACGCGCTCGCCTACGTCGCCTGGCGAATTTCAGAAACAGCTATGTGGTCGTATCGATATCGAATTCAAACATCAAATTGAAGGCACGAAAGCGGTTTCAGAGCGATTTTTGCGTGAATATTTGTTTGCCGTTGCCTACCTTCCGCCTGACACACCTCGGTTACGAGAAATTCACGACGCCTATCAACTCCGAAACCTTCTGCCACCAAAAGCGCAGGAAAATCCAGAGAACACACGGGTCAAAATACTGCTCAGCGATATCAGGGCGCAATTGGTGGCGGTTCAAGATACGTGGAGCAATTTCACCGCCGGAAAGCCGGAAAGCCTTCGCCAGTTTGCTAATGAGACCGCGCAACTAAACAGTTTTGGGCGGAGCATCACTAATAAATCGCTGCGAGCGATGTTTACCAAGCTGGCTGAGGTAGGTAATGAATTGATATCAAACCCTCGCGATCCGAATGGCGAATTTGAAATGGAAATCGCCACGATGCTGTTGAGTGCAAGGGACGCGTTGGACAACCATATCGAGCTCGGTGCTAATTTCGATAGCATGACGCAGACGCAAGTGGTCCGAGTAAGCGCAGCGTTCAAAAATCGACCGTTACCCAGCGGGCCGACCCAGTTTATTGATGTGCGTCGAACGGCCCAGGACAGAACATTGTTTTTGACCTTGGGCCAGGACAGTCTCGCCATCTTAAGTAGAATTGAGGATGTGCTCGACGCGTTTTTTCAGGACCCAGCTACGCATGCCGACCTTACCTGTCTACCAAAATATATCAAGCAGTTGGAGGGTGTGCTGACGATGCTGGAGAGTAAAGATTCCGTTAATTTGTTAAACGCTAGCCATCAGTTGGTGCAAAAAATGATTGCTGTAAACGGTCCTCCCGACCACAAAGACACCGAGCTCGTTGCTGAAGCATTTAGTCATTTGGGACTCTTCGTAGTAGCTATACAGCAGGGATATGAGAATCCCGGTGATCTTTTGCAGCCACTCTTGGTACGGTTTGGTATAACGCCAAGTTAGCCGGCTACATAGGCAAGTGTAGAGAAAATACGTTTTTGTATCTGCGATTATCGTTTGTTCATTCTACAAATGATCCCAGTGTGAAGAAAAAAGTTGCGCCGCGTTCGGATTCCCCTTCCGCCCATACCCGACCGTCATGTTTGCGAATGATTCGCTCGACCGTCGCAAGCCCAATGCCGGTACCTTCGAAACGATCGTTTCCGTGAAGCCGTTCAAAAACTTTGAAAAGTTTTCCCACATATTGCATGTCGAATCCAATTCCATTGTCACGGACAAAAACGACACGTTCACTATTTATCACCGTCGATCCGATTTCAATAATGGCTAATTCCCGATGCCGGGTATATTTAAGTGCATTCAACAGAAGATTCGCAAACACCTGCTTGATCAATCCAGGGTCACAGTTAGCAATAAATAATTCGCCGATACGCCATTCAATTTGACGGTCGTTGTAGTCGGATTGAAGTTCTTCTATAACGGATTGCAAAATGGTGTTGAGAGACGTGGATTGGCTTGATAACTCTTTTTTGCCGAGTTTTGCCAGGTTGAGTAAGTTATCTACCAAGTCAGCCATTCGCAGCGCCCCTTCCCGTACTTTGCGGAGATAGGTATGTGCTCCCGGGTCTAATTGGGTACCGTGTTCTTCGGTGAGGAGGGTGGAATAGCCAACAATTTTTCGTAATGGGGAGCGAAGGTCATGGGCGACTGAATACGAAAAAGCTTCTAAATCGGTATTTGCTGCCATTAATTCAGTGGTGCGGGTTTGGAGCCCTGCATTCAACGATAGAATTTTTGCCTCCGCCTGCTTACGCTCCGTTAAGTCCCTTGTTACTTTGACGAAACCACGTAAGCCGCCATCGGCACTGCGTATTGCAGTAATAATCACATTGGCCCAGAAGAGTGTGCCGTCCTTGCGTACCCGCCAGCCTTCGTCCTCGAATCGTCCGTTAGCAGTTGCGCCTGCGATCTCGTAGACCGGTTTGCCTTGCTCAATGTCTTCGCTGGAATAAAAGCGCGAGAAATGCTGTCCGAGTATTTCGTCCGCCCGATAACCCTTTATTCGTTCGGCGCCAGCATTCCAACTGACTATGTGTCCTTCCGCATCCAACATCAAAATGGCGTAGTCAACGACGCTTTCCACCATCAGGCGGAAACGTTCTTCGCTGCGCAGTGCTGCTTCTTCTACCTGTTTTCGGTCTGTGATGTCACGGATCAGGGCGCTAAAGAAAGTTTCGCCGCCGCTTTGCCATTGGGCGAGAGAAATTTCCATCGAAAATTCGGTGCCGTTTTTTTTAAGCGCCCGCAGTTCGATGGTTTTTCCGATAACGTGCTTTTCTCCTGTAGTAAGAAACCGCTGCATCCCATGAGAATGTGCTGCATGGTAACGCTCGGGCATTAGCAGAGTTAGTGGCTTACCTAGAACTTCTTGATCAAGATACCCAAAGATCTTATGCGCTCCCTCATTCCAAAAAATAATGTCGCCGGAGCCGTTGGCGGAAATCACCGCGTCGTTTGCTGATTGAATCACAGAACGAAAGTGTTCTTCGTTTTTCGAGCGGGCTTCTTCTGCAGTCCATCGGCGTTGCGCTTCTTGGCGCCAACAAACAAACGCGAGTACTAACAGAGTGAGGCTTAAAATATTTCCGACGATAAGGATGAGTTTAGTGTGATTCGCGCTGTCTTCTGATTGCCCTACGCGAATTGCTAACAAAGTGTCTTCTTCCTCTTTCATTTTCTGAGTCAGGGCAGTCAATTCTATGGAATTCAGTTTGACGGAATTAAGCTGGTCCACGATGTTGCTGGGCTGCGCCAATGTGCCCGCTGCCTTGCGCTTAATGCTGTCGCGCATTGCTGCAATATCATCATTTACCATCGATGAAAATGATGAGAGTCTTGTCTGTTGCCGTGTATTGTCTGTATTTAACGTTTTAAGCGATTGAATTTTGAGCTGGATGGCCTGCGCGGCAGCTTCATATTTCTGCTGGTACTCGCTGTTCCCAGTTATTAGAAAACTCCGCCACCCGATACGGGCATTAGCATAAATGGACATCAGTTGTTCTAGCTCGATTTGCACTTGCTGGGTATGTTCTACCCCACCAGCATGCTCGCGTAATCTTTGAATACTTTGATACGAAAGCGCCGCCAGAAAAATTAGGATGATTAACGGTATACCAAAGCCGAAGATAGTCAGTTTATCTCCCACCAAATAATGGCGATGCGGCTTGGTTGGCGCGGCATCGATAAGGCAGGGATCATTTTCTTTGTTCATCGGATTAAGGTGCCCGTTAAATAGGTAATCAGCATAACTACTTTAAGTAATGCTTTTGGAGAGTCGTTATCAAGGCTTGCTAGGCCACCCATGATGTTTTCGATTGAGATCGATTGGTTTAGGCGTAAGTAGGTGGAACCGAAGCCCACTTCCGTGGTTTTGAGGGGGCTAAAAACACCGAAAAACAGGCCTTTTTCAAACCCATTGCGAAATAAGATTGACCACAGCCCGATTATTCCGTATAACGATTTCTGCAAGATGTTCAAGCAACGAGATTGTTGGTCATTGTGGTCACCCCAAAGCGGTACTTCAGTCGTTCTATATTCCCTTTCTTGACCGTCGTGCGCTCCGAGCATCTGCTCATTTAAACTAACTTTGTTAAGTTAAGGAAAAACATGGAAACAGGTACCGTTAAGTGGTTCAATGATGCAAAAGGTTTTGGTTTTATTACCCCTGATCAAGGTGGTGACGATTTATTTGCACATTTCTCTGAAATTCGTGCGGAAGGCTTTAAGTCCCTGCAAGAGAATCAAAGAGTAACCTACGAAGCGACCAAGGGCCCTAAAGGCCTGCAAGCATCAAATATTCGCCCAGTCTAAACGGACTCCGCTGAATAACAAAGAGCTCCGCCTTGCGGGGCTTTTTGTTTTTAAGAGGCCTCCTTAAATTGATATTTCTACCGCTCCATTGCAACGAAGTATTAATCTATAGAGGCTTCCTTAAGAGGTTCTATCAAATGGGTTCGGCCGCATTGGCTTGTACTATCTGCGTCGGCATGCCTTCAGGCTCATTCTGATAGAGCGTTCACATGTTGGAAAAACTCAAAGCATTTCTTAAAAAAATCCGCGATGTGAGCTGGTGCAAGTCATGGCTATTGGCTTATGCGCCGGTATATATTCGCAACACATTCGCTCCAGAAGTGCCATGGTTTAGGCGGCTGTTTTATGCGGTGAGCGGCGTTGCAGTTCTCTGGTTGTGTTTAGTCTTCTTATACGCGCTAATCCTTATCCCGTTTACGCCGCGTATATCAGATTTAAAAAAAGCAAAAATCGAACAACCCAGCGTTTTATTATCTGCCGATGGAAAAGAGCTGACCAGCTATAAGCGATTCAATCGTGAATGGATTCGGCTTGAGCGCATCTCTTCGCCCGTTATCGACGCGCTTATCGCAACTGAAGATCATCGTTTTTACCAGCATCATGGGCTCGATTTTAAGCGTATTGCCGGTGCCGTTGTTTATACGATAACGGGGACCACCCAGGGCGGCTCAACTATCACGCAGCAACTCGCCCGAAACTTATATCCCGATGAGATTGGCCGCAGCCCTACGCTGACTCGCAAAATCAAGGAAGCGATTACCTCGCTTAAGATCGAGTACGCCTATTCCAAAAAAGAGATTCTGGAAACTTATCTCAATACCGTTCCATTTCTTTATAACGCCTACGGTATTGAGATGGCTTCCCGTACCTATTTCGATAAATCCGCATCCGAACTAAATGTGCTTGAGAGTGCGACGCTGATCGGCATGCTCAAGGGAACGAGTTATTACAATCCTGTACGCAACCCCGATCGATCGATTAATCGGCGCAATGTCGTGTTGAGTCAAATGGTAAAGCGCGACAAGCTGAGCAAGGCGAAATTCGACTCACTAAAGAAAATGCCGCTACAGGTTGATTTCGAGCGGCAGCTTGCGCCTATTGGGCCAGCGCCTCACTTTGCAGAACATATCCGCAAATGGTTGGTGAATTGGGCTGATAGCAATGACTACAACATTTACGCTGACGGACTGGTAGTGCATTCGACGATCGATTCGCGATCGCAAAAGCTGGCTAACCAGGCGGTGACCAAGCAAATGGATGCGCTACAAACAGTCGCGGATGTCGAGTGGGGTGCGGCGGGGAGCGAGTTGAGATCGACTAGCCTTAGTGCATACGCTTATTCAAAGCGTCGTACTCCGCCATTTAGTTATTTTTGGAAGATGCATCCCCAAATATTGGATGATTTTATTCGTGAAACACCTCAATTTCGGACGATGGTTGATGCAGGTGCGAGTGATGCTAGCGTTTTGACCGCTCTTCGCGGCAATACCGAATTCCTCACTTCACTTCAAGCCCAGAAGATACGACTGGAAGCAGGCTTTGCCGCCATTGACCCGCGCACTGGGTTCGTTAAGGCTTGGGTTGGCGGACGAGATTTCGAGATAGGCAAATACGACCATGTCGCGCAAGCGAAGCGTCAGCCGGGTTCCACGTTCAAACCTTTTGTATACGGCGCGGCATTGGAACAAGGTATCAAGCCTGAACAGCGATATTACGATAAGCCGGTTGAAATCCGACTCTCGGGTGGCGGTGTTTGGCGGCCAACTGATCTTGGGGCTCCAACTGGGCGATCGATGACGATGGAACAGGGGTTAATCCATTCGAAAAACACGATCACTGCACAAGTAATGCAAGACGTCGGCCCACAAAAAGTCGCAGAGTTAGCCAAGAGCATGGGCGTAAATGGAAGCCCCATTGATCCCGTCCCATCGCTAGCGTTGGGAACTAGCCCGGTCTCCCTGCTGGAAATGGTCTCGTCTTACGCGACAATCGCGGCTATCGGCGAATATCGCAAGCCGTTATTGATTACTCGAATTACCGATAAACGCGGCAATGTCTTGGCGGAATTCTCGTCCGATAACGATAGGGTGATGGACGAGGATAACGCAGTTGTTCTGGTGGACATGATGCGTGGGGTTATTAATCAAGGTACTGGTACTGGAATTCGGCAGACGTTTGGCATCCGAGCGGATGTGGCCGGGAAAACCGGGACTACGCAAAATAACACTGATGGCTGGTTCATTCTCATGCATCCCCACTTGGTAGCCGGCGCGTGGGTAGGATTTGACGACTCGCGTATCACCATGCGTAGTGAGTATTGGGGGCAGGGGGCCCATAACGCCCTTTATTTAGTCGGCGATTTTTTTCGGCTAGCATTTAACTCGCGCACCGTCAGTAGCAAAGTAGCCTTTCCTCGGCGGCCTTCCAGCTCGATTTTTGGACCTATTATTGATCGTGTTTATGATTGGTTCGATAGTGGGCGAGGAATTGAAAAGCCAAATACAGAAGAACAACCGGTCGACAGGCAAGAGACCCAAAGCCCTTCACTGGAAACGAAAAGCATTGGTGAAGAAGTTGACCACGTAATCGATGAAATAAAAAAAGCGGATGAATTTATTAAGCAGCAGGCCGAGCAGCTCAAAAAACTTCAGGGTGAAAGTGGGCAAGACGAAGGGCGTGAAAGCGAACCCGGAGGCGGTTGATAACGGTCCGCCCGCTACCTACTCAAGCAACAATGAAGGTCCCCCTCTTTGTAACGCGCCAATTCGATATCGCCCCTCAGTCGGGAACATATAATATAATGGTAATCGTTCGCATTATCATTTACTATTGATCCCATGCATCGCGATCCTTTCATGAATTTGCAGCCTTCCGCAGACCAATCTACCGCGCCTTTGACCCTGGATAATCTGGGCATGGGCAAAAGTGGTGTGGTGACGGGTTTTCGTCTTACTGTCGAAAATGCTTGCGAGTTGAATTCGGATCTATTGCGCCGTCTTCGCGAGCTCGGTTTTGTTGTCGGTGAACGTGTACGGGTGCTCCAACGAGGTGCTTTTGGAGGAGGTCCTATCGCCGTTCGCATCGGAAGTTCTACGTTTGCTTTGCGTCCTTTTGAGGCAGCCCTTGTCTCTATTGTGTCGGAGCAGTGACCTAGAGCTTGTTATGAACGATAACGCGTCCGCGCAGCTCAGCCAACGTTTCTTCCACGGCGTTGCGGCTTGCTCGTTTGGAATACTCAAACCGATTTCCTCGCCTCTTTGCTGTGTACCCAAAGTAGACAAAAAGCAGGCGCGTTATAGCTCAACAGGTTCTAGTTAATACCATGTCTGCTGGTGCTGCTGAAGCAACCCTCATTGCCTTAGTCGGCAACCCCAATTGTGGAAAAACTGCTCTTTTCAACCGCCTCACTGGCGCGCGTCAGAAAGTCGCTAACTACGCTGGCGTCACGGTAGAACGCAAAGAAGGCGTTTTTAAATTACCAAGCGGCAAAGTTGTCCGCGTCTTAGATTTGCCGGGCGCCTATAGCTTGGCGGCAACCACTCCTGATGAAGCAATTACCCGTGATGTAGTCACCGGACAACGAGACGGCGAACCTCGTCCTTCGGTAATTGTTTGCGTCGCGGATGCCACGAATCTCCGCCTTAATCTGCGAATGGTTTTGGAGTTGAAGCGCCTCGGACTGCCGATGGTATTAGCACTCAATATGATGGACGTCGCTAAACGACGCGCGATCCATATCGATACTGACCGGTTGTCTGAAGAACTGGATATGCCCATTGTTGAAACGGTAGCAATACGCCCAAATGGAGAGGGACAGCTGCTTGTTACACTGGAAAAATTCGCGGCCAACGTCGAGCCGTTTTCTCCTCCGCCGTCTACCAGCATTCCTTCAATTGAAGAAACCCAAGCCGAAGTACGCCGGATCATCGGCGTTTGCACGCGTGCGCCGGAAGGGGCTATCAACATTAGTGAAAAAATCGACCGTTGGGTTTTGCACCCGGTGCTTGGTTATGTGTTGCTGGCTGTACTGTTATTTCTGATGTTTCAAGCAGTTTTTAGTTGGGCGAAATTGCCTATGGACACCATCAAAGCCGGTGTCGATTGGACTGGCGGTTTCGTTAAAGAATTGCTGCCTGAAGGGTTGTTGCGCAGTTTGGTTGTAGAGGGAATCATTGGTGGAATTGGCAATGTGCTCGTGTTCTTGCCGCAGATTCTCATTCTGTTTTTCTTCATTTTATCGTTGGAAGATTCCGGCTATTTGCCCCGGGCAGCTTTTTTGCTCGATCGTTTAATGGGCTCCGTCGGTCTTTCAGGCCGCGCGTTCATTCCGTTGCTATCCAGTTTTGCCTGCGCAATCCCCGGCATCATGGCGACGCGTACCATTCAGAATCCTCGAGATCGTCTGACCACCATCATGATAGCGCCGTTGATGACGTGTTCCGCGCGGTTACCAGTTTATGCCTTGATCATCGCGGCTTTTGTTCCCGATCGCGAGGTATATGGATTTTTCGGGTTGCAAGGTCTTGTGCTATTCGTGCTTTATGTGGCGGGAATCGTTTCTGCCATGCTAGTGGCTTTTGTTATGAAGAGCACGTTGTCCAAGGGGCAACCGCAAGCGCTGTTGTTGGAGTTACCGGATTATCATTGGCCGAACATGCGAAATCTCGTTATCGGTTTATGGGAGCGCGCAAAGATTTTCTTGAATCGGGTTGGCACTATCATCTTGTCGTTAATGATCTTGCTATGGTTCTTAAGCACATTTCCGGCACCGCCGGAGGGGGCAACTGGACCGGCGATTCAGTACAGTCTTGCGGGAATATTAGGGCGTTTTCTCGAACATATTTTTTCGCCCATTGGATTCAATTGGCAAATTTGCATAGCCTTGGTGCCAGGCTTGGCGGCACGTGAAGTGGCTGTGGGAGCTTTGGGAACAGTGTATGCGTTATCGCAAACCGGAGAGCAATTGGCGCAGTCGCTGGTTCCGGTGATTGCACAAACCTGGAGTTTGCCGACCGCTTTTTCATTGCTTGCTTGGTTTGTTTTCGCGCCCCAATGTATTTCGACGTTAAGCGTCGTCAAGCGAGAAACTAATTCGTGGCGTTATCCGTTGCTAATGGCAGCTTATTTATTCGGTCTTGCTTATCTGGCTTCTTTCGTTACTTACCATCTCGCAACGCTAGCGATAGGAGCGAAGCATGTTTGAACAAATAATTGTTGGTGCTATTGTCGCTGCAGCAGCAGCTTCTGTTTGCTGGCGGTGGGTTCCAAAACATTTGAGACTCAGTTTTAAAGATCGAGTTACCAAAAGCTTGTTGTTAAGCGGCTACGCGCGGTTTGCTCGTTGGATTGATAATAAGTCTATGGCTGCGCCGGGGTGTGGCGACGGATGTTCAACTTGCCAGGCCTGTAATGCACCGTCATCTTCCAACAGCGTTTCACCCAAAACTATAGTAATTAATTACAGGCACCATTAAGAATTGAAAGTGAAATAAATTCCCGATTTCGTTTTTTGTCGATAGAAGTACTACCTTATTTCCTATCGCTGACTGAAAATAATTAGCCTAATTGCACTTCTCAATGTAACCTTAGCTGGCTACGCCATAGTTTTTCTTAAAGAGCTTGTTAGGCCAATGGCTCTTATTGTCAAAGAGGGTCATTTTTGGCATGAGTCGCTGGTAGCTTCGTATTAATCTGTTTTAAGCCTATTTTTAAGATGCCTCTCTGAGGTATGCTCCGCTATTTCGTATGGCGGTTAATTGCCTGCCTCTTCATGAAAAGCGCTCTCAATTGCTAAGGTGGCTCCTAGGTCGTGGCATTAGTAGAATAGATTTCTTTCGGAACTTACTGCGCAGCCTCAACCTTAGGCGACTCGCTGCAGTTTCGAAAGAAATCTAATACCGCGTGGGGGAGGACACGAGCCAAAACTGTCTCAGTCCTTAACTTAATCCAATTATCCGTGAAAGGTGTGCTAATGACTCCTGTTGAGTCGCAAGCGCCTACAAATCGGTTGCCTCTCGTTGGATGGATCAAGAATAGGCTGAAAGGCAGATCCGATACCGAATTCGAACAAGCTAGCATTCGTTTGATAATCGGGCTGGTTGTCTTAGTCTATTTGCTGGTGTGTTTTTTCATTGACCGCCGCATCACTCAAGAATTTTTGATGTGGCTTCTTGGGTATTTGATTCTTCCGGTAATAATATTCGCCCATATCCTCTATCGGCCTGCGCCGAATGTGCACCGGCGCATTATTGCCATTTTTTTGGATAACGGCGCATGCACGTTGTTCATGATTCACGGCGAAGCCGCTACCGTTTGGTTGTATCCGGTGTATTTATGGGTAACGCTTGGATACGGATTCAGATACGGTAAATCCTATCTGTATTGTTCTCAAGTGTTAAGCATTATTGGCATGACAGCGGTGCTCTATTTCAGCCAGTTTTGGTCCGATATTCGCATGATCGGCTGGCCATTGGTTTTTACGCTTTTCATTATTCCGCTGTACGCGGCGAAGTTGATCGAATTGCTAACACAGGCGATTCGCCGCGCCGAAGAGGCCAATCAGGCAAAAACGACTTTCGTGGCGAATATGAGTCATGAGATTCGGACACCATTGAATGGAATCATCGGAATTAGCGAACTCTTACGAACTACTTCGCTCAATAATGAACAAAAAGAATTGGTAGGTTCTTTAGGGCACGCAGCCAAAGTGCTTTTAGGGCTTGTTAACGACGTATTGGATTTCTCAAAAATTGAAGCAGGGAAACTGGAAATCGCTAATCGCGAACTCGACATTCACGCGTTAAGTAGCACCATCATCGATATTTTCACGCCGCAAGCAGCGGCGAAGGGAATTGCCCTTCGGCTGCGCATTGACCCCGAAATGGAATTTAAGGTGTTGGGGGATGATGGGCACATAAGGCAAGTGTTAATAAATTTATTAGGCAACGCAATCAAATTTACGGAACAAGGCTGGGTTTGTTTACGGCTTCGTAAAATTGGTGATAGTCGGAAACGCATCAACATCCGATTCGAAGTGGAAGATACCGGTATCGGTATGTCGGAAACTTTTGCTAAACAGGTTTTTGAACGTTTCGCGCAAGCGAGCGATCCTAACGCCCGGACGCGTGTCGGCACAGGATTAGGAACCACTATTGCTAAAGAGCTAGTTGAAGCCATGGGCGGGGAGATCGATGTGAAAAGCGCTGTCGGTGTTGGAACTACATTCTGGTTCAATATTATGTTTGATCTTGCTGACCCGCTTAACCCAATCATGCAATCTTTTTCTCTTCGTGCCGTATCGTGCTTGCTGGTTGGTCTATCCGATGATGAAACGACAAATGTTGCTGGCGCATTGGCGAGCTGGGGTGCTTGTCCTCCCAAAGCAATGGCGACGTTCCGCGACGCGTATCATTGTCTTTCATCAGACTCTAATGGTAGCTATAACCTAGTGGTTTTACGAGACTCGCTTGTAAACAACCGCGTATTGCAGGAACTATCATCAATTAAAAATGCGCATCCGCAACTACCAATTATTGTGATTAGTAACATCTTGTCAGATTCCCATACCGAGGCGCTTATTACCGCTGGTTGCGATTCAGTGATCGGAAGTCCGGTCGATAAGCGCGTATTCTTTAATGCCCTCCATGCCGTTTTTGTCGGAGGTAACACTCTTTCCGAGGGAGTAGTGCAATTCAGTGATCATTTAAAAGAGACGACTTCTCAAAGCAAACGGCTGCGCTTGTTGGTTGCTGAAGATAATGAAACAAATCGGTTGGTTATCAGAAAAATTCTAGAGAAAGCGGGTCATGAAGTGCATGTGGTCGAGGACGGCGATGCGGCTCTCGATGCGCTGGAAGAGAGTGAATTCGATGCTGTGTTAACCGATAGGCAAATGCCCGGTAGGGACGGTATCGAGATATTTAAAATCTACCGCGTAATACGTCCCACAGACACAAAAACAAAATTTATCATGCTCTCGGCCAACGCTGATGTTGCCGGAATTGATGATGTGACGCGTGCCGGCTTCTATGCCTTTTTGACCAAGCCAATAAAAACGGAAATGCTTCTTGGCATTTTGAATAAGATTGGTCACGAGCACGGAGGAGTTATTACTTCTCAATCCTATACTGAGGCAAATAAAAATAACAACGATGCTGATTTGATCGACATGGATGTGATCCTCGACCTAAAGGCGATAGGTATGTCAGATGGTTTCGTGCGCGAAGTGGTTGGAAGATTTATTGCCGATTGTGAGATTAATGTTGCCCTCTTGCGTGCGTCTCTAGCTAAAAAAGAGTACAGCGCATGGAGAGATACGACGCATGCAATTAAAGGCATTGCTGCCAGCACCGGTGCCATAGCCGTTGCAAACATGGTTACCGAGATGGAAAAAATACCAGTCGTGGTTCTCGCTCAGGAAGGGGATCAGCTGGTCCAGCGCCTTGAAGAATGCTTACGCATTACCAAGCAACGACTAATGGCACAGGCCGATCATCCTCCTGCTGCAAGGCATCACTAACTATTAGGCTGCCATTTTACTGAAGGGATTGGTATCCGTTGTGATTGAATGACAATTTTGTGCCCGCACTAAGCGAGCCATTAATTTAAGATCCCGGTCGGTCAGCTTGAGGGCGGCGTCGACCCATATATTCGCGATATCCATCAGCTCTTGGTAACTGATAGGTTGCATGACATTTTTCGCCCGTTGAACGGCTTGATAACCA
Source organism: Pseudomonadota bacterium (assembly GCA_040388195.1). Lineage (GTDB taxonomy): Bacteria > Pseudomonadota > Gammaproteobacteria > Burkholderiales > DATLHW01 > DATLHW01. Next base: position 44,670 of record JAZKCF010000031.1, read on the forward strand.
TTACGGCATTTTCGATTACGGCTAATCCATTGATGAACGGCTTGGTCCCCGGCACCGTCTTCAACCAAAATATCTACGACCCCCATTTCAAATAGTTTTTCTGCGGTATAGATGTTTCCTGATAAGACCATTTCTTCTGCTTTGCGCATGCCAACGCGTCGTGCCAGTAGGCTTAAAGCACCCATTCCCGGGAACAGATTAAAGAGAATCTCCGGCAGCCCCATAGTGGCGCTACGCTCGGCGACGATTACGTCGGCGGTAAGCGCTGCTTCCATGCCGCCGCCAAGCGCTTGCCCCTGAATCAATGAGATGGTTGTGATATCGCTACGAAAATGATCGAGGCGTAGCCAAATATTTTCAATGCAAAGTGTTGCGTAATAGGACAAGGTTTCTCTATCGCCTGCGATGATACATTCGCGAAAGACATTCAAGTCCCCCCCCAAGTTAAAAATCCCCGGTACTTTAGAAGCAAGCACAGCGTACTCAAGCTTTTGTAATTTTCCATCGACTGGCACGCTACCTTCGTTATTCGCGATGAGTGCATGCAAATCTATGATGTCCGTTAATAAGCCCTTGGTAAAGCAGGGTCGGCCAAGAGGCGCCATATATGCCCACAACGTTTTATGTTCATTGTCATAACGGATTCCTAGTTGAGAATACTCGGCAGTCAAAAGATTTTCGATAGACACAAAAGAATTCATGGGCGCCCTCCTAGTGGCAAATGGGGAAATAACGGGGGATGAAACTTGCGGCTGATGTCTCCTCACAGACTTCTTTGCATGACGAAATACATGCGCGTTCGTAGACAGCGCTAATTTAATTTTTATAAGTTGATTTATTGTTAACAGGAATTATTCTTAAAAGGATGATGATCGTTGAAAGGCGATCATGGAATGAATATCTTCACGCCTTTTTAAAGGTCACGTCAAGCAAGAAATATTATTAGTGATTTCTTGCTTATGTGACTCAGTCAAGCCATCGTGTGTAATGCTTTGAGTCGCGTCGCTCGATTGATCTGTAGCTTCATAAGGTTTTAGCGTAAGCCAGCCTGATATGAAGAGATGATTGAAAATTGTGTAGGTGAATAAAATTTTTCTGTAGGAAAGGGAGCATAATTTCGACTACACAATCTTTAGAAATCGGTTTTCATGATCGCTCCACCAAAGAATAATCTGATCGAAATTGAAAGTGGCGAAACAAGCGACCGGCTGAACGATCCGCTCTGGTATAAGGACGCTATCATCTATGAACTGCATGTTAAGGCGTTCTTCGATGGCAACAATGATGGCATCGGAGATTTTTCCGGACTAATCCAGAAGCTCGACTATCTTCAAGATCTGGGCGTTACCGCCATTTGGTTGCTGCCGTTCTATCCTTCGCCCATGAAGGATGATGGTTATGATATTGGCGACTATCGTAATGTCGCGCCGGCTTATGGCACGCGTGGGGAATTTCGCCAATTTGTGCGAGAGGCGCATCGAAGAGGACTGCGCGTCATTACGGAGTTGGTGATTAACCATACTTCCGACCAGCATCCTTGGTTTCAGGCAGCTCGCCGGGCGGCGCCGGGAACGTTTAAGCGCAATTTCTACGTGTGGAGTGATACCGATAAGAAATATACCGGCACACGGATTATTTTCACTGATACCGAAACATCCAATTGGGCGTGGGACCCCATTGCCAAATCTTATTACTGGCACCGCTTTTTCTCTCATCAGCCTGATCTAAACTTCGACAATCCCGGCGTATTGCGCGCGTTAATTCGGATTATGCGTTTCTGGTTGGATTTCGGCGTGGATGGATTGCGGCTCGATGCAATTCCCTATCTTTGCGAGCGCGAAGGTACGAACAACGAGAACTTGCCCGAGACCCATGCAGTAATCAAGAAAATACGCGCAGTCATCGACGCGCATTATCAGGATCGTATGTTGCTTGCCGAAGCGAATCAATGGCCTGAAGATGTGCGCGATTATTTTGCCGAGGCCAATGAGTGCCACATGGCGTTTCATTTTCCGTTAATGCCGCGCATGTATATGGCCATCGCGCAAGAGGACCGCCATCCTATTGTCGAGATCCTGCAGCAGACGCCGGATATTCCTGATTCTTGCCAATGGGCTGTCTTCCTGCGGAATCATGACGAGCTCACGCTCGAAATGGTTACCAGCAAGGAGCGTGACTACATGTACCAAATGTACGCCGCTGATCCGCGAGCACGCATCAATCTCGGCATTCGCCGGCGCTTGGCACCGTTGATGGAAAACGACATCGAGCGGATTAAGCTGATGAATATCTTGCTTCTGTCGATGCCTGGTTCGCCCATCATTTATTACGGTGATGAAATCGGCATGGGCGATAACTTTTATCTTGGTGATCGCAATGGCGTGCGAACACCGATGCAGTGGAGCCCGGACCGTAACGCCGGCTTCTCCAAAGCCGATCCGCAGCGGTTGTATCTTCCTCCCATCATGGACCCGGTGTATGGCTATGAATCGGTCAATGTAGAGGCGCAATCACGAGACCCATCATCGCTTTTAAATTGGATGCGGCGAGTGCTTGCAGTACGCAAGAGCTACAAAGCATTTGGCCGTGGAACACTGATTTTTCTGCGTCCGGGTAATCGAAAAATTCTCGCATTTCTTCGCGAATATAACGGCGAGACAATTCTCGTTGTAGCTAATTTGGCGCGCACCGCGCAGCCAGTCGAACTCGATCTTGGCCGTTATAAAGGCCGCGTTCCAGTCGAATTAATGGGACGCACTTCCTTTCCTCCCATCGGCGATCTGCCCTATTTGTTTACGCTAGCGGGCCACGGTTTTTATTGGTTTCGGTTATCGCAGGAGCATGAAGTTCCTTCGTGGCACGAAGAGCGGTTAATGCGCGAAGAGCTGCCGGTACTCGTGCTCTTCGATGGTTGGAACAGCATTTTCCGTGACCGTGTCGTGCCGTGGCGTATCACCATGGCGGAGAAATTGCGCATACAGCTTGAAGAGGACGTATTGCCACGATTTATTTCCGCGCAGCGTTGGTATGCGGTCGACAAAAGTCCGTTACGGAGAGTCGCGCTGTGGGATTATGCAGAATGGACCCGTGATGATGGCACTTGGCTGGTAGCAGTATTCAATGCTGAATGGGCGGACGATAGTTCCGTACTTTGCTCTTTGCCCATATCGCTTATTTGGGAAGACGGTGATGAAGAACGCATGCGCACGGTATCGTCCGCTGCAGCCGCAAAAGTTCGGCAGCAAGCACGTGTTGGAATCATTGGCGACGCATTTGCCGATCCGTTATTTTGCCGTGCGTTGGTGCAAGCGATTGCCGCATCTTTGGAATTACCTTGCTCGAATGGAAGAATGCGTTTTTGGTCCACCGCTTCTTTCGACAAAACCAGTGACGAAGTGTCCGCGCCGTTGCCTGTTCGCGCACCAAATATCCAAGACCATAACACTACCGTCGCAATAGGTCAGCGTTGGTTTTTGAAGGGCTACCGGTATTTGAACCGAGGGAAAAATCTCGATCTTGAAATGGGGCTTTTCCTAACAGAGACGGCGGGCTTCCACCATACCCCTTCCGTCAAAGGCGCAGTGGAATATGTCGCGAATGACGGTTCCGTTATAACGCTCACGCTTTTGCAGGACTATATTGAAAACCAGGGCGATGGTTGGACCTATACGCTGGAATACCTGGAGCGCTTTTGGGATCAGTACCAAGTGGGAAGCCAGACGCCGAGTGCAGCCGAGGAAATTCACGGTGGATATCTGGCATTGATTCGCATGCTTGGTCAACGTACCGGCGAGTTTCATAAGGCGCTTGCTACTAAAACGAATAATCCGGATTTCGATCCGGAACCGTGGAGTGAATTGGATATTGGAACGTGGATAGCCAATTTGCGGTCAGATATGAGCACCACTCTTGATTTGCTAGAGCGAAGCCCTGATACGCTTTCTAGCATTGCGTTGAATGATGCCGTTGCTGTAACGGCTCAGCGCGAGCAACTTCTTGCATGGATTGACACTCATATTCCCACAACAGTGGAGGCGATCAAGATTCGCCACCATGGTGAGTATCACCTTGACCGCGTGCTGGTGGCACAAAACGATTTCGTCATTATCGATTTCGAAAGCGATTCGATTTCTCCGACCGATCGTCGGCAGAAACATCTACCGCTTAGAGATGTCGCGGCGATGTCGCTTTCTTTCGACTATGCAATGTATGCCGCACTCACACCGCTGAGCACTAAACGGCCGCAAGACGTAGAGGTGCTCGAAGTTAGTGCTCGAGACTGGAATGTAGAAGTAAAACGCACTTTTTTGCAGACCTATCGCCAAGCCACTGAAGGATCGCCGCTATATGATTCTTGGGCAGTAATGGAAACGTTGTTGCCGTTATTTGTTTTAGAAAAAGCGCTACAGCGCATACATAGCGAATTGGAGCAGCGGCGTGATTGGATACGTGTTCCGTTGCGTGCAGTTTTAACGCTAACGGATCATTCGGATAAATATGCTGGGCAATGAAGGACCTCGGAACGAGTTAGGCGTTACGTAATCGATTGCTCACGAGTAACGAGTGACGTTGCGCTTCATCCATCGTATTTGTCGTTTTCGCACAGTTGTGAATCCACCGATCGGAATCCATAGCGACAAAAACAAAATTGGGGGCGCTCCTTTATTACTCTCGTGAAAGGATGACATGGATGAAATGAATATGGCGCTAGAGCCATTGCGCGCTTTTCTAACGCAGTTGGGAGAATTTTTGCCGCGATTGATTCTTGCTGCGTTAATTGCCGTGACCGGCTGGCTGATTGCGAAAGCACTAAGGTTAGTCGTGGTGAAGGGGTTAACGGCAATCAATTTTCACGTGCTTACTCAGCGCGCAGGCATGGATAAATTTCTACAGCAGGGCGGCGCGGAGGCTGATACAAGCACCATTCTCGCAGCGCTGGTTTACTGGCTGGTAATACTCGCGGCGCTGATCCTCGCTTTCAATAGTTTAGGCTTAACTTACGTCACCGATTTTTTGACACGCATCGCGTTGTTCATGCCAAGAGTTATTGTGGCGGTGGTTGTTTTCGCACTGGGTGCTTATTTTGCCCACTTCATAGAAAACACAATTGTGATGTACGGCAAGAATACCAAGTTAACCGACCTGGATATTCTCGCTCGACTGGCACGCTATGCCGCGCTTGTTTTTACGGCACTCATCGCACTCGATCAGTTAGGAATTGGTGGGGACATTATTCGCCAAAGCTTTCTGATTATTTTAGCTGGCGTGGTTTTTGCTCTTGCATTGGCGTTTGGGCTCGGCGGCCGTCGGTGGGCGGAAGGCTTGCTTGAACGTTGGTGGCCGCATAGGCCGATGTAATCAGAATCGGCAATTGAATTGATTCGCTAAAAATACGAAGGGCGCGAACGAAGTAGATCTACATATTCCTCTGCAAATCATCGTGTTGCTTGTGAATCAATAGCCTTTTCTAATTTATAAACAACATCGCATCACAAGATCCATAAAAGGAATATCAATATTGCCAAATAAAAATTTCACCGCCACTTCTGCGGCGGCTACCGTGGTTTGGCCTGGGGATTCTTATCCGTTGGGAGCAACTTGGGATGGCGAAGGTGTAAATTTTGCACTTTTTTCAGAGCATGCCGAAAAAGTGGAGTTATGCTTATTCGATAACGCCGGTCGTCGCGAAATAGAGCGCATCAATGTTCAGGAATGTACCGATCAAGTTTGGCACTGCTATCTTCCCGAGGCGCGGCCTGGGTTGCTCTACGGCTACCGTGTTTATGGGCCTTATAAACCTGAAGAAGGGCATCGATTCAATCCTAACAAATTGATGTTAGATCCTTATGCCAAGGACATCGTTGGCGCAATGCGCTGGAGCGATGCGCATTACGGCTACCGTATCGGTCACCGAAATGCCGATCTCTCGTTTGATCGACGTGACAGTGCAGCGGGCATGCCAAAATGCCGCGTTGTCGATCCTGCATTTACTTGGGGAAATGATCGTCCGCCTGCTATCCCTTGGCATGAAACGATCATTTACGAAATGCACGTCAAAGGTTTTACGATGTTGCATCCAGACATACCGAAGCAACTGCGCGGTACCTACGCCGCGCTTGCCACTGCCCCGGCCATTGATTATCTAAAACGGCTGGGCGTGACCGCGGTTGAGTTATTGCCGGTGCACGCTTTCATCGATGACCGACTCCTGGTTGAAAAAGGATTGCGCAACTATTGGGGTTACAACTCCATTGGTTTTTTTGCGCCAGAGCCACGCTATTCAGCTAGCGGCACGGTAAACGAATTCAAGACGATGGTGAAAGCATTGCACTCGGCAGGTATCGAGGTGATTTTGGACGTGGTGTACAACCATACCGCCGAAGGTAATCATTTCGGCCCTACGCTTTGCTTTCGCGGTATTGATAACGCGGCTTATTACCGCCTTACGCCGGATAATCCACGTTACTACGCAGACTACACGGGCACCGGCAACACACTCAACATGATGCATCCGCGAGTGTTGCAACTCATCATGGATAGCCTGCGTTATTGGGTGCAGGAAATGCATGTGGACGGTTTCCGTTTTGACTTGGCCGCCACACTGGCGCGTGAGCTACATGAAGTCGATCGCCTAGGCGCTTTCTTCGACATCATTCATCAGGACCCCGTGCTTTCCCAAGTGAAGTTGATTGCCGAACCTTGGGATCTAGGCGAGGGCGGTTATCAAGTAGGTAATTTTCCGGTCGGTTGGGGAGAGTGGAACGATCGTTATCGCGACACCATGCGCGCATATTGGAAAGGCGATGGCGGCCTGATTGGCGAACTGGCTTATCGAATAACCGGATCAAGCGATCTTTACGAGAAAAGCGGACGGCGGCCTTACGCCAGCATCAATTTTGTGACTTGTCATGATGGCTTCACGCTCAAAGATTTGGTTAGTTATAACGACAAGCATAACGATGCCAATATGGAAGGCAATCAGGACGGCTCGAATAACAATATTAGTTGGAACTGTGGGGTAGAAGGTCCGACTGATGATCCTGAAATCAATGCATTGCGGGCGAGACAGCAGCGTAATTTTCTCGCTACGTTATTGTTATCTCAAGGTGCGCCGATGATCCTTGCCGGCGATTTGGTTGGTCATAGCCAGGAAGGTAACAATAATGCTTATTGTCAGGACAGCGAAATCGGCTGGGTGAACTGGGATCTGAAACCGGAAGATGATGAGTTACTAGCCTTCGCCCGGCACGTTATTGGGCTGCGAAAAAAACATCCGGTTTTTCGGCGACGAAGTTTTTTTCAAGGACGTGAAATCACCGGTAAGCGCATTAAAGACATTCTTTGGTTAAATTCGGATGGGCAGGAAATGAGTGATGATGAATGGCAACGCTCATTTGCTCGGTGCCTGGGGGTGCTGTTATTCGGCGAGGCATTGGAGGAAAAAAATCGGCGAGGACAGCCGGTGCGGGATGACAACTTTCTATTATTGTTAAACGCGCATCACGAAACAATTCAATTCACGATGCCATCCGTTGGCGATGGCGCCGGGTGGTTGCCAGTGTTGGATACGTATTACGGTTTAACGCAGCAACATACACAGGTTTTCGACGATGGAGAAAACTATCCATTGCAAGCACGATCTTTGGCGTTGTTGAAAGCAATGCCGGTAGTGGCGAGGAAAGCATCGTGAAACGTGCACATCGCATGCCATTCGGCACAAGTCTTACCGCTCATGGCGTGCATTTTCGTTTGTGGGCGCCTGCTGCTCAGCGCGTGGCATTGCAACTTGTCAAAGATGACGGTGAAGAATCTATTTCGATGACGTCATCGGTAGACGGTTGGTTCGATAGCATTGTGCCGCATGCTCGTCCCGGTAGTCGCTATCGTTACCGAATCGATGACAAACTCAATGTGCCCGATCCTGCGTCACGTTGTAATCCGGATGATGTGCATGCGCCAAGCCAAGTCATCGATCCAAACGCTTATGTATGGAAAGACAGCGAGTGGCGAGGGAAGCCTTGGGAAACGGCAGTGATCTATGAAATCCATGTCGGTGCCTTTACCGCTGAAGGGACTTTTCGTGCTGTTGTTGAACGACTCGATTATTTGATTGCGCTTGGTGTTACGGCAATCGAGTTAATGCCAGTTGCTGATTTTCCCGGACAGCGCAATTGGGGCTACGACGGCGTGCTGCAGTTCGCGCCGGATAGCAGCTACGGCAAACCGGAAGATCTCAAATATTTAGTCGATACTGCGCATCAAAAAGGTTTGATGGTTTTCCTCGATGTGGTCTACAACCACTTTGGTCCAGAGGGAAATTATTTACATGCGTACGCACCGCAATTTTTTACCGAGCGTCACCATACGCCGTGGGGCGCTGCTATTAATTTTGATGGAGAAGGCAGTCGGGTGGTGCGTGATTTTTTCATTCACAACGCACTTTACTGGTTGGAAGAATTTCACTTTGATGGTTTGCGATTCGATGCCGTGCACGCCATCGTCGATGACACCAAACCGCACATTCTTATCGAGCTTGCGGAAGCCGTTCATGCGGGGCCGGGGCAGGAGAGGCACGTTCATTTAATGCTGGAGAATGATCACAACACGTCGCGGTATTTACAGCGTGATGCGGCGAGTCGATCGCGTTGGTATACAGCACAATGGAATGATGACATTCATCATGTTGCACATGTGCTTGCAACTGATGAGATTGATGGCTATTACGCCGATTACGCCGATCAACCTGTAAAGCATTTTCTCCGTTGCCTTACGCAAGGTTTTGCATATCAAGGTGAGAAATCACCTTTTCGCCATGGAGAGATCCGTGGTGAGCCAAGTGGCAGTTTGCCGCTGACGGCTTTTATCTCGTTCATGCAAAATCACGATCAAGTCGGCAACCGCGCATTTGGCGAGCGTTTGGCAATGCAGGCTGATCCAACGGCATTACGCGCTTTGACCGCTGCTATTTTATTGGCCCCATCTCCGCCATTGCTTTTCATGGGCGAAGAGTTCGGTGCAAGCCAACCCTTTCAATTCTTTTGTCACTTCGGCGCTGACTTGGCGGATGCGGTGCGAGATGGCCGGCGTAGAGAATTCGCTCAATTTGCCCGATTCAGCGATCCGGCTCGTCGGGAATCCATTCCCGATCCAAATGATGTTGCTACGTTCGAACGCTCCAAACTTGATTGGGCGCAAATTACTACGTCGCCTCATGATGCTTGGTTAACGTTTTACAAAACTTTGCTGGGACTTCGGCAGCAGGTAATCGTACCGCGCTTGGCAAAAATGCAAGGCGGGCATGCTGAAGGAACGATGATTGGCGAACGTGGGCTTTGCATTCGTTGGCGTTTAGGCGACGACAGTGTTCTAACGCTGCATGCAAATCTTGGTAACGAAGCCTCGCCTGGTTTCGCTCGGCCTATCGGTGAAATTGTTTATGCAACCGAAAATCTCTCTTCTGACAATGTCATGGCGCCTTGGTCTGCGGCTTGGTATATCAATAAATCTTCCGAAGTATGAATACCAAGACTCGCATCCCTCGCGCGACATATCGCCTTCAGTTCAATCGTGACTTCACTTTCACGCAAGCAACGGCGCTAATACCTTATCTAGATATGCTAGGCGTCAGTCATTGCTATGCATCGCCGTACCTAAAAGCACGGCCAGGTAGCATGCATGGTTATGACATCATCGATCACAATTCCTTGAATTCTGAAATCGGCAGCCCGGAAGATTTCGATTGTTTTACCAATGCGCTCTCACAGCATGGCATGGGACAGATCCTCGATATGGTCCCGAACCACATGGGGGTTATGGGAAGCGATAATGAATGGTGGCTGGACGTGCTGGAGAACGGTCAAGCTTCTATTTATGCGGATTTCTTTGACATCGATTGGACGCCGCCGAAGGAAGAGTTGCGCGGAAAAGTCTTGGTGCCAGTGTTGGGTGATCAATATGGAAAGGTGTTGGAGAGCGGCGAACTGAAACTTTCTTTCGATGTGGATCGAGGTGAATTCAGCATTTGGTATTACAACCATCGCTTTCCGGTTGATCCGCGAGAATATCCATCGATCATCAATCACCGATTAGATCGCCTTACCACGCAACTAGGTGAAACAGATATTGCGTTATTGGAATTTCAAAGCGTGAGTGCGGCTTTTGGACATTTGCCGGATCACACAGAGATGTCATCGGAAAAGAGAGCAGAGCGCCATCGCGACAAAGAGATTCATAAACGCCATCTCAGTAGACTTTGTAAAAGTACTGACAGTATCGTCAAATTTATTCATGAGAATGTCGATCAGTTCAATGGCGATCTCAGTGACGCGAGAAGCTTTGATTTATTGCATGGCCTCATTAAATGCCAGGCATTCCGGCTTGCTTACTGGCGAGTCGCTGCGGATGACATCAACTATCGCCGATTTTTCGATATCAATGATCTAGCCGCTCTTCGCATGGAGCGCGAAGAAGTGTTTGCCGCGACGCATCGATTTGCGCTCGATCTAGTTGCTCGGGGAACGGTGGATGGATTGCGCATAGATCATCCTGATGGGCTGTATGATCCATTGCAATATTTCCAGCGCCTGCGCGACAGTGTTAATAAAGATTTTTATCTGGTCATCGAGAAAATCGTTGCCAGTTACGAACATGTGCCAAAACAATGGCCGGTATCTGGCTCGACCGGCTATCGCTTTGCCAACGTAGTGAACGGCCTATTCGTCGATACAGCAAACGAAAATCGAATGGATCGCGTTTATACCGCCTTTATCGGCGAGCGAATCGATTATTCGGAATTAGTCTATCGCTGCAAAAAGCTCATTATGAAAGTAGGACTAGCGAGTCAACTGAATGTATTGGCCGACGAGTTAAGCCACATCGCGTTGTCGGATCGACTTTACTGTGACTTTACGGTCAACAGTCTACGGGATGCGCTACTTGAAATCGTGGCTTGCTTTCCGGTGTATCGGACTTACGTTACGCATCTCCAGGTTTCGATGGATGATAAGCGCTTCATCGATTGGGCTGTATCAGCCGCGCGAAAGAAAAGCCAAGCTGCCGATGTGAGCATATTCGATTTCATTCGCGATAGTTTGCTACTGAATATCGCTGAAGGAAAGCCAGCGGCGTATCACGAAGCCGTGATCAGCTTTGCAATGCGGTTCCAGCAGTTTTCCAGCCCAGTGATGGCTAAGGCGATGGAGGATACAAGTTTTTATATTTACAACCGGCTGGTATCGCTTAATGAAGTTGGTGGAGATCCTGGGACATTTGGACTAACGCTCGCCGCATTTCATGGCGCCAGCCAAGATCGAGCCAAAAATTGGCCGCATACCATGCTTGCCACCTCCACGCATGACGGTAAACGATCCGAAGATGTCCGTGCGCGTATCAACGTGCTTTCGGAAGTCCCGGCATTATGGAGGCGTCGCTTGCGTCGCTGGAGTCAATTGAATCGGCGGAAAAAAACACGCGCGGAAAGTAGTGATTTCCCTTCTCGTAATGACGAATATCTTATTTACCAAACATTGATCGGCGCTTGGCCTTTGCATGAAGCTGAATTGGCTGGATTTACAGAGCGCATTGAGCAGTACATGTTGAAAGCAGTTCGGGAAGCGAAGGTACACAGCAGCTGGCTTAATCCGAATGCTGAGTATGAAAGTGGGCTATCGAAATTTGTGACAGCGCTGCTTGTGCCGGGTGAAAAAAACCTTTTCCTTGCCGATTTCTTGCCGTTCCAGCGCATGATTTCCCTGTTCGGCATGCTTAATAGTCTGTCGCAAACACTGATCAAACTGACTTCGCCTGGTGTGCCTGATATCTACCAGAGTAACGAATTGTGGGACTTCAGCTTGGTCGATCCGGATAACCGACGGCCGGTGGATTATCAGCGGCGTTTATCAATGTTAGATGAAGTGAAGGCATTGACTGCCGTCGATTCAAATGCGCTGGTGGGTCAAGTGCGTTCGCTTTTGGAGTCGATGGAGGACGGTCGCATCAAGTTGTACATGATCTGGAAGATTTTGACTGTTCGCCGCCAACTCGAATCGCTGTTTTGTGATGGCGATTATTTGCCACTGCGAACAGAAGGTATTTTTGCCGATCATATTTGTGCTTTCGCACGGCTAAAAAATGAGGATGCGATCATTGTTGTGGCACCACGTTTGTTTTATGGCATGGTTGGCGAGAATTTTCGTTTACCGGTGGGAAGTGAGATTTGGCAGGACACGTGCATTGAAATGAATGAGATACTGAAGAGTAGCGCGTGGACAAACCAATTGACCGGGCAAACTATAATGATTCAGGAAGAAGCAGGACGGCAATTCATTTTTGCTAGAGAGTTGTTTGCGGGTTTTCCTTATGGACTGCTGGTTAAATCTTAGGGCTACTGTGTCATAAACAGCCGTATGCTCAACCTTGTCATCTTGAGCGACTGCTGAAGAATCTGATGGCTTGCGCGCAGAACAGAAAATTCTTCGTCGCCCTTCTCAGAATGATAACTTTGTACACAAGTGGTATTAGTGAAGGATACAAAAAATGGCACACGCAATACGCATCCACCAAACTGGTGGCCCGGAAGTCATGAAATGGGAATCAGTCGAGATCGGAAAACCAAAGGTCGGCGAAGTTATATTGCGACAAGTGGCCGTCGGCCTTAATTTTATCGATGTCTACCATCGCACCGGCCTATACCCGGCGCCGCTGCCTGCTATTCTTGGATTAGAAGGCGCAGGCATCATCACTGAGGTCGGACCGGACGTTACTGATTTTCGCATCGGCGATCATGTGGCTTATGCGGGTGGACCTCTCGGCGCCTATGCCGAGATTCGCGCGATACCTGCTGATCGTCTTGTTAAACTGCCGCCGCAGATTTCCGATCAGCAAGCCGCCGCGATGATGCTGCAAGGCATGACCGCACAGTATCTGCTGTGCCGAACCTATCGTGTCCAGAAGACCGATACGATACTTGTGCATGCAGCAGCGGGCGGCGTTGGCTCCATTCTTTGCCAATGGGCTCGGCATATTGGCGCCACGGTCATCGGCACCGTTAGTAGCGAGCAAAAAGCCGAGATCGCCAAGTCAAATGGCTGCACTTATCCGATTATTTACACGCAGGAAGATTTTCAAAGTCGTGTGATGGAAATTACGGAGGGTGAAAAAGTTTCCGTAGTCTATGATTCGGTAGGTAAAGACACGTTTGCTAAATCGTTGGATTGCCTACGGCCTTTAGGAACGCTGGCGCTATTTGGGCAATCCTCAGGGCCGATTCCACCGTTTGATTTATCGCAATTGGCGGCGAAAGGGTCGCTATTTATTACCCGGCCGACCTTGATGACCTATACCGCAAAACGCAATGATCTGTTAAGAAGTGCCAGCGAGTTGTTTGAGGTCGTTAACAGCGGTGCAGTGAAGATTAGCGTCAATCAGACCTATGCACTTAAAGATGCAGCCAATGCGCATCGAGATCTTGAAGCACGTAAGACGACGGGAGCATCGGTAATGATTGTGTAGTGCCGGTAATGGCCGTCTTTAAAAATCGCAGCTTCAGCCTTGAGGCTGCGAAGTCGGTTTTAAAAAAAGTTCTGTTGAATAAGCGCACACTGACACGTCGCTGTAGGTTAAAGTGGCACTGATGAAAATCCTCGATTACCAGCAAGCTATCCATGAATGACGAACAACGTATTGAGCGTATTAAAAAGGCAAAATCACTCAAGGCACTGGGCGAAGCCATCGCCGGTTACCATGACCAGGTTATTGCAACTTATCCTGCCTTAGAAACCAACAACGCCTTCAACATGTCCATGCAACGCAGCCAATTTTTTCACGCACTCGGTGATGTGAAACGGGCGTCGCGTGTGGGCTTCGATATTTACCAAGACGTGATTTTGGTTTTAGAAGCCGCCTCCGAAAAACAGTTGTCTCTGGAGTCTTTTTAAGAGCGTCATTTTGTTAGACGCTCTTGGATTGTTATTTTAAAAATCTCTTTTGCTTCAGATACCGTTCGGCTACCTTCTCTCCAGTTTCTCCGGTAATCGTAATTTGCGCATTGAGCCGCGATAGCGTTTCTGTATCGAGAGTCGCAAAAATCGGTTCAATAATCGCTCTGATTTCCGGATATTTCTTTAACGTCTCTTCTCGTATTGTCACCGCCGGCTGATATATATCGACAGCGCCTTTAGGATCGCGCAACGTAACCAGATCCAAGCCGGCAATCTGACCGTCCGTGCCATAAGCCATGGCAGCATTAACGCCGTTGGTACCTCGTGCCGCGGCGCTTTCCGTCTCGGTGGTATTGATCCCGGACACAATACTTAATTGCTCGGGTTTAAGCTTGAAACCATAAACACGTTCGAAAGCTTTAAGACCTTCTTCCTGATCGACGAACTCTTTGGTTGCAGCAAGTTTGAATTGCTTACCGCTATTCACATAATCGGCAAGGTTGGACATGGAGGCGATTTTCTCGGCTTCTGCCAGCTTTTTTGGAATGGCAATCGCATAAGTATTATTCGCCGGCGCCGGCTTTAGCCAAACAATCTTGTTCTTTTTAAGATCTGCTTTTGCTGCGGCAATGTAGCCTTTGCTGGGATTTTTAAATACGCCTGGCGCGAACGCTGCATCTTTAATCAAGTACTGGGCATTGCCGGTATATTCGGGGTAGAGATCGATTTTTCCCTCTAGCAATGCGTTGCGCACCAGTTGCGTGGGCCCGAAGCTACATTTCTCTGTGACTTTAATTCCCCCGGCTTCTAGTGCGAGTTTTATCATTGGGCAAAGTAACGTGGCTTCCGTATCGATTTTAGAACCAACAACCACCGGAATTGGCGGTGGAAGCTTTGTTGCAACGACAGCCTGACCGGACTGGCGTTCCTTCAACTGCCCATTGATCGATTCATAAATGACGACGGTTCCATGTTTGGTTTCTCCAATGTCGTCAAACTCGACGGCGCCAGCAATTTTTCCAGAAAACGTTTTGTTTTTTAGCGCGGTGACGAATTTTTGCGGGTCGGTAGACTTCGCTCGTTGCATCGATTCCCCAAGGACCTTTATGGTGTCATAAGCCATTGGTGCAAACCGGTTAGGAGGCTGCCCATATTGCTTTTGATACGTTTTCACAAAGGTAACCCCTGCCGATAGCCACGAAGGCGGCATGCCGGGCATAGAGCAGAAAAAATCGTCAGCACCGGCACTTTCCATTGTGTTCACTATGCCGGACCAACACATCGCGTCACCAGCAACAAAATGTCCTTTTACCCCCATCTTTCGCAATGCCTTGATAAACGGCACGCCGGTTGTTTCGCCGCCTCCAAAGAAAATAGTGTTCGGGCGCGATTGCTTAACTCGGGAGGCAAGCTGCGCATAATCAACCGTAGCGGGTGCTAGGCTTTCACGGGTAAGCAACGTACCTTTGCTTTTTAATAAAGTCGTGACTGCATCCGCCAAGCTTTTACCAAAATCTGTTTGATCGTCGATAACAAATGCTGATTTAGCAGCCAGATCCTGGCTAATAAATTTGCTAAGTGATTCGCTTTGTTTAGTGTCGTTGGCCACGACGCGAAATGCTGTTTTAATTCCCATGCGTGTGTATGCCGGGCTAGTCGACACTGATATTTGTGGAATGCCGGCTTGCGCATAAATGGGGGCGGCGGCAATCGATACAGCGGAATTGAGATGGCCGAACACAGCAACAACGTTTGCATCGACCAATCGCTTTGCGGCTGCCTGCCCTTCTTCGATTGAGGCTTTGTCGTCTTCTCGAACCAACGAGAAGCGAACTCGTTTTCCCCCTACTTTAAAAGGACGCGCATTTAATTCATCGATTGCTATTTGTGCGCCGTTCGCAATGTCTTTTCCATATTCTGCAAACGGTCCAGACATCGGTGCCACTACGCCAATTTTCACTGTCTGCTCGCGGCTACAGCCAGCGGCGAGAAGTGTGAAAATGACAAAGCAACCATAGCGGAACAACATATTTATTTTATTCATGTGTTTGGTTATTCCCTTGTTTAACACTGGCTAAGTATTAATCGGTGATATTTTCGCCGGTGAGACTTTTAAGAAATTTGACGATAAGCGCCTTATCCTCAAGCGGTGCTATTCGTCCAAGTTGAAAACGAAACATGACCTCGACAGCGCCTTCCAGCGTCGCTACTGAGCCATCATGGAAGTACGGCGCAGTATTTTCGACGTTTCGCAGACTTGGTACTTTGAATAAGAACATATCTTCTTCCCGTCGTGTGACATTGTAACGGCCCTTGTCCGCCTCGCGCACAGGATAACCTGCCGCTGTACGGGCGGCGAAGTAGTCGCCCATAGCACCGAATTTTTGAAACATGTTGCCGCCAATGTTTACACCTTGATGGCAACCTACGCACCCGTAGGCTTTGAAGCGTTCATAACCATGTTTTTCGTCTTCGGATATCGCGTTGACATCGCCATGTAGATATCTATCAAAACGGGAGGGTGTGATAAGCGAGCGCTGATAAACAGCAAGGGAATCGGAGATTGTTTCCGCCGTCATTCCTTCTGGATAAGAGTTGTTGAATGCGAGAATAAACTGCTCGTCTTTCGACAGCTTGCCGATTATCTCTTTCCAATTCGAATTGAAAACGCGTGGATTTTTTACGAGTTTACCGACAAGCTGTTCGAGAGAGTCGACACCTCCCGACCATTGCTGGCGAAAATTGAATCCGACGTTAAAGATGCTAGGCGTATTGATGACATGTTCAATCCCACCGGCGCCAATCGATAGAGGGCGGGGGTCGGCGCCCCCATGTTGAAAGTTATGGCAGCTGATACAAGCGACACTATTGTCCTTCGCGAAACGAGTGTCGCGAAAAAGTTTGCTGCCTAACGCGATTTTTTTTCCATCTAATCGGAGATTAGTGGGAAGGGGAGATAACGGCTCGTAGGACTGCGCGATGGCAATATTAGCGGCGGTGATTCCCGCAGTCAGTAGCAAGGCGGCGAAAAAGAGCTCGCCTGACGGAAAAACCATTCGGTAAGTCTCCCTTGAGGTTTAACGCCTCTTGTATGGAGAGCCTATCGATATAGGCCATCTCACCTAGCGATTGTTGAATATTTCCAGATTCTTGTACAGCGGTTTTCTAATAGATACGGAAGTAGAAAAATAATTATTTAGAACCGCGAGCTAGATCGTCGAATTCTGCATCAAATGGCGGCTCTTCCTCGTCTATATCCACATCAAAGAAATCTTCCCATAAGGAGCTTTCCCAAGCGGCGGACATCGGGCGCGGTAAAATAGTGTATTGCATAAGAGTTTGCACGTTTTTCATCTCTATCCTCTTTCAATTATCAGTTTTAAGGTAGTGCAATTTCAGCACGGTGGTATGACGTAATGATGACAATAGGGAGCCTCTATAAATTGATATTTCGTTGTGGCGCTACATTGGTTCACAAAAAATCCTCCTTACATATTATCTATATGCAGCGTCGGCTTTTTTGTTCGCGCTTTGCCTTGCTTAGAAATATCAATTTATAGAGGCTCCCAATATTTACGAGTCATCTCGGATGAGACAGCTTCGTTTTAGACGTTGGGAAGGGATATTTCAAGAAAGGAATAATGTGAGTCGAATAGGTTTTGAAAAGGGTTTAACTATTGTTTGCGTATTAGCAATCTGGCCAATGAGCATGGTATTTGCCGCCGAGAGTTGGCGAGCGTTTCCTACCGAGGCCAAAAATGTTCTCTTTTCGGTGGATGAGGCCAGCCTTGTTCGTGGGGGCGACATGGTGAAATTCCGGGAGCGAATAGTATTTATCGTGCCGGAAAAGCGCGATGTGCCCAGCGGGAAAAAAGTGAAAGAGAAGCGCATTCATCGTGTGATGAATTGCAGGGATAAAACTCAGGCACATTTGTATGCGTCGCAGATTGCGGAAGACGGTAGCCGGATAGAGGAAGTTTATCGTGATGAAAATAAGTTAACGATGACGCCAATTCTGCCGGATACGATCGGCGAGCAGGAACTTCAGTGGGCTTGTAAGGGCCTTTAAAGCGTGTTTTAAAGGCCAGCGTTCCCCCAATTTCTGGTTTGCTATTACGCTCCTGACAGTGAAGCGACCGTGACTGCAAAGTAAGAAGAGATTGCATTTTCACAAAGCTATCGCGTGCATTTATGGCACTTATGCAAAGCCATATTTATGTTAAAAAAGACTCCCAACAACTAAAAGACATATATATGCGTTGCATTTAACATTTTTGGCATTGATTTTGCTGTATAGAATTTACGTTGTGCCCTAAATATTCAGGTAAAAGTTAAACATATGGCCGAATTCGAATCTAAAGTTTTTAAAAGTTTAGAAAGCCTTCAAGGTTCATCTAAGTCGGCCATGACATGCGAGCCAGCAGAGTTGCAAGCTTTTCGCGATACGTGGATAGCTATTTCTACCAGCAAGGAATTTCAGAAATTATTTAAAAACGGCAATAGCGCGGAAAATAGCTATGTCAGCGAAATAGAAACAGCAATGAAAGGACCAACAAGCGAGAAAGAGAAAATAGCACTTAAAGAAGACGATGCATTCAAAAGAGAAATGGGCAATACCGTTGATGGATTTCCTATAAAAAATAACGCGCAAAAGGACAGCTTGGAAAGGCTGAAGCTTGTTGGGGCTAGCATGAATTTATTCCGGCGGGTTAAGGACGGCCAGCCAGAAGTAAAGAATGATGGTTTTCGAGAAGCTGTAGAGAAAGAGCTTACTGCTCGCTTAGAAAAAGCTTATGAAGGACAGGATGTTGATATTCAGGAAAAAGTCAAAATAGGTGGAGACGTGCTTAACGAAGCACTTTCCGGAGAGCAAACGGATCTTTGCAGTTTCATCGCTGGAGGATTGCCACCTGGGCTTGTTATAGGCGCTTATCCGAAAATTCTTGAAGAAAATGGTAAGGATTCGCAGCTTAGAGTTGTTTACCAAACAGATCCAAGTTATGAACTCAGTAACGAGGAGAAGAAGACTCAGGTCGACAAATTATACGGGCGGGGGAAAACCACCGAATTTAAAGCGACGAATCTTGGCGACACCATCGGTTCATTCAAGCCTCTTTATGAGCGTAAAGACGGCAGCTGGGTTGTTGAATTGAAAGAGCCAGGATTTTTTACGAAAGGACAGGTTGCTGTACTGACAGAGGGACATTTAGCGGGAAGAAAACTGGAAGCTAACAAAAAAATGGACGGTTTTACAATGGGGGCAGTGGAGCAAATAAAAATAAAAAGGAATCTGAAAAACGAGCAGACACCTTCGAGTGGAATCGCGCAAATGTCGATGGAAAATTTTATAAAAATGAATGGGTCGGCAGAGGAAATAAGCGCCTTTGAAAAAGAACGCACGGCTCAAACCAAGCCGTCGCTAAGTGTGGATACACCTCGTCCTTCAACTTCATCTTCCAATGCGTCATCATTGATGTCGACCGATAGTACTTTAACCCGTATGTCAGAGGCGGATTTTTTGGCAAAGTTTGGGACGGACGAAGACCGAGCTAAATTGGGGGCATCGCACGTTAATCGATCAACGATGTCATTTGCATCCTCTTCGTCTCAGGCATCTTCCCAGTCATCTGTTTTTGATGAAGGCGCATCAGTTGTGTCGTCGCAAACCTCTGCATCGATTCATGAGGCCGCCTCTACGCCGGCTCGTGCGAGTCCTTCATCAACACAAGATCCGAGGATTGCCATTGAAAATGCATGTCAATTGGGTGTGCCAAATTGCAAACTTACTCCGACTCAGTATGGTCAATTGACACAAAATTTTATATTAAAAAATAATCAGTTACAGGGGCAAGGAAAACCACGTATGGAAGTTGAAAAATTCCTCGAGAATGCACTACCTAATCGGTGGAACCCAAAGGCCGCAAAAGAATTCCTTGATGCGAAAGCGACCTCCAAGGGAGCCAGTGCCCAAGCTCCAGACAATCAATTGTCAACGCAGCCAGAAAAAAAATCTTATAAGAGATAGTCCGCTCAATAGCACTCCGGCTCTTTCCATGCGCCATTCAGCTAAAGTTATTACTCGATAGGATCTCGAGTTTTTCGTCCGGGGCGGAAGTAATTCGTGTTGTCGTAAAAATCTTCGTTTTCGTTATCGACTATCCATCCAGGAACGCCCAAAATCGGCAATGGTGAAAGTTCGCGAGGGTGTTTTAATTGGCCTGCATGGATGAGGCCAGCAATTTCTTTATCGAGCATCGCAAGCTGTTGGTTGAGTGGCCTGTCGATGAATGATTCCTCGACAGGCAGCAAAATGGCTTTGCCTGTCAGACCAATGAATGGCTGCAATGCCTGTTCATAAAGCCCGTGGCCAAAAATGAATACTCGCATCGCCGCCAGCGTATCGTCACGTCGATGCCAGAATAATTCCTTCCACGAAAAAGTTTGCAGTAGCGTCAGCAGCGAAGCCTCGGTGCTGACGACGATGACACCGCTTTCGTCAAACAGGGTCAGCGCATCACGATCAGCGCCGCGTTTATTTTGGCCGCGCGACGTTTGTTGCGCATGGTAATGACGTGCATTAAGCGCGGCTTTGGATTGTGGGAACGTTAGCCAAACAAGCGCATTAAACAAGTCGTGCCAGTTCCGTTCCCTGGTTTCCAGTTCTCCGGTTAAAAAGCAGTGCGCGTCATAGCCGGGGTGTGAAGATTCTGCAGACGATTGCGGAGCAACTGGGCGAAGTGGTTTGCCGCTACCAGAGGTAACCGTCATGCTGGCGAGCATACCGTTAAAAAAATCGCGATCAGGCCAATCGGCGAGATTGTGCAAATCGGTAGCGGCTGGTTCCAAGGGTGCAAATAGAGTGGAACGACGGAGGAATTGAGGATCCCACGGCAAGGGCGACGAAGGCATCGCTAAAATAGATCGGTAATGGAACGGCGCATCTTAACCCGGATAACTTATGAATTGCGGGAGTCCTCCAAAATCCACTTCTAAGCCTCAGCGAAATTATGAAATATCCAGATCAAAACCCTGTTCGCGCTGGATGTGCTCCACGCCGATTATCCGGTTGCGGTTCTGCTAGGCGTCTACCTACACCGTTTTGTTCGCCGGCCGGTTTAGGTTGATGTGAGAGGCGATCAGAATGCTCTGGCGCAGGATGTATGTCAGGTTGGTCCTGGCGGAATTTTTGATGAGATTCATGCGGTGCTACATGTGGGTGCCAGCGTCTCGGTTGTTCTTGCTGTGGAATCGTTTGCACTGGATTGGGCACGGGTTGTGGTTGTCCTCTAAGCGGTTCAATGGGACTAACCGGTGGGACCGCGTAGAGGCCGTTGCTACCGTAAGTGGAGGGCGGTGCACGATTGCCAGCCGGCACTGCCGGTGACGTTCTAAATTCATTGCCTGGATGTGCACCGGGTTTGGTCGGAGCACCGAGGTGTCGATCAGGTTGATTGTTAACGTCGGTTCGCACTCTTGGTTGTGGTTGACGCGTATCGTTATTACCGCCGTAAACTGAGTGGGGCTGCGAGTCTCGCCAATTTTCACGATGGTTTTGTTGTGCAGGCTTAGTGTTTGGCGCTGAGGTAACGGCTGATCCCTGCTGTGTTGTTGGCGTATTGGCGAGCACTCGACGCGCTGGTGTTGGGATGCGGGGACCAGTGCGCATTACCGGCTCGTTAACGGGACCGCTGAACTTCGCCGCTTGATTGATGACTGGCTTGCCGTTTGCAAATGCATTTTGGGGTATTACCGTGACTGCATGAGGATGCCTGCGCAACGAATAATTCGGCACAGGTGGATTATTCCAATTAACGTTGGTTACGTTCACGTTTCGTACATTAATGTTAGTGATATTTACATTGCGTACATAATTGGAACTGCACGGATAGCCAGGGCGATACAAATCGTAATAGCCTAATGGAATCCAACCTACTGCCGGCGCTGTGCCGAATGAAAATGATACGTTCCAGCCGGGACGGCCGACAAAAGCGACAAGCGCCGGTGCATATACCGGACGCGCGGCGACTACGCCCGGTGTCCATCCCCAGTGATTGTTGAAATAAACCCAGCGGCCATAATGGAACGGTGCGAAGCCCCACGGGGAGTAATCTACCCAAGTCCATCCCCAAGGTTGCACCCAAGCCCAGCGCCCATGTCGGTATGGCGCCCATCCGGCGACAACGGTGCGAGGAACCCACACGGCGCCGTACTCTGGAGCTTCCTGCCAATCGCCGTATTCATCTAAATCTTCGTGGCCGACGATTTCCGGCGAGACGTAACGCACCGAGCGAGAGCGATCGATACGCATGTTGCGCGCATAAGCCCAATCGTCAAAAGAATTCTGACGAACAACATGAACGCTATATTCCAGTGGATCGACATGGTCCACGATCAGCTCCCGGCCATCCTCGATAGCAACGCGGTCGTCATTGCTTTCGAGAAAAGCGTTTCCATGCAATGCAGCGATTGTTGTTTGATCGTAATTACGGCTGGCTTCAAAACGATAAGTGCCCGCGCCATTTAACGTGACTTTACCAGCCGGTGTGAATACCTCCATCGGATAGCGTGCTTCACGAGAGTGAATCGTTATGCTTGCTACGCCGCTAGTTACACTGATGCGAATGACATCATCGTCCAAACGGCGAACGGAAAGCTCTGAGTCCTCGTCAAGACGAATCGCTGCTGAACCGGCGCGGATCTCGAGCCGAGAATTATCGGAAGTGGCGAAGTCGT
Organism: Pseudomonadota bacterium; assembly: GCA_040388195.1. Classification (GTDB taxonomy): domain Bacteria; phylum Pseudomonadota; class Gammaproteobacteria; order Burkholderiales; family DATLHW01; genus DATLHW01. Next base: position 67,340 of record JAZKCF010000031.1, read on the forward strand.
TATGACTAGTCACTGGATAATTTAATGACGCCTGTGTCCAGTCGTCGTCTTGATCGGTGCGGAAACTAACTTGGCCGGAGACATAACTTATCCGTCCTACACGAGCCGGCGGATCAGCCAATACCGGCCAAGCTGCACAGAAGAGCAGAACGGCAAAAATTCGAATGAATAGGCGTGGAAGCATTGCTCGGTCTGTGAAAAAGTTGTTGAAAGCTAAAGAAATGGCGCTGTAATACCTTCAACGTTTCTTGCAGATATCACGTTGACGATGAGCGGATGCAGGCGGAATTTGTTACCGTTTGAGGCAAATGGCTTCCGGTTCGTGAAACACCGCTTGACGTGGCAAACCGCGTAAGCGTCAACTAAACCATCTTATTTCTCATTAGACCTAAGCCTTCGATTTCGGTTTCCACGACATCGCCGGGCTGTAAATATTCTGGTGGGTTGCGCGCAAAGCCGACACCGGGCGGCGTGCCGGTGGAAAGAATATCGCCTGCTTCCAATGTCATTCCCCAGGATAGTTCGAAAATCAGTCGTGGGATACTGAAGTACATCTGGATTGCACTGGAGTTTTGTTTCACAACATCATTAACGCGGCAGACGAGGCGCAAATCATTAAGGTCTACTTTGTCCTTGGTCACAAGATAAGGACCCATCGGGCAAGTGCCGTCGAAGCTCTTTCCCTTAAACCATTGCCCGCCATGGGCGCGTTGCGCATCGCGTACCGATATATCGTTAATAATCGTATAACCGAAGACATGATCCATTGCGTTCTCTTCGGTAATGTTCTTGCCATTTTTGCCAATAATCACGCCGAGCTCTACTTCCCAATCAAATCGCTTCGACAAAGCAGGGTCACAAGCAACATCGTCAAACGGACCATTCACCGCAGTTGGCGCTTTAGTGAAGAACGTGGGATGAGATGGCATGTCTTCACCAGTTTTGCGTACTTGCTCTCCTTCGATGAAATGCTCGACATAATTCCAGCCAACGCAGAAAACATTTTTTCGAGGGCGAAGAATCGGTGCATGGAAATACACTTCGGCAGGCTCGGATGTGCCGCTTTCATAGCTGGCGAGCAATTTTCTAACCTGTTTAAGTCCTGGTTCACCACAGTCGATCAAGGACAGCATATCGCGAGGATCGAATGCGAGTGCCATTCCCGCAACTATGGCAGCGCTCTCGATATCAACAATGTCTTCACCACGCATGACACCTAAGCGAGGAACGGGAAGGGCTTTGGTTGAGAAGGTCAGTAGTTTCACAAATTAATCCAGAGTGAGAATGATTTTGCCGATATGTTGGCTGGATTCCATTAGCGCGTGCGCGGCGCTCGCCTCAGCCAGCGGGAAGGTTTTATAAATAACTGGCTTGATCTGGCCCATTTCTATAAGAGGCCAAATCCGTTCCCGTAACGCGTTTGCAATAGCACCTTTAAATGCAATCGAACGAGGCCGCAATGTGGACCCTGTAATCGTAAGCCGGCGTTGCATGAATGCGCGAAAATCGACGGTTGATTCACGGCCCTTCATTGTATTAATAAATACCAAGCGACCATCGTCTGCCAATGTGTTTAATTCGCGCTGCACATAATCGCCGCCTACCATGTCGAGAATAACGTCCACGCCACGGCCATTGGTTGCCTTCTTCACCACGGCAACAAAATCTTGCGTCTTGTAATTGATGGCGTGCGCGCCTAACTTTTCGCAGGCAGCGCATTTTTCGTCACTACCCGCAGTCGCGAATACCTGATGGCCCAACGCGCGAGCCATTTGAATTGCAGCAACGCCGATACCGCTAGAGCCGCCTTGCACTAGAAAGCTTTCTCCGGGCGCCAGTTTGGCGCGGTCGAAGACATTGCTCCACACGGTGAAGAAAGTTTCCGGCAGTGATGCCGCTTCAACAGCAGACATCCCTTTCGGGATGGGCAAGCATTGCACCGCAGGCGCTACACAATAGGCCGCATAACCACCGCCTGCGACAAGCGCGCACACCTGATCGCCGATTCGCCATTCATTAACGTTATCGCCGATGGCAACAATGGTCCCCGCAACTTCCAAGCCGGGTAAATCAGAAGCGCCTGGTGGTGGTGCATATCCACCTTGGCGTTGGAGTATGTCAGGACGGTTTACACCGGCGGCCGCGACTTGAATTAATACTTCATCGGGCTTGGGTTGTGGAGCGGTGCGTTGTGCGAGTTGCAATACCTCGGGGCCACCTGGGGAGGAAATTTCGATTGCTAGCATGGATGTGGGTAAAGGCTGCATAGAGTGTTCAGTGTGCCTCTGTAAAATCTGCTGCGCTGTGATTTTGTAGAGAGGCCCTTTCATGTAATTAATCAATTGATTATAGGTGTATGGCCTGGCTTCACCTGTAGCCAAAAAGTGACTGGCCCATTATTGGTGAGGCTGACTTGCATGTCGGCTCCGAACTGCCCCGTGGCTACCTTTGCATGCCGCGTACGGGCTCGTTGCACGAGATGATGGAACAAACGATAGCCGATATCAGGTGACGCCGCACTGCTGAAACTTGGCCGTGCGCCTTTTCGTGTGTCTGCCGCCAACGTAAATTGCGGAACAAGCAGCAAGCCTCCTTCAGTGTCTGATAAGGAGCGATTCATGCGTCCCTCTGCGTCCGCGAAAACGCGATAGGTGATTAGTCGATGCAGCAACTTTTCAGCGATTGCTTCGTCGTCTCCTTGTTCAACACCAATTAAAACGAGCAAGCCATGGTCAATGACGCCGACAATTTCGCCATCAACACGGACGCTGGCATGGGTAACGCGTTGTAGTAAGCCGATCATGAGCGGTGCGTATTTTTAAGACATGGATATGTAACGAGTGGTCGTGCTGCAGTGCATGAATTGTATCTCAAAAGGATATGGATTCATGTTTTATGGACGCTTCCTTCACCTTGCAATTGTGCCAGCTTGATTCACTATTTTTTTTCAAATTTGAAAGAAAACTCCCCGTTGAAGAATAACGTTTTTTGTGTATTTCTATTTTAATCAATAAATTATTCAAAATATTTCATTCGCTTTCTAGGTTGGCCTCGAACTTGCATTAAGACTGCCGATAGCTACTTCGTGAGAAGGATATTGTCCTTCCAGCTCAATAATAAGCAGGCACGCAATCTAAACAAAAGCACAGAGAAAAACTAACCAACTAAGGAGTCCATCCATGGCCAATACGACCGATGATCCAGCAGGTGCATCGAAAGACGCAGCGACCGAAGAGACGGCTGAGCTAACTATTTTTTCATACAAGATGGGGGTCGCTGGCCAGCAAATGGGGGCGCACCGTGGGCCCGATTTTCTGCTAACTCCGAATGCTGATTCAAATGAAACAGTTCAGTCGGTGCTTCCGTCTAATCTGACGTTTGCTTTTGAAAGTCCAGTTCCCGAATGGGTTCGAACCGCCAGTGAGGAACCTAGAGTTGACTTCGATTTGGTAACCCGTGTTGCTAGTAAAGACGGAGAGCTTAGGGAGGATAATCCCAAGGTCTGGAAAAAAGGGGAAGTGAAGAGAGAAGTTTTGGAAGATGGCACTGAGGTCATACGGATGGTCGGTTACAACAAAGACCAAACTAAGTTTCAAAAATTCGAGGTCAGCTATTATCCAGATGGGCGAGTAGAAAAGCGGTTGTACAAAGAAAAAGATCCAGCCGACATAAAAAGCAAGCAAGGCATAGAAATACATGAAAGACCCGAAGGGGATGGTGATCATGGTCCATTTTCTCCCCCCGGCATCAGGAATTTTCCTTACGTCGAGGGGGCGGTGGAAAACATGGCTGCCGCTCTATGCCGGAATATTCTTGTTGCTGATTCGAACCAATCCAAAAAAACTGTACCGCCATTAGTCATCGGCGGCGATCATTCTCAAGGGCTCGCAAGTGCTGTCGGTGGGCGGCTTGCTGCCGTGGTAAAGGCATTGCTGTCAGACGATCCCAAGGTACAACTCAAGCTTAAATGCTCTCCAGAGGAGCGTGCCAATGTATTGAAAAATGTGAGGGAACAAAAGGACGCTCTGTGTGCTGCAACAACGCAAGAAGAGATTTTGAAAGCCACTAAGGATCTAGGAACGACGGTTGGCGATTTAATCGATCTACAGTCTTTTGAAAAAATTCGAAACAAGGCTTTATTTGATGCTGCGAATGATTCGGTACAAATGGGACCAGACGAAGCCTATCCAACGCCAGGCTTTTATGACTATGCGAACCGGGTAGCCGCTAAAGTCGATGAGCTGCGCGAGAAAGCGCAAGAAGAGGTGAAGGGCCAGGATAAGGGTGTGTTACCACTTCAAGAACTCGAAAACTTCATGAGTACCTTTCATGAATTCTGGTTTGATGCGCACGCGGATTGGAATAACGAAGATACGTCAGAGACCAAGAATTTCCATGGCATGCCGCTCGCTGCGATGTCTGGTCACAGCGTAATGACCAACGCGTTGGGTACACCTTTTCTTGAAGTAAAACCCCAAAACACCCACCTCTTTGGCATTCGGGATACCGACACCGAGGAATATAAGCTGATTTATAAAGCTGGTGTTGATGTTAAGCGTGTTAAAGAGATTGAAGATGCGAGAAAGAAAATAACCCATCCAACGCTAACCGGTGACGCGTTAAAAGAGTATCAATTTCAATGGGGACTAAAGCAGTTGTTCGACGATACATTTAAGAGCATCGAAGAAGAAACGCTCAAAAAAACTGGCAGATTACCGGTTTACGGTTTGTCGTATGACGGCGACGGTATCCATGCAACTGGTTTTCCAGACAAGTATCCTGGGCAATTAGCGGGTAAGGGCTTTTCTTCCACCGGTACTCCAGTAAGTAGAGGTGGCCCCACAGTTGACCAAGCTATGAAAGCCGTGATGGGCAGAGTGCACGAGTTTAAGGACGAGCAGGGTAATTCAAGAGTGCTTTTCCACGAGGTCAGTGAAACTAACCCGATTCTAAACATTCCCCAAAACGTAAACCTCTCGGATGCTGATCGAATAACACTGGCAAAACAATATTTCTCACCAGAGGATGTGGCGGTTGTCACATCAACGTGGGAGGGGGAACTAACTACTTCCGCTCGCCAGAATCTTATAGAGAAATTTTTTGGTACGACCGATGACGATACCAAGGCGATGGTAACAGCGGCCCCCGACAAGCAATTTAAGAGTTTTATTTGGGAACAGCTTAGAGAAAAAAATATTAATCGCGAAGACGGTAGTGTACTTGCGACTCGGGAAGTGATTCTGGCATTGATTAGTGCGATCTATGCAGATCAGGCTGTGTTGGAGAAGGATAGGCCAGCTGGCATCACAACAACATCATCAACGGAAGGAGAATTAACCATGAACCCACAAGAGCCAGATCTTACCGACGGTGAATCAGTAGCTGACGACAGCGATTTTGAAGACTCACTGGAACATCACACTTTACAAGCTGCAAATGCAGCAATTGGGGAGCAAAGGCTACGAGCGGAAAGAGCAGAGAGATCTCTCGCAGGGGTGCAAGAAAAGTTAGACCTTCTGGGCGTTAGAAGAGATCCACACGAACGAAATTTAGATTTTCCGGTTGGCGTGTTTGACGCACAAAAAATGATTGGCGGCGCTGATGCTAAGGTGAGCGATCGCAGTCAGACAATTATCAATGCGCTAAAAGCTAAAGGCAAGAAAACCGATGTTAGAGAAGACGCCACTTTTCCGGAGCCGGAAAAGTTGGCAACTTACTCTGCCTATATGTTTAACGTTGACGGTATCAAATTCCAAGGAGATAGAACCGCTAAAGAAATAGCTGATGCCGCGAGCGTATTAAAATTAATTGGAGACCTTCGAAGAGAACACCCACGGATGCCTATCCAAATTTGTTCATCGACGCCTGATCAGCTACCTGCTGAACTAACAACACTAAATGAAAACCTCACGGCAGATTTTTCAGATAAGCCTCTGCTGAAATCCAAGATGGACAAGCACTTGAATAAAGTAACCTATGGAAACGAAAATGGCGACGGCCCATCGCTTTCTTCACTCATTGCTCTCAACGATGACGCTGACGCGTTACAAGCAATCGCGGATCGGGTATTTGATAATACCGAAAGCTTCTTAGGCGCTGAAATGCCATTCATTGTCCAAGCCAACGTAAGGTGGCTGGAAGGGTTATATGATCCAGTGTCACAAACCTATACATGCCCCGGCCACCAACAAGGAATAGGTCTATTGAAAGGAAATCCTGCAGACCAAGCTGTGGCGCAAATTATGGGTTGGAATTTAACTCAGGGATTTACGCTAAAAGGGCCGGAGACGATTCCGGGCTTTTTTGCCGCAGACGTTTGTAACTCCATGGATGCAGCATTTGGACAGCCGCTAGAAAAAACTGGCCCTGTTGGCGATGACGAAAAGGTTCTGGCTGAACTTTTTCACGCCGATGCAGCGAGTATTATTCTCAATGGCTCATCACAAGCAGTAATAATGGCAGAAAAGCAGCAGCTAAAGCGCGGCGATCTTATATTTGCTGACTCCAATTGCCATCAGTCAACAAGTTTTGCTGTTGCTGGCAGTGGTGCCATAGTAATCAAGATTCCATCAGAAAGAATGCCTGATGGCACGTTTGCTCCACCTAGATTAGAAGACATGACGCCTGAAAAATTATCGCAACTTGTCAGAGAAGATAATTATTTCAAGCTAAACCCGGATATGTTGAAAAAGCTGGAGAAAGATGCAAAGGGGAACTTTATTTCGTGCTTATCAGTGATAACAGGCACTACTTATGACGGCGTCTCAACAAATATTAAAGCTGCAGTCGAAATGCTTGCAAAATCGACAAAGTCCATTCATCTCGACGCTGCATGGTTAGGTCTCGGTGTAATTCCCAGAAAGAAATCAGAGAAAGACAAAGGACTTGTTCCGTTAGATAACATTCCAAGTTTATGGGATATCGCAAATGGTGAGCGTCCACCGGTTCAAATAACGTGGAACGTTTCTTTGCATAAATTTATGAACGGGGTTTCTGAAACAGCAATGTTATGCAAGATACTTCCTGCAGGGAAAAAAATTCAGGGTGCGTTTGAAATAGAGGTAACTCAAGAACACTTTTCAACTTCACCTCTATACACTAAGTGGCTTAGTGGTATTGCCACTGCGTATAGCGCCATACCCCCTTATGCCGACAGATTGGTTAAAAATATACAGCAAAACTCAATGGAGGCACGAGCTGACGTTGAAAGGGGTAAAAGAGAGTGGGAAGGGAATTCCGCGAACGCTGAGACCCCGTTCCTGTTTTCTACCTTTGGCCCAGAGGTGTTGAATGATGATGGAACGATCAAGGATTATAGCCATGACCTCTTCTTACTAAAAGCTGGTCAAAAGCATCATGCATTTACCGTAACGCCAGGAAAAGAAAACTTTCAAGACTATAGTAAGTTCATTCTTAGAACTCCTATGGTTAAAGACCGGAAAACCGGAGAGTTGATTGAGTCCGGTGGCGTTCCAGCATGGGTTGCCGTCAAATTCTTTGAAGGTATTGGCGTTCAAGGCATTGTTACTGAAAAGACGACGGTTGACGGTATTCTTTTTATGATTAGCCCTGGTACCACCAAAGAAGCAATAGCAAAAATAAAAGACGCTTGGACGCAATTTCAAAGAGCCTATGCGCAAAATAAACCGCTTGCAGAAGCGATACCTTCTTTAGCAGAAAAACAATTTTACAAGGACCTTCAGGCCAATCCTCGACAAACTCTAATTGACCGTAAGGACCCAAAACTATTAGAAAATGATTTTATTGGAAATTTACAACCAGGAAAAACTTGGGGTCTAAAAGATTTTTGCGATTATCAGTTCAACGTTGCTAAACATAAAAACATAACGAAACGCGCCAAAACAGTTTATGACGCGAAACCAGTTCAAATCATCAGCGCTCTAGACGCAGAGGAACTTAAAAAAACGGATGGGGGTGAAATCAAGCTCTATGTCGACAGTCTAAAAAATTATAAATTTGATAATACGATTGATCTCAGCAACCCTGAAAATCTAAGAGATGCCTCTAAATTACCGTGGGTCGTACTAACGCCAACAAGTGTTTATCCGCCTGGCGCTCCAATCAATATGCCTGGCTGCGCCCTTACTGACGAAGCTAACACGTTCTTCCAGGATTGTGATGAGTTTGAAAATGTGTCACCCGGAGTTGGACTGCATCCGCACGGCGTGTATGAGTGCGATGAGGATGGAAGACTTTTTGTTCGCGTCGCGAATCCACTACACCTTCTTGAAATCCTTAAAAAACGGCAAATTGAGATTGAAACCGCCAAGAAGATGCCGGAGGCTGTAGTACGTACGCCGACTGCAGAAAGGGGTAATGCCGCTGAAGACGCATTAAACGAAGCAAATCAGAAATACCCAGAATTAAAGTTTTTGCCGCATGAACCTCTCGTATGGAAGGAAACAATGCTGCAGGATCCTGAGGGGCAACTGCCGGCAATCGATGCCCAGAATGTGAAATCTCCATTTACGGAATGGGTAGCGCTACGGCGTGTGATTAATGAAATTCTAACGTCTTCAGAAACTGCGACAAAAGCACATTTCGATCAAATTCCTGACAAGTTTCGAAAAGACGGTGAAATAGATATTCCTGCGCTTAGAAAAGCAGGCATTGTCGATGCCGGATTTAAGTTACTGTTAGAAGACGTTATAGAACAACAGCAACAAGCGCCAAATGTTCATATCTTTTCAGCTCTCCGAAAAGGCGCGAATGTGCCGCTTTCTGATTTTAGCGGCAAGCTGTTATTAATCACAAACACTGCTGGTGGCTGTGGCTATACCGGTCAGCTCAATAGCTTGCAAGCATTAAAAGACCAATTTCCTGGCAAACTTGAAGTACTTGCTTTTCCTACCGATCAGTTTTTAGCACAGGCGCGCGGGGAGAACGGAAACACTGAAGAAATTTGTATGGCAAGAAAAGCGAATTATCCAATTTTCGACCAAATTGACGTCATTGGTGAAAATGCACATCCGCTTTTTGAATTTATGACGGATGGCGATCAAGTGCTGTGGAATTTCGATAAAACTTTGGTAAATGAACAGGGTAAAGTCCTCAAACGTTATCCACCCCAAACTACGCCTGGAGAAATCGCGGCGGACATAGATAAGTTGCAACGTGGCGAAAACTTGACGCAAGAAACGAAACGCAAATATGAACGTGATCCTAATTTACAAGATCTGCAAAAGTGGGTACGCGGCGAGTTACCGAATGACAAGAAGGATGCCCTGAATCAATGGGTCACGGCTAATCCAGATAAAGTTGCTGATTGGTCGAGGAATGGCAAGCCGCAAGCAGCAGACTTGACTGATCTGCGTACATATAACAAAGAACTAGCACATCGATTAAACGAGGTTTATTTGGTTCATCACAAGATAGAGAGTCAGGAAAAGCATTTCACGCAACTGGCAGAAACATTTTTTACTAATGTTACAGGAACGCCATTGCCTCCTACCCCTACCCAGGAAGTGTTCGCAAAAGTAAACGGCGCACACGATACATTAAACACAATGGATGTAACGAATTTGCCGTCAGACTTAGCAGCACAACGTCAAACCCTTCTTACCCTGAGCGCACAGCTGAAGCAGGCAAGAACTGATTTAGATGATGTTTGGGAAGCGGTGGATGGGCCATTTGTTAAATCTGATCAATTGATCATTAAAGAGGAAAGAGGAAATGGCTCGGTAAAAGGCAATATAGATTTTGAACAATTGACGCCCGACGTTCAAGACAGCCTAGCAGCCATGCAAGATGACATAACTCGTGTAGCTGATAATCCAATGAAGTTAGCTGAGTGGGTAACCAGAGTTGCCGCCCTTGAGAAAAGCGTGCAGCCAGTTATAGCTAATCAAGCAACTCTCGGAATGGTTAAACAAAGTGTAGGGCAACAGCTATACGCAAAACTTGGGCATGCAATTACAAATCTTTATAGTGGACAGCCTATTCGACCTGATATCGATCATGTCGCCTTAGAAGCCTTTTACCGGAAAAACCCTAACCTTCTTACCAATCCGGGGATGACTGCACCAGAATCGACAGGTTTAAGAGAATTTCTCGATATCAACCGTATTGTAAAACAAGTTCTTGCGGGCACTGCCACGACTGAATTATTCAATCAGTTACCTGATCGATATAAGGCCACTCCTGATATTCTACCGAGCACAAGTGCCGCGGTTGCAGCTCCTCTCACCCCCAATGCAGCGGCCTTGGTAAGAGATGGTTTTCTGAATGCGGGATCGCAACCGACATTTCAGGCTAATGTAAGGACGGCCATGACAGCAGCGGCATCTAAAGTCGCAGAGCCTACGCCCGAGCCGATGCTTGTGCCATATGTGGCAACTGCGGCGGAGTTGTTGCCGATACCGAAGGGGCACAATGCAATGAAAGACATTGGCGGCATATTTCGCGGCAAAATGCCTAGCACGTCAAAGCCCGGGCCATCCCAGGATGCAATGGTACGTGCTGTTCCTGGTTCAGGAACAATAATGCAATTGGGTGACGGAGGAGGTGATTTACAAATAACACCGATTCATCGTGAACCTAATGGTCGTTTTATTTTGGCGACTACACAGCATGACGGAGCAAATGTTTCTGTCCTTATAAGACCCACCGACTGTCCTGCCCGAACCGGCGGCCGAACATACGGCCAACTTAGTGGGTTGCCTCTTAACCAACCCCATAATCTTACGAAGAAGGTGGTGAAGCAAGACGACCAGTTGAGTAAAACATCCTCTCGTGATGGTGGTAAAAAAGGAGGCAAAGCTTTATAAGGTTTTCATCTTATTTTAGTTGATTAACCACGGTCGAGCCGTTAAACGGCTCGACCGTGTTATTTTTGTCTCTGCAATATTTGCATTGAGATGACACTGTGTCATAAGGCTAATGTCAATTAGGAAGGATGGTGGCATTGAAGTTGCCGAACTACGTACGCTAAACCGATTCATCATTCGATGGTTGTTGACGACCTTTCAATTGACCTAATGTAAAAAATTACTCAGCAGTCTGTCGAAAAATAATGTGCAGAGCATGAGTAAAGAGTTCAGTGTATATATCAGTCCTACACGATTAAAGCGAAAGACGAAGATGGCGCGTAATTTAAAAATGCAGATAGCCGATCGTCCTGCTCAAAAAGATATTCGGGCACTGAAGCCCATTTTTCGCTTTCTTAAACCTTATCGCACGCGCATCATATTTGCCGCCATCGCACTCGTTTTCGCGGCGACTTCCGTCTTGGCTATGGGGCAGGGATTGCGTAGGGTAATCGACCAAGGATTCATGAATGCAAACCCATCATTGCTGGATCAAGCGTTGGGAGTATCGTTAGTCGTCGTCGCCGTTCTAGCATTGGCGACTTATGCACGGTTTTATCTCGTTTCTTGGGTGGGAGAACGATTAACGGCGGATTTGCGCCGCGCGGTGTTTTCCCACTTGCTCAAACTGTCACCGGGGTTTTTCGAGGTGACGCGCACCGGCGAAGTGATATCACGCCTTACCAATGACACGGCGCTGATTGAGATTGTTGTTGGATCGAGTGCTTCCATCGCATTGCGCAATATATTACTGCTGATCGGTGGATTGATTATGCTCGCCATCACCAGTTCGAAGCTGGCGCTGTTTGTGGTGCTTGGTGTGCCGCTTACCGTAGCTCCCATTCTGCTTTATGGCAGGCGGGTGAGGAAGCTTTCTCGTGCTACGCAAGATCGTGTCGCCGACATTTCCGCTTATATTGATGAAACGCTGCATGAAATTCGCACGGTGCAAGCGTACGGACATGAACCGCAAGATAGCGAACGATTCGGTGAACGTGTCGAAGCGACGTTTGCCACGGGATTAAAACGCATTCGTCAACGCGCTTTGTTGACCGCGATAGTAATCATGCTGGTGTTTGGTGCGGTTGGCGTGATTCTGTGGGTGGGCGGGCACGATGTGCTTGACGGAAAAATCTCCGCCGGTCAGTTATCCGCTTTTGTTTTCTACTCCATATTGGTGGCAGGCGCGGTCGGTGCAATTTCAGAAGTAGTGGGTGATTTGCAGCGAGCTGCGGGGGCAGCGGAAAGATTGATGGAATTGCTGGCGACGGAGCCACAGATCCGTGCGCCAGCTAATCCCGTTCCTTTACCGGAATCTGCGAAAGGGGAAGTAAGTTTTAACAACGTGACATTTTGTTATCCCTCGCGACCTGATATACCTGCTTTGAAGGACTTTTCTCTGGCAGTAAAATCCGGTGAACGATTAGCGTTAGTCGGTCCTAGCGGTGGCGGCAAAACCACCGTATTTCAATTACTGCTTCGGTATTACGATCCGCAGCAGGGCGTTGTGCGCATGGATGGTGTCGATCTGCCGCTGGCTGATCCGTTGGTCATACGCAGCCATATCGCGCTTGTGCCACAAGATCCGGTAATTTTCGCGGGTAGCGTTTTTGATAACGTGCGTTACGGGCGAACTGATGCGAGCGATAGCGACGTGCATGCTGCTCTAGAGGCAGCTTACGCGACTGATTTTGTCAATCGGTTGCCGGACGGTGGTAACACCTTTCTCGGCGAGCGAGGTACGCGGCTCTCCGGTGGACAGCGGCAGCGAATCGCAATTGCCCGCGCGATTCTGGCGGATCGACCACTGTTATTGCTGGACGAAGCTACCAGTGCGCTGGATTCCGAATCCGAACGTATGGTGCAACTAGCGCTGGAGCGTCTTGCGAGCGGCCGCACGACGATTATCATCGCCCATCGGCTCGCGACGGTGCAGAGCGCTGATCGTATTGCCGTGCTTGATCATGGCCAGATTGTTAGCATTGGCACGCATGCGAATTTGATGCGTGAGAACGGGTTGTATGCTCGATTGGCGGTGCTGCAATTTGACGTCAGGATGGGCGTTTGACGACCTAAAGCCTGCCATGAACTTAACCTAGCCGCCGTTGTCGAATTTCGAGAAATAACTAAGAGAGAATTTGGCAAATGAAGCAGCGTTTTACCTTGATCCTATTTTCTTTATTAGCTGCCGTTTCCGTCCAAGCAGCCCAGCGCAGCATCACCCCCGAGCAGTCGTTGGACGATGATCTAGCGGGACCGGCCGTGGCGTGGTTAGGACAAATCACTAGTGTACTGACTACGACTGATGACACCTGTTTCATTCTTAATCGAGTGCAGCCGTTATCGAGTAGTTATGCTTTTACGGCGACCAAATTCATTACCTGTAGTCCAGGCCGCTTTGAAGAAGAGCCGTTTTCGACCGGAAAAATAATACAGGTCGAAGGCAATCTCGGCCCTGTCATGATGAGGCACATCGGTACGCAGGATATCGAAGCACCTCTGATTGCTGCACCTAAATTGATTTCTCAGCCTGACGTTACTGCTTATTCCGCGCGGCCCACGCACCCTTCATATCCTTACCCGTACTATAGAGATCCTTTTTTTGACCCTTGGTATCCGGGGGTTGGCATAGGCTTTGGATACTATCGGCGGCATTAATATCTCGGGGGTAGTTGAGTGGATAGGCCGCGTCGCGTTAGTATCGCGGCCTCATGGAACATATTCTTCTTTATTGTAGACCGGGCTTCGAGCGCGAATGCGCGCAGGAGATCACTGATCGCGCCGCTGATTTCGGTATCGCTGGAGAGGCTACTGCCGAAGCCGACGCCGGCTTTGTTATTTACGCATCCCCAGATGCGGAGCAGGTGACGAAACATCAGCAATTCAACAAGCTGATTTTCGCTCGCCAATGGATACAGGTGGCCGAATTTGTCGACGATCTTCCCGCTCGCGACCGGCTCACGCCTTTATTACAACGCTGCCAGACCCTAGGAAAATTCAGTGATGTGTTTATCGAACATCCTGATACCGACGCCGCAAAGCCGCTATCGTCTTTTTGCCGTAAATTTTTAGCGTTGTTTGAAACCGCCGCCACGGAGGCCGGGCTGATGCATCGCGGTCGCGCCCGTCCTTTCCCGCGATTGCATCTATTTTTTATCGATTCAAGTCAGTGCTATATAGGCATGTCATGGCCGAACAACGCGTCAGAATGGCCCATGGGCATTCCACGTCTACGCTTTCCTGCTGGTGCTCCTAGTCGTTCAACGCTTAAGTTAGCGGAAGCGTTCATGAGTTTCCTCAGTCCGGAGGAACAAGAAAAACGCTTACGGGCTGGAATGCGAGTGGTAGATCTTGGTGCGGCGCCCGGCGGTTGGAGCTGGCAATTCGCGAACCGTGGTATCCATGTGACGGCTATAGATAATGGTCCGTTATCGAAAGAACTATTGGCAACCGGCATGGTTGAGCATTTGAAGTCGGACGGTTTTCGATACCGGCCTCATCGGCCCGTCGATTGGATGGTCTGCGATATGGTGGAAAAGCCGTCACGTATTGCACAACTGGTTGCCGAATGGGTGGCTCATGGCGATTGCCGCGAGACGATTTTCAATTTGAAATTGCCTATGAAAAAGCGTTATCAAGCAGTCGAGGAAGCGTGTCAGATGATCTTGTCTCGGCTGGAGAGGGCTGGCGTCAAATCCGAGTTGCGGATGAAGCATCTTTATCATGATCGCGAAGAAGTGACTGGGTATCTGCGGCGAGTTACGGATGGACGCGGGAAGCGATGAGGGCTGCGGGATTTTTTGCTGCCTCGCGGTGACGCTTAGTCTCCGCATCAGAATAATGCACCGATAAGAATAATGATTACGTAAAGTTGAGAGCGGCCAGAAAGATTTTCCGCAATTCTGGCCACTCTCAAAAATGCCAAGGGCACGCGGTTCCGTCAAATGATAGAACCTTGTTGGCCGAGAGACCAAGCCCCCAATACAGTTGTTTTTACGGTAGGTTTTTCAGCGCCGGAATCAAATTATTGACCTGAGGGCTACCCAAACCAGTCACGTAATCGTACCCGCCCATAGCCTTACAAAGGCTGGCGCAGGTGCCATTGGTGCCGGTCGTTACGTCGTGGTAGCTGGTGCCATAGGAATTTTTCGCGACACTATAAAGCTTGTTATACGTAGCAGTAAGCCGTGATTTTCCTGCTGCTACTCGTGACGAATTGGCAATCGCGATAATTCCCGCCCATTGGGGCGCACCCGCACTCGTGCCGCCGAGCTGGAACCAGCCGGAACGATTCTGGTAGGTCACGGAATTGTAGACGGGAAACCCTGTGCTGGGATTAGCATCATAGGCAACATCGGGGCTGCCTCGTTTGTTTGCGTATGGTAACGGCCACGCGGTCTGCCCCGCTGGCTCTGGCTCATAAGCGCTCAGTCCGCCGCCGCTGCCGCTCCAAGCACTCTCGCTCACATAATTGCCATATGCGTCCGCATTGAGTGTCGTACCGCCCACTCCAATCACGTATTGCGATGCGGCCGGATATTCAACGCCGTTTCCGCTGTCGCCGGAAGCGGCGACGAACGTCACGCCAGCGACGTTAAAGTGATAATCATGGTTCGTTTCCCCACTGAACTCAAGGCCGCCGAAGCTCATGGAGACCGCTGTCGCACCGTTGCGCACCGCGACATCTACTGCTTTCATTAAATTGCTAAGACTGCTCGAACTGGCTTCTACCAAAAGAATCTTCGCTTTCGGTGCAACCGCATGCGCCCACTGTACATCCAGGGCAATCTCAAGTGCCCAACCGGCATCCGTGGGTGGCCGATTACCGGCAGCGTATATTTTTTGAAAGCAGCCATTGGCAGTGGTGCAAGCCGCTAACCCAAACGTTGAATTAAATACGGCGAGGTCCGCCTCGATATTCGGATGATCATAGGCATTCACAATACCAATTACCTGTCCTTCGCCTTGATTGGCAATTTGATCAAAGCCATAGGCGCGCCGCACGCGAGCTGGCGTCAATCCTGTGGGCGTCGTGCTCGTAACATTTGGGGTGATATGAAAAGGAGGGCGGGCGTAACCTTGAGGCGCTCGCATGCCTTCTCGGGCAGGTACTACGATATCCGGATTATTGGCAACAGACGGGTGATCAGCACCGATTGCGATAGTTGATGCCACCAAACTTAGTCCACCAGCTAGTGTAGCTTTAAGCAAAGATTGCATTATGAATCCCCCCAATTGAATCGTGACAAAGCCAAATTTTCACGGCAAAGTCGCAACCCCGTCTTTAGTGCTTATTGGTGTTGTCGATTTTTGCTATTTATTAAATGGAAATCGCTGTTTTCAGCACGTCCAAATTATCATAAATTTTCATTTGGACGGCCAAAAAGCCGCGCAATATATAAAACTATTTAATACCATCAATGCTTATACGGCGTGTATATTAATCAGTTAGGTTTTTGAGTTGCAGAAATGATAGCGAGGGCGAGGCGTTTAGAGTGTATTGCCCGCTCCTTAGAACTAGAGTTTCTAGGGCTAATCGAATCGTTACCGCTCTCTAATCCGATTTAATCGTGTCGTTTTTCGTTTAGTACGTCTTCCATTTATTTGTTCCCAATCTTCCGTGCATACGATTTAAGTATCAATAGCGACAATCCTATCACCACAAATAGTACAAACCACATCAACGCCCATTCCGAAATCGAAAGCCCCAGAAAGCGCCATGGCACATCCGCGCATTCGCCGGAGCCTTTAAATATCATCGGCAGGGCTTTGGAAAGTGGAAATGAATCGATAATGAAATCGAGCCCTGGTCCGCATGACGGCGCTTGATCCTTCGGCAGATGTTCCAGCCAAACATGTCTGCCTGCTACCACCAAGCCGCCGAGTGCCGAAAGCGTAACGCCGAGCCCATAGAGACGAACGGCAGATCCCTTTGAGTTATGCAGGCTCGCAATCAGGGCAACCAAACCAACGGCCACGAAAGCATAGCGTTGCATCACGCAAAGGGGGCAGGGCTCAAGGCCCTTTACGTGTTGCAAGTACAAGCCAAAACTGAGCAAGCTTAAGCAGCAGAGGAAAATCAGGAAAAACGTGGTGCGTGGTTTTAAGAACATTCTTTTTACTCGGTGGGGATAGGGCGTGGTGGTTCTTGTCGAATAGCTTCTGCTTGAATCAGGAGTTTGACTTCGTCGCTGACGAAAGACAGCAAGCTGGTCATGCCGAATTCTGAACGACGAATAGTAGTGAGGGCATCCATGCCGCAAGTTACGCGGACTAGGAAAGGAAGCCGCGTGCAATTGTAATTTAGTACTGCCAGTGCAATGGGTTTGGTTGTTCCTAGTAGCGTTAACTCTCCCTCAATTTTGTCTGGTTTCCCGTCCTTGAAAGAAACTGAGGTGGAGCGGAAGTTGATATCTGGAAATTTTTCCACATTGAAAAAATCGTCTCCGCGCAGCAATTTTTCCATGCTTTCGTTGCCGGTGTCGATGGTGCGAGCATCAATGATGATTTCTATTTTTCCTGTGCCTGCGTCAGTGTCGAAAGTCGTACGTCCAGAGGTGTGATTAAATCGCCCTCTCTGAGTGGATATTCCCAAATGCCGCACTTCAAAAGTGGCGTAAGTGTGCGCCGGATCGATGACGAATTCTTCTGGAGTGGCTTCAGCGGTGGTCGAAGCGAAAATGCTTAGAAGGCCTGCGATGCTGAGAAAAAATTTACTGCGCGATCTGAGGGCGTGTCCCGGCTTCTCGCCTGGATTTCTCGCCATTCTTTCTACAAGCGCTACACACAAACTCCATAATTTTATTATGCGCATTTGAATCACTTGTGTTTAGGTTACTGTTTATGAGTCTACTGCATCAGGTTGTAGATGCGGTTGAGCATTGGCAAACGCAGGAAGCTTCAAGCATTCCTCGTTAATGCGGCTGATGGTTGGGTAAGGATCTAACGGACATTGATAACGAATGGCGTTTGCTACTTGTGGTATGAGGAAAATATCCGCAAGTCCGGGAATATCGCCATGGCAATAGCGGCCGGTCCATGCACTTGCGGCGAGCATCGTTTCCAATGTTCCTAGTCCTTCTGTGACCCAATGCCGATACCAGGCGTCGCGCTGCTCTTCATCTTGGCCAAGCGCATTCTTCAAATGCTTGAGGACTCGTAGATTATTCAGTGGGTGAATTTCACAGGCGACGGCCAATGCGATAGTGCGGACATGTGCGCGTTCAACGGCAGTCTTGGGTAGCAGCGGCGGTTCTGGATAAGCTTCTTCCAAGTATTCGCAGATAGCGAGTGATTGCGAGAGAATTTGCGGCCCATCCTCTAGCACCGGCACTAAACCCTGCGGATTAATTGTCTTGAATGCGTCGGTGAGTTGTTCGCCTTTCAGTAGCGATACAGCGACCTGCTCATATTTGATGCCCTTGAGATTTAGTGCGATGCGTAAGCGAAAGGCAGCGGAGGAGCGGAAGTAGCTATAAAGTTTCATGGCGGAAATCGGTGTGCTGAGGAGAAACCAAAGAAGAGGTAGCATCCTATCATGCTTCGTCGCAGCTTGAAGAGGCGTGTGGCATAATGAAATTAATCTAAATCGCGGCATGTGTTTACATCGAAAATGCGATGCCTTCTTCCTTGGCCCCCTCACTAATTTCCGAACGCCTACAAGCGTGGCTAAAACGCCCCCCTCTACCAACCGGAGAGGAGGATGTAACCCATTTCAGCCAAATCGAGTTGACGCCTGCTGCAGTGCTAATACCGATCATTTCGAGGGAAGACGGACTTACTGTATTGTTTACGCAGCGTACCAGTCACCTTACCGATCACGCCGGCCAGATTAGTTTTCCCGGTGGACGCGCGGAGCCCGAGGATGCGACCATGGAAGAGACGGCATTACGTGAAACCGAAGAAGAAATTGGTCTGCCTCGTAGTTACGTTACATTGCTAGGCCATTTGCCGGAATACATAACGCGCACCGGTTTTCGGGTAACACCGGTGGTAGGATGGGCTGAGCCGGGTTTCTCTCTTACACTTGATTCTTTCGAGGTGGACGAGGTGTTCGAGGTGCCGCTGGCATTTTTATTGAATCCCGCCAATCATCAATATAAGAGCATGATGTGGGAAGGACAAGAACGTTATTTTTATGCGATGCCTTATCAAAGCCGCAACATTTGGGGCGCAACGGCCTCAATGTTGCGCTCCCTTTATATGGCTTTGACTGACACGGAGAAGGTGTAAATGAATCGATCAGTTTATTACGCTATTCCTGTTTTACTGCTTGGCGCGTGTGCTTCTTTCCCAAACTTTCCCGGTCTGGGTTCGCAAAGCAAGTATGTCGAACCGGAGTCTTTTAAAGCCTCCGCCTTCATTAACGATAAGTCTTGGGTGGATTCCGCGATTATTGGTCACAACCAAGTGGTGACGTTTGATCGAGTGATTAGCGCTACGCAGAAATCTGATTTTGTCCTCGAAAGTACGAATCGAAATACTTGGATGATTCAGCTTCGTTATACCGGTGATCCCAAAAATTACATTGATTGTGGGCGCATCGTTTCCAGGGTAAAGACCCCGAAAGGCGAGCACAAGTATGAATTCCCCGCAGCAAAGGCCTATCAGCAATATCAGATTCAGCGGGACGATAAGCTATATTTCATAGATCGGCGCATGGCTTTGGACATATCTGCCGTCATCACATTCGAGGTGTTATCACCTTCTCGCACACGAGTGAAAGTGGATACGCAATACACCGCGACCCGCGATCAATCGTATCAGGATAGTAGCGGCAAACCGACGGGCATGACCGATAGGGTGACCTTCGGCTTGCGTGATGCCAGCGCTACATTTTCGAATGCGGCGACTAAGTGTCGCGCAACAGGTCAATTTGAATTGGATTTGCTTGCATTGGCGAAGCGTTAGCAGCCGACGATCAAGGATTTATCTATGGATAAGCGCGTTGCAGTAGTAACCGGAGCAAACCGAGGGATTGGTTATGAGATTGCGCGGCAACTCGGGGCTGCGGGTATTCACGTTATTGTCGCGAGCCGTGATCCGGGGAAGGGCAACGCTGCTGTTGAGCGTTTGCAAGCAGGCGGCGCGGATGCAGCGTTTTTTCAGGTAGATGTCGCCCAAGAGAAAGATGTCGCAGCGTTAAAAAATTACATCGAAAAAAATTACGGCGCGGCGGATATTTTGGTGAATAACGCCGGCGTACTCCTTGATGGACGAGGCGGCCGTTTATTAGAGGTAAGCGAAGAAATTTTTCGCAATACGCTGGAAATTAACTTCTATGGTCCGTTGCGGCTGATTCAGGCATTAGTACCTGGAATGCGCGAACGTAATTATGGCCGGGTCGTGAATCTTTCCAGCGGCTTGGGGCAACTGAGCGACATGGGGTCTGGTACGCCGGCTTATCGTGTTTCCAAAACCTCGTTGAATGTGTTGACGCGCGTGTCAGCAGCCGATCTAGCGGGGACTAATGTGCTGGTTAATTCTGCTTGTCCGGGGTGGGTGAAAACCGATATGGGCGGGCCGAACGCCACGCGCTCCGTCGAGCAGGGTGCTGATACGGTAGTTTGGTTAGCGACTTTGTCGGACGGTGGGCCGAGCGGTGGGTTTTTCCGTGATCGGAAAGAGATTCCTTGGTGATGAATGTGTATAAATGAGGCCAATAATAAAAAAATGACTCAGCTGAGGGCCGTCTAGCACGGCTGATTATTTTATTTTGTGTTCTCTGTGGTTCAAGATATTGCTTTTCTTTTTCCTCTCACTTGTTTAACTTCTCACGAAAACCATCCGTCGCTTTTATTAGCTCCTTCCGAATACCCGGTTCGAATGCTGAATGGCCAGCATCATCAATAATGAGGTATTGCGCCTCCGGCCAAGCGCGTGTCAGATCATCAGCAGAAATAATCGGACAGACCGCGTCGTAACGCCCCTGAACGATAATGGTCGGCAAATGCCTTATTTTCGCGACGTTATTCAGTAAAAAATTTTCGGGCAAAAAGATATCGTGCATGAAGTAATGCGCTTCAATGCGCGCCAAGCCAAGCGCCACGATATCGTCGCCGAAATGTGCAACCAGTTCTGGATTAGGTAGCAGCGTCGAACAAGAACCTTCGTATATGCTCCACGCGCGGGCCGCAGGCATATGGACCGCAGGATCGGGATTGGTGAGCCGTTTGTAATACGCTTGAAGTATGGTGTGATAATCCGTTCGTTCTGCTTCCTGCAACGGCGCGACGAACTTCCGCCAAGCTTCAGGAAAAATATTTCGTAAGCCGACGAGAAACCATTCGATTTCACTGCGGCGGCAAAGAAATATTCCTCGCAATATCAATCCGAGGCAACGATCAGGATGATATTCGGCATACGCCAATGCCAGTGTCGAACCCCACGAGCCGCCGAATACTAGCCACTTATCAATTCCCAGATGCTCGCGCAAATGCTCGATATCGGCGATGAGATGAGGTGTCGTATTATTTTCTAATTCTCCCAGCGGCGTCGAACGACCGGCGCCGCGTTGATCAAAAATGATGATGCGATAGAACGTGGGGTCGAAGAATCGACGATGTTTTGCCGACGATCCTGCACCTGGGCCGCCATGTAGGAATACCACAGGCACGCCAACCGGATTACCGGATTGCTCCCAATACATGGTGTGTTTTTCATCCAGCGGCAACCTGCCGGTTTGGATGGGTTCGATATCGGGATAAAACTCGCCGTTTGAAACAGGGTGGTGGAAGATATCAAGCATAATATAATAATAGGGACGTTAGGATATGGCTCTTTAAAAAGTGTAGCAGGGAGGGATTCCCTATCACCAGCAGTTTTTTCGTTTAATGCAAAAGAGCAAGGTTATTCCCGAAGGCTATTTCATTGTCACCCTATCATCACAGTAGAATCAAGTTAAGGAACTTCTGAAAAAGTTACAACGCAGACCGAGATTCAATCTTCAGCGTTCAATGTATTATTCGTAAATCTCTACTAAAACTGAGCCCGCTCGCTACTCTTTTTCAGAGCTCCCCTGAATTCCACGGCTTGCCGCATTACTTTGGAGACGATATGGATTTGCTAGATTCCCTTGGCTTAAAAGTATTAAATTCCGGTGCGTGTTTTGGACCAAATGCATGGGCCACCGCTGATTCCAGTACCGCCTTTGCCTCAATCAACCCAACGACCGATAAGCCGATCAGCATGGTAGGTCCTGCCACTGCCGTTGATTATGAGCAGATCGTTAGCCTTTCTCATCAGGCATTTCTGCGTTGGCGTAAGGTGCCGGCGCCGAAACGTGGCGAGCTGGTGCGCCGCCTCGGCGAGTTGTTACGCGCCAACAAGGATGCACTAGGTAGTTTAGTTTCCATGGAAGTGGGGAAGATCAAGCAGGAGGGCGATGGTGAAGTACAAGAAATGATCGACATGGCCGATTTCGCCGTGGGCCAGTCGCGCATGTTGTATGGGCTTTCGATGCACTCCGAGCGGCCTCAACATCGGATGTATGAGCAATGGCATCCGTTAGGACCGGTGGGCGTTATTACCGCTTTTAATTTTCCGGTGGCCGTATGGGCGTGGAACGCTTTCCTCGCGGCAATTTGTGGCGATACGGTGATTTGGAAGCCATCGCCGAAAGCGCCGCTGACTGCTATCGCCGTTCAGCATCTCGCCAATCAGGTCATGCATGAGTTTGATCAGCCTGGTTTGTTTACGCTATTCATTCCTAAAGATGACGCCATCACGGAAAGATTTGTCGCGGATAGCCGCGTGCCGTTGGTGTCATTTACAGGCTCCAGTGTTGTTGGCCGGCGGGTGGCGGCTAAAGTCGCTGAACGCATGGGGCGGGTACTGCTTGAATGCTCCGGGAATAACGCCATCATTGTGGATGAGACGGCGGATTTGAAGATTGCTATTCCCGCAATCGTATTCGGTGCGGTGGGCACGGCAGGGCAGCGATGCACGTCCACGAGGCGGCTCATCGTGCATCGCTCGCGCATGGATGACGTTGTGCTGAAGTTGAAAGCGGCGTATTCGCAAGTAAAGATCGGTGATCCGCTAGAAGCGGGAACTCTAATGGGGCCGCTGATTGATCAAGCAGCGGTAAAACGTTTTGAAGATGCCGTAGCGGCGGCGCAAACCTCGGGTGGAGAAATTATCTGCGGCGGTCAGGTTATCGGAAGATCCGGTTCATTCGTCGAGCCAACCATCATTCGCGCTGAAAACGCTTGGCCTGTGACACAAAATGAAACGTTCGCGCCGATACTGTATGTCATGCCTTATGACACCTTGGACGACGCTATTAGATTACAGAACGAAGTGCCACAAGGGTTATCGTCGGCGATCTTCACCCGAGATGTGCTCTCCGCCGAAGAGTTCCTTTCTCAAACCGGCAGCGATTGCGGTATCGCGAACGTCAATGTCGGTACTTCCGGCGCAGAAATCGGCGGCGCGTTCGGCGGCGAGAAAGAAACTGGAGGCGGTAGGGAAGCCGGCTCGGATGCTTGGAAGGCTTATATGCGCAGGCAAACAACCACTATTAATTGGAGTCGTGAAGTTGCTTTGGCTCAGGGAATTCGCTTTGATCTAGGGTAGATAAGGAGACATGGATTTTTTATTATCGTCCCCATTTTATATACGGATAAAAGTCGCAACGAAGTTTATGTGCCATCTGCTGTATATGATGTTGACAGGAATGTTGCAGCGCCGTAAAGTGAGTTCAAACAGTCTGATACGAATTGATTTTTCGTATAGCAGAAAAAAATGGCCTTGGGCCAATCGGAGCGACAAGTATTTAGCGTTCGGCGTAAATTGCTGGATGCGGTAGAGCGATGGAGCGTTTTGCGTTTACGCAGAGCGCCGTCATGCCAGCTGTTCGATTCCGTGGGGGTAGCATGCTATATGATTTTCATGAGTTTCAGCGAGCGACTTTGGCGCCACTTTTAATATGGGCGCAAACAAATGCTTCGCTTTTTTCCAGTCCTTACAGTGCCTTCTCTTATATGCCTGTCAGCCGCAACATGGCTGCGGGATACGATCTTCTTTTTCGCCTTGGCAAGCGCTATGAAAAGCCCGAATTTGAGTTAACGGAAACAGTAATCGATGGCGCGCCCGTCGCGGTGACCGAAGAGGTCGTTTTAGGAAAGCCGTTCTGCAACCTACTTCATTTCAAGCGAGACATTTCGCGTAAAGATCCGAAGGTGTTGGTTTTTGCCCCACTTTCCGGGCATCACTCGACATTGTTGCGCGATACGGTCCGCACAATGCTTCCCGATTTTGATGTTTATGTCACCGACTGGAACGATGCGAAGCTGGTTCCTCTTTCCAAGGGCGCGTTTTATCTTGATGATTATGTCGACTACGTAAAAGATTTCATCCGCTTTTTAGGAAAAGGGGTGAATATTGTTTCCGTATGTCAGCCCACTGTACCGGTGTTGGCAGCCATTTCTTTAATGGCGCAAGAGAACGACCCGAGTGTCCCTTCTACGATGACGATGATGGGTGGGCCGATTGACACACGGAAAAGCCCGACATCGGTCAATGCGTTTGCGAAGAAAAAAAATCACAGCTGGTTCGAGCAAAACGTTATACAGCGCGTGCCCGCCAAATATCCTGGTTATATGCGGCGGGTATACCCCGGCTTTCTGCAATACCTGGGATTTGTCGCAATGAATCCTGACCGGCACATGAGCTCTCACTGGGATTATTACAATCACCTGGTAAAAGGCGATGGAGACAGTGTAGATGCGCATCGCCAGTTCTATGACGAATACAACGCGGTATTAGATATGCCGGCGGAGTATTACCTGGATACCATCAAACGAGTATTCCAAAATCACGATCTGCCGCGAGGCAAATTTTTGCATCGTGGTGTGCGTGTTCAGCCCTCTGCAATCACCAAGACCGCTCTGTTCACTATTGAAGGCGAGCTCGACGATATTTCCGGTAGCGGACAAACCCAAGCTGCCCATGAACTTTGCACAAGTATTCCGGCCGACCGGCGTCAGCATTTGACCGCTAAAGGTGCGGGACATTACGGTATTTTTAGCGGTCGCCGTTATCGAGAGAAGATTTATCCGCAAATCAGGGATTTCATTCGCAAGAATGCATAGCCTCTTTCGTTAGGCCATGTTGCTTAGAGCGTCTAACAAAATGACTCTGCCGTTGTTGCATCTCCTTGCCATACTTAGGTGTACTGTCTGCGTTGATGTGCCTAGGCAAAGTCATTTTGTTAGACGCTCTTGGAGATTTGCGGATGCATCAATACAGTACGGTAGCAGTGCGTCCGAACGTCTATAAAGCAAGCAGCGCCCCTAAAAACGAAGGAGTATCCCATGGCCGGTTCTAGCAGCACCCCTCAGGAGATGATCGAAATGTTCCAGCGCATGTTGAACCCCATGTCGTTTCCAATGCAAAGCCTCTTGTTTCCGAATTTAAACGTAGAAGACATCGATCGAAAAATCGGTGAGTTGAAGGGTGTGGAAAGTTGGCTGATGGCAAACCTCAGCATGCTTCAACTTTGTATTAAAACGATGGAGTACCAACGCTCTCTGCTCTCAGGCGGAGATACGCAAAAAGGCGGTGAGCAACCGGAAAACCCGTTTATGAACCCGTCTCTCTGGCCTTGGAACATCATGAGCGGAATGAATCCGCCTGCTGATAAGAGCCCTGATGACAAGAACAAGAAAAAGTAAGCTGGAATTCAATGAATTTACTGCGTCATCGATTTATTGCGGTGACGTGGCTTTGCGGTCATAGACGATAAAGTCATAGGCATAAATATTTTCTGCATCTGCTGCCCTTGGGACGCGTTTTATTTCTTGCCAATCATGTAATTCCATTGCGGGAAAGAACGCGTCTCCATCAATTGTTACATGCACTAGCGTGAGATAAATCCGGTTGGCGCGGGCAATTATTTTGCTATATACGTCCGCGCCACCAATCACGAATACCTCTTCGTCATCGCGGCAACGTTCCAGGGCTTCTTCAAGCGAATGGACAATTTCCGTACCTTCTTTTGCATAATCGAGATTACGCGTGACCACAATATTGCGTCTTCCCGGCAGAGGGCGACCAATAGAGTCGAAAGTTTTTCGACCCATAATGATCGGATGCCCCATCGTCAAAGAGCGGAATTGCTTGAGTTCGGCGGGAAGGCGCCACGGCAACTGATTTTTTACGCCGATCACCTGATTTTCAGCCATTGCCACTACTAACGATATTCTCATATCGCTATAGGCGCTTTGATGGCGGGATGAGGGTCGTAATTTTCCAGCGTAAAGTCTTCGAAGCAGAAAGCAAAAATATCTTTTACTTCGGGATTGAGGCGCATCGTCGGCAGCTTTCGTGGTTCTCTCGCTAATTGCTCATTTACCTGATCGAGATGATTTAGGTAGATGTGTGCATCGCCGAACGTATGCACAAAATCGCCGGGTTGAAGTCCGGTTACTTGCGCAACCATCATCGTTAGCAGCGCATAGGAGGCGATGTTGAATGGCACGCCGAGGAAAATATCCGCACTGCGTTGATAAAGTTGGCAGGAAAGCTTCCCATCCGCCACATAAAACTGGAATAGCGCATGGCAGGGTGCCAAAGCCATTCTGGGAATATCTGCTACATTCCATGCCGATACAATCAGTCGCCGGGAATCGGGATTATTTTTGATTTCTTTTACGACCTGGGCAATTTGATCGATGTGTTTGCCGTCGGGCGCAGGCCAGGATCGCCATTGATAGCCGTAAACCGGTCCCAAATCGCCTTTGTCGTCAGCCCATTCATCCCATATCGTAACGCCATTCTCACGTAAATATTTCACGTTGGCACTGCCTTGTAAAAACCAAAGCAATTCATGGATGATCGATTTCAAATGAACTTTTTTTGTCGTTAGTAAAGGGAAGCCTTGAGCGAGATCGAAGCGCATTTGGTGGCCAAATACCGAGACGGTGCCGGTGCCGGTGCGGTCGGATTTGCGCACGCCATGTGCAAGCACGTGCTGCAATAAATCGAGATAAGTTTGCATAGTGTTGCCGTCAATGAAGTCGGGCATCTTAAGGCTAAATTGACTGGTCCGGCAACCCGAGTCAGATGTTCTTCATTGAATGTTTGACTAGCCCTTGAGTCGTTAAACCGCCTAATTTCTCAATTTAATGAAAGTTTTGATTTGTTAGAATCAGGATCTAATTTTTGTCTCGGAGATCGTAATGCTCGCTAAAGTCGTCAGTCGTTCTTCAGCCTTATCAAAAGCAGCATTCGCCAAGATTTCCCATTTGTTGGTGGTGCTTCCAAAAAGCAAATCGTTGCCGTCAACTCTTCCTGGATATGACGTGTTGAAGACGCTCCTTGCGCGACGAGGAATGCAGCCGGCCGAGCTGGACGGTAATCCTTTGTCTGCCGAACTTGGCCAGGGCGGTTTGGCTGCATGGGTAATGGCGGATTTTGCAGGAACGGTTTTCGATCGGCAGACAGCGATTCGCAAAGCGTTGCAACCATTGCTGGCGGAAAAGCCGGCTAGCTTGGACATCGTTGTGATGGGGACGGAATCTCAGCGGGATGAAGGGATGGAAACAGCGGTTTACTGCGCGCTGATTAACAGCAAACCATTACCGGCTCGCAAAAAAGCCAATGACGAGAAGGCGCTCGAAATTATCACCGCGCATGAGGTACCTGGCAGGCAAACCTTTGCCAAAGTATTGGCTGTGGCGGAAGGAAATTATTTCTGCAGAATGCTTACGATGCTACCGGCAAACGATTTGACTCCGCGATTGTATCGGCGGCGACTAGCCGAGTTGGCAAAAGATAACGGTTGGAAGCGAGAAGAGTTTGATCTGAAAAAACTAACCGAAATGGGCGCTGGCGCATTTCTCGCGGTTGCGCAAGGCAGCCCGGAAAAGGACGCGGCAATTGTTCGTTTACGCTACAAGCATAAACAAGCTAAGGAAACGATTGCATTAGTCGGCAAAGGTATTTGTTTCGATACCGGAGGACATAACTTAAAGCCGGCGCGCGGCATGCTGGATATGCATAAAGACATGAATGGTTCCGCCGTCGCGCTCGGAATGCTTATCGCGGCGACTCGCTTGAAACTGCCGATCAACATAGATTGTTGGCTCGCAATTGCGCAGAATCATTTGAGCCCGTCTGCCTACAAACAAAGTGATGTGGTGACAGCCCTGAATGGCACGACGATTGAGGTCGTTCATACCGACGCGGAAGGGCGCATGGTGCTGGCTGATACGTTAACCTTGGCGGCTCGCCAAAAGCCTACGGCAATTATCGATTTCGCTACGTTAACAGGCGCCATGGTCTATGCGCTTGGTACGCGATATAGCGGCATATTTAGCAACCAAAATAATTTAATCGCAGACGCTGTTAATGCAGGAAAAGACACAGGCGAACGGGTCAATGCGTTTCCATTAGATGCCGATTACGAGGCAGTGCTAAAAAGTGAAGTGGCGGATACCAAGCAATGTTTAATCAGTGGCGAAGCCGACCATATTATCGCTGCCCGTTTCCTGCTGAAATTTGTCGATGATCTTCCGTGGATGCATATGGACCTCTCATCTGCAGAATGCGAAGGCGGATTGGGGGCGGTGGCAACTCAAACTACCGGGTTCGGCGTAAATTGGGGGGTCGAAATGATCTCGCGGATGAGTAGGCTTCAACAAAAACTGTAGTGATAATTTTATTGGTCTTTTAAAACGAAATCGAGGGGGAGCTCGGCAGTCCATTCGACCCCGTTTGCTTCGAATTTCCATTGCGTGCATGCCCGTTTGATTTCTTTTTGAAAAACATTGCGAGGCGATCCTGAAATAATCGCGCAGTCTGTCACGGTGCCGTCGGATGAGACGAGGAAGTGAATGATAAACGATCCGGTAATGCCTTCTTGTAATGCCTTCGGAGGGTAGGTTGGATTTACCTTTTTCAGTGGCACCACACCTTTTTGCACACTGCCCGCGGCTACATTTTTTTGAGGAGGAGGTTGGGGCTCGCCGACGACGGCTGGAATGCTAGGTCCCGTACCCGATTGGATCAGCGGCGCATCCATTGGAACTGACGCTGTTTCTTGCTTGCTTTCGGGCGCTGGTATTTTTTTCGGGGTAATTGGTTTTATTTTTTGATGTTTTTCTACCGGCTTAGGCGTAGGTTTTGGCGCCTGCGGTTTGACCTCTTCTTTTTTTTCTTCTTGCACAGGCAACGGAAGGGAAACATGTACAGCTTTCATGGCTTGTCTATCGATTACTTTAATTGCCAGCGTCGAATCGATTTTAGATATGCCGAAGATTGCTAATCCTACAAGTAATATTGCAGCCGGGACTGTCCATTTTAATGAAACGAAATCTGTCCGGCTTTCATCTGGCTTCGCCCAAAGTGGCGAGCGTTGCTTTGGGGCATAAAGTACGCCACTCATCCGTCTGTCTCAGTTTTTGTCGCTATGCCAATGGCTGTAATGCCGGCAGCGCGGCAGATGTCCATCACGCGAATAATTGACTGCAATGCGGTATTTTTGTCGCCTGCGATAACGATTTCTACTTTTTTGTTAAGTTTTTCCGACTGCAATCGCGTAGTCAGCATTTCGGCTGTAATAGGTTTCCCTTCCAGGTGCATCGCCCCGCTTTTCTCTACGCCAATAGTTAATTTGGTGGCGGATAGTTCGTCGGCTGTGCTGGAGCCTGGTAGTTCGAGCGTAATGCCACTGCCCGCGATCATTCGTAATGTGACGATCATGAAGAACACCAGCAGAAACATCATGATGTCGATCATCGGAATGATCTCGATCCGAGCGCGATCGGCCTCAAGGTATTGACGCCCGCGAGCCATTATTTTGCTCCGGCTTTTTTATAAACCAATTCGGGCGATGTCCCACGAGTTGTTTCGTCACCGTGGAAACGGTTAATCGTCATGACTTTGAGAAGATCCATTTGATGTAGTGCAAGCCGTAAGCGCTTATGAAAGAAGTTTAGGAATGAAACAGCGACAATTGCAATGGAGAGTCCCAGCGCGGTGGCAATTAACGCGTGAGAGATACCGTTAGTTACTCCACTCGGGTTGCTGGTTGCGTTAGCCCCTAGCAAATTAAAGGATTCGATCATGCCAAAAATGGTGCCCAGCAAGCCCATTAAGGGTCCGAGAGTAAC
This sequence comes from Pseudomonadota bacterium, assembly GCA_040388195.1. GTDB lineage: Bacteria > Pseudomonadota > Gammaproteobacteria > Burkholderiales > DATLHW01 > DATLHW01. The sequence goes on from JAZKCF010000031.1 coordinate 97,281, forward strand.
CGAGGTATCGATAAGCCAGAGAAAACGATCCATTTTCGGCAACTGCCACATGATAGTCTCATCGATGCGGCGCTCCATTTCGTCGGCGGACTCGCCGCTACTGGTGAGAGCGGTTTCCAGAATAGATACTTGAACTGTGTTTTCGTAATGCTTAGTCACCAGTTGAAGATCGGATGTGTTTTGGTATTTTACTAACTGCACATCGTGTTCCATTGCCCGCCCTGCTGAAAGCACTCGAGTAAAAAAATATAGGCGTTCGAGAATTACTGCGAGAGTAAATACCAATAAAAGGGCCATAAGCGGAATTAAAAAATATGATTTCCGACTGATATCGGCGATAAATTCCCATGTGCTCACTTGGGTAGTCTCCTTACTGATGATAGAGGTAGGGCTGAGATTGCCCAGATCAAATAGGCCAAAAGAATAATTCTTATTTATATAAAGGGTTGAAGCTGTGCGGAGGGGGTAATGAATGGAATAAAGTCTACGCGGTTTCCGTAAGTTTGTCCCTGGGATTCATTCTCTGATATAATCCGCGCCGAACGAAAAAGTAATGGGCTGCGCGCCCATTTTTTTATTTCTGGGCAAATTTTATGGATATAGCTACCACTCTGGAAACTACCCTTACCGGGCTAGGGTATGAGTTTGTGGACTGGGAGCGCGGCGGGCAGGGATTGCTGCGAATCTTCATTGATACTCCGAATGGAGTGACGGTAGAGGATTGTGCGCTGGTCAGCAATCAGTTAACGCGGCTGTTCGCGGTCGAGAATATCGATTACGAACGTCTCGAGGTATCATCGCCCGGTCTTGATAGGCCACTGAAGAAGGTGGCGGATTACGTGCGGTTTGCGGGACAAGAGGCGCAGATAAAGTTGCGGACACCCATTAATGGGCAGCGACGCTTTGTCGGGGTACTAAAAGGGGCGACCGACGTTGAGGTGACGCTGGAAGTGGATGGGGAGTTAAAGCGCTTTGCTTACGCTAATATCGAAAAAGCGCGGCTAAAGCCCGAGATTTGAGTCGGAGGTGGCATGAATCGGGAAGTATTGTTACTGGCGGATGCGCTGGCGCGCGAAAAGAACGTAGAGAAAGATGTTGTATTCTCGGCGCTCGAAATGGCATTAGCTTCTGCGACCAAAAAACGGTTTACAGAAGAAGAGGCGGACGTGCGCGTCGATATTGACCGCACGACAGGGGAGCATTCCGCCTTTCGTCGTTGGCTGGTTGTAGAGGATGATAATTTGGACGATCCTGCCTACCAGATTCAAATTACCCAAGCCCACAAGAAGGAGGCTGATGTGGAATTGGGTGATTATCTCGAAGAGGGATTGCCGCCTATTGAGTTCGGCCGTATTGGTGCGCAAGCTGCAAAGCAAGTTATTTTGCAGAAAATTCGCGACGCTGAGCGAGAAAAAATTCTTTCCGACTTCCTTGAACGAGAGGAATTTTTAGTCACTGGCTCTATCAAACGGATGGAGCGAGGGAATGCGATTATTGAGTCGGGACGCATTGAGGCGCAATTGCCACGCGATCAGATGATTCCAAAGGAAAACCTACGGGTCGGTGACCGGGTTAGGGCTTATCTTATGAAGGTGGATCGGAATGCGCGCGGCCCTCAGTTAATTCTTTCCAGAATCTCTCCTGACTTTCTGATCAAGCTCTTTGAGCTGGAAGTGCCGGAGATTGAGGAAGGTTTGCTGGAAATCAGAGCCGCTGCTCGTGATCCTGGCGCGCGCGCCAAGATTGCAGTGAAGTCCAATGACGCGCGAATTGATCCAGTCGGTACATGCGTAGGCATGCGGGGTTCGCGAGTGCAAGCGGTGACTTCCGAGTTGGCTGGCGAGCGCGTGGATATCATTCTTTGGTCGGCCGACCCGGCGCAATTCGTCATCAACGCTCTCGCGCCTGCCGAAGTTAGTTCGATTATGGTTGATGAAGAGCGTCACAGCATGGATGTAGTGGTTGATGAAGAGCAGTTGGCTCAAGCGATTGGTCGTGGTGGTCAGAATGTTCGTCTTGCCTCCGAATTGACCGGATGGGAACTCAACATCATGACTATTGCGCAAGCGCAAGAGAAAAGCACGGAAGAGACTTCTAAGCTGCGTGAATTGTTTATGGAGCGGCTCGACGTGGATGAGGAGATGGCTGACATTCTCATTCAAGAAGGGTTTAGCACTCTTGAGGAGGTGGCTTATGTGCCCCTCAATGAAATGCTGGAAATCGAATCTTTAGATGAGGAAACCGTCAATGAATTGCGGCGGCGTGCTCGAAATGCATTGTTAACCGAAGCGATTGCTTCGGAAGAAAAGATGGAAAATCCTTCTGATGACTTGCTCAACATGGAAGGTATGGACAATCAGACAGCTCGTCTGCTGGCCTCTAAGGGCGTAGCGACGATGGAAAGCCTAGCCGAGTTGGCAGTGGATGATCTCACTGAAATGACTGGTATAGAAGTGGAGCGGGCTAAGACGCTAATAATGACTGCACGTGCGCCTTGGTTTGCGTAAAAATTTGCCAGGATTTGGGGACGTCACCGTGACTAAACTTGGTAGTAAATTGACATTAAGGTGGTCTGATTTGAGATTACATTTCGCCTGTACGAAGGGACGCAAATAACGAATGGCTGCAACCAATGTTTCCCAATTTGCGACTGAGCTGAATTTGCCGGCGGCACTTCTGCTAGAGCAGTTGCGCGCTGCTGGACTAAATAAGACCAAGGCCGAGGATCCGCTTACCGAGCAGGACAAGACGAAGCTACTTGATTACCTGCGGGAGGCGCATGGGCACAAGGATGATAAAAAGAAGATTACGTTGACGCGCAAGCAGACGACGGAAATCAAGAAATCCGACAGTGCTGGTAGGCCCCGTACTATTCAAGTGGAGGTTCGCAAGAAGCGCGTGCTGGTTAAGAGCGATACTCCTGAAGCGTCGTCTGAGGAAGAGGGCGAGCCTGATGAAATTAAGGCGCCTTCGGTGCCGGTAATTGACGATGAGCAAGTCAAAAAACGGGAGGAAGAAGCTCGCCGTCAAGCCGAGTTGATTGCAAGGCAGGCAGCAGAGGTAGACGAAAAGGCAAAGCGTTCCGCGATGGCGCGTGGTAAGAAGGCTTCAGATGCCGAGTCAGCAGTGGTCGTAGAGGAGGTGGCGAAGCAACTTGAGGTGGTGCCTCAGGAAGAAGTTGCGCCTGTTCTCGTGACTGAAGCTGCCGTGCCTGAGCCGCAGAAAAAGAAGGCACCGGTTCCTGCAGTAGGTAATGCGCCAGGTAACGCTAATACCTTGCATAAGCCCGCCACAGCCAAGCCCGCAGAGAAAAAGGCAACGAAGAAGTCGGCAAAACCAGCAGGTGGTGCGAGTTGGGGGGATGACGCCGCTAAGCGCCGAGCGATCAAAACGCGTGGCGATACTAGCGGTGGTCGAGAAGGCTGGCGTGGTGGTCCTAAGGGCAAATCTCATAAGCATTCGGATGCTTCAGAAGGCCAGCATGCATTTAATGCGCCGACTGAACCGATGGTGCATGAAGTGGCGGTCCCTGAAACAATTACCGTAGGGCAATTAGCGCAGAAAATGGCGGTAAAGGCTGCCGAGGTTATCAAGACAATGATGAAAATGGGCACCATGGTCACTATTAATCAGGTATTGGACCAGGAAACCGCCATGATCGTGGTTGAGGAAATGGGGCATATCGCTAAACCGACAAAGTTGGATGATCCGGAGTCCTTCCTCATCGATACTCCGCAGGCAGCTAATGCGCATCCCCCAGAGCCCCGTCCGCCAGTAGTGACTGTAATGGGACACGTCGATCACGGTAAAACTTCGTTGCTGGATACCATCCGCCGTGCCCGTGTGGCAAGTGGTGAGGCTGGTGGCATTACTCAACATATTGGTGCATATCACGTCTCGACGCCACGAGGGACAATTACCTTCCTTGATACGCCTGGTCACGAAGCGTTTACGGCTATGCGTGCACGAGGTGCCAAGGCAACGGATATTGTTATTTTGGTGGTGGCCGCGGACGATGGAGTCATGCCCCAAACTATCGAGGCAATCCATCATGCTAAGGCTGCGAAAGTGCCTATCGTGGTGGCAGTGAACAAAATAGATAAGCCTGAAGCAAATCCTGAACGTATTAAGCAAGAGTTAGTGGCACAAGAAGTATTGCCGGAAGAATACGGTGGGGATAGTCAGTTCGTAGAAGTTTCAGCGAAAACTGGTAAGAATATCGATGGATTGCTTGAGGCAATATTATTGCAGGCAGAAGTGCTGGAATTGAAAGCAGTCAAGGATGCGCCGGCAAAAGGGTTGGTAATCGAGTCCCGTCTAGATAGGGGCCGTGGTCCGTTAGCAACAATTTTGGTGCAGTCTGGGACATTAAAGCGCGGTGATGTTTTACTTGCTGGCGCCGCTTTTGGCCGCATTCGTGCTATGACTGACGAAACCGGGAAGAGTGTAAATGAAGCGGGGCCATCCATTCCGGTTGAGGTGCAAGGTTTGTCCGACGTGCCTGCAGCTGGCGAGGAAATAATGGTTATTGCGGATGAGCGCAAAGCGCGTGAGATAGCGCTATTCCGACAAGGCAAATTCCGTGATGTGAAGCTTGCCAAACAGCATGCTACCAAGCTCGAAAACATGTTCGAACAAATGGGCGAAGGTGAGATCAAGCGTCTTGATCTCATCATCAAAGCCGATGTTCAGGGTTCCTACGAGGCGTTGACTCATGCCCTTTCTAAGTTGTCCACAGGGGAAGTAAGAGTCAACATCGTACATAGCGCAGTAGGTGCTATTTCTGAATCTGACGTTAATTTGGCGCTTGCCTCTAAAGCCGTGATCATCGGGTTTAATACCCGCGCTGATGTGGCGGCACGCAAGCTAGCTGAAAGCTCTGGTGTCGACCTCCGTTACTACACCATCATTTACGAAGTGGTCGACGAGATTAAAGCCGCCATGTCTGGCATGTTGGCGCCAGAGCGGAAGGAAAGCGTTATTGGGTTGGTTGAGATACGCGAAGTATTCCGTATATCTAAGGTAGGCGCAGTGGCTGGTTGTATGGTGCTTGAGGGCACGGTAAAACGTGGTTCAAGTGTTCGTTTACTAAGGGATAATGTGGTGGTTCATACTGGCGAATTGGATTCGTTAAAACGATTTAAAGAGGATGTTCGCGAGGTCAAGGGAGGTTTTGAATGTGGGCTGTCACTTAAAAATTACAGCGAGATTCAAAAGGGTGATCAACTAGAAGTATTTGAGGTTGTTGAAGTTGCGCGAACACTTTAAAAAGCAACGAATGAAGAATGATGGCGGAAGGATGAAAATTCAGAACGGCGTGTGTCGCGAAGATTTTCATCTTTCATCTTTCATTCTTCGTTCTTGAAAGAATCGTAGCTTTTATGGCGAAATCCTTCCATCGAACGACTCGTGTCGGAGATCAGATTCAAAAAGAGCTTGCAGACTTAGTTCGGCTCGAAGTAAAAGATCCGCGTATTGGTATGGTAACCATTACGGGTGTCGAGGTTGCGGCGGATTATTCTCACGCAAAGGTCTTCGTTACTACGCTGGATACGAAACATAAGATCGATGAAGCTGTAGCTGGGCTTAATCATGCGGCTGGTTTTTTACGTAGCGCATTATTTCATCGGTTGGCATTGCGAGTGATTCCGCAGCTCCATTTTGTGTATGACGAGTCCATAGAGCGTGGTATTCGTCTTACGTCTTTGATTGATGAAGCCATTTCATCTGAAAGGCCGAATCTTTCTGAAAATAGTGATCTCGATAAAAACTGATTTCAGCATACGTCCGTAATTTGTTGCATGGCTGAAGGGGCATGCTTCGCTATTTTTGCGAGGGTTTTTTGGCCACCTGTCATGATTTATCGCAGGTTTTCTTCAGGGTAGATATTTCAATTTGGTTTACGCTTTGAAGCGCGAAAAGCGCTCCATCACTGGTCTATTGTTGCTCGACAAACCGCTTGGTCTCAGCTCCAATGCTGCCTTGACCCAAGTCAAAATTCTTTATGGCGCACAAAAGGCTGGACACACAGGAACTTTGGATCCTTTTGCATCAGGGCTATTGCCGATTTGTCTCGGAGAAGCGACCAAATTTGCTGGTTTTATGTTGAATGCTGACAAGACCTACGAAGCGACTATTCGGCTTGGTCGTGTTACCACAACAGGTGATCGGGAAGGGGCTGTACTAGTTGAACAGTCCGTGAATGTAACCGAATCCATGGTAAGTGAAGTGCTTGCTAGTTTTATGGGGCAAATACGTCAAATACCGCCGATGTATTCGGCTATTAAAGTGCAAGGACGGCCACTTTATCAGTTGGCCAGGCAAGGGGTGGAGATTCCACGGGAACCGCGAGATATTATTATCCATCGACTTGATCTTACTGCTTTCGAGTCGCCGTTTCTCAAGGTTGTTGTTACTTGCAGTAAAGGAACTTACATTCGAGTATTGGCCGAAGACATTGGCCAATCATTAGGATGTGGTGGGACTTTGGCCGAACTGCGTCGTACCGGTACTGGCGATTTTTTGCTGGACGATGCATTAACGCTAGAGCAACTGGCTCTTATGTCTCCAGTTGACCGAGATGGTTGGTTAACTCGTCCTGACGGACTGGTTTGTCATTTGCCAAAAATTAATTTGGATGAACCGGCGGGGCAGGCGCTATTGGAGGGCCGTACATTGCCTGCTATTTATGGTCTGGAGCCAGGTACTTATCGTGCATATAGTAATGCAGAGGAGTTTTTAGGGCTCATTGATGCAGCAGAAGGAATAATTAAAGCTCGGCGAATGATGTCGATGCCATTTGTTTCAGCTGCTGATTTATCTTGAGCTATTCGAAAAGACCGCGTTATAATTCGCGGCTTAGTTAAAGAGGAAAATCTGGAGAACAGCAATGACCGTTACGGCAACCCGTAAAGCGGAAATCGTTACGAATTATCAGCGAGCCCAAAATGACACCGGTTCGCCGGAAGTGCAGGTTGCACTTCTTACTGAGCGAATCAATTATCTAACTGAGCACTTCAAAGCCCACGTTAAGGATCATCATTCCCGGCGAGGATTGTTGAGACTTGTGAGCCAGCGCCGTAGCCAGCTTGACTATTTAAAGCGCGTAAATACCGATCGGTATCGCACCCTTATCGAGCGTCTAGGCTTGCGTAAGTAAATCTCTACTTGCGCTTAAGCGCACTTAGACGATTTTTGTTCCTATCGGGGGTATTACCTCTCCGCGTAACTGCGAAAAGCAACGTGTGGGCAATATGAGAAATTTAAGCTCATTTTGTTCCACACGTCCTGGTAGTTCAAAAAATGGCGCACAAAGCGTTGTGGTGCATGGAGCCATGTACAACAAGAAATCCGAGACTACACGTATGCCCTTGCCATTTGGTCGTTTTTAAACTGGCTAGCGGGAAAGCATGTTTGCCGCATTTCTTGGTATATATCTGACATTGCTAAGCGCTCTTTTTTGGCGTCTTGCGTTAGTATTTTTTTGGCAGTGGCTTATGAGGGTAAATTGGATTTTCTCTCTAGCTTTGCCCATTTCGCATTTCCGTTTGGTACCCCTCAAATAGCCTCTAGGCTCTGCGCAGCCAATTACCCCAACTCTCGAGGATACGATTTTGAACCCAATCAAGAAAACCTTTAGTTACGGCCGCCATCAAGTAACCTTGGAAACCGGCGAAATCGCGCGCCAAGCTGATGGTGCCGTACTTGTCACGATGGATGAGACAGTTGTTCTTGTCACTGTCGTTGGTTTGAAAGACGCAAAACCAGGTCAGGATTTTTTCCCGCTGACCGTGGATTATCAAGAACGCACTTATGCTGCCGGAAAAATTCCAGGCGGTTTTTTTAAGCGTGAGGGACGGCCTTCTGAAAAAGAAACCTTAACTTCTCGCCTTATTGATCGTCCGCTGCGACCACTTTTCCCGGAAGGTTTTTATAACGAGGTGCAAGTTATTGCCACCGTCGTTTCAAGCAATCCAGAAATCGATGCTGACATTCCTGCCTTGCTAGGAGCATCCGCTGCGATTGCCTTATCAGGAATTCCCTTCGATGGCCCGATTGGCGCTGCTCGTGTTGGCTATCTTGATGGGCAGTATGTATTGAATCCGACCAAGACTGAGCTGGAAACGTCCAAATTAGATTTAGTTGTTGCGGGTACCAGTACTGCGGTTCTGATGGTTGAATCCGAAGCTGAGGAATTGCCTGAAGATGTGATGTTAGGCGCTGTCGTTTTTGGCCATGAGCAGATGCAAACTGTCATTAATGCTATTAATGAATTAGCTGCTCAAGCGGGTAAAGATGATTGGGATTGGGCGGCGCCTGTAAAGGATGAGGTGCTGGTGGCTAAGATGGTTGCGGCTGCTGAAGCCGACCTTAGAGAAGCCTATAACATCCGTAGTAAGCAAGCTCGTTCAACGCGCCTAGAAGAAATTCGTAGCAAAGTAATTGCTGAATTGGCACCCGAAGGATCCGATACAGCTCACCTTAACCTGATAAGGTCGCTATTCCACGATCTTGAATCGAAAATTGTTCGTGGCCGTATTCTCGATGGAGATCCACGGATTGATGGTCGCGATACACGTACTGTACGCCCCATTACTATCCGAACGGGCGTATTGCCCCGTACGCATGGATCAACCTTATTCACTCGTGGTGAAACCCAGGCACTTGTCGTGACCACTTTGGGTACGGCGCGTGATGAGCAGACCATTGATGCATTGCAGGGAGAATACAGCGAACGCTTCATGCTGCATTACAATTTCCCTCCCTATTCCACTGGTGAAACTGGCCGGGTTGGTACTCCTAAGCGACGTGAGATTGGTCATGGCCGGTTAGCTAAGCGGGCGCTAGTTGGTGTATTGCCTAGCCCTGAAGAGTTTGCGTACAGTCTCCGTGTTGTATCGGAAATTACTGAGTCCAATGGCTCTAGCTCGATGGCGTCTGTATGTGGTGGTTGCTTGTCGCTGATGGATGCCGGTGTGCCGCTTAAAGCGCACGTGGCGGGTATCGCTATGGGTCTCATCAAGGAAGGTAATCGCTTTGCCGTATTAACGGATATTCTCGGTGACGAGGATCATTTGGGTGATATGGACTTTAAGGTTGCCGGTAGCGAGCGAGGTGTTACCGCCTTGCAAATGGATATCAAAATCAACGGCATCACCAAGGAAATTATGCAGGTCGCTCTCAGTCAAGCAAAAGAGGGGCGGTTGCATATTCTTGAACTAATGAAGCAAGCAGTTTCTGCGCCACGTGGAGAGTTGTCAGATTACGCTCCGCGTATGATTACCATTAAGATCAATCCGGAGAAAATCCGTGATGTTATTGGTAAAGGCGGCGCAGTCATTCGTGCATTGACGGAAGAAACTGGCACCACAATCGATATTCAAGATGATGGCACAGTAACCATTGCTTGTTTCTCGGCAGAAGCCGGTGACGCAGCCAAGCGGCGTATTGAAGAAATTACCGCTGAGGTTGAAGTAGGTAAGGTCTACGAAGGTAAAGTAGTCCGTCTGCTGGATTTTGGCGCGATTGTTCAAGTATTGCCTGGACGCGATGGCCTTTTACATATTTCCCAAATCGCTAACGAGCGGGTAAATACGGTAGCTGATTACCTGAAAGAAGGCCAAGCGGTACGTGTAAAGGTGCTTGAGGCTGATGACAAAGGCCGGTTGCGCCTGTCAATGAAAGCATTGCTCGATCCGCCTGTTAAAGTCGAAGTTGCTGCTGCACCACAAGAGTAGTAGTAACAGAGAGAAGGGGTTGCTAGGTAGAGCAGCCCCTCTCTAGCGATAGCGATAAAAAATAAAAGGCAGCCTAGGCTGCCTTTTATTTTTTCTGCGATTACCCTAGATTTTAGCGATACCTGAATATCGCCTAGGGCAATTTAAAAGCTTATTTCGCGACTTGCCGCTCACGCAGCTCATCTAAGGTTTTGCAGTCAATACACAACGTTGCAGTCGGGCGAGCCTCAAGACGTTTAAGGCCAATTTCGACCCCACAACCTTCACAATATCCATATTCGCCGCCATCTATCCTTGCAAGCGTCTCATCGATTTTCTTAATGAGTTTTCGTTCGCGGTCGCGGTTACGTAATTCCAATGCTATGTCCGACTCTTGGCTGGCTCGGTCATTGGGATCAGCATAGATAGTTGCCTCATCCTGCATGGTATGAACGGTGCGGTCGATGTCGTGAGAGAGTTCCGCTTTCCAATCGTCAAGCAGCTTGCGGAAATGCGCGAGCTGCTTGACGCTCATGTAGGCTTCGCCTTTTTTTACTACGTAAGGTACGAACTGTTTTTTTTCCGCTTCGGCCATAATTATAAGTACCAGCTAAACAAAAAGTTAGTTTAAGAGCATAGCATAAAAATTTTGCTAAGTAGGCTTTGATTCTAGGTTGTCTGATAACTTTGTGGGAGTTGTGGTCCAATAAATTTTTTGTGCCACGACTATTTCTAGGTTTCGTTATATTAAAACCCTTCGCGACTAATTGTTCAAATTTTTTTAAATTTTCCGTGTCCTTTTAGACCAGCTTGGTATCGCAGCTTTAGGAGGGGCGGCGCATGATTCGGCTTCCATGATTGAGGTATGGAGTCAACAGGTTTTCATGGCCAGTAAGCGTAGGAACTTTAGCAAAATATCCCTCCGCTTTTTTGAGTTTCTTCTAGGTTTGTAAAGAGGCCGCAGAATACTTACCATCCAAAATTTGGATTATCCGATCAATAAAAAGAAAATTATCCTGACGCGAAATTTGCCCTTCTGGAGACGCCGTTTATTTGATGCTGGGAAAGCGTAACTCTGTTGTTATTAGACGTTTTTTGGTTATAGCACGTCTACATGAATCTATATCAGCGGCGATATATTTTGCTCAAAGTATAAATAAGTATTAGCCAATACTATACTGTGCCTTGATCCATTCTGATTTTTCCCTCATAATTCCGGCCTCTTCAGCTCTGAGTTCTCTCGGAGCGTACGATTGTTGATTGTTGTAGCAGTCGTCACGATGGTGGGCGTAGCTCAGTTGGTAGAGTCCCGGATTGTGATTCCGGTTGTCGTGGGTTCGAGTCCCATCGTCCACCCCATCTTATGAACTGAACCAATGCCTTCAAGCATCGATTATTCGACTACATTATCATTGGTGCCGACACTGCTGGTGCGTGCTCGCCAATCGGTTCAACCAAGATCCTAATAACAAGGCTTTACTCCTGGAAGCAGGTGGTAAGGACGATGGAATTTAAATTCATATTCCGGTTAGTTATCTCTACTGCATCGGTAATGCGGGTACCGATTGGTGCTATAAAACGGAAGCCGAAGCGGGTTTGAATGGTCGCTCGATTCTTTATGCGCGTGGACGTGTACTTGGTGGTTGCTCTTCTATCAACGCAATGATCTATATGCGAGATCAGCAGCGTGATTATGATGAATGGAACGCCCTGGGGAATGTTGGGCGGGCATGGAAAGATGTATTGCCGCTTTTCAAACGCTCTGCGAATTATTATCTCAGCGAAAGCGATTTCCACGCACGGTGCCGATGGAGAATGGCGTGTCGAGCGCCAACGGCTTTCTTGGGAACTGCAGGAAGCATTTCGAGAAGCGGCGACACAGAGTGGTATTCCCCCTATCGATGACTTTAACCGTGGGAATTAATGAAGGCTGTGGTTACTTCGAAGTAAATTAGTAGCGATGTGTGCGCCGGAACGTTTCAAAAGCATTTTTACGTCCAGTATTACGTCGCCTTAATTTGATGGCGCTTACGAACACGGTAGTTAAACGTTTGCGGTTGCAGGAAACCCGCGTTACTGGCGAGGGGGGGGTGCGGGGCAATGAAATGCTTTTTGCTGAAGCTCGAAGCGAAACGATTCTATTCGTAGTCAGCATCGGTTCACCGCAGATATTGCAGCTTTCCGGTATTGGCCCAACTTCGCTTTTGCAAAAGCATAATATTCCCAGTGCTACATAATTTGGTCGGTATCGGTGAGAATTTTCAGGACTATTTACAGTTGCGTATGTGTTTTAAGGTGAACGATATGCGCACGCTAAACGAGTGAGCAAATAAGCCTACCAGCAAGATTCAAATCGGGTTGCAATATGCGTTATTCCGTCGTCGTCCTGCAAACTATGGCACCGAGTTAAATAGGAGCATTCGCAAGATCGGATGCGACTTAGCAGACTGTGAACATTGAATACCATATCCAGTCGTTATCACTCGTAAATTTGGCGAGCCATTGCATTTGTTTTCTGCATTTACCGCGTCAGTATGTGATCTACGGCCGGAGTCTCGTGAGTATGTGCGAATCAAAAATGCCGATTCTGCGGCTGCGCCGGAAATTGCTCCTAACTACCTCGCTACCGATGTCGATCGGAAAGTCTATGCTGGCTCCTTACGGTTAAATCAAAAAATTGTCGCCGCACCTGCGTTGAAAAAATATTCACCCGAAGAGTTCAAGCCGGGAATGCTATTCCAGTTCGACGAAGAATTGGCTGAAGCCGCTGGCGATATTGGCACGACTATTTTTCATCCCGTCGGCACCTGTAAAATGGGCGACGATTCCGATAGTGTGGTCGATGCATCGATTATGCCTCCATCACTCTGGAGATACCAACGCACCCATGATCATGATTACCGAAAAGGCTAGCGATATGATTCGTGAAGAGAGCAGGCGGTGATTATGATGTGTAGTGATCATAATCACCGCCTGCTATTTTTTTGGCTTTACCCGTAAACCAGTTTGCGTGCTTTTCCTCCAAACACGCGGTAAGCGAAGATCGAATAACCGGCAATTGCAGGTACTGTGATAACGACGCCGATAAGAATTACTTTCAACGCTTCCGGGCTACTTGCGGCTTCCCATACTGTCATCTGATCCGGAATGACATAGGGGAATAAGCTATACGCAAGCCCGAACGAGGACAAAATAAATAACAATGACGCAAGCACAAATGGAACCCAACACCAGCGATCCGACAATACGCTATTCGTCTTTAGCAATATCCACAGAGCAACTAATACGATTGCTGTTGTCAGCGGAATCGGAAGTAATAAGATAAGTTGCGGCAACTGAAACCAGCGGTTAAAAATAGTTTCACTAACGAGTGGTGTTGCCACGGATATCAACAAAATTCCGAATGCGACTATTGGCAATAATCGTCGCGCCCATCGTTCAGCTTTGCGCTGCAAGTCACCTTCGGTTTTCATGATGAGCCAGCACGCGCCAATGAGCATATAAGCTGATGCAAGGCAAAGTGCGATAAGTCCAGCGAATGCATCAAATTGCCAGCCAGTGCGAAGGCCCATGATGTATTTGCCTAACATCCAGCCTTGAGCGAGAGAGGCAATCAGCGAGCCGGTAAAGAATGTTCTGTTCCATAATGGTTTATGCGAGTCTTTCGCTTTTACGCGGAAGTCAAAAGCGACGCCTCGCATAATCAAACCAATGAGCATCATCGCGACAGGCAAATATAGCGCCGTCAAAACGATGCCATGTGCCACTGGAAACGCGATCAGCAAAATACCGACTCCCAGAACCAGCCAAGTTTCATTGGCGTCCCAGAAGGGCCCGATTGATGAAATCATGATGTCCTTTTCATCATCACTTGATAGTTGTAGCCACATGCCTACACCCAGGTCGTAGCCATCCAGGACGACATACACGAGCATGGAAAAGCCCATTAGAGCCATGAAAATCATAGGGAGTGCGTGATCCATTTAAGTCCTCATTTCTGAAGCCGGAAAATTAGGTACTTCTTCCCTTGTGGATAGGGGATTGGGGGAATCATTTAACGGTTTCTCCGCCATGTGCCGAAGCACGGCCACATAAGACACAATCAGTACGACGTATAAAGAAAGGTACGCCGCTAGCGTTAGCGCGATGTACGCTGGTGGGGTGTTCGAAGCGACTTGCTTGGTAAGAACGAGTCCATAAACGATGTAGGGTTGGCGGCCGATTTCCGTCACATACCAGCCGGCGACTGTCGCTATCCAACCCGAGAAAGTCATTGCCACGAGCGCCCAGTTGAACCACGGCGGAGTGCTGCGCCGACGCCAAATAAACCATGCGCCTAGCCAACTAACGGCAAGCATTGCCGTCGCGATAGCAACCATTACCCGAAATGCTAAAAAGACCGGCATAACTGGTGGATGGGCATCGCCGAATTCGTTAAGTCCTTTGATTTCGCCGTCAACTTTATGAGTGAGAATAATGCTCGCCACTTTGGGAATTTCTACCGCGTAATGTGTTTTCTTTTGTTGTTCATCGGGTATTCCAAAGATTACCAATGGCGCACTTTTTTCCGTGTTCCAAATTGCTTCAACGGCGGCGATTTTTGCTGGCTGATGTTTGAGTGTGTTGAGTCCATGGAGATCGCCGACAAAAATTTGAATCGGAATTACGATGGCGCTTACGGTGAGCGCGAAACGTAGTACTTTAGCAGTAGATTCGTTATGTTTATTGCGTACAAGTTGCCAGCCGCTGATCCCGGCCATCAGAAAACAAACCGTCAACGTCGATGCCAGCAACATGTGGCTAAGGCGATAAGGAAACGATGGATTGAAAATCACATCTACCCAGCTTAAGACATGGAACTTGCCAGCAATCACTTCAAAACCGGCAGGCGTTTGCATCCATGAGTTAAGCGCCAAAATCCAAAATGCGGAGAGGGTCGTTCCAAATGCCACCAAAAACGTTGCAATCAAGTGCGTACGTTCTGAAACGCGGCCATGACCGAACAGCATGATTCCCAGGAATGCGGCCTCCAGAAAAAACGCTGTAAGAACTTCATATCCCAACAGAGGACCAGAAATATTACCGGTGCGCTCCATGAAACCAGGCCAGTTTGTGCCGAATTGAAAACTCATCGTGACGCCGGATACCACGCCCAAAGCAAAAGACAAGGCAAACACTTTCGTCCAGAAGCGATATGCATGAAGCCAAGGGAGTTGCTTTGTGCTCAGCCAGCGCCATCTAAAAAATAGCAAGCACCAGGCGAGGGCAATATTAATAGCCGGGAAGAGGATATGAAAAGTGATGTTCGACGCGAATTGGATTCGTGCGAGTAAAAGGCCGTTGAGAGAGTCCATGCTAAATTTCCATTAAACAACAATACGGGCTACGGATTAGTTTCCTTAGCGCCCTTAAATCCGGGAAGCTTATTTGCCATTTCCAAAAATTTTTGAACAGTAGCCCCCATGCGCATAAGTTGTGACAGGGTTTTCGAATCGAGGCGTTGAATATCGTCAAACCAGGTCATTAATAATTCGATTAATTCATGCATTTGGCGCATACGCATTTGCGCGTGTCGGTCCTGATCGTTTTCCGGCGTTTGTAGCAGTCCGGCACGTAGCGCCGAAAGAGTTGGTTCGATTTCCCTGCGCCTGCGTTCTTCCGCAAGCGTTTTGAAA
The DNA here is from genome assembly GCA_040388195.1 of Pseudomonadota bacterium. Classification (GTDB taxonomy): domain Bacteria; phylum Pseudomonadota; class Gammaproteobacteria; order Burkholderiales; family DATLHW01; genus DATLHW01. The sequence continues at coordinate 112,672 of JAZKCF010000031.1, forward strand.
ATCTCCCATATCTCGCGCGGCGCTTCGAAATACTCGCGCCTATCACCTGATTTATAGCTGAGGCGAACGAGTCGCCATGCTTGTAACTCTTTTAACCCCATGCTGACGTTCGAGCGGGAAAAATTGAGCGCCTCACCTATCTCGTCGGCGTTTAATGAGTGGTCTGAAAGAAAGAGTAGAGCGTATATTTGCCCAACGGTTCGATTAATTCCCCAGCGGCTTCCCATCTCGCCGAAGTGGGTAACGAAGTCTTGAATAAGTGGTGTGGTGGTCATGTGGTTTTTGATATTTCAGAAATTCGTGAAACTTGTGAAGTATCTTACGAAAAAAAATGCTTGAAAGCAATCTTGATCAATACTTAGTTAATCACCATCTCGTTTCTAGGATAATCAAACAAGTTTTATTTATTGGATCGAGGAAGTTTATGCGTCTGGATGATGAGCGCCAAAGTGAGAACGTAGAAGATCGCCGTGGCGAAAAGAGTGGCGGTTTCGGTATTGGCGGTGGAAGTGTGGGTATCGGCGGCGTTGTGCTGGCATTGGTAGTTAGCTACTTTACCGGCATTAGTCCATCGTCTCTTCTGAGTTTAATGTCGGGCGGGGACCCTACTGTCAGTTCAGCGCCATCTCATCCGCCACCAGCTAACGATGAAATGGCTACCTTTGTATCTAAAGTGCTCGCCGATACGGAAGATACTTGGCAAGTAATTTTTCGCGAATCCGGCCGTCAATACAGAGATCCCAAGCTGGTTTTGTTCACGGGCGCTACACGTACTGCGTGTGGTACAGGGCAACAGGCCATGGGGCCGTTTTATTGTTCTCTGGATGAGAAGGTTTACATCGATCTAGCCTTCTACCGTGAACTTAAGGAACGATTCCATGCACCAGGGCAATTTGCGGAAGCCTATGTGATCGCACATGAAGTGGGACATCACGTACAGAAGCTATTGGGAGTATCCGATAAAGTACATGCCGCGCAAGAGCGGGCAAATAGCAAAACGAAGGCAAACGCGTTATCGGTTCGTTTGGAACTCCAAGCGGATTGCTTCGCAGGCGTTTGGGGGAATCATGCCGACAAGATGCGGCACATTATTGAGCCTGGGGAAATCGAACAAGCGCTAACCGCTGCCTCCGCGATTGGAGATGATCGATTACAGAAGCAAGCCCAAGGTTATGCCGCACCGGATACATTTACACACGGCACATCTGAACAGCGTGTTCGCTGGTTCAAACAAGGTTTGGAATCAGGGAATCCTAAGGACTGTAATACTTTTCAAGCCCACGACCTTTAACATACCTTGATAGCTTTTATTTAACAAAAGCCTCCTTAACTAAGGAGGCTTTATTACTCGGCTATGTTTACCGTTTCCAAAGCGAGTAATTCGTCCATGGTTTGCCTGCGGCGAATAAGTTTGATGATTTCGCCATCGACAAGTATTTCAGGCAAAAGCGGTCTGCTATTGTAATTCGACGACATGCTTGCGCCATAAGCGCCGCAGTCATGGAATACGGCAAGGTCACCAATATTAGCTTCTGGCAACATTTGTGTTGTTACTTCGCCGCCCGCTTGTTGGGTGAAGACGTCACCTGATTCGCACAACGGGCCCGCCACCACGGTAGGGCGCTTGGTCGCTAATTGCGGCTGTCCATTTGCTTGCAGCAACGAAATTTGATGATGGCTACCGTACATGGCTGGCCTCATCAGGTCATTAAAACCAGCATCGACGAGAACGAAATGGTTTGCTCCCATGTCCTTCTTGGCGCGCACTTCCGAAATCAAACTGCCTGACTCGGCAACTACGATTCGACCAGGTTCAATTTCAAGCGATACAGCGTGACCAACGTGCTGCTCGACTTCTTTACGTGCCTGATTCCACACGTCATAGTACTGGGCAATATCAACCTCTATATCACCAGCGCGGTAAGGTATGGGTAGTCCGCCCCCGGCCGATATCGCACGAATATCATGTTTACATCGTTTCACTTGTGCAACCATCGTGTCACATACCAGACGCAGGTGCTCGTAATCGACGCCGGACCCAATGTGCATATGAAGGCCGACCAGATCGAGTTGATATTGATCAACTAAGTGGTAGCACTCTTCAATGTGTTCGTACCAAATTCCGTGTTTGCTATTCTCGCCGCCGGTATTCGTTTTTTTGCTATGCCCATGTCCAAAACCTGGATTGATCCGAATCCATACTCGATGACCTGGATGCGCTCGTCCCAATTGTTCCAGCATCTGTGGTGAACCGACGTTTACGGGGATATCAAGCTCAATCACTCGCCGTAAGGTATTCCGATCAAGTACATCTGACGTAAATACGATGCCTGAAGGATCGCCGTTTCCATTAAACCCCGCTACGTGGGCGCGTTCGATTTCCCCTAAAGAGACAGCATCGACCAACACTCCCAGCGATTTCAGCAAATGCAGCAAATGTAGATTCGAATTCGCCTTTTGCGCATATCTGACGACATCGAATATTTTTAGCTGGGCAATTCTGCGGCGAATGCATGCAGCATCGTAGACCCAGCAGGGTGTACCAAATTGGTTGGCGATTTCAGCAAGTCTTTCACCAGAAATAGTATTCAAATTGGATCTTTCCATCATGAGATTTCAAAGTAATTCCGGTGTCAAAAACGCGGACATCAACCGGTAATATTTTTATATTGTGCTACGCTAAAAAAGAGTGGTTTTTCAAGGAGGTATTTAGTGTTGTAACTTTTTTAAAAGGAATGAATTATGGCTTGGCCGTTATTGAAAACCGTTGCGAAAACTGCTTTCGGAAGCCTGCTGGCTTGCGCTGCGTTATCTGTTGTTGCTGAAGAGGAACCAAAGATACTCAATGTGTATAACTGGTCCGACTATATTGCGGACGATATCATCCCTAACTTCGAAAAGGAAACAGGGATCAAAGTTCGTTACGATGTTTTTGACAGCAATGAAATTCTGCACGCTAAACTCGTTGCGGGGAAAACGGGTTATGACATTGTTGTTCCTTCTTCAAATTGGGCCAAAGTTCAGATTTCTGGTGGCATATTAAGAAAGCTGGACAAAAGCAAAATTCCAAATTGGAAAAACCTTGATACATCAGTAATGAACAATCTCGTTAAGGTAGATCCTGGCAATGAGCATCTTGTACCTTGGTTGTGGGGCTATACCACCATTGGAATTAACGTCGATAAAGTGAAGGCGACACTCGGTAACATGCCCATGCCGGAAAATGAGTGGGACTTGATTTTCGATCCGAAATATATGTCCAAGCTCAAATCCTGTGGGGTATCGTTTTTGGATTCTGCTAACGACGTTATCACACCAGCGCTCATGTATTTAGGCAAAAATCCCTACAGTAAAGATAATGCCGACTACCAGGAAGCTTCGCGAGTGCTTGCCAAAATTCGTCCTTATGTCACGCTGTTCAGCTCCTCGGGTTACATCAATGACCTCGCTAACGGTTCGCTTTGTGTTTCGTTAGGTTGGTCTGGCGATATTAATATTGCGCGTAACCGTGCTATTGAAAGTAAAAACGGTAATCATATTGAAGCGCTAATACCAAAAAAGGGCGCACCGCTTTTCTTCGATACTATGGCTATTCCTTCTGATGCGCCTCATCCCAATAATGCTCATGCTTGGATCAATTACATTTTGAACCCACAGGTAGATGCTAGCCTGACTAACAAAGTGTTTTACGCTAATCCGAATGCGGCTAGCATTCCGTACGTCAAAAAGGAGGTTGCTGAGAATAAAACAGTGTTCCTATCTGACGCTGACAAGAAAAAAATGGCGCCGCCGGAAGATGTGAACAATGATATTCGTCGATTGATGACGCGTATTTACACACAATTTAAAACCGGCGTTTAAACGAAACCGTTGGCGGGCGCGAAATCTAAGTGCAACATTTTTTCAAGGAAAATGTTGCATGCCA
>JAZKCF010000032.1:0-28517 GCA_040388195.1 Pseudomonadota bacterium
GCTTGCTGGTTACGACAATACCCATCAACACAAACGTCAGCCAGCGTCGCTGGATGGATGTCAGCCGCGCCGCCGGATTGACGGCCTGTAGCGATTCGTTCAAGGCGTCGACAAAAGCACTTACGCAAGGTAACGGATGGATCAACATGTCAGGCTTGCAAATCAATTGATGAATCATCTAATCTTAGTTTGCCAGTCTGCTGTTGGCGTGTTGATAGAACCTTGCTAGCCGAGGTTCAGGAGCCCTGGCAGTAGTCTGGCCTGGCCATTCCCTTTCTGCCATTCGCAAGGTTGTCAAACAGAAAAAACTACGGAATCGAGTATGAGTGTCCAACCACCCAACCGATATCACTGGTGGTGAACATCGTCTCACCTGCTTTACCGCAATAAATGTGCTTTATGCTTGCCGCGAGCGCAACTGCATAACCACCGACGTCGCGCTGCACTCCCTTTGGTTTCCCAGTGGTGCCGGATGTATAAAGAATGTAGGAAGGCTCATTCGATTCCAGCCAAGTGATCGGCACTTGCGTATTCATATGTTGCGCGCGAAGCGTCGCGTAATCGAGATCCCGGCCTGAGGTGATGGGCATTTGAGAATCGAGACCACGATTTACCAATACGATTTTTTCAGGCGGGAACTTGGCGATGCGGATCGCTTGGTCAAGCAGCTCCTTGTATAACACCGCTTTGCCGCTACGCATGCCACCGTCGGCAGAAACAATGACTTTCGGCTGTGCGTCGTCAATACGGGCAGCTAAACTCGCCGAAGCAAAACCACCGAATACAACGGAGTGAATTGCACCGATTCGTGCGCATGCCAACATTGTGAATGCTGCTTCTGCGATCATCGGCATATAGATCAATACACGATCACCTTTGCTCACGTCGAGTGAACACAAAATCGCAGCAGTGCGATTGACCTCTTCATACAATTCACGAAAGTTGTAAATTTTTTCTTGATTGGTCTCAGCGGAGATATAGATCAATGCCGTCTGGTCGCCATGGGCGACTAGGTGTCGATCCACGGCGTTATAACAGAGATTTGTTTTTCCACCGACGAACCATTTTGCAAATGGCGAGCGACTATAGTCCAATACTTTGGTGAATGGCTCGTGCCAATCGATCAGCTTTGCTTGCTCGGCCCAGAAACCATCCGGATCTTGGATAGAACGCTGATGAAATGCGTTGTAAATCTCACCGACCATGATTTCCCTTGTATTAATTACAAGTCAGAAAAACACTACGCAGTATGCGGCAAACACAAATATTCTCGCGTTTGCATCTCCAACAAACGACTCACTGTTCGCTGAAACTCATCGCTTCGGACACCATCCGAATAAAGCAATTGCGGTGATACCGCAGCGGAAATCATTAGATTTACTTTTTGATCGTAAAACACATCGACCATCAAGGTCAGCCGTCGCGCTTGATCAGCTTGTCCCGCAGATAATTGCGGAATATTGGAAACGATGACGGTATGGTAGCGCCGTGCAATTTCCAGATAATCAAGCTGCGAGCGAGGTCCGCCGCAAATATTTTTGAAATCGAACCAAATCGCGCCGGTAGCAATTTTCTTTACAGGAATCGATCGTTCGTTAATGGTAACGATACCGACATTCTCGATTTTTCCGGCAACCGTTTTAAACGCCTCTTCAAGCTTTGCTTCTGCTTCGGGCGAACAAGGCGTGTGGTAAACGGAAAATTTTTCGAACGCCTGTAGACGATAGTCGGTACCACCATCAACATCAATGATGGAAAGATTTTGTTTGATAAGCTCTATCGCCGGCAAGAAACGTTCGCGTTGTAAGCCATCCTTGAACAGCGTATCCGGCGGGTAGTTGGATGTCATCACGAATACCACGCCACGCTTGAAAAGCTCTTCCAACAATCGGCCGAGTATCATTGCATCGGCAATATCGTTGACGTGAAATTCATCGAAGCAAAGTACGCGCACTTTATTACTGATGGCATTCCCCACTTTTACTAGCGGATCTTCTTCGTCTTTCAGCGCCGCCAACTCGGCGTGAATTTCCTGCATGAAATGATGAAAATGCACGCGGCGCTTTCGCCGGTAAGGAAGGTTTGCGAAAAAACCGTCCATCAAAAGACTTTTGCCACGCCCGACGCCACCAAAAAGATAAAGACCTTTAGGCGGCAAACGCCGGCCGAAAGTCTTCATGAAAGGTTTTTGACGATAAGATTTGAAGGCAAGCAATTCAAGATACAGCCAATCGAGATGCTGTACCGCGTTCAATTGCGCGGGGTCTGAGGTGAAACCGGGCTTTTTGGTGAGCTTTTTGTACCAAGTTAGCGGCGACAAGCCGGCTTCATGACTTACATCGATACCAAAGGGTCGGCCGGACGAAGCTTTGTCATCATTACTCACGCGACCCCTTTCGTTTCGATTTTTATCTCGATCCCCTTCATTCGTTTTATCTCCCTCCCCTTGAAAGGGGGGATTTTTCTTTTAGAAATTAAGTGATCGTTTATCTACTGCCAACGCCGCTTCCTTCATCGATTCAGACAACGATGGATGTGCATGGCAAATACGCGCGATATCCTCGCTGGAAGCACCAAATTCCATTGCCACAACACCTTCCGCAATTAACTCGGAAGCCATCGGACCGATGATATGTACACCGAGGATTCGATCTGTTTTCGCATCGGCAAGAACCTTCACAAACCCAGTGGTATCACCTAACGCACGCGCTCGACCATTGGCCATGAAAGGGAATGTGCCGGCGTTATACGCAACACCTTCCGCTTTCAATTGTTGTTCAGTCTTTCCGACCCAAGCAATCTCCGGCGAGGTATAGATCACCCAAGGGATGGTGTTGAAATCTACGTGGCCGTGTTGTCCCGAAATCCGTTCCGCCACCGCCACACCTTCCTCTTCGGCCTTGTGCGCCAGCATCGGCCCACGCACCACATCGCCGACGGCCCAGACATTAGGCAAATTGGTACGGCATTCTTCATCGACCACGACAAACCCGCGTTCATCGAGTTTCAATCCAACCGCTGCGGCACTAAGCCCATTGGTATTAGGCACGCGACCAATTGAAACGATGAGTTTGTCGAATGTAGCCGTCTGCGCCGCACCTTTGGCGTCGGTATATTCAACGGTCACATTTTTTGCAGCAGTGACGCTACCGATCTTCACGCCTAAGTGAATCGCCAATTCTTGCTTAGTAAATGCCTTCCACGCTTCTTTGGCGATTTGCTCATCCACGGCGCCGAGGAAAACCGGCAAGGCTTCCAGGATTGTGACCTCGGCACCGAGCCGCCGCCACACGCTCCCCATTTCCAAGCCAATCACGCCGGCCCCGATGACGCCAAGTTTCTTCGGAATTTCGGATATAGCAAGCGCACCTGTATTGCTGAGAATAAGTTTTTCATCGAACGCTGCACCCGGCAGCGCACGAGGATTGGAGCCGGTAGCAATGATGACATGTTTGGCGATTAATATTTCTTCCTGTGCGCCGGATACCTTAATCTCCCAACCGTTCGCATCACCCTTTACGAGACTGCCTTTGCCATGAAAAAAAGTTACCTTGTTTTTCTTAAATAGATAAGCAATGCCGTCGTTATTTTGCTGCACGACTTTGTCTTTGCGTCCCAGCATTTTCACAAGATCAACGGATAATCCTTTTACCTCGATGCCGTGATCAGCGAAGGCATGGCCCGCATGCTCGTAGTTTTCCGAGGATTGCAACAATGCCTTGGATGGTATGCAACCGACGTTAGTGCAAGTGCCGCCAAGCGCCGGTTTACCGCCAGTACGCTGCGCTTCGTCAATACAAGCGGTATTGAAACCCAATTGGGCGGCACGGATCGCGGCGATGTATCCGCCAGGGCCTCCGCCGATAACTACGACATCAAAATTCTTAGGCATTGTTGTTTGTTACCTATAAGGTTCGCTGCGCACATGCATTAACTTCAATAACGAAAAAAGCATAGTCCACGAAAGACACGAAAAAACCCTTTAACAAAATTATGTTATGAAACCTTTCGTGCTTTTCGTGTCTTTCGTGGACAGGGTTTTGATTACCTCATTAAATATCCAGCAACAACCGCGCCGGATCTTCCAACGCTTCTTTAATTGCCACTAACGTTAGCACCGCTTCACGGCCATCGATAATGCGATGATCATAAGACATGGCTAGATAATTCATTGGCCTTACTACAACCTGTCCGTTTTCAACCACGGCACGGTCCTTGGTCGCATGCACGCCAAGAATTGCCGATTGCGGTGGATTGATAATCGGCGTGGAAAGCATCGAGCCGAAAATACCGCCGTTGGAAATCGAGAACGTGCCACCGGTCAATTCTTCGATCCCTAACTTGCCATCCTTGGCGCGATTACCGAAATCAGTAATCTTCTTTTCGATGTCGGCAAGCGAGAGTTGATCCGCGTCGCGAATGATCGGTACGACAAGACCACGCGGGCTGCCTACCGCAATGCCGATGTCGTAGTAACCGTGATAGACAATGTCGTTGCCATCGATTGACGCATTCACGATTGGATATTTCTTCAGACCGTGTACTGCGGCTTTCACAAAAAACGACATGAAACCCAGCTTGACGCCGTGTTCCTTTTCGAACTTTTCTTTGTATTTGTTACGCAGTTCAATGACGGGCTGCATATTGACTTCGTTGAATGTCGTCAAAATGGCAGCGGTCGCTTGCGATTGCAAAAGACGTTCGGCAATGCGCGCGCGCAAGCGGGACATCGGCACTCGTTGTTCCGGCCGATTGGCGAGTATCGAATCGATATTCACTGGCGAAGGAACGGGTTGAGATTTCGTCGTTGGCGCTGGAGCGGGAGCAGCGGGTTTCGCGCTCTCCAGATGCGTGATGACATCACCTTTCGTTACTCGCCCACCGCGCCCCGTTCCTTCAACCGCATCGGGTGCGATAGCGTTATCAGCCATCATCTTCCGCGCAGCGGGCAATGCAGTTGCCGCTTCCGCTTTGGCAGCGGGTTGCGGTGCGGGTGTAGAAGCTGGCTTGGCATTTGCCGCTGGATCGGTGGCAGCCTTAGCAGGCGCCGACGCAGCTTCGGTATCGATAGTGGCAATAATTTCATTTGCCACCACCGTGCTGCCGTCACCTTTGACAATATTAACCAGAACACCGTCGGCGGGCGCCGGTAGCTCAAGTACGACCTTGTCGGTTTCGATGTCGATCAGACTTTCATCTCGCTTGACCGCTTCGCCTGGTTTTTTATGCCAAGACAACAGTGTCGCCTCTGCGACCGACTCGGAAAGTTGAGGCACTTTCACTTCGATTAACATGGCTTTTCTTTCTCCCGGTCTTTTATTCGATGGTCAAAGCAAATTCAAGTATTTCTTTGGTTTGCTCATTATGCTTAGCCAGATAACCGACAGCCGGCGATGCCGACGATGGCCGTAGCGCATACTGCAGTTTTTGATCGGGACGCAGATGGCGCAGCAAATAATGCTGGATGCGATGCCACGCACCTTGGTTGCCCGACTCTTCCTGCGCCCACAGCACGCTCTTCGCCGCAGGATACAAGTTGATTTGCTCAGTAAATTCGTCGTGTGGGAATGGATACAACTGCTCGATGCGGACAATCGCAATATCTTTGATGCCGCGCGCGGTTCGTTCGGCAACGATGTCAAAATAAATCTTGCCGCTGCAGAAGATAATCCGTTTAACTTTCTTGGGATCGAGATCTTCGGTCTCGCCGATAATTGGCTGGAAACGACCGGTCGCAAGTTCGTCCAACCCAGAAGTAGATTCCTTCCGCCGCAATAAGCTTTTCGGCGTCATCACGATCAAAGGCTTGCGGTAGGGTCGTACCATTTGCCGACGTAACATGTGGAACATTTGAGCGGGCGTCGAAGGAACGCATACTTGCAAATTGTATTCTGCGCAAAGCTGTAAAAAGCGTTCCAAACGCGCCGAAGAATGCTCCGGCCCTTGACCTTCATATCCATGCGGCAGGAACAACGTGAGGCCGCATAAGCGTCCCCATTTTGTTTCGCCGGAAGAAAGGAATTGATCGATGACCACTTGCGCACCATTCACAAAATCGCCGAACTGCGCTTCCCATATCACCAATTCAAATGGCTGTGCTGATGCGTAGCCATATTCGAATCCCAATACCGCTTCTTCGGAAAGTATCGAATCGATTACGGTAAAGTTAGGTTGCTTAGCAGCGATATGACGCAGTGGAATATATTCGCCGGAATCCCAGCGCTCACGATTTTGATCGTGGAACACAGCATGACGATGCGCGAATGTGCCACGGCCCGAATCTTGGCCGGAAAGACGTATGCCGTAACCATCTTTTAATAAGGAGGCATAAGCAAGATTTTCGGCCATGCCCCAATCAAGCGGCAGTTTGCCTTCACCCATCTGCTGACGAGCGCCGATCATGCGTTCCACCGATGGATGTAACTTAAAATCTTTCGGGAATGTAGTCAGCTTTTCGGCCAAAGCCTTAAGGTCCGCCAATGGCACAGCGGTCTCGGCAGGATGCTGCCAGGTCACATTAAGATAAGGCGCCCAATCGACTGCCAATGCCGGCTTGATGCCGTAAAGAATATTGGCATTGGTGTTTTGCCCCGCATCTAATGCCGCACGGTAATTTTTTACCATGTCTTCCGGCTCGTGCGCAGCCAACGTTCCTTCAGCAACCAATTTATCCGCATATAGCTTGCGCGTGCCCGGATGCTGCGCGATCTTTTTATACATCAGCGGCTGCGTAACCATTGGCTCGTCTTGCTCGTTATGGCCTAACTTGCGGAAGCAGACGATATCGATGACAACGTCCTTCGCGAATTTCATCCGATAATCGAGCGCCACTTGCGCAACCATCAATACCGCTTCGGCGTCGTCGCCGTTAACGTGAAACACTGGTGCTTCGATCATTTTTGCCACGTCGGTGCAATACGTTGTTGAGCGCGTATCCCGTGGGTCGCTCGTGGTAAAACCGATTTGATTGTTGACGACAAGATGCACCGTGCCGCCAGTGCCGTATCCTCGCGTTTGCGATAAGTTGAGCGTTTCCATTACGACGCCCTGGCCAGCAAATGCTGCGTCTCCATGAATTAGTATCGGCAACACTTCCATGCCGCCTTTGTCGGCGCGACGCTGCTGCCGCGCACGCACGGAACCTTCAACGACTGAATTGACGATTTCCAAATGCGAGGGATTGAACGCCAGCGTGAGATGCAAAGGACCGCCCTTGGTCTGTACATCGCCCGAAAAACCTTGATGGTATTTCACGTCGCCAGCAGCAAGATCCGCTGCATGCTTGCCTTCGAATTCGGAAAATAAATCCTTAGGCAACTTGCCCAAACTATTCACCAGCACATTCAGCCGGCCACGATGCGCCATGCCGATAACGGCTTCCTTCGCACCTTGATCGCCACTACGCTGAATAGTTTCGTTCAACGCGGGAATGAGGCTTTCGCCGCCTTCGAGCGAGAAGCGTTTTTGTCCGACATAACGCGTATGAAGATACTTCTCCAACGTTTCAGCGGCGGTGAGTTGGTCCAGTAAAGCGCGTTTCTCTTCCTTGGTAAAACGCGGCTTCGAATGCACGCTTTCGAACTGCGCTTGAACCCAGCGCTTCTGCTCGGTATCGGTGATGTACATGTACTCGAGACCGATGCTGCCACAGTAAGTGCTTTTCAGTGCATCGAGAATTTCGCGCAAGGACGCTTGCGCCGGTCCAACCAAAGAACCGGTATTGAACACTCGATCCAAGTCCTCATCGCCGAGACCATAGTACGCGGGGTCCAATTCGGGAACGACATGCCGGTCATGCAATTGAAGTGGGTCCAGCGCAGCGTGGCGGCTACCGAGAAAACGATACGCGTTGATAAGCTGCAGGACGGATACTTGTTTTTTATCGGTTTCCGGAGCCGGTACGGTTTGCATCCGCCGGAGCGTTGCCGGACTTTGTTTGGCAAGATTGGCAAATGCTTCTATGACGGGCGTGTGCGCCACGTCTTTCGCGACTACGCCAGCGGTCTTCGACAGTTCATCGAAATACACCCGCCATTCAGGGCCAACAGAGGATGGATCAACTAGATAAGATTCGTACAACTCCTCGATGAACGGCGCGTTGGCGCCGAAGAGGTAGGAGTTGCTCAGGAACTCTTTCATCATGACGGATTACCTCGCTTTGATTCCCTCTCATCGAAGAAGGAGCTGTAAACGCTGTCTTAAAGTAGTTCCCCTCCACCGCGCGCGGGAGAGGGGTTGGAGGTGAGGGCATTTGCCACGAGGCGTAGTTTCTCAAACACCCTCATCCCCAACCCTTCTCCCGCTTGCGGGAGAAGGGAGCCAAGTGCTATCCCCTTTGATCCATCGCCACTACATCGCGACGGGTTTTCCCGATATACAACTGCCGAGGCCGGCCGATTTTCTGATCTGGATCGGAAATCATTTCGTTCCATTGCGCGATCCATCCCACAGTACGCGCCAATGCGAAAATGGACGTGAACATACTGGTTGGAATACCAAGCGCGCGCTGCACGATTCCCGAATAGAAATCGACGTTCGGATATAGTTTCCTGCTGATGAAGTACTCGTCTTCGAGTGCGATTTTTTCCAGTGCCAGCGCCAGCTTGAACAATGGATCATCATGCAGACCCAACTCGCCGAGCACTTCATGGCAAGTTTCGCGCATCAGCTTGGCGCGAGGATCGAAATTTTTGTATACCCGATGACCGAAGCCCATTAGACGGAAGTTATCGTTCTTGTCTTTAGCGCGATTGATGTAATGACCAACGCGGGACACATCGCCGATTTCTTCCAACATGTTGAGGCAGGCCTCGTTCGCACCACCATGAGCCGGCCCCCACAAACAAGCAATGCCGGCGGCGATGCAAGCGAACGGATTGGCGCCGCTGGAGCCGGACAGACGTACCGTCGAGGTAGATGCATTCTGTTCGTGATCCGCATGCAGAATTAAGATGCGATCCAACGCCTTTACCAGCACCGGATTCGCCTTGTACTCTTCTGCCGGCGTAGCGAACATCATGCGCATGAAATTTTCGCTATAGCTCAGATTGTTTTGGGGATACATGAACGGCTGACCAAGGTTGTACTTGTAACACATGGCCGCGATCGTCGGAATCTTAGCAATCAACCGCACTGCAGAGATATCCCGATGTTCAGGGTTATTGATATCCAGCGAATCGTGATAGAACGCCGACAGTGCGCCGACTACGCCGACCATCACCGCCATCGGATGCGCATCACGCCGGAAGCCTTGGTAAAAACGGGTCAACTGTTCGTGAACCATGGTGTGGCGCACGATGGTGTTATCAAATCCCGTCTTCTGCTGCTGATTAGGCAATTCGCCTTTCAACAACAAATACGCGACTTCCAGAAAATCGCATTTTTCTGCCAACTGCTCGATCGGGTAGCCGCGGTATAGCAACACGCCGGCCTCGCCATCGATATAGGTTATTTCCGATTCACAAGACGCCGTCGCTAAAAAACCCGGGTCGAAAGTAAACATCCCCGTTTTACCTAGGGGCCGAATATCGAAAACATCGGGTCCCATTGTCCCGGCATATACCGACAGATCCATGGTTTGCGGACCGCCGCTATTTTCATAACTGAGGGTGACCTTGCCTTTGGGTTCCATTAATTTCTCCGCGAGTGTTCCAATAAGTTTTAGGTAGCCTCTATAAATTGATATTTCGTCGCAATACCGTATTGCTTAGAAATATAAATTTATGGAGGCTTCCTTGATGCTGTGATTAGGTTTACGCCTGCTGCAAACGCTGAATCATTTCGCTGATCGACGCATCATCACATGTTTGCCGCGCCATCACCATGTCCAGAATATCGTTGTCAGGCAATTGCAGAAGTTTATCCAAGGTCTGCATGTCTTGCTCAGTCAGTGAGGCAGCGCTCTGTTCCCAAAAACGCGTAAAAATAAGATCCAGCTCCAGCAATCCACGACGTGACTGCCACTTCAGCCGTTCAAACCTACGATCATCCATAATTCGCTCTAGCGCCATCCTAGCATTCCAAAGTACATAAGTTTTTACAAATTAACAGATTTTTACCAATGTTATTTCTGTAATGTACAAAATGAGAGCGAGTCTGTCGCTATTCACCGCCAGCTCGCTCTTCTGTTCATCGTAGAGCCGATCCTATCTGTAATGACTGAGATAGAGCTCCAAAGCTCAGACAGACTTCTATACTGCGCGTTTCAACATCATGTCTTTAATTTTGTTGATCGCTAATGTGGGGTTTAATCCCTTCGGACAAACATCAGCACAATTCATAATGGTGTGACAGCGGAAAAGACGATATGGATCTTCCAGATTATCCAAGCGCTCACTAGTTGCTTGATCGCGCGTATCGGCAATGAAACGATACGCTTGCAATAACCCTGCCGGGCCGACGAATTTGTCCGGGTTCCACCAGAATGAAGGACAGGAAGTCGAGCAGCAGGCGCACAGTATGCATTCGTACAACCCATTCAACTCTTCGCGATCGGCAGGCGATTGCAAACGTTCCTTGTCGCGCGGCGGCGGATCATTGTTGATAAGGAAAGGTTTGATGGAATGGTACTGTTTGAAGAACTGGGTCATGTCCACGATTAAATCGCGGATAACGGGGAGCCCCGGAAGCGGATACAACTCCACCGGCTCTTTAAGCTCTACCAATTTTGTTGTACAAGCCAAGCCGTTTTTGCCATTGATATTCATGGCATCCGACCCGCAAACACCCTCGCGGCACGAACGACGCAGACTCAAACTGTCATCAATCGACTTGATGCGCACCAGCGCATCAAGCAACATCCGGTCGGTCGGTTCCAGTTGAATGTCGTACTCCTTCATATAAGGAGCAGCATCTTTGTCTGGGTCGTAGCGGTAAATTTTGAATTTCATAATAGTTTTCTTAAGGTCAAAAGCATTCAACACAGAATCCACGGAGTTCTTTATGTTCTCTATGGTTCAAGATTTTAAGCTTCCTTACTCCGTTAAAACGTCCGTTCTTTCGGCTCAAACGATGGGATAGTCAGCGGCTTCATATGCACAGGCTTATATTCCAACCGGTTACCATCCTTGTACCACAATGTGTGCTTCAGCCAGTTCACATCGTCCCGTTTATGGAAGTCAGCTCGGTCGTGAGCGCCACGGCTTTCGGTGCGCGCTTCAGCGGAGACTAATGTGGAAACTGCGACCTCGATTAGGTTTTCGAGTTCCAATGCCTCGATACGAGCGGTGTTAAACACTTTGCTCTTATCTTGAATTTGCAAGCACTTCGCACGCTCGGCAATGTCTTTGATTTTAGCAACGCCCTGCGTCAGCAAATCGGGGAAACGGAACACACTGCAATGCGCTTGCAGCGTTTGCCGCATTGCCGCGCCCACGCCGGCCACACTCTCGCCATTCGTTTGTTTTTCTAGCCGGTCGAGCCGCGCTAAAGTGAACTCGCCCGCATTCTCGGGTAGAGGTTTGTGACTGGGCATAGTCTTCACAAAATCCACCAAGCTGTTGCCAGCGGCCTTACCAAATACAAGCAAGTCGGTCAGCGAATTGGTGCCGAGACGATTCGCCCCGTGCACTGACGCGCAGGCACACTCCCCTGCCGCGTAGAATCCGCGTACGACAACTTCCGGGTCACCACCCTTGGGAATAATAACCTCGCCCAGGTAATTGGTCGGGATTCCGCCCATTTGATAGTGGCAAGTCGGCACAACGGGAATCGGCTCTTTGATTGGATCGACGTTAGCGAATTTGATCGCAATTTCGCGAATGCCAGGAAGCCGCTTGTTGATTACCTCGGGACCGAGATGGTCCAGTTTCAGCAACAGGAATTCACCATCTTTACCGGCGCCTCGCCCTTCCTTGATCTCAGTCGCCATCGCACGTGACACCACGTCACGCGGGGCTAAGTCTTTCAGATTCGGTGCATAGCGCTCCATGAAACGCTCGCCGTTCTTGTTCAGCAGAATACCGCCCTCGCCTCGCACGCCTTCGGTAATCAGCACCCCAGCGCCAGCGACACCGGTCGGGTGAAACTGCCAAAACTCCATGTCTTCCAACGGAATCCCCGCTCTCGCCGCCATGCCGAGGCCGTCGCCGGTATTAATAAAGGCATTCGTGCTGGCGGAGAAAATACGCCCTGCACCACCAGTGGCAAACAATACCGCTTTGGCATGCAAAATGTAGACTTCACCGGTTTCCATTTCCAGTGCGGTCACGCCAACTACGTCGCCATCTGAATCGCGGACCAGATCGAGCGCCATCCATTCCACGAAAAACTGCGTGTTGGTCATTACATTGCGCTGATACAGCGTATGTAACATGGCATGACCGGTGCGGTCAGCGGCAGCGCAACTACGCTGCACGGGTTTTTCACCATAATGTTGTGTGTGGCCGCCAAAGGGGCGTTGATAAATGGTGCCATCCTCATTGCGGTCGAATGGCATGCCGAAGTGTTCAAGCTCACGCACCACTTCAGGCGCCATCCGGCACATGAACTCAATCGCGTCCTGATCACCTAAGTAATCGGAGCCCTTGACCGTGTCATACATATGCCACAGCCAATTGTCTTCACCCATATTTCCCAGCGATGCGCCGACCCCCCCCTGTGCCGCGACAGTGTGAGACCGTGTTGGAAATACCTTGGATAGCACGGCCACGCGTAACCCTGCCGCCGACGCTTGTAGCGCCGCTCGCAGTCCAGAGCCACCGGCTCCTACGATGACCGCATCAAATTGTCTTGTTGTTAAAGCAGCCATTTATAAGCTCCACAAAATCATCATCGACCAAAAGCTATAGGCAACCAGCGCAAGCACAACCAAAACTTGCAGACCTAGCCTAATACCCGTGGGCTTTATGTAATCCATCAAAATATCCCGCATTCCGATCCATGCATGCCAAAAAACAGCCAACAGGAACATCAGCGTGATAATTCGGAACCATTGCGGCACGAACAGGGATCTCCACCCGTCGTAATCCAGCGGTAAACGAGTGAACAATAATCCTGCCACGATAAATGTGTAAACAACGATCAACACCGCGGTGACGCGCTGGATCAGCCAATCTTTCAACCCATAATGGGCGCCTACAACGGTACGATTTACCATATTTTTGCTGCAATTATGAAAGTAAGTAGAAGACTGACAACGAGAACAATTTTAGCGGACATCCGAGCGGCGCCTAGCGTAATACCTTTGTTCAAATCGAGCAGCAGGAAACGGATTCCGGCGCAAAAATGATGGATGTAGGCCCAAATAAAACCAATGAGAAGAAGCTTCGCAATTGGATTGGCAAAAACGTTAGCCAACTGGGCAAACCCCTCCGGAGAACCTAAACTTCCCTGCAACGCGCATAGCGCCAAGGGAATAAAAAACAGAAAAAGCCCCGCACCGCTAGCCCGATGGAGAATCGAGACGATCGCCGGAATCGGTTGCTTTATCTTTAATAGATTGAGGTGTTTTGGACGTTGTTTTACTGCAGTCGTCATTCGAGCAATCCTTATTGTTGAGCGTTGTAACCTAACTAGGCCGCTAGGTAGTGATGGGTTACGCCACCGCTCCACCCATCCTACAAATACTGTCACAGAACGTGCTTTATAAGCGTTATACAAACCAAGGTTGGAGCGAAAAGCGCAGTCGCACAAACAAGTGCTTCGAGCATCGCAACTCCAACCTCGGTTTGTATAACGCTTATAAAGTACGTTCTGCGGTCAAAGGTCGCCATTTTCGCATGGAAGGCGGCGAAACTCTACGAGACCGTGAAGAAATTATAGGAACGGCGCCGGTCTGAATGTTTCTAAACGTTATTGATTTGGCGTTTTTACCCTCTCTATGCAAAGATTGGGAATAGGCGACGACAAATGCATGACCGCCCTACCCAGCGGGAGACAGAGGTACTTATGACTGATGTCCAGCAAACTCCGAAACCAAAGAAATCGGTTGCGCTCTCCGGCGTTGTCGCCGGCAATACTGCGCTCTCTACGGTTGGCCGCACCGGCAACGATCTCCATTATCGCGGTTACGATATCCTCGACCTCGCCGAGAAATGCGAATTCGAGGAAATTGCCCATCTCCTGGTCCACGGAAAATTACCCACAGTTGCCGAATTGGCCGGCTATAAGCGGAAACTAAAAGCACTACGCGGCATTCCGGCTTCGGTTCAACATATATTGGAATGTATTCCGGCAAACGCCCATCCCATGGACGTCATGCGCACGGCTTGTTCAGCGCTCGGAGCGGTGCTGCCGGAGAGCGAGGAACATATCCTCAGCGAAGCACGCGACATCGCGGACCGGCTAATGGCCTCGTTCGGTTCGATGCTGCTTTACTGGTATCACTTCTCTCATGCGGGCCGGCGTATCGATGTGGAAACCGACGACGACTCCATCGGCGGACATTTCCTGCATCTTTTACACGGCAAACCGCAAAGCGACCTTTGGATAAGGTCCATGCATACCTCTCTTATCCTGTATGCCGAGCACGAGTTTAACGCATCCACTTTTGCTGCACGGGTTGTCGCCGGCACTGGCTCCGATATGCACTCGGCAATTACCGGGGCCATCAGCGCCTTGAAGGGGCCCAAGCATGGCGGCGCAAACGAATTCGCTTTTGACGTTATTGGCCGCTACGATACGCAGGACGACGCGGAGGCAGACATCGTCAAGCGAATTGCTGAAAAACAAATCGTCATTGGTTTCGGCCATCCGGTCTATACGGTGGCCGATCCACGCAATCAGGTAATCAAAAAAGTGGCGCGCGCGCTGTCCCTAGACGTGGGCGACATGAAGTTATTTGAAATCTCCGAGCGAATCGAGGAGGTTATGTGGCGAGAAAAGAGAATGTTCCCCAATTTAGATTGGTATAGTGCGACTAGCTATCACATGATGGGTGTTCCGCCCGCGATGTTCACGCCGCTCTTCGTCATCGCCCGCACCAGCGGTTGGAGTGCTCATGTAGTCGAACAACGTATTGATGGCAAAATTATCCGCCCGTGCGCCAACTATGTAGGGCCAGCCGACCAGACATTCGTCCCGATAAAGGACCGGAGTTGATGCGTATCCTGTAGAAACCAACTTTTAGAATAATTTGGAGGAAGCATGGACAACAGTACGGTTTTTCAAAAAACCGCGAAGGGTAACGAAGAGATAAAAAAGCATTCGATCAAACTCGAATACAAAGTGCGCTCGCTATTAATTCTGATTGATGGCCGCAAAACATATGGCCAAATCAATGAAACAATCCGTCATCTAGGACTTGGTCCCGATGCTTTTCAAGAGCTAGAACAGCTTGAATTGATCCAGGCCATAACCATGCAGGCCAGCCCCGCTGCGGTAGCCGCAGAACCGCAAGTAAGAACCGGAATCGAGAAATTTATTGATGCGCAGCGGTTCATGAGCGAAATCGCGAATGATGCGCTCGGCTTCAAGGGACTATTTTTTAAATTAAAAATCGAGCGATGCTCCAATGTTGAGGAGTTGAAAGAATTGCTTGAGGACTTCGAGACCATGCTTGGCAAAAAGCAAACCGCCGAGCAAGCCAACATGGCGCGCAAAACAGCCGAAAACATATTGAATTCTTAATCTCGCCATTTTTATGGGAACCCCCATTTCCAATATTCGCCCTGCCCCCGATAAAGTTCTGACGGACATCGTCGATTATGTCCTCGACTACGCCATTGACAGTCAAAACGCTTACGAAACAGCGCGACACTGTCTGATCGACACACTCGGCTGCGGGCTCGAAGCCCTCACCTATCCTGCCTGTACCAAGCTGCTAGGCCCGATCGTTCCGGGAACGATAGTCCCTAACGGCGCCAAGGTACCCGGTACCCAATTTCAGCTCGATCCCGTCCAAGCGGCCTTCAACATCGGCGCAATGATTCGCTGGCTCGACTTCAATGACACCTGGCTCGCGGCTGAATGGGGTCATCCCTCCGATAATCTCGGCGGCATTCTCGCCACTGCCGATTGGCTTTCGCGCAATGCGGTCGCAGTCGGTAAACAGCCGCTGATGATGAAAGATGTGCTGAGCGCGATGATCAAAGCCCATGAAATTCAGGGATGCCTGGCGTTAGAGAATTCCTTTAATAACGTAGGCCTGGATCACGTCGTGCTGGTAAAAGTCGCTTCTACCGCCGTCGTCGCAGGGTTGCTCGGCTTGAATCGAGACGAAATGATCAATGCAGTTTCCCTCGCGTGGGTAGACGGGCAAAGTCTGCGCACCTATCGCCACACGCCGAATACCGGTTCACGTAAAAGCTGGGCAGCGGGAGATGCAACTAGCCGAGCAGTGCGCTTGGCGTTGATTGCCAAGACCGGTGAAATGGGCTACCCCTCTGCGCTGACGGCTAAAACTTGGGGTTTTTACGATGCCCTATTCAAAGGCCAGCCGTTCAAATTTCAACGCCCCTATGGCTCCTATGTCATGGAGCATGTGCTATTTAAAATTTCCTTCCCAGCGGAATTCCATTCGCAGACTGCCGTGGAATGCGCGATAGCTTTGCATGAGAACGCTAAGGACAGACTGGAAGATATCAAGAAGATCACCATTCGCACGCACGAGGCGGCGATACGCATCATCGATAAAAAAGGTCCGCTCGCGAACCCCGCCGACCGCGATCACTGCATCCAATATATGGTCGCCGTGCCGCTGATATTCGGCTGGCTTACCGCTGCCGATTACGAAGACGATGTTGCCAACGATCGCCGCATCGACATGTTGCGCGCAAAGATGGAATGCGTGGAAGACCCGCAATTCACCGTCGATTATCACGATCCCGAAAAGCGTTCGATTGCGAATGGCATTACCGTTGAATTTAACGACGGCACAATATTGCCGGAGATCGTGGTTGAGTATCCGATCGGTCATAAACGCCGTCGTAAAGATGGCATTCCACTGCTTGAAGCCAAGTTCCGCACCAATCTCGCTCGCCGTTTTCCAGTTAAGCAACAGCACGCCATTCTGGATGTCTCGTTAGATAAGAAGAAGCTGGAGACAATGCCGGTAAACGAGTATGTCGATCTCTACGTGATTTAGACCTCTTAATGGCGAATCCTAAAGACGTCGCCATTGTCGAACTCCTGGAAGATCGCCTAGCCAGGGAAGTCACCGCTTTTATTCAATCCGCTTTTTTTGTATTTTGCACGGTGATTATCGGTTGGGTAGCCGTGTCACTGCTCATCGCCGAGCACTATGGTTACAGCCGCTCGGTCAGTTTCTTCAATCAAGAATCTCAAGCGGGCAAACAACAAGTAGAGAGCGTAGCGAACAATATCCGCCACAGCCTTGAGCAACTGCAAGGATTACCACTGGTTCTGTCAAATGAGGAAAGCATCCGTAAAACACTTCTTCGATTTGGCCCTGAGGTCGGCCTTTCGGCGATGGAACATGCACAGCAAAAACTCGAATGGACACACGACCCTGCCCTGGAAAAACTAAATCGTTTCCTTGATATTGCGGAAAAAAACCTATACGCAAATAGTATTTTTATTCTCGACGCCGCAGGAAATTGCATCGCTTCCGGTAACGCAAATTCGTCGGAAAGTTTTGTCGCCAACAACTACGCCGATCGTGAATATTTCAAGCAAGCAAAAGCCGGCCAACGTGGCCAGCAATATATTATCGGTAGAACAACCAGTTTGCCCGGCCTAATATATTCATACCCTGTGATGGACAACGGACGTTTCTTGGGCGCCGTTATCGTCAAATTAAACGTATCAAATCTTTCCCATTGGCTCAATCAGGCCAACGCATTTCTTGCCGACGCCAACGGCGTAATTATTCTGGCGCAAGAAAAAAATCTGGAACTCCGTACCCTGCCCGGCGCGCAACTGAATACCTTGCCGACAGAGGAAAGGATATTGCGGTATAAACGAAAAGATTTCTTGCCACTGCAAATAAGCGACTGGGGAGATGAGCGTTTTCCGACAATGATTCGCTTTAGTAATGACGATCGTCCAGCGCTTCTTATCTCCAAATCGTTACCGGAAGACGGCATCGTCGTCTATGTGGTCCGCTCTCTTTCCGAAATCGTAATTTTGAATCAGGAGCGGCATTGGCTATTTGTTCTGCTAAGCGTTGCTGGAACCATGTTGATTTTCGCGATCGGTACAGGCTTGCTGTATGTCAACGAAGTTCGCCACGCCATGCAAGCCGCAGAAGCCGCCAACCGGGCAAAAAGCGCATTTCTAGCCAACATGAGCCATGAAATCCGCACACCAATGAACGGTGTTATCGGCATGGCGCACTTACTGCTAGACACCAAGCTTAATAACAATCAACGGGAGTTCGCGCAACTAATCAAATATAGCGGCGAGTCGCTGTTGAAGATCATTAACGAAATTCTCGACTTCTCCAAAATTGAAGCCGGTCGGCTTGATATGGAAATGATCGATTTCGATTTGGATAATCTCCTCAATCAGACTATCGATACGCTGGCTGTGCAAGCGCGCGAAAAAGGACTTGAGTTTGTTTATCTCATTGATCCGATCACTCCACGCCAGTTGCGCGGCGATCCAGGGCGTTTGCGTCAAATCGTTACTAACCTTGTTAATAACGCGATTAAATTTACGCCCAGCGGCAACATCAGAATTGAAGTCAGCAGCCAAAATATTGAAGACGAGAAAGCCACCTTACGCTTTGATATTCGCGATACCGGCATCGGCATTCCCGCCGATAAGCTGAAAATTCTTTTCACCCCTTTCTCGCAAGTGGATACCTCCACAACCCGAGAATTTGGCGGCACTGGGTTAGGCCTCTCCATTTCCAAACGTCTGGTTGAATTGATGGATGGTGTCATTCGTATTGAAAGCAAGGAAAATGAAGGTTCTACCTTTTGGTTTACTGTCGTTTTCGAACGCCAAATCATGCGGGCTGATACACCGCCCGCAAAATCACTGACGACGAAAATTATTGCGTCGGACAAGAAACTGCCTGAAAAATCTAATGAGGAAATGATAGGCGAAAAAAGTACAGGGCAAGCGCCGGTCTATATCCAGCCGGTATCGTTGGAAACGGATTCCCAGCAGAAATCGCCGGATCAAAATGGGCGGTATATCTTGCTGGTCGAAGATAACGCAATCAATCAGAAACTGGCCCGCGCGCTGCTTGCGAAACGAGGCTACCATGTCGACATTGCAGAAAATGGCCGGCAGGCGCTCGACAACCTGTGCGATCGTGCTTATGACTTAGTACTGATGGATTGCCGGATGCCTGTATTGGATGGATTCGAAACAACCGGCAAAATACGCGCCCAAACTCCCCCTACTCTCAACCCGAATATTCCGATCATCGCGATGACCGCCAATGCCATGCAGGGCGATCGCGAAAGCTGCCTAGCGGCGGGCATGGACGATTTCATTAGCAAACCGGTTGATGAGACGGAAATGTTCAATGCGATCGAACGTGCATTGGGAATTGAAACGACAATTGATCCTGAATTACATTTTCAGCAAATATCCGCCCGCGTTTTGTTTGCCGAGGCCGATTCCAATCAACGACGATTACTCGGCCAGTTCCTCACTAGACTAGGACTGCGGTTTGATATCGTTGAAAACGGCCGAGAAATAGTCGAACGGGCGCTCGCGGAGGATTTCGATTTGTTATTAATCGGGCTGCAAATTCCCTCGGCAGAAGGCGCAGAAGCAGTGGAAACGCTACGAGCCTCAGGATTTGGCCGGCCCATCGTGGCAATGACCGGCAGCGTGATATCCACGGATACGCAACGGTACAATCGCGCGGGCTGCATTCGATATATTGCCGCCCCTCTTGATCTCAACGCATTCAGCCGATGGTTAAACGACCTTCTTTCCGTCGAGGCCACCGCCCACGGAAGAAAACTTTTTACCACAAAATTGCCGGAGTACGCGGGCCTTAAACGAGAGTTCGAGGATAAGCTTCCCGAGCAGCTTACTCGCTTAAAAACCTACGTTAGCGAAAACGACTGGAAACAAGCTGCGGAATTGGCCCATCTTTTAGCCGGAACGGCCGGATCGTTTGGTTATACGGAAATTACGGAAGCCGCCCGTAAACTTGAACGCTCGGCTAGAGATGGTAATACAGAGGAAGCAAAAAAGGCTTTGCAACAAATACTAACGCCGTTTCTAGGTT
The DNA here is from genome assembly GCA_040388195.1 of Pseudomonadota bacterium. GTDB lineage: Bacteria > Pseudomonadota > Gammaproteobacteria > Burkholderiales > DATLHW01 > DATLHW01. The sequence continues at coordinate 20,096 of JAZKCF010000032.1, forward strand.
AAAATCTAAAGATGTATTTTAAAGTCCTCATACGAGCCAATTTTGGGGATGGGATGCTCGAAGTACATTTATACTGCTGCGCTTCTTGCCCCGACCTTAGCTTGTATTAGAGCGGATTTCATATGAATGTACGGTGTCGTTGTCCCCAAATGCGGATGCCCGCTAGGCGCCGCGACGCAGCTAATGCTTATTGCCTTAGCAAGAAGCGTAACGACGCGGGAGCCGCATTTGGGAACAACCCGAAGGGCTGGGTTTGTTTGGGGCGCATTGCGTCGTTACTCGTCGCTTGTTTGCGAATGACCAAACGGCGCTCCTCTCGCCTAGCACTGCACCCCATACAAACCCAGCGACACCGTACATTCATATGAAATCCGCTCTAAGGGCTTCTAAAGCACATTCCGGGAAATGAAAAAGTAGACGCACTGTATCTGGAGAACACGCATGAATAATGAAGAAATCGAAATATTGATCGCGGACGATGACGGCGGAACCCGTGCATTATTGGCGTCAATTCTTAGAAATTGCGATTATCCTACCGTTACGTATGCCGCCGACGGCGAAGAAGCTTTGCGGCTTTTAAAACAGAAAAATTTCCAGATTGCTTTTCTCGACATCAGTATGCCGGGAGTCGATGGCGTCACCGTGTTAAAACAAGCCAAAGATATTAGCCCGAAATGTTTTTGCGTCATCATCACAGCCCATAGCGCGGTTGAAAATGTCAAAGCCGCACTCGGCGCCGGCGCCAAAGGTTTCATCGTGAAGCCTTACAGTGCGCAGAAGGTCACCGATGTGCTGGCAAAATTCGAGCAACAGCGGTACGGGGATTATTATTAATTAGGAGTAAAGGCGTATGCCACACAATCTATTCAACACCCAACAAGACTTCACACTAAACTCCGGCAAGACAGGCAAATTTTATTCCCTCCCCGCGTTGGAAAAAGCCGGCGTCGGCAATATCTCCCGTCTGCCCGTATCGATTCGTATCGTATTAGAGTCCGTGCTACGCAATTACGACGATAAAAAAATCACCGAAGAACACGTCAAACAACTCGCGAACTGGGTACCTACTGCAAACCGCGTCGATGAGATTCCTTTCGTCGTTGCTCGCGTCGTGCTGCAAGATTTCACCGGCATTCCGCTGCTGTGCGATTTAGCCGCTATGCGTGGCGTCGCTGCCCGCATGGGGAAAAATCCAAAGAGAATTGAGCCGCTGGTGCCGGTTGATCTGGTCGTCGATCATTCTGTGCAAATCGATCATTACAATTCCCCCGATGCGCTCAAGTTAAATATGGAACTTGAGTTTCATCGTAACGCCGAACGCTACAAATTCATGAAATGGGGCATGCAAGCCTTTGATACATTCAAAGTTGTGCCACCGGGAATCGGCATCGTCCACCAAGTAAATTTGGAATATCTTGCACGCGGCGTGTTGAAGAAAAACGATGTCTATTATCCCGATACATTAGTCGGCACCGATTCCCATACCACGATGATCAACGGCATTGGTGTTGTTGGTTGGGGCGTGGGCGGTATTGAAGCGGAAGCAGGGATGTTGGGGCAGCCAGTTTATTTCCTGACACCCGATGTTGTAGGCGTAAATTTGACCGGCAAATTGCGTGAAGGCGTCACCGCGACCGACCTGGTGCTGACGATTACAGAATTGCTACGTAAAGAAAAAGTTGTCGGTAAATTCGTTGAGTTTTTCGGCGAAGGAACTGCGACATTAGCACTGCCGGATCGCGGCACGATTGCCAACATGGCGCCTGAATACGGCGCAACCATGGGCTTCTTCCCAGTTGACGACGTAACCATCGAATACTTCAAGGCGACTGGCCGTACCGCCGAAGAAATCGATGCATTCCAGTCCTACTTCAAAGCCCAGGGCTTGTACGGCATACCGAAAGCCGGGCAGATCGATTACTCGAAAACACTGCAATTGGATCTCGACTCTATCGTACCCAGCGTCGCAGGACCGAAACGTCCGCAAGATCGCATCGAATTGGGATCGCTTAAACAGAAATTCGAAGAATTGTTTACTCAGCCTGTCGCGGCAAATGGCTACAGCAAAGCAGCGGCGGAATTGACTAAACGATTCCCCAGCAGCTTCGGCGTCCAGTCAACCCAGGCTTCGGTAGTATCCGGCGGCGGCGAACAAGCGTCGGAAACCGCTCCGAAGCAAGCAGCGGGAAAAGCGGGCCTCGTCAGCCAAAAGAACACTGCCACGGCGACCGAACTCGAGATGATGGACAATCGCCCCACGCCTGATTTGGTCGCCGGCACCCCTGTTGGTGTCGAAGGACCAGGACATGTCGATTTGGGTCATGGTGATGTGCTGATTGCCGCCATCACGTCATGCACCAACACATCCAACCCCGGTGTGCTGCTAGCCGCTGGCTTACTGGCGAAAAAAGCAGTGGAGAAAGGCTTGACCGTGAAGGCGCATATCAAGACTTCACTAGCGCCAGGATCACGCGTAGTGACCGAATATTTACAAAAATCCAACCTTCTTCCATCGCTGGAAAAACTCGGCTTCGGTGTAGCGGCTTATGGCTGTACAACTTGTATCGGTAACGCCGGCCCGCTCGATCCGCAGTTGGAAGAAACGATTGTGCAAAATGATCTAGTTGCTTGCGCCGTACTTTCCGGCAACCGCAACTTCGAAGCCCGTATCCACGCCAATATCAAAGCCAACTTCCTCGCCTCGCCACCACTCGTGGTTGCTTTTGCGATTGCCGGTCGGACAACCATCGATATGACTAAGGAACCGCTCGGCCAAGGCAAGGACGGCCAACCTGTCTATCTGAAGGATATCTGGCCTACGCAACAGGAAGTCGGCGCGGTGATGAAATACGCGACCGATCCGGCAACGTATCAACGCTTGTATGCGGACTTCACCAAAGACAATCCGCTGTGGAATAACATTCCTGCATCTACCGGCCAAGTTTATACGTGGGAGACATCCACCTATATTGCCGAGCCGCCGTTCTTTAACGATTTCGGCATGCAACCTGGCAAGACCGGCAATATTCATGGCGCACGAACACTAGGCATTTTCGGTGACTCCGTAACAACGGATCACATCAGCCCAGCGGGTTCGATCAAACCGTCTTCGCCAGCGGGTAAATACTTACAGGCCAATCATGTTTCCGTGATCGACTTCAACAGCTACGGCTCACGCCGCGGCAACCACGAAGTGATGATGCGTGGCACCTTCGCCAATGTGCGAATCAAAAATTTGATGATTCCGCTGAAAGCAGACGGCACGCGCATCGAAGGCGGCCTCACCGTTCATCAACCGTCCGGTGAACAATTGGCGATTTACGACGCAGCGATGAAGTATGTCGACGCCAATGTTCCAACCGTGATTTTCGCTGGCGAAGAATACGGTACCGGCTCTTCACGCGATTGGGCAGCCAAAGGTACGCAACTACTCGGCGTTAAAGCGGTCGTCGCGAAAAGCTTCGAACGTATCCATCGCTCGAACCTCATCGGCATGGGTGTGCTCGCCTGCCAATTCAAAGGCAGCGATACCGCGGAATCACTTGGTATCAAAGGTGACGAAGAATTCGACGTTATTGGGCTGGAAGACATCAAACCGCAAATGGATGTCACACTGGTAATCAAACGCAAAGATGGCAGCCAGCAAGAAGTCAAAGTGCTTGCGCGTATCGACACGCCGATTGAAGCGGATTACTACAAGCACGGCGGTATTTTGCCGTATGTCTTACGTGAATTGATGGCGGCGTAAAAATCAGTTGAACATAGTCCGGGCTGACATTAGGAAGCTCGGACTTATCCCAACGTAAGCCGAACTGTCAGCAGTCCGGCTTACGCTTTCGGTGGTATTTGGTTTGCAATTAGTGTTCTCATCCCCGCATCAACAAAAAGGACTCCACATGGTCAATTTTGCCAAACAGGTATTAACCGTCACGTCGATTTGTGCCTTAGTCACACCGCTATTCGCACAAGCAGATCCAGTATGTTTATCGTTATCAGGCAAGGTCCGGCTCGAACCCGATGCAACCTGCCAAATTATCGCGGTTAATCCCGGCCCTCTTTATCTTGGCCAACTAGGGGTCCCCAACAGTTGTTTTTCAGTTCAGGTAATCAGCGGAATACTTTCATCTAAAGGCGTCGCTGGATTAACGTCAGAAACCATGATTTCGCCGATTAGCGGTGTTGCGCAAACACCTGCAATTCTCAATGAGGCTGGCATTCCTGCCGTTCAAAATGAACTCGGGTTACCGGAAACACGCCGCGTGTTTACCGGTCGTAGCGCGCTTTCATTGCCGGGCGGAAAAGTGTTTACAGCCGACGCCGGGGTGCTTCATGGCGAGGATTCCACGGAACAGTTAATCATTATCGGCGGCACCGGTCCTTATGCAAAAGCATCGGGCACCATCTATACATCAGGTAAGGTAATCGGACAGTGGGGCAATATCAGCGGACAGTTGTGTTACACAAAATAAAATAGAAACAAGTAAATTGGCAAAGTTGCGCTGCGCCGCCAGCGCAACTGGTTGCCCCATTAGCGAATGACAGCTATTCACTTTTTGGTTAAAACATTCTTTATTGAATACCGCCTTAATCCTCCGACACACTTTCCAGAACCTTCTCGCGGACCTGGCTATAAACCAAACAATCACATTTTATTTTTTGGCTTCTGTTTTTTGGAGGAAGTTGAACCAGACGCATCCACCGAAGCAGATGCACTATTCGTTAGTTGAATGGCACCGTGGCCCTGGTCCTGCTGTAGGCTCAATGTAGGAACTATTACCGGCTGGTGTGTTGCACAGGAAGACATATGCTCCGACAACACCTTGCTATCATTATCCGGCAATTGATCATTACCTAACCTTGTCTGTTGCTTCGCCTGGACAGCAAGGCGCAACCTGTCTACATCCGCAGCATCTAGACGAGTTTCCCGTACACGTATGATTGACTTTCCTTTTAGATCGATAAATAAAAACGATTGAGGATCTTTCACTGTGCCATTTCCTTTCCAGTGACAAAATACTCGGTCCGAAGGAATTTTAAATGCTGTTGTAGGAGCCCAATTGACCTTAAATCCTTGCATGTGAAAATTACCAAGCTCTGCGTATAGGCCGCGATTATTTGCAGGAACCTGACCTCCGGTACGTCGGGCACACGTTCATAAGTTTGCTTAACCGTTCCTGCAATTATCTCAGGCAACACTTTACGTACAGCTCGTTTCACTGTTTTCCCGACGCTTCGGCGTTTAGTGTCGCTACCTATCTCATAATTTTTGGGTATATCGTCAATGTGATTCGGCGCTTCATGACGATTTTTTGGCGGGTTATCTTGGGGTTTCCTAAACGTGGGTAATGACAGATGACCGGACGCACCTTCATTCTCACTAAAATGAATAATTCCAACATCTTCTTCTGGTAAAAATTCTTCGGGGGATATTCCAATTTCGCCAAGCTGTGGCGCATATCGGCTTGAAGATGCGCCTAGTGTGTCGTATTGCCTTAGCAGTTGGTCTGCCCTCTCATGCTGTCTTTCTCGCGCTGAAATGACGGCAGTTACTCCATCGAGATAGGCGTCGAAATGCGCATCGTGGATATCGGTAAACTGAGGAGGAAAAATTTGGGCTGCGTCGGCTTGCGTAAATGCTGGGTAACTTTCCGCCCATCGCGCGCCTATCATGAATGCTCTCTGACCTCCTGAGCTCAGCGCTTCAAGATCAGAACGAAAGTCATTAAAATCTATTTGCCTGTGTTGCGGGCGATTATCTGTTACCCCTGCCCAATAAGCATTAAATTGCCCTACATCCATTAAGGTAACCGCAGGATTTGTAAACGCGATGCCGGGTGTAGCTTCTGAATTCAGTGCAGTCCATTCCTGTCCTTGCAAATAGGCGTTAGATTCGATGGCCTTCCGGTGCTTAGCTTCAGAGTCAAATGAAACAGCGGTATCACGAGATATTCCACTATCTTTTCTTTCTGGCATTACCCGATCTTTACCCTTATCTATTACTACTCCCACATCCAAATCATCAGAAGCTTTATGGGACGGCTCTGCGATTGGCTCCGTTAGATTTTCTTTTTCCGACGCATCCGTAACGCTAGACGTAACAGATCTTTCTAACGTCTCACCAAGCTTTACAGATGATGATTGATTTCTCGATGAGATAAATTGTGTTACTTGATCTTTTACCTCTTTTAAATCTAATTCATCGTTGAGGATGGAAACAATTTTTTCTTTTATCGCGATTAACGAACGGATAGTAGTTTTATCTATCTCCTCATTTTTATCACGGCTGTATATTTCTGTATTTAGCAATTCATCGATAGTGTCTGAAATATTTTTATCAGTTGTTTGGGCGTTACTCACTTCCTGCATCGACTTAAGCAACTCTGTGCTATCGGCTCCTTTTTCTTGCTCGGCAAAAGATCCTAAGTCATTCCTCATGCGCGCCCATTCAAGTGCCCGCGAATCCGACCGATCAAGCATGCCTTCTAATCGCCGTCGCATCGCCCGAATCCATTCTTGTTTCAAATGTTGTTTAACATCGGCGACGTGTTGAGAACTTATCTCGGGACGGTCTTCTGAATCTTGCCACTGTAGAGCGTCATTCAGCGCCTGCTCGTGCGTGTACTGTTCAAGCGCTGACCGTGTATGCGGATATGACATTTGTTCAACCAGCCAATGCTCCATCGTGCCTCTATCAGCCTGCTCCTCGGGTGGCGCCGCTCCCTTTATAAGATTCCGTAATGTTTGTTCCGCTTTCGGTTTTGCGTTCTCCAAAAACATGGCGCTGGTCTGACGTATCCAATCGTCATAACTAAAATCAACACTACTTGATGATGTCTCTTGCGCGTGTGATGCTATTAGCTCTTCTCCTTGTGCGATCTCCAGTTCTCCTTGCCGCAATAGCCCGGAAAGCGTCTGTCGACGCAGCTCTACCTCCTGTTGATCCTGCCTTACTGCACGCGCGCCCCGATATTCATCTAGGGCGAAATGAATATGCTGTAAGTATTGCGGCATATCCTCTTGGTTAATGACACGCGCCGTTTGCTCAGCCTCGATAATCCCAATTTCCCCCTCAAGCCGGGTTATTCGATTTAATAAGTTATCTCTAACACTCTGCCAACGTTCTTCGGTAGATGGGGGCGGGGGTAGCGATGAAAATGAAGCGATAAGCGCGGCCTTCCCTTCAGGTGAAGCCACTTTTTGCAGCCCCGTTCGCGTCGCCTCTAAATCCTTCATGATCGCGGTATGCTCTGATAATCGATGCTGCGATTTGGTATAGTCGTCGATCAAATTTACTTTTTCTTCGTACCAGTCCATTCGCGCCTGTATATCATCCAGAGCTGATAGAGGCTGATACTGATCCAGCAGAGGCGCCATCCAATTATTTGTTTCGCTCTCTCCCTGTTTATGCGCGGCTATAGCGGAATCGCTCGACAATTGTGACGGACTATCATCTTCAAAAGTCGGCGATCCTACATGTTCATCTACCCATTCCGTTAACTCCTGAATTCCACTCTGCGCATCCTCCGGCAGGTTGGCTCGTAAATTTGTCAGTAATTCGTGGATTAAAGGCACTTGCTCCGCTCGCCCCTCGTCTTGCAACTTAGTCGCTTCTTTATAACGGTCTACCGCAGCCTTTCTTTGTTCTGCAACTTCATGCAGCTTATTGAATAACTCCCTCGATTGCTGCGACTCTGAGTGATTCCATGCGGACTCCATATTGCTGATAAACCGTCGTACATTCTCTGATTGATAACTATGGGCAGTAGCGTTCTGCATTAGACTACGTGCTATTGCCTGCCGCTGCCCTATATTTATACCAGTCGCCTCCACTCCGGATTGCAGCTCTGATTCGGCGTGAGCTTCACTTGCCATTACTAGTTTTGTATCGATCCACCGCACATTTAAGTCGTGCCAGAGCCGATCTAACTGCAAGAATTGTTGTAATGCGTTCGTAGCTAAAGGGTGTGGTTCTACACAGGAGCGGAGGACCTCAGACAACTCTTCCCAGTCACTGCGCAATTCAGACGATGGGTGCACACCTGTATCGTCCTGGTTTCCTAATGCATTTAATGCTTCGCCGTCTTCGGGAGTGCTCATAACCATTCCTTAAGTTACAAACCACCAACCATTGCCTAATTTTTAAATTTATTTTCGAGCGACTGGCTGAAAACGTTCTAACCAAAGCAGCGGGATTTAGCTAGAGCGCTGGCGTAACTTGCCGCTCATACAAGTACTCGTAAAACAGTGATTCACTTTTTTGAAAAATTAGACTTCTTTTTTATCTTCTCACAGGCTTTCCGAGCCGCTCTTTTAAGTTCTCTAATTACACACTCTTAAGTATTACTGTGTTGAACCATTTCTTTTCCCTCGGCGGGCGCGAAATCTAAGTGCAACATTTTTTCAAGGAAAATGTTGCATGCCA
>JAZKCF010000033.1:0-28597 GCA_040388195.1 Pseudomonadota bacterium
ATCGCCACCTCTTTCTCCGCGATGGAGGGCGGTAGCGGCGGTATGGCGGCAATCTTGGTTAACGGGTCTTTAACTGCATCTAGCGCGGGGCTAGGTGGCGTAGATAACGCGGTTAACGACGGTGAGGCCGGCGGCGTCGGAACAGTCGCTTTGATAGACGGTGTTGTTTGCGCTTTCTCCGGGCTCGCATCTAGTCCTTGATCGAGATCCCTGTCTTCTGCCTCGACGTCTGAGTCAGACTCTGAGCCTGAGCCGATGGTGAATCGGTCATCTTCGACCTCAGAAATTGGAGGTATCTTGGCGGCCGGAGTTGCCTTCACGGCAGGAGTTGTCGAGATACTCGTCGAGCTCGCCAAAGATGTGTCTATTGATGAGATCGTCGTATCTTCGCTCTGACCTTTTCTGTTTCTAAGTCCTTCTTTTGTTGTCTCCACCGGAACTTCCGGGATGACGGTTTCCTTCTGTTTGACCTGCTCGACTGCAGGATCAACCGAGTTTCCCTTTACCCACTTAATCGGTGGGTTATTAGGTCCAACCCCTAACAGGTTGTGCAACTTTAATGATGTCTTCGTTGCAAGCAATCCTTTCCTTGCATTTTGTATTGAGCCAAATACTTTGACCGGATCAGCTGCTTCTATGTATTGCAAAAGGACTGTTTGAAAAGCAGCATTTGGGCTTTGCTTTGCTACATTGCTGAATGTGTTTGCGTAGAAATGCCCGAACGCCTGAATATTTTCCTCCTTGGGTATGCCATCTGCGGAATAAATACTTTCGCCCCATACAATTTCGTGCGCTTTCGCGTAAATTTCGAAAGCCTGTTCTACAGGGTCACGTTCAGGCGTGGATTCTGTCTTTGATGCGTTGGGGTCTTGTGTGGTTGAGTCTCCGGTTAAGTATCCCGCTGTGCCAACTACTGTTGCTAAGGCCGCTACTGCTGGTATGCCGCCTCCGAAGGCTGATGCTGTTCCTAATAATGTAGTTGCTACAGTAACTGCGGGTTGCTGTTTTATCGCGTCAATTGCACCAGTTAATGTCACCTGGTTGGCAAGGCCTACGACCTTCTTAGCACCATATTGAACAATGGCGGGAGTAACTGCACCAACCACACCGGCAATTCCTTCTGTGGCTTTTGTTAGAACGGTTTTCTGCGCTGCGATGGCGTTGAGTTGCTCTCGGCGTTCCGCATAGTCTTTCATCAAAGCACTTACTTGGGCGTGGCTTTCTGTGTCAGAACCACTAAGCTTCATGATGGCCTCTCTCATTTTTATGAGGCCGCTGTGGTGCATGTTTAGAGTTGGAACATCAAGCTCGTGACTCGTTTCGGTAAAATTCCACGTTAACGTGTCCGCTACTACGCTATCAAGGAAGGTTGCATTCGGATCTTTCTTCTGCTTCTCCTGGAATGTTTTATAGATCCGACTAAAGTCCTGCACATCTTTGTCATCGCCAAATCCAATGCTAGCCATTACTGCCGCGTAAACCCGGAACGCGTCTAGGCGAGGCATTAAATCGTCGAGAGTCGTGATGGTATTTTTGCGCGGATTGTTTTTCGCGTGTTCCTTGAATATTTCATAAACAGGCTGCTGTTTATCGCTGAGAGGCTTTGCTGCAACGTACATATCAAAGACTGCAAAGGGGCCTGTGTTGATCTCTGGCGCGGTAACGCGGGGAGATTGCTTCTCCGTCTTAGGTCCTTGTTCTAATTCAGATGGAGGCAAAGGTTCTGGCGTCCCACGTACCCGGTTCGCCATTTTCCGGAACCAGCCATTGCGGGCAGCTTCAACTTTTTTCGCTCTATCTGCTTTTACTATAGCGGCAGCCTCTACTGCGCTCTTGTCTACGTTCCTAACCACATCGCGGATATGACGGAGTTCCTCATTCGCTGCTTTTAACGCGTCCAACATCGCGTCTTGATTAATCCCTATAGCGTTTTCGTTATCCGGTAATGCTGCACGTAGTTTAGTTAATTCATCTTTCACTACAACTTTTTGCTCGTCACTCATACGCCCAGTCATGCTGGCGGTCTTGTTTATTAGAAAAATTTGGCTTCTAACGAGGCTAGCGGTTTGGCTATCTTTTGTTTGGGCGTTCATCGAGCCGTGCACTATGTCCCAGATATCAGCATGAAGCTGACTTATTTCCGTATGTACAGGATCATCTGTTATTTCAGGAGTAAATGCTGGAAGGCGATGGACGCGTGCGGTTGTGAGCTTATCGTTGGTTTTTTGTAGTGCCGTGATTTTCTCGTCGAGACTAGAAGCCTGTGATAATTGTGTATGCAGCGTTTCTAATTGTTCTAATATCATTTGCGATTCTGCGAGGCCTGGAGCCTCTCTTATATTGTCGTTGTATACATTTGTGGCGTCGATTAATTTTTTAAACTCTTTGGCAATTGTTTGCGGTATCGCGTTATTCGCGTTAAAAGTAGCGACGTCGATTTCATCGCCGGTCTTCGCAGCATCCGCTATGAGTACGCCATTGAGTCCCTCGCCTTGGGTGAGCGCGGCCTCTATACGTGGCCGGAGTTTAAGAAGCGCGTTCTCTATATCTTTATTTGTAGCAACTTGCTGCGCTTCTTCTGGCGTGCGTAGCTGCGCCTCCAGCGCGGCGAAGAATTGAGCCGGTGGTAAATTCTTCCTTCGTGCATCCTCAATAAGCGGCAGTATGACGCTTGCAGAGCTGCCGCGCCTGCCCCATCTTTCCATGGCTGCAACGGGCATTTGTTCAACCAGCGTATTCAACGCATCATAAACTGCGTTAAAACCTACACCCACCCCAGCGTCGATAACTGCCGTTCCGAACTCCGCAGCCTGAAGTACGATTGCCCAATTGTTTAGCCGTTTTTTCCAGTTTGCATCGCTCTCATTCGCATTTTTTGAGAACAGCAGCCCAATATGGTCATCGGTTTCTAGGCCGCCGAGTTTTCTCCAAAAATGTTTTAAGTGTTGTCCTGTTGCATGAAACGGATGCTGCTGCGATGTTACATTTCTCCGGCTTTGCATTGTGGCGCCGAGCGTTATGATATCTCCCCAACAGAACGCTTTCACTGCTAACCAAACAGCGAAATATTCCTTAAGGTTCATTAGGTGCGTGGGCGGTAAGCCTTCTTCTAAAATGTGATGCTCCTCCTTCGTCTGGAGGCCGTGCGCTACAGCATGATGCGTCATAAGATCTAACCCAAACCCAACGCCGTTAGCCACCATCTGAATACCGATCCAGTGGAGGTGGTTATAGATATACCCCGCCGCGGTATCAGATCGCCGGATTGTTCCATCAGGCAACTCGACTGCTGAGTGCGATATCATCTCCCATACTTCTTTTGTCATATGGGCAGCACCTTTTAACCCATTTATTTTTTCGTGCACTCCATGCGGATTGTTGTGGTGCTCTAGCCGGAATAATTCTGCGCCTTTGTATTTCTTATACTTCATCCATTCATAAAACGACTCAAAAATGATGCCGGCTGCAGCCGTTCCTGCAAAGGTTCTATGGTATGTATTAAGACCATCTTCGTGTTTGTTAAAGACAAGCGACACTGCCTCCATATGGGCAAATGCTTCAGAGCCGATAAAATTAGCAATCGCCGAGTCGCCGAGCAGGGGCGCCTTCTGAAATCGCTCGACCAGTTCTCTTTCTTTGTTTATTGCCCCCACTAAGGCAATGATGTGTTTGTCGACCAACTTTGTTGGATCGACCACAATAAAATTGTTGCGATTTATTGAATCGGGAAGGACCATTTGGCCGGCAGCGATCGGTTGCGGCTGAGCGAACATATGGGTAAACCCATCGGCGCGGGTAACGCGAATGTAATTGGTGGAAGGAGGACCGAGAATGATCCGGTCCCCGGCGGCGGGATTGCCTCCGCCAACAAGGGTCTCAGTTCCTGTCGCAAGGATAATTGGGTTTACCGCCGCATTGACCGCAACGAAATTTCCGGCATTACCGGGGGTGGTATCGGGGATAAGAAGCGTACCAATGGGATGAGGGGCCGGCGGCAGACCACCTATCTGGGTCACCCCATCTGCGACTGTAACGGGAATGTGATTGCTAGGAGCGAGAGTGATACTGTCATATGCGGCAGCATTGCCCCCACCAACAAGGGCCTCGCCTCCTGCTGCGTGGGTAACATTCGCAGGAGCGACCGTAACGAAATGTCCGGCATTACCGACATCGGGGATAATATACGTACCGGCGGAAGGTCGGACTATGTTATGAATCGCTGGGTTACTGTCCGCCAATATGTCTGGGTCATACCCATTTGGATGGTCGGGGTCGACCTCAATGAAGTGGCCGGGATTATAAGGGTCAGGGGTGACTGGGGCACCTTCTTTGAATGGTTTGAATACAAGCCGCCCGGCCGAGTCACGCATGCCGGTATTACGTTCAGGCGTGTTTTCGTCAGCGGCGAAAAGTGCAGCGTTTATGTAACGGTCCTCATGTCGATGATCTGGAGTGAGATGCGTTCCGGCGGGAATGATATCTCTGGCTCGCTCGGTCCCAAGTGCGATCGTAACGGCATTCGTGTGACCACAAATCTGCTCAGGCTTGGCGCGGATAAAATAACCATTAGCCCTAGGGTTAGGGATCAAACGAACACGGGCTGATGGAGTTTGGGGTTCACCGTAAACGCTTAGATCACCAGCGACAGATGGTCGCCCTGGCGGGTTGGGGAGATGACGTTGATGGAACGGTACCGGCACAACATAATTTGGGTTATTAGGGTCTGTGAGAACGCGTGTACCGACGGGTACCGGAAGTTCCGTAAGGACTTCATATGCGTTCGTTCCATCGGCTTCTACCATAACAGGAGCACCGCCAGGATTAGCAGCACTAACAGGAAGGCCAGGCACCTCGTTTGCAGGGTTGATAATGACATAAGTAGCCCCACCGGGATCATTGGGATCCAAAATCATTGAAACGCCGGCAGTCGGCGCGTGAACCCCTTCGTGGAATGTATAATTTGGAGAACCATCGGCGATTACTTGCGTCGCATTGAAAAAGTGTGTGGCGGAGTCCATGTATTCACCGAGGGCGTCGGGATTTCGGATTTTTTCTGGGTGTATTGGCGTCCCTTTGGGAAGGAGTGTTCCCCGATTTGCCGCATCATAATGCGTTGTTCCATCTGCAAATAAAACAGACGCTTGGTAAGGAAAGATTTCTTCGGGAGGTCTCGGTACTTTAACGCCGTAAAGACCTTTCCATACTTCAGTGAACCAGGAGAACCCTGTGTACTCGGCGAGCCCTAACAATGGTCCTTGAGAAAACCCCCTTAGAAATTCGGCCCCGAGTTCGCTTTTCTCTTCAACGTGGTGAAAGATGTCACCTAATGTACCCTTGCCCAATGGAGCATGCTCCATTAGGTCTCCTGCATGCCCGCCTACCAAGCCGTAAGTCCACGCCATGCCCATGCCACCTCCGGTAGCCGAGCCAAACCAAGCTTTCACGTTCCCCCAGTGCGTATCTTTTTCAGCTGCTGGAACGGGCTGTGCATATAGCATTTTTCTGTAAGCTTCGGCCAAATTAGCTGGTTCGGTAGCTATAGCAGCGTGGAGTTGGGTGCGAATATCGTCACTAAGTGGCATGGTATATCTCCTTCAAAGGGCGCGGGTACCGGGGGTTACGTATAAGTGGGGGACTAGGATTGTTGGTTTTCGTGCTCGTGCAAGAAGTGGTTACCACGCCACATTTGTGCAAATTGCGCCGCTTGAATCATCCGGTCTGCTAAGTCTTCGAATGTTGTTCCAGATAGCCGAACATGCTGAACCAAAATGACATGCTTGCTCTCGGGATTTATCGTGAAACTGGAAGGAGTGTCTGTATACATAAATAGGTTGGTTTCCAGTAAACGCTGCAATACAAGTTCTTTGTTGTCTGCAGGCACTTCACCGAAATCGACATACATGAACATACTGTCAGAGGCCATGACTGAACCATGCAGCAAGACAAAATTGATGCCCTCAATCGCCACTACGCATTGGTCATACGAGAGTTCCGGATCGTTAATGCCGGCTTTTGCACGCACTTGGTCGACTAATTGGCAATACAGTTCTTTGGACATGGTTCTCTCCGTTCTAAAATTATTAATCCCTTAAGCCTATGAGGCCCCTTAATAAACTTTGATATCGGTTCGCTTTGTTGTTACCGATAATTACAAACAACATTTTCTCGTTTTGACTAAGCAAGCTGCGTGCCATTTAAGGTGGCAGATTGACTTCATGTCTTATCTACTTAATTTTTATGTGAAAACATGTGCTGCGATTTTTTGGCGAGGGTAGGGACGATGAACAGGTATTGCGTGGATGAAAGGTTTTGCGGGAGAGTGATTTCAAAAATGAAAGACTGAAGCGAATTTCGCATTACCGCATAACGTTGCTGGAGCTGCATCCGTAGCCCGGATGAAGCGTAGCGTAATCCGGGAACGAAGGTGGACCGAAGAACATCCCCCGGATTGCGCTACGCTTCATCCGGGCTACAAGCGGAACCCGCCGTTGCGTTCTCTGATCGCTGGTGGACGCGATTACGGCGATAGGCTGACATAGCAAGCGTAGCCCGGATGAAGCGCAGCGTAATCCGGGATAAACTTCTCAAATGGTTAACTACAGACGCAACCGACTTGCCGGTGGCACTTATTTTTTCACCGCTACTTTGCAAGATCGCCAATCGACTTATCTCACGACATATATCGATGAATTGCGTCAAGCCATTCGTCATACACTTGAATCACATCCGTTTCAAATCGACGCTATTGTTGTCCTGCCTGAGCATCTACATACCATATGGACACTACCGGCCGGCGATGCTGACTATTCGGGACGCTGGCGTATGATCAAAAGCCGATTTACCCGTTTGCTGGTCAAACAAGGCGCAAATATCACCCGCAATAAAAAAGGTGAATACGATGTGTGGCAGCGTCGTTATTGGGAGCATACGATTCGCGATTACGCGGGTTTGCAACGGCATGTCGATTACACGCACTACAATCCCGTTAAACATGGGTTTGTAACGCGCGTATCGGACTGGCCCTATTCATCGTTTCATCGTTATGTTGGCGAAGGTCTGCTTCCACCTGACTGGGCTGGAGTCGATGTGGAGGATGATAAGGGATTTGGGGAATAATCCTGGATTGCGCTGCGCTACATCCAGGCTACGTGGACTGGTATGGTTGTTATGTCATTTTGAGCGATAGCGAAGAATCTGCTGTTACGCTTTGTAATAAAAAAGCAGATCCTTCGCTGCGCTCAGGATGACAAAGTAACCGTTTCCTTAAATCGGTACGCATGCGGGATCTCTCTCGCGAAGCGGGCGAAGGTCTTTTTCCTCGACATACAAAGTCTTCTTAAAACGGCAAGCTTGCATCCGGTTTAGCCGTAAGGATTACGCGGCGGAAATCCTCTTGAATGCGCTTCAAAGCCGCTTCGTTGTCCGCTTCAAAACGCAGCACGATGACAGGCGTGGTATTGGAGGAACGGGCGAGACCGAAGCCATCGGCGTATTCCACACGCAGGCCATCGATGGTGATAATTTCTTTCGGGTTATCGAACTTTGCTGTCTTTTGCATTTCTGCGATGAGCGCGTAGTTCTCCCCTTCGTTGAGTTTGATTTGCAGTTCCGGTGTGGAGATGGCATCGGGCAGTGCATGCAAGGTAGCGTCGATATCCGCTTGGCCAGAAAGAAACTCAAGCAAGCGCGCGCCTGCATAGAGACCGTCGTCGAAGCCGTACCAACGTTCCTTGAAAAACATGTGGCCGCTCATTTCGCCGGCGAGCAAAGCACCTGATTCGCGCATCTTTGATTTGATCAGTGAGTGGCCGGTTTTCCATAAGGTGGGTTTACCGCCGCGTTCGCGAATCCATGAAAATAAATTGCGTGTGCACTTCACGTCAAAAATAATTTCCGCGCCAGGATTGCGGGTGAGTACGTCGGCGGCGAAGAGCATGAGTTGCCGATCGGGATAGATGATGGTCCCGTCTTTGGTGATGACACCGAGGCGATCGCCGTCGCCGTCAAACGCGAGGCCGATTTCGGCGTCGGAATTTTTCACGGCATGAATCAGGTCTTCCAAGTTTTCCGGTTGCGACGGATCGGGATGATGATTGGGAAATGTGCCGTCCACGTCGCAGAAGAGCTCTAGCACTTCGCAGCCGAGCGCTTTGTATAGCTCGGGGGCAATAGCGCCCGGAATACCGTTGCCTGCATCGACGGCGATTTTCATTGGCCGTTTTAATTTCACATCGCTGGTAATGCGCGAAATGTAATCTTGCTTGATGTCGCGTTGGCTATAACGGCCATCGCCGCTAGTGAGGTCATTGCTTTCCAAACGGCCGAGCAGCTTTTGAATCGCTTCGCCCGCGAGTGTTTCTCCAGCCAGCACCATCTTGAGGCCATTGTAGTCCGGCGGGTTGTGGCTACCGGTTACCATGACGCTGCAGTTGGTTTCTAGATAATAAGCGGCGAAGTAGGTCATCGGTGTGACGACGAGGCCGATATCGATCACGTCGCAGCCGGACTTTTGAATGCCTACGGCAAGTGCAGCGGAAAGCGCTGGGCCGGATAACCGTCCATCGCGGCCGATCACGATTGTTGTTTGATTTCTTGCGCGAGCCTCGGAGCCGATTGCGCGGCCGATGCCTTCAACAATTGCCGGTGTCAGTGTTTTTCCGACGATGCCGCGAATGTCATATGCTTTGAAAATTTCTTTGGGATAGGTTTGCATTTTTTGATTCCGTGATTGAAATATTTTTGTCCATGACTGTACAGAAATGGTACAGCAGGCGATCCGATAGCCAGGCAAGATGGCCGGGAAACGGGCCGGAGACGAATCCGAGGTGTCCGCCGGTTGCCGGATATTCCAATTGGACATGATCCGACACATTTTGTTCTTCGGGTAGAGAATGCGCCGGAACGAAAGGATCGTTTAAGGCATTCAATACCAGGGTAGGTACAGCGATGTATTTTAATACTGGTTTGCTACTGGCGTGTGTCCAGTAGTCGTTGGTATCACGATAGCCGTGCAGCGGCGCCGTTACGACGTTGTCGAATTCATATAAGTTACGCGCGCTTTGCATGATTTGTTGATCGAAGAGATGCGGATAATCCATCAACTTCGCCAAGCTCTTCTGTTTTAGGGTCGAGAGGAACATGCTTGTGTAGAGCATATTGAAGCCGCGTTGAAGGTGGAGCCCCGAAGCCATTAAATCAATCGGCGCGCAAATTGCGCTCGCAGCGGTGATGATTGGGCGAGCTGCGGCGCCTTGTTCTCCGAGCCATTTTAGTAGGGCATTGCCACCGAGTGAAACGCCGGTGACTAGGATGGGATTTTTCTCATGCATTTGTCTAAAGCGACGTAACACCCAGTCTATTTCAGTGCTATCGCCGGAGTGATAGGCGCGAGGTAGGCGATTCATTTCTCCGCTGCAGCCACGGAAATGCACGACTACGCCGTTATGCCCCCAGTGTTGAACGGCTGCCATGAGCGAGACCGCGTAGTGACTGTTCGAGCTGCCTTCCAAGCCATGAAAAAGGATATGTAGCGGTTTGTCTTGTTTCGCTTCGTTGGTGGTGTCGTCGTTGACCCAATCGAGATCGATAAAATCCCCATCCGGCGTTTCCCAGCGCTGGCGTTTATAAATCACCTTCGGGCGGCGCGCTAGTTTGGCGCTATAGATCGTTTGCAGATTGCCGCCAGGCAACCAGATGGGTGCGCGATAAAAGGGCGGAATAAATTTCACTTTTAATAATGCGGATTGCAAAGTTGATTAAATTGCGGCCTAGTAGATCGTCCCGATAATTCTTTAGGCACAATCTTTCCATTGTCATTCTGAGTGCAGCGAAGAATCTGCTTTTTGCTTATGTTATGCACGATATTAATTTTAACCATCGTAAACAGCAGATTCTTCGCTGCGCTCAGAATGACAGTCACACAATGTGCAAAATTCAGCGTGACTGACCACTAGACGTCACGTCTAGAACGAATTTTCTTACTGATAAGCCGGCAGCTTGATCGCTAAGTTAACGCTGCCGTCATTATTCGTTTTCCCCATAAGCCGCAGAAGCGGCGTCAATTGTTCTTTATAACCGGCAGCCGCCGAGCCTGTACCGTGGAATTCGCCGCCGGATGTAAAGTTGTATTGCCCTGCGCCGTTCAGCACTAATGCCCCGTTTGATGTTTTTAACGCCAGGTTAAGCTGATTGTTATCCGGGGAGATGGTGAGTTCGTAATCGCCCAGCTGCGGAACGCGAGCGATGCTTACGTTGGCGCTGTTCCATTGGACAACTGCGGGTTGAACAATTTGCAGCGGCGCTAGCTTTACTTCACCGGCGCTGATGCGCAATGTACCACTTGGTTTCCACACCGATAGAATCGGGACCGCAAGCGACATTGTTTCCGCTGGCGCTGAGATTTGTATGTCGCTAGCGAATTTGCCGTTCAATCCCAATCCGGCAATGGTATCGACGTTTACGCGAGTATCGGCAATGGTTAGATGCGCAGCAAGCTGGCCTCGCAGCAAACGAGTGGCAAGCATTTCCCACGACAGTTTTTGCAAGCGCTGTTGCGAACCATCAGGCAAAGTATAGTTTACGAAAGCCGCACGGCCATTCCAAAGGTCGCCTTCAGGTTGTTCGAGTTGTACTTTGCCGCTACTCAGCGAAGAGACGAGACTTGCCATTAGCCAGGCAGGCGCGGTTGCTGCGAGAAAGACGACGAGTGCAACAAATAAGGCCGGAACATAGCCGAAGCGCCGGGATTGCGCTGTCATCGGTTATTTGCCCGACAATGACAATACGGTCTGCACTTTCACCATGCCGGGCTCGGTTGCGGCATTGACTTGTGCTGATTCGATCCGTAGCCCTGAGGTAGTAGCAAGTATTTGTGTCCAGCGAATCCAATTATCGAATGACACATTGTTCAGCATTACCTGAACACGTTCGGGTGATAGCGGCGTTATTTGACTGACGTCGCCGCGAATCCCTGCTTGTTCGGCGGATTGTGTCACCGTTTCTTGCGGAGAAACGCGGGCAGTTTGACGTGTAGAGGTTTTGAGCCTGGCAACTTCCTGTGCTTCTACGTTCATCTGCGCTGCAGCCCCGCGCAGCTTGGGAAGTTCGGCGCGTAGCCGCGCGCGCGCTTCGTTCATCGGCATCCATATATACGCATAAACAATCACGATGATAACTACGCCGGTGAGTAGTTGTATTACTCGCCGATCGCGTGCCGATCGGCTTTGCCAGTATTCTTTTGCTTGGTCGAGAATCATATTGTGCCACCAGTGAATGTGATGCGAGCTACCGCGCCGTTAGCTGTTGGGTTGATGCTTTCAACGCGGGCTTGAATGCCGGCGGCAGAAAGTTGTTGTGTCAACGCATCTAGTGATTGCACTTGCGATAGTTGTAGGTCGAGACGTAGCTTACCGTGATCGTATTGCACTGCTTGCGGTGTGCCACCGGTAGCATTCATTGCCGGTAACGCGCTCGCCAGTAGCGGAAGAAAATCGCTAGGTTGCGCTTCGCCATTTATCCGTTTGAGCTCCATTACCTTGCGCTGCATTTGCAACGGCGCGTTGGCGATTGTATTGCTATCGGGGAATGCGGTTTTAAACGTTTGTGTCATCTCCGTTTGCAAAGCGCGCTTCTGCCAAGTAAGCCACGCCCAATCGGCGGTGCTGAGGATGAAATAGAGCCCGACAATACCGGCGGCGAGCGATAGAGGAACGCGGAAACGGGTCAGTAGTTCAGCATTGGATCGAGATGGGGCGAAGGGGCCTTGCAATAAATTGATGCCGCGCCTAGATACATCGATGCGTTGCCAGGACCACGGCGTACCTGCTTCAACAGGTAGTTGTAATTCCTGTTGCCAACGCGTGAGATCGGGCAATGCATGGTTTTCTGCCGCATGCACAATGATGCGATCGGGCAGGGTGTTTGCGGCTTGTGCTTCCTTCAACGCGAGGAGTAGCGAAAGTGGAACATTGTCACCGGAGAGATCGACGACCAATCCTTGATCTTCTATTGTGCGCAGCCAGCCTTGGGTGCCGTGCCATACGAGGTCCCATGCGCCTGGCGTAAATGGCACGGTTGCGATTTCGCTTATGGCGCGGATCAGCCGCAAGCCAGCAGCGGAGAAATGGTCGCGCACTGCGTGTAACCATGCACGGTCAACAATGGCCGCAGTGGCCATGCCGTCGAGGCCGCGGATGCCCACCGCAGCATGGATAGTTTCCGGATCGCCGAGTAGTTTGTCTTCTACTGCGAAGCTGGCCATTTCGCTCATTCGCTGCGTATTGCCTGGTGGCAGTTTCACTTGTGCGAATAGCACTTGGCTGGCGGGAACAATTAACTCGATATCTGCGCCGCGTGGCAGTTTTTCCAGAGTCGATTCACCTGAGCGGGTTGTGATGCCTTCTGTGAGACGCCAGCGTAGCGGTGCGGTATCGGTCGAATCGCGCGTGGGCCAACCGTTCGGTAGGAAAACTTGTAGTAGAGGCATATCTATTTATTCAGGTTCGTCCAATAAACCCCTTTCCCGTAGGCGGGAGAGGAGGGGCATCGCGTTAACTTAAGCACAGTGGTTACTACGTCATCCTGAGGCGTGCCGAAGGATCTGCTTTTGGTTTTTCGTGGCATGGCCGTTAAAAAGCAGATTCTTCGCTACCGCTCAGAATGACAACGGATGCGTGTACGGTTTACGTTGGCGCTCATTAGGGGTAGGGCTGCTAATATGGTTTATGTATTAATCAGCAGCGTCTTTTCTCCATTTTATACTAGGCCACTGCCCAGCGCTGCGGTCCAGCAGCGCAGTATAACCAGATTCCACGCGACCGCTCTTTACGCGCGTCGTAACGGTAAAGTAATCGCTTTTCACAGAGTAGCAAGTATCAGGGCAGGTCGGTTGATTCGGGATGGGCTGTGGAAGTTTGCTGAGATCTTTAAGCGGCTCCGCATCACGCAAACCGACCACGGTTTTCGCAAAACTTAGATCCCTCATCGCCTGTAACACCTCGAGCTTTGCTGTATTCACATTGACGGTGGTTCCTTTTTTCAATGCGGTGACATAGGGCGTCAACATACGTACAGCGTCTTTATCTTCCGTAAAACCTTTGATAAGCGCTAGTTCGCCGACATCCACCATTTCACGTTGTGCTGCGCGATAGGGCGGATTGCGGCCAAGGTATTCCAAGTCGACGGTTGAACCGGTGTCGTTGTTTACCCATTCGGCAATAGCGGTGGCGAGCTCGGTCGAGTGTTTGATGCCGAGAATTTCAAGAAGACGCTGGAGTTCTTGCAATCGTTCCAGTTCATCCGGCGTTGCAGTTGCGCCGCTTCTAATCAAATTGTTGAGATTGAAGAGGCCTTGCTGATCGGTTAGTTCGCCGGAGACTAGCGCGTCTTCGCCGGGCAGCGTGATTTTTGTTGCCCAATTTTCTTTCAGATCGTCCACCTGGCGATTCGCTTTTTGATCATCGTCTTTGTCTTGCTTGAGCACATTGCGCGCAATGTCGATTGCGCTGGTGGCGAGTTGATCAGCTTTTGCGCGATCGCCAATATTTTCCAATTGCCGCACCCAAATGGATTGCTCCCAAATGGCAAATGACGCAGTGCTGGCGGCAAGGGTGACGATAAGAATGGCGACGATAACGGCGGCGCCGCGTTGACGTTGTTTCATCAGGAAGGTGGTGGCGCTGAGGTTGTGGATGTGATCGGCAGATTGAAAAGTCGCGTTAGCACTTCATTCGATTTTAAAGTAACGGTTACCTCTACTGCTTTAGGAAGCACGGTTGATCCGTTAGGATCGCTTACTGCCGGCCATCGAGCTAATGGCGAGCCTTTGTCATCAAAGTAACGGAATTTCATGTCGTTGACGTCATCAATTAGCACGCCGATAGTTGGCACGGTACGCGGCGCTTGATCGAGCACAGGCCATAGCAGCAATTCGACGGTGCCGTTACGGAAGCGATATCCGACACGTTGCGGCGCTGCCAATGCGCTTGTGTCATCGTTGCTACCCATGCGAGTGAAAGCAAGCTGCGCACCGTTATCTCCGACTGCTGTTTGTTCGCCGCTAAACGCATCTAGGTAAGGTTGAGTCGCACCACGGACCGGCCTCGGGACGACGACAGCAAAGTCGCGTTCCAAGCGAGTGAATAGGATTGCTATCTTTTTCCACTTTTCGCTTTCGGCACTTACTTGTCGTTTGCTATCGAGAATGGCGGTTAAGCCGCGATAGGATATGGTCGCCATCAGCGCGAATATTATTATGGCGATCAGCACTTCCAGCAATGTGAAGCCGGCGCTATTTTGTCGTGAAGGTGGCGTCAATCGCATGCTATTTGATGTTGCTTAAAAATCCAACCAGGGTTGCCACGGCGTAATCTGTTTTGCCACCCGCAAATACTTTGACTTCGACGCGGCGAAATGCCGAATTGGGTGTTTCAGAAACAGTTTCTTGCCAAGTGAATTGCAGACCCGCTTGCGTGACGTTGTCGGTTCTAATGCCTACACTTGGGAATTGTTGCGGTTGAGCAAGCCGTAGTTCAGCGAGATGATTTTGTGCAACCCACCCACCGATGAGCCGCTGTTTCATGACTAATGCGCTATCGGTAGCTAATTGCGAAGCGCGAGTTGCCGCTGCAAGTGCGACCGCAATGATTACCAACGCGACCAATACTTCAAGCAGCGTAAAGCCGGCAGTCTTTAATGCAGCAGGAAAAGAATTCTGCCTGCTTCGAATGCGTAAATGTTTTTCCTTCATCCTTCTGTTCTCGTCGGCTGTGTTTCGCTAAAGCGAATGTTCCCACCGGGATCACCGATGACCCACATTTGTTCTCCGTGTTCGGTTCGCAGCTCTAATTGAAATGGCGTATTCAGTCCAGAAGATGAGAACACTAATGGCGTTGCGATCGGTACTTTCGCACCGTTGATTTGTACATCGACGATGGTTAGCTGCGAAGGTAGATTACTTTCCGCTAACGGCGGATCGTTGAAGGCGACTGTCCACCGTCTTTCTTCGTCACGCGTATAAAAACCGAACTTTGTCGGAGCGGCAATCCAGGCCAGTGATTTACCGGTAGAGATTGCTTCTGTACGCGTTGCTTGGAGAAGCAATGCAAGGCGTTGTGTTTCGTCGCGCAATTGGGCTTTGGGATCGACGCGAAAATTGACGCTGACTAATGCGATGCCGATGCCGATGATAACGAGAACGATAAGAATCTCGATCAGTGTAAAGCCGGTATTTTTTTGTGTGCGAGGTGTTTCAGCATGATCACTGCGCTTTCCTGTCCTGCCTCTACGATAGGCACACATGTCCAAATAACCCCTGTCATTCCCGCGAAAGCGGGGATCCATATGCGTCAAACGAAGTTGCATACGCGGCATGGATCCCCGCTTTCGCGCGGATGACAGGGGCATGGGAAGTTGTGTGCATACGGTAGTTCCCGGATACGGGAGAGGGGAGATATTTATGCTATTCCCCTCGGGATTAACAGCTGCCATTCTTGATCAATTATAGATATCGGTGTTATTTCCCTCGCCACCTGGTGCGCCATCCGCGCCAAGGCTGAACACGTCGATTTCTCCCTTCAACCCGGGATTGAGATATTGATAGTCATTCCCCCAAGGATCTTTGGGCAGGCGGTCGACATATCCGCCGCTTTTCCAATTATTCGGAAGCGGTTGTGACGTCGGCTTTTGCGTTAATGCCTGCAGTCCTTGCTCGGACGTAGGGTAGTTTTGATTATCCAAGCGATACAGTTTTAACGCTTGGGTAATCGAAGCGATGTCTTGGCGAGCGGCAACCATTCTTGCTTCGTCTGGACGGCTCATGATTTTCGGTACTACGAGCGCGGCAAGAATGCCGAGAATGACGATGACCACCATGATTTCAATCAAGGTGAAGCCGCGTTGCAGGTGTTGTCGTGAGTGAGATAGAAGTTTTGGCATAGTGAGTTGAATAAAGTGGCTTAGTAAATAATTAGAGAAAAATATAGGTGGCGCTAATTGCGACTGCGCAAGGTGCAACTACGAAATCGGTGCCCCGAATAACCAAAAATATCCGGCGTTGTAGAACACATGTAAGACAATGGCGGGCATGACTCGATCATAACGATCACGAAAAAAACCAAATATTAGCGATGGGAAAAACGTTAGTCCGGCCCATAGCGGGGAATGGCTCAGTAAGTGAAACAGTACGAAGACTACACTGGTAAATGCATTTGCCGCACTGAAACCAAATTTTGTTTTTTTGCCCCACGCTGTTTTTGCTAGCGTCGTTTGCACAAAACCTCTAAATGCGAATTCTTCGAGCACCGGAAAAAACAGCACTTGCATCAGAAAATTCCCTGGCGTATGCAGAGGCCAAGCAAGATTCACTGATGTGCCCATCCATAATAATAGCCCTGTCCAAAACAAAGGAGCGGCAACCAGTGCCACTCCAAAAACCGGATCTTTTCTTATCAGCACAACAATCTGTCAATCGCCGTTTTTAGATTGCCGTTTCCGGCGGAAGAAGCCAAGTAACGCTGCCGATAGAAGAAGCGGCAAACTAATATCTGCTGATCCTAATTCTGTTGTACAGCCACCGCCTCCACCGCCCCCGCCACTGGATGAAGAGGAGGAGGGGGCAGTAAATGTCGATGCCGCCCGAACGGCTGCGTTTACATCCAAAATACCGGCACCGCAGCCCACTGTTGGGCAATCGCTGCTGCCTGGGAACGCACGTGCCGAGGAACTGAGAATGCTACGGATATTGGCAGCGGTTAGGGTTGGCTTCACAGCCAGCATTAGGCTAATTGCGCCACTGACTTGCGGTGCCGCCGCACTGGTTCCAGAGAAGAATGCGAGTGCATCGGATGTCGGCGAGGTGAGGCCATTGTTATATAGCGAGAGAATACCGTTCGCGCCTATATCGGAAGGGTCGGTGGTGATGAGGCCGCCGGGTGCGCTAATAGTAACGAAGTTGCCGAAATCGGAGTAGGACGCTCGGTTGCCGTCACGGTCGGTCGCACCGACATTGATAACACCAGTGCAATTTCCCGGCGCATTATTAGAAGCATCGTCATTTTCATTGCCGGCAGAAGTGACAATGGCTTTTACTTGCGTTGTCCCCAGAATCTGGGTGATTGCAGTTTGCTCTGAAGTACTGCAACTGCCGATACCACCTAAGCTCACGTTTAGCACATGTGCGGGGTTGGTGTTAGTGGGCACGCCACTGACTGTAAGGCCAGCTGCCCAACGCATGCCATCGACGATATCGGACGTGTAGCCACCGCATTTTCCAAGCACGCGCACGGGTAATATTTTAGCGTTCCAATCCAAGCCGGCAAGATTAACGCTGTTGTTCCCATTAGCGCCAATAATTCCCGCGACATGGGTGCCATGCCAGGAGCTGTCATCGGCAATGCACCCGTTACCGGTAAAGGGTGATTGACTGACCTCTGACGACGTCATCCAATCACCCGGGTCGGATGGATTAGTGTCGCGCCCGTTGCCATCATTCGCGGTGGCAAACACCGTGCCGCTATCAGTGGCGCGGTCATTGGGGTAGTCGTCATCGGAGCCGATGAAGTCATAACCGGCTAACAGCCGGCCGCCTTGCAAATCGCTGTTAGTCAGTATGACGCCGGTATCTACTACCGCAACGACGATGGATGATGAACCTGTCGTCACGTTCCAGGCGGACTGTGCGTTAATGCCGCCGACGGTTTCAAACAGATACCATTGATCGTCATAGCGTGTGTCGGACGAAACGAGGTGAGGGAATTTACGCCGATCTGGTTCTGCATAAAGTACGTTGGGATCTTGGGCAAGTTTGGCGGCGATTTTTTGTACATCGGCAATCGGCAATGCCTCTGGCAGTTTAAGTACTTGCGCTGCTTCGCCGGTTGGCCGTACTGATTTGAGGTGAGCGCCAGCCGCGAGACTGAGTGCTTGTACTCGTCCGACAGATAACGCTTGGCGCTTCGGAGAGGCAACTTCGTCTTTTAAACGAATAACGATTTGGTCGGTATATTCGCCGCTTTTTTTCAAGCTTTTTGGCATACGAATTGTGTCAGCACCAGCACTTGTCGCGACAGTCACAAGCAGCGCAATTGTTAAGCGCGAGAGGAAAAAATTTGAACATCTTTTTGTCATTGGCTATTCCTGAAAATTACGCCCCAAAATCTCGGATGGCAGGGGACTATCGTGTTATGAATGGCAGACGCCATTTTGTTGTTATCCTAAGCGCAAGAGACTGTGAAAGAATCTGCTTTTCTGTTTTTTATGGCTTCGTAATTACAAAACAGCAGATTGCTTATTCTGCTTTCTCAGGATGACAAACTTGTAAGGCAGTAATATTTAATTAATCTATTAAGGTTCTAGTGGTTAGTCACGTTAGATTTGTGGGATAGAAATTGATGGATTTTGCCGCTTGCCGAGGCGTGAGGAGGCGTCATAACTGACACTATGGCAACGACGAGCAACGAAGGCAAGCGGCAAAAGACGCAATTTATACCCGCAAAATCTAGCGTGACTGACCACTAGCGGTTAGTCACGCTGGATTTGCACGACGTGTGACTGTCATTCTGAGTGCAACGAAGAATCTGCTGTTTACAGCGGTCAAAATTAGCACCGTGCATAACGCACGCAAAAAGCGGATTCTTCGTCGTGCCTCCTCAGAATGACATGGTTTTACATCCCGGTTTTTTGTAAGCCATTTTCCCAAAGATCAATAAAAGCCTACTTCACTAACGTATTCAATTCCATGATCGGCAATAAAATAGCCAGTACGATCACCAGCACGATAACGCCCATGGCCAGGATGAGTAGCGGTTCCAGCAAGCTGACGAGTGTCGCGATTCGTGTTTCGACTTCTCTGGTTTGTGCCTTTGATGCGCGTTCCAGCATATCGGGCAGTCGGCCACTTGCTTCGCCGCTGGCAATCAAGTGAACCATCATTGGCGGAAATGCTTTTTGACTGCCAAGCGCGCGCGACAATGAACTGCCTTCACGCACCATGCGCTGCGTTTCTTCCAACGCTCGCTTCATCGGTAGATTGGTTACTACTCCGACGCCAGCTTTTAACGAGGTCAGTAATGGTACCCGGCTTCCCACTAAAATCGCCAAGGTGCTTGCCAGACGCGCTGTATTAAGACCTCTGGTTAGTTTGCCGATAACCGGCAACCGCAGTAGCAATTGATGGAATTGCTCGCGTATCGCTGGCTGTTGTAATGCGCGATGGGCGAACCAAGCGGCGATGAACAATGCACCGAGCAGATAGATGCCAAACGTGCGCAAGAAACCAGATAGCGCGATTAAACCGCGCGTCAGCAGTGGAAGCGCTTGGTTGGTGTGTTGAAATACTTGTACGACTTGCGGCACTACATAAGTGAGCAAGCCGGTAACGACCAGAATAGCGACCAAGGTGACGATTGCCGGATAAACAAACGCTAGTCCGACCTTTTGCCGCAGCGCCTGACGTTCTTCCGTGTAATCGGCCAGTTTCAGTAACACTGGTGCTAGTTGACCGGATTGTTCGCCTGCATCTACTAGGGTGCGATATAGATCAGGAAATACGCTCTCATAATGTCCCATCGCACGGGCCAGCGGTTGACCGGCGAGTACTTCGCCGCGCACGCCGGCAAGTATCTGCCGAATATGCTGCACTTCTGCTTGTTCAATCAGCGCATTGAGAGTTTGTTCGATGGTAAGTCCGGCGCTGAGCAAGGTGGCAAGCTGCCGGGTGAGCAGGGATAAATCAGAAACCGATAAGCCGCCACGTATTCGCTTAGTGGTCGAAATACCTTTCGCCGCTTGCGTCAATTGATCGACTTCGACTGGAATAAGGCCTTGCTCGCGTAAATTGGCGCGCACTTGCCGGGCGCTATCGGATTCGATAACGCCTTTTTTTAATTTACCGTCGGTGTCGAGGGCTTGATATTTAAAACCGGCCATGGGGTGAGTGATTAGTTAACGAATATTACTGTCCACGAACGACACGAAAAGCACGAAAGATTTTTCTGTGAAAATATACGTAATCACATCTTCTTCTAGAGGTGTTTTTTTCGTGCCTTTCGTGTTTTTCGTGGACATGGTTTTAATTAACGCGTAACCCGCAGCACTTCTTCCAGTGTCGTTTCACCCCTGCATACATAACGCAATGCGTCTTCACGCAAGGTTCGCATTCCGCAAGCACGGGCGTATTCACGCAATTTTTGCTCAGCCTCGACATCGTGAATCATGTGTCTAGCTTCGTCGTCTACTGTCAGCAATTCGTATATGCCGGTACGGCCGCGATAGCCGGTCCAATTACAAGCGGGACAGCCCACCGCCGTATAGAGGAACTCCGCTTCGCCGCCTTGCAACGCAGCTCGTTCTACTGCATCGGGGGTATAGGATTTCCGACAATCGGGGCAAAGCCTGCGCACCAAGCGTTGCGCAAGGACGCCGAGCACGCTGGACGCGAGCAGGAAAGGCTCGACGCCCATATCCGCAAGGCGGGTAATTGCGCCAACGGCGTCATTCGTATGTAACGTCGCCAGCACTAAGTGACCTGTTAGCGAAGCTTGCACGGCGATTTGCGCGGTTTCCAAATCGCGAATTTCACCAATCATCACTACGTCAGGATCCTGCCGCAGAATGGCGCGCAATGCGCGGCCGAAAGTCATTTCGATGCGGGGATTGACCTGGGTTTGGCCGACGCCGTCGAGATCGTATTCAATCGGATCTTCAACGGTCATCATGTTAAGTGTGTTGGCATCTAGACGCGACAGTGCTGCATATAGAGTCGTTGTCTTGCCGGAACCGGTTGGCCCTGTGACCAGCACGATACCGTGCGGTTCGTGTATCAGTTGATCCAGGCTATCTCGCGTAGCCGGGTTCATTCCAAGATTGTTTAGATCCAGAATGCCGGCCTGCTTATCCAACAAACGCAGTACGACACGTTCGCCGTGTCCGGTCGGTAACGTAGATACGCGTACGTCGACCGCACGACCGGCGATGCGCAAGGTGATGCGGCCATCTTGCGGTAAGCGCTTTTCGGCGATATCGAGACTGGCCATTACTTTGACCCGTGACACGATCGCGGCATGCAAAGCGCGCGGCGGTTGAATGATGTCGCGCAATGTGCCATCGACACGAAAGCGGACCAGCGAGCGGGTTTCGAATACCTCAATATGGATATCCGACGCTTTTTCCTTCAATGCTTGCGTCAGCAGCGCATTGATGAGGCGGATGATCGGCGCATCGTCTTCCGCTTCTAACAGGTCGGTGATTTCCGGGAGTTCTTGCGCTAGCGTCGCCAGATCTACCGCATCGCCCATGTCGCCCATCAGTTTCTCGGCGGCATTGTCTTCGCGCGTGTAGACCTGCGCGAGACAAGCATCGAACGTGCTGGCTTGTAGGATGACCGGCTGCAGCGGTAATCCGATGATGCGTCTGACTTCGGCTAACGTCGCGGCAGTTACGCCGGGCTTAAGCCAAACTTCAATACCGCCATCCACCGGCCGAGCAGTGATGATGCCTTTGCCTTTGGCAAAATGATAAGGCAGCAGCCTTACCGTACCCGGATCGGGATGGGCGAGCGCTGCTGCGTCGGTGGTTGCGGCTGGAAATGAATATTGCGGGATGGTGGCCATAGACACAATTTTCCTACTTATCATTCTGAGCGGTAGCGAAGAATCTGCTTTTAGCTACGTTATGCTCGGTGTTGATTTTTGACACCGTAAACAGCAGATCCTTCCCCGCTTTCGCGAGGGCTACAGGCGCTCAGAATGACAGTTAATTCGGTTACGTTACTGTTTTCCCTCGACCGGCTTGCTTTCGGTCGGCTTATCTTCAAGCAATTGTGGCGTCGATGCATCCGGATTCGTCGCCGGCGGAGCGGGCGGTACGTAGCGCGGCTGTGCTTGATCGCCGATAGGCGGCAATTGCGGGCCATCGAAGGTTGGCAGAATGAGATGGTCGCCTGGTTTTGCTTTCATTTGCTGATTGCGAATGAAGTCGTACCGGTCCTCAGTGATTTGCGCACTGGATTTGTCCTCGCGCAGCACATGAGGGCGCAGGAAGATCATCAAGTTTGTCTTGGTGCGGTTACGCGTTTCGGAGCGGAACAGGTTGCCCAGAATAGGGATGCTACCCAGCACTGGGATGCCGCTCTTGCTGGTATTTACTTCGTCTTGAACTAGCCCACCGATGACGATGATTTGGGAATCGTCCACCAGCACCGTGGATTGTACGGAGCGTTTGTTGGTAATAATGTCAGCGGTTTGAAAGCGGGCGGCATCGGTGGTAACCGACGATACTTCCTGATAAAGCTGCAGTTTAATGCTTCCACCTTCGGCAATTTGCGGCTTTACTTTTAACGTAAGGCCGACATCTTTGCGATCGATAGTTTGGAAGGGATTGGCGGCAGATGATCCGGATGTTCCGCTGGAAGTTTGGGAGTAGCTGCCGGTAATGAACGGAACGTTTTGGCCGACGATGATCGTTGCTTCCTCGTTGTCCAGCGTTAGAATATTTGGCGTGGATAGAATGTTCGCCGCTTGGTCATTTTCCAGTGCCCGAGCTAATACGCCCAGATTCAAGAACTGTTGACCGTTAATCGAGACGGAGCCTTTCACAATGCCGATATTAAGCCCCGCCCCAACTGTCGCGATGTTGGCTGCAGCGCCGATAATGCTGGTGCTTGTCGGTGCAGTGCCTAGCGAGCCGGCACTGAAATTGGTTCCGCCGATAATATTGCTACCGGTTTTGCTTACGCCGGTAAGGTCTTGCCACTGGATGCCGAACTCGGCGGCTTTGGAGCTGGTCACTTCAACGATCAAGGCTTCCACAAAAACTTGCGCTCGGCGGGCGTCGAGCTTATCGATGACGGTTCGCAGCGAATTGTAGACCGGGTCCGAAGCGACAATAACCAGTGAATTCGTCGAAGGATAGGCTTGTATGCTACTTGCCGTTGGCTGAGCTGCGGCGGCGCTGGAGGTGTTACCAAAAGAAGGGGCTGCGCTAGCACCTGGTGCTCCGCCGGTACCGCTTGCAGGTGCACCGGCAGCAGCTTGCTGCAAATTTTGCGGAGTGGTCGAGGTTGTCGGTTGGCCGGAGAGCAGGGCGCGAAGCGTATCCGCGACTTTGGTTGCCTCGGCGTTGCGCAGATAAATCACATGAATGTTTCCTCCCGCAGCCGCCGGCGTATCCATTTGCTCCGCTAAAACTCTAATGCGGTGTACATAGGCAGGATTATCAGAGCGAATGAAAAGGCTATTAGTGCGTGTATCAACAGTGAACACCAATTTAGGAGTCGTTCCCGGTTGGCCAGGAGCCTGCGCCGTTTCCGGCATCAGTCGATTCAGTAACTGCGATACATCGACAGCTGAGGCGTATTTGAGCGGAATGGTGTAGATCTCGCCTTGATTAGGCTGATCAATCGATTGAATGATCTGATTAATCCGGCGCACGTTCTCCGCGTAATCGGTAATCACCAGCGTATTAGTAGCTGGGTAGGCAGCGATAACGTTATTCGGGCTAATCAATGGGCGCAATACCGGCAGCAGCTGAGCCGCATTTTCGTATTGAAGCTGATATACCTGAGTGACGATGCGATCGCCACCGCCTTTGATCGGTTTGTCGGTGGTGATGGTGTAATTCAGCTTCGCATCGGCTTCCGGGATTATTTTTACAAAACCGTTTTGCTCAACTGCCGAGAAACCTTGTAAGCGCAGCGCCGATAGCAAGGTCGGATAGACTAAATTTTTCGCAACCGGCCCATTAGAAACAATGTTTACCGTACCGTTAACACGCGGGTCGATCAAGAAATTCTTACCGGTAATCATTCCCACTGTTTTGATGACCGATTGAATGTCGGCGTTGACGAAATTCAACGTGACGGTTTCCTTGTCTTTTTCCTTTTTTCCTTGATGTTGCGCAAGCGCCGGCATGGTGGAAAGCATACAAGTGAGAGCCAGGATGGAGAGATTTTTCGAGAATTTTATATAAGGCATGGTTGTTCGACTTATTGCTGCATGTTATAGGTTAAGTTGAGGGGCTGGCCGCCACGCATGCCATCCACCCGGAGTTGCGCTGTCTGCCCAATGTGCTGGTAGATGCGTCCCAAATCTCCTGGCGAATTGACCGCGCCGCCGTTAATGGTGCGAATGATATCGCCGGGTTGTAATCCCAGCCGTTCGGCAAGACTGTTCGACGGTACGTCCTCCACCACAACCCCGCCACCGGCATTGCTGTTGACTTTGCCCAGGCTGGACAGTTGCTTGGGGTCTTGCAAAGTGGCAGTGAGTTCGCTGCGGGAAAGATTATAGTTGTTTGGCGCCGAGGAAGGGGCTGAAGAGCGAGAAGGACGACTCGTGGTTGGAGCGACGGGACGTGCATTAGAGGTGCGTGGCGGTGGCACGCGCGGAGGCTCAACGCCGGTACCGCCTGGCGTCTCTTCTAAATTGACTTTTTCCAGCACGCCGCTTCGCTTGATCAAAATATTTGTCGCTTGAACTTCCGTCAGCAACACCCCAGGTACGATTTCATCGCCGACCTTAAAGGCATCGTCGCTCTTTGCGCCAGTATTGACGATCGCGAATGCAGGCGTATCTTCGCTAAAAGCAAAGACCCCTTTTAAGTGCAGATTAAGCGTGGAAACTTGTGCGTCGTCGGCATTTCCCTTCTCACCGGCGACGCCAAAAATATGAGTAGAAATAATCCGTTCCGCCACAGCGTTGACGTTAATCGGTGGCGTGGCGGCGGGTGGCGCAACGACTTCCTTTGGCCGTAGAAACAGCCATGTCCATTGCGCCAAAAGCCAGGCGAGCAAAATCAACAAGACTATGGTTGTAATCGTCACGCTGTGGCGGTCGAGAACAGAACGTAGTTTTGCTGGAGTAGTGGGGAAACGAAGCGTTGCGGCGGCCAAGATATTTAAAAAGGACTAGGTTGGCGGAAAATTAATGATGACTGAGTATAGCATCCTATTATATAGCAGCTGCTTTACAAGCTTGGCGAGGGCGTCGGAAAACTGCGAGGCCCTAGGGCAGCTACCGCTTAAGATGCATACGATGGGCGGAAGGGTAACCTAATCCCGATTACGAATTCAATTTAAAACAGGTTCTCAAATCGCCAATCCCATTTGGAATCCAATTTCAATTAGCGCTCTTACAAGGAATATCTGCGTAAAAAAATTGGCAGATATTGACAATCTACAGGTGCTAATTATGAGCGTGGCAATGACGTACGGGTACGTTTAATGTGGTCTGTTACCGGTTTTGATGACTGCAATGGCCGTCGTTGTCAGTACTGGCAGCGCCCAGGCCCCAGCTACCGGAAAGTGCCATTCATTACCCATATTCCTAAAGTAGACGGTACGGATTTTTACCCAATTTTGTAGTTTTATAGGAGAGTTTTGTTAATCGGCTTACTCTCGAAGATTGAGCCGGCTACGATTAACTTGTATATTTGCTACAAGTAGCTTCCTTCTAAGAAGCTGTAGACAAGTTACCGCGCGAGCCGTGTTGGGCTTGCGGTGTTCAGTGCTGGTTCGTACACCTCCGTTCTCAACCCAAATGTAGCCTGCTCGCTGTATTTGTCTACAGCTTCTAAAGTTATTTCCTCGTCGGTCGAGTCGGCTGAAGCTTACCCGTAGATTTTGTTTTAGTAATATTAAACAAAGAGGGCACCTCGTGCCTTGGAGTGGATTGCACCGCGCTACGCGCTTTCGTAATTGGAGAACACCATGAGAAGTGAAATGAGAGACCGCAGCCGATTGGCAAAAAGCACTTTTGCGTTGGTGCTTGCTGGGGGGCGTGGCAGCCGCTTGAAGCAGCTTACTGATCGGCGGGCCAAACCAGCGGTTTATTTCGGCGGTAAATTTCGTATTATCGACTTCGCGCTTTCCAATTGCCTCAACTCGGGTCTTCGCCGTGTTGGCGTAGTAACGCAATATAAATCCCATAGTCTGTTGCGACATTTGCAAAGAGGTTGGGCTTTTTTGAAATCGGAGATGAATGAGTTCATCGATCTATTGCCTGCTCAGCAGAGAGTCGATGAGGAATCGTGGTATCGCGGCACAGCGGATGCTGTATTTCAAAATCTCGATATTGTCCAAGGTCATGGGCCTGAATATATCGTGGTGCTGGCTGGCGATCACATCTACAAGATGGACTATTCAAATATGCTGGCTTTTCACGTCGAGTCAGGCGCTGAATGCACGGTAGGGTGCATCGAAGTGCCACTTAAGGACGCGAGCGAATTTGGCGTCATGGCAACGAATGCATCGGGCCAAATTACCGATTTCATCGAAAAGCCGGCGAACCCGCCGGCCATGCTGAATCAACCGGACAAAGCGCTGGCCAGCATGGGGATATATGTTTTCAACGCAAAGTTTCTTTATAAAGAACTGACGCGCGATTTGGCTGACCCTACCTCTAATCACGACTTCGGCAAAGATATTATTCCGCAGTTGGTGAAGCGCGGTTTAGCCGTGGCGCACCCATTCAGTGCTAGTTGCGTGGTCGAAGGAGGCAGAGAGGCTTATTGGCGAGATGTCGGTACGATTGATGCTTATTGGGAAGCGAATATCGATCTTACTGCCACACAGCCGGCACTCAATATGTATGACAAGAACTGGCCGATCTGGACCTATCAGGAGCAATTGCCCCCTGCTAAATTCGTGCTCGACGAACCGGACCGGCGCGGCTCGGCGATACAATCTCTGGTTTCCGGCGGCTGTATAGTTTCCGGCTCCACGATTTCCAGCTCCTTACTATTTTCCAAATGCCGCATTCATTCCTATTGCAAAGTCGAAGGCGCTGTCTTATTGCCAGAGGTGGAAGTCAGTCGTCACGCGCGCTTGACGCGAGTGGTGGTCGACAGGGGATGTCGCATTCCGGAAGGATTAGTGGTGGGCGAGGACCCGATAGACGATGCGAAGCGTTTCTGCCGTACTGACAATGGCGTTACTTTGATTACCAAAGACATGCTCGCGCGTTTGGAAGTTTGACGTGCGCGTTCTTTACGTTGCAGCGGAGGCGTATCCGCTGGTGAAAACCGGCGGGCTTGGCGATGTAACCGGCGCCTTGCCGCCAGCATTGATCCGACAGGGCGTCGAGGTTCGGTTGTTATTGCCAGGCTTACCGGCGGTGATTGCGGGAATAGATAATCCGCGATCAGTCGCATCTATGGGCGCTGCATTCGGTGCCAGTGCCGTAAATCTACTGCTCGGTCGCATGCCTGACAGCGATGTCCCTGCGTATATTATCGATGCGCCCGATTTATATAATCGTCCCGGTAATAATCCATATCTTGATCCCGATGGCCGGGAGTGGAGCGATAACCACCGACGCTTCGCATTACTCGGTTGGATTGCGGCGCAGATAAGTGTAGGCAAACTGCATGCGAACTGGACGGCAGATATTATCCATGGCCATGACTGGCACGCAGGCTTAGCATCTGCTTACGCGGCCGCCGAACCTGGCACACGTCCAGCAACTGTATTCACTATTCATAACTTAGCGTATCAAGGTTTGTTTCCTTACGCGTTGTATCAGGAACTGGGTTTGCCGCCGCAGTTTTTCTCAATTGATGGTTTGGAATTTTACGGCCAACTTTCCTTCATGAAAGCGGGGCTTGTTTTTGCCGACCGCGTTACCACCGTGAGTCCGAGTTATGCAGCCGAAATTCATGGCCTGGAAGAGGGGTGTGGATTGGAAGGTGTCATCTCGTCGCGTGGTGGTGCGGTGAGAGGGATTCTCAACGGCGTGGATTACCATTTATGGAACCCGGACATAGACTTAGCCCTGATACAAAATTACAGCGCTAGCAATTTAAAAGGCAAGGAAGCTTGCAAGGTGGCATTGCAGGCTGAATTCGGTCTCGAAGAGAGGCCGCGTGCGTTGTTGTTAGGCGTGGTCAGTCGGATGACACCACAAAAGGGACTCGATTTGTTGCTTGATGCGTTGCCCGAGATTATTCGGCAAGGCGGACAATTGGTGTTGCTTGGCTCGGGCGATTCAAATCTCGAGGCGCGCTTTCGACAAGCAGCCGACGAAAATCCTGCTTCCGTCGCGGTGCGCATCGGTTATGACGAAGTGTTTTCACATCGCATTATCGCGGGGGCAGATGTGATTCTGGTGCCGTCCCGTTTCGAGCCTTGCGGACTTACTCAGCTATATGGTTTGCGCTATGGCACCTTGCCGTTAGTGCGGCGCGTTGGTGGGCTTGCGGATACAGTGGTCGATGCCAATGAAACCAATATCGATAACGACACGGCGACTGGTTTCGTATTTGAAAACGCGGATACCGCTGATTTATTAAATGCTATTACGCGAGCGTTTACTGCTTATGCTAATGAGCCGGTATGGTCGCAACTTATTCATCGGGCAATGGCGCAGAATTTTTCTTGGGATCATGCCGCGCTTGATTATGTGGCGCTTTATCGGGAACTGCGAGCAATCAGCTAGGATATGTCATGTTGAAGGTGCATGCGCATTAGATCCGCAAGAGGCAATGGTAATTCACTAACGATCCACGCTCATTTGTAGCAAGCGCATTCTATTTGCTGATTTCCCCCCCCCCCTTTCAAAGCATGGGTATCTACACAAGTCGAGAATATGCTAATAGTGGTTAGCATGGC
>JAZKCF010000034.1:0-56966 GCA_040388195.1 Pseudomonadota bacterium
GGCGTTACGAATCCCGAGGTAACTCCACATAGTTTCAAACTGTGCATAGTGGCCGTTAAAACCATCCGACCAAACTATCGAACCATAAAACCTAAAAGATCCGCCCTTGGAAAATCCCATCCTGGAACATCACGCGAACATTCCCGGCCTTTGAATTCATCAAGATTTATCGTTGCAAAATTTCCTCTTGCGCCGGAGGCGAACCGTAAATCCGCTGCATGGCTCTTGCTTAATAAAGGTGCACGAGCAAATCGCAACCACGCCTCAAAATGACAATTTGTTTTCTTAAGCTCACGCAATTTTTTGAGATCACCTTCTTGCTCGTAGACAAAAGTTATAGCAGACCTCGCCTCTCTTTGCACAGAAGCGAGAGAAAAACGAGCAGGACATTCATTGATCGGCATGAATGTCGGCGCAAGGCTCAATGCACCGCGACGCAACCGGTAAGTCCCTGCACGTTCGTTACTTTCAATGGAAACGAATGACCAACAAAAAGGATTAGTCGGAAACGGCGTCATTGCCGCATCCAACATTCGGCTTGCCGAGTCTTTTATTTTCAAGCTCTGCGCGACCTCAAACCTCGCTAAACTTGATGCCATACTTTGAACGCCTACAAAACCAATGCTAACTATTGCGGCTAGAAGCAGAGCCGTCCTGTCATGCATACCTGCCTTGTGCTGGACTCTACCGAGCACAAGCGCCAATATGATAAGCAAAGCAAGCGACGCCCAATGCAGGAATTCCATTACCGTAAAAAACATAAGAATGCCGATGAGCACAGTCACCCAAATTCCCTTAAGCCATCGGCGCTGAATCATCACAACCATCGGAATACCAAAAGCCACCCAGAAATACGGTTCGACAATAAAAACCATATCGCCAAAAAACCACCGAGAATTGTATGGATGAAAAGGGTGAATACCGTACGAGTTCAAGTAGTCCATCAGAATGTGAAGTCCTAAACCACAACCCAACGATATCGCGAGCCCTTTATTTGCCGTTGGACTATCCTGAAGCAAACGCCGCGCTGTTGGCCAAAGTAGCCAGATCAATATCCATATCAGCAATGCTTGTGGGAAGGCGTAAAGCAAAGTGTGCGTATGCCCACGATGATGAAGCAAATAACCCAGGGGTGCCGGTAGAAGATGGGTAAGAAGTAGATCCAGGTCGGAAAAGTTGCTAGCTAGCCAGCACGATACTAACAACATGCATCTACGCGCGCTCTGGTGCCATGAATCACGTTCTGGCGCTAGGCTTCGGTGAATAAATTCGCCTACCGCCAAGCCTACGACTGAATGACTAAGATTATCCATGGAATAATCTTACATGCGCTTTAGCGTTTTTCTGCAGTTCCCTGCTAATTTAGGGTTTACGCAAAACCGTCTCAGCAAGGACGGCGACGTAGACAGTACGGATTTGTACGACAGGAGCAGCAACGCCGCTGGGACGGTTTTGCGTAAGTCCTGTAATTAATTAATTCGTGCCTTCGGCTTCTCTATCCATTTGCGTCTGAAGCAATGCTTCAACTTCCTTGGGTGCAACAGGCTTGCTGAAAAGGAAGCCCTGCATTTCGTCACAATTGTGATCACGCAGGAATGTGATCTGATCTTCTCTTTCAACACCTTCCGCGATTACCTTTAAATCTAACCGATGTCCCAACGCAACCATTGCTGAAGCGATGGCTTTATCGTTCTGATCATTTGGAATATTGCGCACGAAGGACTGATCAATCTTGAGCCGAACGATGGGAAAGTGCTTAAGCGCGCTTAAGCTGGAGTAACCGGTACCGAAGTCGTCGATTGAAAGGTGAATGCCCAATGCTTGCAGCTCTCGCATTATCAAGATAGCTTGCTCAACATCTTTCATAATGAGGCTTTCGGTCAATTCCAACTCGAGATAATGTGGCTCTAGCCCACTATCCTTCAACGCTAATATCACGCGCTGAACCAAATCTTTTTCCGCGAGTTGTCTTGCTGAAACATTCACGGACATAGTGATATGCGGGAATCCTCGATCCTGCCAAGATTTGTTTTGCTTACAGGCAGTTCTGAGTACCCAGTCACCAATTGCCACGATCAAGCCGGTTTCTTCCGCCAGCGGAATAAACTTTGCCGGCGATACCAGACCAAGGTCCGGATGCTGCCAGCGAATAAGCGCTTCCACGCCAATAATTTTCCCCGTGCGCAAATCAAGTTGCGGCTGATAGAGCAGCGGGAATTGATCGCGCTCTATAGCAGTTTTGAGCCCGGCATGCATTGATAGCCGTTCGTTGATCGTGGTATTCATTTCCGTGGTATAAAACTGGAAATTGTTGCGCCCAAGCTCCTTCGCGATATGCATTGCGGCATCCGCATTCTTTAATAGTATGTCTGCATCTTGGCCATCGCTTGGGTAAGTGGATACGCCAATACTGCAAGTAACATGAAGATCATGGCCGTCTATGCAAACAGGTTCGGCGACGGCATCGCGAATCTTTTGCAACGTCGGCATAATGACGTCGGCTGTTTCCATTTGATCGAATAGCACGATGACAAATTCATCACCGCCGACTCGAATCACAGTATCAGTACGTCGCATGGCAAGGGTCAGACGATCAGCCATGACTTTCAACAATTGATCGCCTTTTTTATGCCCCAGGCTTTCATTTACCAATTTGAAATTATCCAGACCAACAAACGCCAGCGTGACCGCGCGACCATAACGGTCGGCATACAACATCGCTTGTTTGATACGATCTTCCAGCAAGGCTCGATTGGGTAATCCAGTTAACACATCATGATGCGTCATATGGCGAATATGGGTTTGCGACCGCTCGTGCTCGATAGCAATGCGGGCAATGCGAATAGCCATATCGGCTAGCAATGTTTCAACGCTTGTTGGTTGACACACGTTTTTGCAATAGGTTGTGAACGTGCCTAGTACGTCGCCTTGATGCGACATAATCGGCATCGACCACGAAGAGCGAATTCCGTATGGAATGGCCAACGCACGGCAGTCATCCCACAGCGGGTCTTGAAGTATGTCGGTGACAACCACCGGCTCCTTCAAATACATTGCGGTACCGGATGAGCCAGCTTTAGGGCCAATAGAAAGGCCGATGAGTGAACTTGCAAATGGCGCAGGCAAATTGGGAATTATGCTTTCCCTGACATGGGAGGTATCGTCAAGCAACAGAATGCCGCAATACATTTCATCCAGTTGGGATTCAATAACCAGAACCAGATTCCCCAGCACCTCCTCTATCGAAGTGTTCGTGGCAATCATTTCCAACACGCGGCCTTGCCCAATACGCAAAAGTTCCGACCGTTCTTGTTCGGTGCTTTGGGCTTTGCTCACGTACCCCCCTGGAAACGACCCTGATTCCCTACTATATGAGCATCAACTGTGCCAACAAATACAGCCCATTAAACGATTGTTTTAATGAACGTTATTTACCGCGATAAAAATACGAGCTTGCAAGTTTGAGAGATTGAGTACTGACGTGGCTTCCTATTTTGAAAGGTCCCTGGCTTAAAAAAGCTTCGGTCACTTGTTGCTTAGCGCATAGACCGATAGCAAGACACAACGCATAGCCTGTTTACTCCCAAGCGCCGCCCAATGCTTTAACCAAATCCGCTACTGCAACGCGCTGCACACGCAATGCCTCGGCCCGATTCAGTTCAGCAGAAAGAAGATTGCGCTCGGTATCGAGCACTTCCAGTAAATTGGCAATGCCGTTGTCGTAACGCAATCGCGCCAACTTAAGAGATTGCGTCAACGCTTCTGTGCGGCGCTGCTCGGCGTCCAATTGATTCCTTGCGGTCGATTGAGACACTAGTGCGTCTTGCACATCGCGAAAAGCGCTTTGCACCGCTTTTTGATATTGCGCCAATGCTTCTTGTTCGCGTGCAGTTGCTGCATCGGCTTGTGCGCGGATACGTCCTGCGGCGAACAAAGGCTGCGTCAATCCTGCGGCGAATTGCCAGGTACGCGCTGGCCCTGAGAATAAATCGGCAAGAGACGTGCTTTCGCTACCGAAAAAACCAGTCAGCGAGATAGTGGGGAAATACGCCGCGCGCGCAACGCCAATGCGTGCATTCGCAGCAATCAATCGCTCTTCGCCCTCGCGTAAATCCGGACGTCGTAACAATAGATCGGACGGCAAGCCTTCCGGCACAACAGGCGCATAGCGCGCTTCGACATTCATTGGCGTGCGATCGACATTGCCTTCAACGATAGCCTTCGGGCTACGTCCAAGTAACACCGCAAGCGCATTTTGCTGTTGGGCTCGTTGACGTTCGAGTGATGGTAGCAATGCTTCCGCTGCGGCTAGTTCGGCTTCAGTTTGGCGTAGATCAAGTTCCGAACTGACACCTGCGGTGAAACGTTTCCTCTGCAAATCGAGTGATTCGCGCCGTATTTCAATCGTGCGTTTGGTAATAACGGTTTGCGCATCGAGCGCCGATAACGTGAAGTAAGTGCGAGCAACATCTGCACTCAATGCAAGCCGAACACCGTCACGCGCAGCTTCCGAAGCCAGGAGATCGGCACGCGCCGCTTCCGTCGCACGCCGATACTTTCCCCATAAATCGAGTTCATACGCAACGTCCAGCGTTATACGATTACTGCTGCTCAGCGGATCTACGTTCGACGGTAGCGGCATGGAAGTTAACTGAGAACTCCTTGTGCGTGAACGGCCGGCGCGAATTCCCGCATCTGGAAATTGATCCGCACGCGCTAAACCTACTAATGCGCGCGCTTCATCGACACGAGCCATCGCCAACATCAAATCCGTGTTCTGCTTGAATGCTTCATCCATGAGGCGATCCAAAGCCGCATCATCATAAACGGTCCACCAGCGTTGGCCTTTTGCTGCCTTACCGTCTTGCGGTGCGGCGGCCCATGCTGCGGGTAACTCCATTTTTGGCTGCTGGTAATCAGGGCCAACACTAGCGCAACCCGCAAGTATTAAAGCAGCGGTGATGGCAAGGGCCTGTGGATAGTATCTACGCATTGGCTTCTCTCTTTTTCCCAGGCGTTTAGACTGAATCGTAACCATGCTTCCTCGCCTTTTCTGCTTCCGCTTTTATTTCATCGGCAGTCCGCGATTCGGCGAACTTTTTATCGGTAATAAGTTTGAAAAATAACGGCACGAAAAAGATGGCCAAAAATGTTGCCGCCAACATGCCGCCCATCACGCCAGTACCGACCGAATGCCGTGCACCTGCACCCGCTCCTGATGAAATCGCCAACGGCAGCACACCAAGAATAAACGCCAACGACGTCATCAAAATAGGCCGGAAGCGAAGGCGTGCTGCTTCAAGCGCTGCTGCGGATGCGCTGAGACCTTCATGTTTTTTAAGTGACGCGTATTCAACAATCAGAATTGCATTCTTCGCCGCGAGGCCCAGCAATGTCACCAATCCAATCTGAAAATACACGTCGTTGGTAAGCCCTCTCAGCCACACAGCACACAAAGCGCCGAACGTACCGAACGGCAACGCCATGAGCACCGAAAACGGCAGTGACCATTTCTCATATTGTGCGGCGAGAATCAAGAACACCATAATCACACCAAGTCCCAGCGCTAATCCCGATGTACCACCTGAACGCTTCTCCTGAAAAGATGCGCCGGTTAATGCAAATTCAAAACCCGGCGGCAGCACTTCTTTCGATACCCTTTCAATTTCGGCGATCGCTTGTCCCGAGCTAACGCCGGGCGCGGCGGCCGCAAAAATCTTCACCGCAGGTAAATTGTTATACCGGTTAAGCAAATCAGGGCCGGAACTATATTTCACCGTTGCAATCGCGGAGAGCGGCACCATCTCGCCTTTTTCGGAACGCACATACACCGCGCCGATATCCTCCGGTCGTTTGCGATACTCCGCATCTGCTGACATCAGCACCTGCCACGTACGGCCAAATTTGTTGAAGTCATTGACATAGAAACTGCCAAGGTTCGCAGCCAAGGTATTGTAAGCATCGTCGATAGGTACCGAAAGCGCCTTCGCCTTTTCACGATCCAAATCCACATAAAGCTGCGGCACGTTTGCACGCCAGAGCGTATTCACCTGCACGAACATAGGATTCTTCGAAAGCGCGCCCAATAGTGTGCCCATTCCTTGCGCCATTTCCGCTGGGCCGCCGTCGCCTCG
The DNA here is from genome assembly GCA_040388195.1 of Pseudomonadota bacterium. Taxonomy (GTDB): domain Bacteria; phylum Pseudomonadota; class Gammaproteobacteria; order Burkholderiales; family DATLHW01; genus DATLHW01. Next base: position 6,135 of record JAZKCF010000034.1, read on the forward strand.
ATTCTGCAAGAAAAACTCCACGCCGCCAGCAGTGCCCAAACCAAAGATAGGTGGCGGGTTGAAGGCAAGCACTAGCGCTTCTTTGATATGCCCCGTTTTCATGAACAACTCGCCTACTAGCGCAGGGGTGGCAACATCCCGCTCGTCCCAATGCTTTTGCGTAACAAAGATCGTGGCCGCATTATTGCTGTAACCGCCACCAAGAAAATCGAAGCCCGTAAAAGCGATTACATTTTCGTTAGCAGGATTGGATTTGATAATCGAGATGACCTCGTTCACCACTTTGTCAGTTCGCTGCAATGACGCGCCATCGGGCAAAATTACGGCAGCGATGTAATACCCTTGATCTTCATCCGGCACCAGCGAGCCTGGAGTAATGCGCCACAACGTCGCCGCAAGCGCGACCATGCCGACAAACAACAGCACACCGATTCCGCCACGGCGAATCATCCAAATAACGCCGTCCGTATAACGACCGGTAACGCGATGAAACCAATCATTGAACCAAACGAAGAAGCGCCCTGGCCGTTTATGTTCATGCTTCAAAATCAGCACGCACAGGCTAGGTGTTAGCGTCAAAGCGACAATACCGGAGATCACCACTGCGATCGACACAGTCACTGCAAACTGGCGATATAGCTCACCACTAAGTCCGCCCAGAAAAGCGATCGGAACAAACACCGCGCATAGGACGAGCACAATCGCCACAATCGGGCCGGTTACTTCCTGCATTGCCATGATCGCCGCTTGCCGTGCCGGCAAACGATCTTCATGCATGATTCGTTCAACGTTTTCCAACACAACGATTGCATCGTCCACCACAATACCAATCGCTAGCACCATACCAAATAAGGTTAGCGTATTGATCGAGTAGTTAAGCAGGTACATGCCGGCGAATGTGCCGATCAACGACACCGGTACTGCAATCGATGGAATCAACGTCGCACGCCAGTTCTGGAGAAACAAATAAACCACCAGAAACACGAGGATCATTGCCTCGCCTAATGTCTTCAACACCTCACGAATCGACACTTGTACAAATCGTGTGGTGTCGTACGGCACGGCATAGGTAAGACCGTTCGGAAATTTTGCCGCCAGCGCTTTCACTGTTGTATTGACGTTGTCAGCGACATCCAACGCATTGGCACCTGGTTGTAAAAATACGCCGACTAAGGTTGCCGCTTTACCATTTATTCGGCCAATAAATTCATAGTCTTTCGCTGCCAGCTCAATGCGCGCCACATCCTTTAATCGCAATGTAGAGCCATCCGGATTAGCGCGAATAATAATGTTTTCGAACTCTTGGACATTGGCCAAACGACCTTTGGTAGTGATCGTATAGACAAGCTCTTGAGCAGGACCTTGCGGAGACTGACCTACTTTACCAGCGGCGAACTGGGCATTTTGTTCATTAACCGCACGAATCAAATCACCAGTCGTTAGTTTGAGTTGCGCAAGACGATCGGGCCGTACCCAAATACGCATTGCGTAATCTTTGGCGCCAAAGATCTGCACATTCGTTGTACCCGGCACCCGCTTTAACGCATCAATCACATTGAGCGTGATGTAATTGGACGTGAACAAATCATCATATCGTCCGTCGGGAGAGTAAAAAGCAATCACCTGTAAAAATGCCGATGAGCCCTTCTCTACCGTTACACCTTGCCGGCGAACTTCTTGTGGCAATCGCGCTTCGGCCTGTTTAACACGATTATTGACGTTTACGGCCGCTTGATCCGGATTGGTGCCAATTTCAAAAGTAACCTCGATTTGCACTACACCGCTGGCCGTTGACGTCGAGGTCATATAGAGCATGCCTTCGATACCATTAATCTGGTTTTCCAGCGGCGCGGCGACGGTTTGCTCCAAGACCTCAGCAGAAGCACCCGGATAAACTGCCTGCACAGTTACCACCGGCGGTGAAATTTCCGGATATTGCGCGATCGGTAAAGTGCGCATCGCGGCAAGACCGGCAAGCACGATGAAAATAGACAATACCGCTGCAAAAATAGGACGATCGATAAAAAAGCGAGAGAACATTTTGGCCTCGCCTATTTCTTAATATCAGGGGATTTGGCAGCGGCATTTTCCTTGCCTGGCGCAGCGCCTGCCTGTGCAACTTTTACTGGCGCGCCGGGGCCAATTTTCATAACGCCGTCGACTATCACGTTATCGCCAGCCTTGAGGCCGCTTTCCACTACCCACGAATCGCCGCTCCAATCGCCAACTTGAACCGGGCGAGAATCGGCCTTCCCTTCTTTCACGACGTAAACAAACTTACCCGTGGGCCCTTCCAGAACAGCACGCTGGGGAACCAAAATAGCATTCGGCCGTACTGCACCTGCAAGCTGCACGCGCACGAATTGGCCCGGCTTCAAGGTACTTTGCGCATTGGGAAGCTCAGCGCGGGCATCACTAGTGCCGGTCGCTGTACTAACGCGTGGATCAGTGAAATTCAGTTTCCCGGCATGCGCATAAACGCCACCATCGCTGAGCTTTACCGTAACTTCGAATTTGCCGTTTTGCGGAAATTGCAATTGGCCTGAATCCAAAGCATGTTTTAACTTCAATTGATCCGTTGCGGAAATGCCGAAATTGACATAAATGGGATCGATTTGCGTCACCGTTGTCAGCAAAACATCGGGGCCCGAAACAAGGTTTCCTTCTGAGCGAAGCGCGCGGCTGGCAAGTCCGCTAATCGGCGACTCGACCTTGGTGTAACCGAGATTAAGGCGCGCTTCGGTAACGCGTGCTTTCGCCGACTTCACATCCGCCGCTGCGATTTGCTCGCTAGATACTGCATCATCGTATTCTTTTTGACTAACCGCCTTGGCTTCAAAAAGTGGCTTCAATCTCGCAGCATTGTGTTGCGCCTGTGAAAGCCGCGCCTGGGCACCGGCAAGGTCTGCCTCGCCCCGCGCAACAACTGCCTGGAATTGAGCAGGATCGATCGTAAACAACGATTGCCCTGCTTTCACGGAACTGCCTTCTTGATAGTTACGCTTCAGCAAAATACCGTTCACCCTTGCGCGCACTTCCACCTCGCGCGAGCCAGCTGTCTGTCCCATATACTCAAAAGTTACCGGAACAGTCTTGGGCTGCACGGTGACAGTAGTTACTTCAGCGGTAGGAAAACCCATCGGAGGAGCGGCGTGAGGCTGACAAGCAGCCAAAGCAACAAGCGCACCAACAATAAGAACTATACGCAGAGTGTAGGGAGTGAACTGGTAAGCGGCGGGGCGCGACATTGATAAATTCCTTTTTATACAAACATGCAGTCTGTTTTTTGAAACGCAGCAAACGAGTAATCACGATATAAACATTTGCGTTACGATCGCATCTTACATACATTCGCGAATGTATGTAAAGTGCTACACTACGATTTTACGACGACTAATAGGTAATACCGGTTGCATTGATGGGCCGCCTATTATCACAAGCGCATAGCAGGCAACACAGGAAACTCATGGTCAGACGCACAAAGGAAGAAGCACAAGAAACCCGTAATCTCCTTCTTGATACGGCAGAACACGTATTTCAAGAAAAAGGGGTTTCTCGCACTTCGCTTAACGATATCGCCAAAGCTGCAGGGTTAACCCGTGGTGCTATCTACTGGCACTTCACAAATAAAGCAGATTTATTCGATGCAATGATGGGACGTGTCACGCTTCCCGTCGAAGAGATGCAAAAACGCGTCATGGATAAAACCATTGCTGACCCTTTGAGTCAAGTCCGTGCCTGTGCGCTCAACATTCTAAATCGCGTTGCTACCGATGTTCAATGCCAAAGAGTATTCGAGATTGTTTCTCATAAATGCGAGTACGTCGACGAAATGGCACAAGTACATGAACGTCATGTTGAAGGACGCGCCCAATGTCTAAAAAAAATCGAGCAAGGCATCCGCAACGCCGTCGATAAAAATCAATTGCCTGCCACTACTCATGCGCGGCATGCCGCAGTAGGTTTACATGCCCTCATCGATGGACTCATCAGCAACTGGGTTCTCGATCAAAGCTACTTTCGATTGGCCGTTGAAGCGGAAAAAATTGTAGATATCTATATCAACGGACTTAAGGCAACACCCGCCACTGCCGCACGCAAACGATCCACGGCAACAATAAAAAAAGCAAAGCCAGCATCTCGCAAAAGCGTTTGAGGTGGAACCAAGCATTTATAGGCTGGTCAGATTTTTATGTGTTTCTTGCCGGAAATAAAATGCGGAACGGAGGATGATGTGGCTAAATTCAAATTACTTGTTCTAGGTTTTTTTGCCCTCCTTGGCGGATGTGCCAGCATACAAGTAAAACCTATTACACCGGACGAAGTGGTTCAGATGGCTAAGTCCAACATTCCCTCCGATGCAATCATTCAGAAGCTCAAACAATCCGGTACAGTCTATCAACTTTCTGCTGCTGAATTAGTCACATTACATAATCAAGGCGTCCCTACTCCGGTGCTGGACTACATGCAAAATACTTATCTTGAAGCCGTGCGTAGGGACGAAGCGCAACGCGCCTTTTTCTATCAACCATCTCCATTTTGGTATGGTCGACCTTATTATTACCCTTATTATTGGCGGCGGTAATTCAATGCGGCATAACATTTAGGGCTTGCCGTTACAGTTACAACAAACAGAATCAGATACAGCAACTGGTATAACTATCGGTTGATCACGAATTTTCTTATTCGCTCTACCGCCTCCTTCAATTTTTCTACAGTGGTCGTATAAGCAAACCGCACATGCTTCTCCGGCAAATAGCCGCCAAAATCTATCCCAGGCGTAATCGCCACGTAAGTTTTTTCCAACAGATCCTGAGCGAACTTAAAACTATCGTTGGTAAAAGCCGAGCAATCGGCATAAAGATAAAACGCACCGGCTGGCGTCACAGGTATCTTGAACCCTAACTCCCGAAGTGCTGGCAGTAAAAAATTTCGCCGCGCTTCGAACTCTCTTCTTCGCGCTTCCAATATTTCAATAGTATCGGGCTGAAAGGCGGCAAGCGCCGCATGTTGAGCTGGCGTCGATGCCGCCAGAAAAATATTCTGCGCTAACTTTTGCACGTCACTCACGTATTTTTCTGGGGCGACCAGCCAACCCAATCGCCATCCCGTCATCTGAAAATATTTTGAAAAACTGTTGATGATGAAAGCCTCCGGCTCAACACGCAGCGCCGTGACCACCTCTTCGTCATAAGTAAGGCCGTGGTAAATTTCATCGACAATCAGTTGCCCATTTCTTGCCGACACAACCTTGGCGATGTTCTCCATCTCGACTTCGCTTACCAAGGTGCCGGTCGGATTCGCTGGCGACGCAACCAACGCAGCAACCGTACGTGTCCGCCAATGCTGATCGATTAACGCCGCATTCAATTGGTAATGCGTATTCGGCCCAACGGGTACATTCACGGTTCGCCCTTCAAGTAAACGAACAAAATGGCGATTACATGGATAACCAGGGTCCGCCAGAACAACCTCATCGCCCGGTGAAAGCAACACCCCTAATGCAAGCAACAGCGCACCGCTCGCTCCCGGCGTTACGATAATTCGCGTCGGATCCACATCAACGCCATAACGCGTTTTATAAAAATTCGCGATTGCCTCGCGCAGCGCCAGCATCCCGGCAGCGGCCGTGTAATGCATATCGCCCTTAGTGATCGCGGTCGTGGCAGCATCGATGACCGGCTGTGGAGTTGAAAAATCCGGCTCGCCAATTTCCATATGAATAACGGATTTCCCAGACGCTTCCAATTCCTTCGCTCGCGCGAGAATCGCCATTACGTGGAAGGATTCGATATCGGCCATGCGCGTGGCCGTGATTTTTTGCATGCCTAAAGTTCCTTAAATTTTGTAAATCCCGATTCCGTATAGCTTCAAGGCCAGACACTGTTGCTGGCATTTTTGCAATTGTGGCGACATGTGTTTTTGCTTTAGCGATCCGGCACTACGGGAATTCAAAGATATGTTGGTTACTGATGTTTTTCTTATCATAGCCTTAAGAATGGCAGTGATTCAAAAACAATGAAATGGATTTTGCGAAATCAAGGCATAGATTTTAGGCAGCCTTAAGGCCCGTATGGAATTCACTAAAAAACAGGAGGGGGCACACTACACGTCGACGCGACTTTGACGGCTATAAACACACATCAGCAAATAGATAGCGCCCGCGTTTTTCTTTCAGACGATACAACACCGCCGCGAAATTGGCGGAAGATCGCCCTTTACTATCTTATGATCTTCCACTTGACAGCGATGGTGAGCGACTTCTTTGAGCGGTAACCTTATCTCCCTGTTCAACCATACCGTTTTTTATGGTAAGTTCACCGCCTCTTTGAAGGCTGCCATCTTTGATCATGCCCTTAAGATTTTCAACGGCTGGAGAATCGGATGGGTTAGAAATATCGACTAGATACGGTCCTCTTGATTTAAGATCACGCTGTAGGTGGGTGCCGTCATTTATTGGTGTCAGGGTAACGATATCACCATCTATCTTATCTATTTTAAATGGGTGGTCCTTACCAGTTTTCTGGGCTGTGTTAAATAATACTTCTGCGGAAAGTTCAATGTCCTTATAAGGAATATCACTCACTCCTAGCGGTTTGCCTTTTGGCAGCGTTGCTGCAGAATTTTGCGTTCCGACCACAGATTGTGATGGAGCCTGTTGTGTTTTCATTTGCGCAACCAGCTTCATATCTTCCGCGTTGAGTCCGTGAACAGTCATCCCGGCCTTTTCGCCTGCAATAAAAAGCATCGCCTTGAACTCTGGAGTTCCTTCTGCAACACATGCCTTGCAGTTTTTATCTTTTAAAATGGCTACTGCATGTTCTGCGGCCTCTTTTGTCGGCTCCATTATTTCTAATCGATTACCCTTATCCACGAACATTGGCTTCTTGGTTTTTTCGTTCACATAGGTACGGGTTGCGAGTCCAGTAAACGAATCTGAACCTTCGTGAATCGAATACTTATTTTTAAGCGAATCAGGAAGCGTCAATGTATTGTTAGCCCACTGACCAGGCGGGCCATTTACTGACAATCCATTCGAAAATGGTCGGCTAAAACTTTGGCGTTTTTCTCTATCCCGTTCGTGGTCGTGGTCGTGGCTTTCCTGTCGAGCGCCTCCTCCTCGGGAGAGAAGCGGCTCTTCCTCTTCGCTCTTATCCTTACCTTTTCCCCTTATTTTTCTCCACAAACGAGATATTGGCCCAGCTACCTTCTTTATCCCACTAGCAATTAAATCTGCCGCAATTATGCCGAGACCAACCGCAGCAATAACGCCTCCTGCAGGAGGAAAAAATGCCCCTACTATAATCCCCACACCGATTAGCCCGGCACCAGCCCCTTTAACCATTTTGATCCTTCACCCTCCGAAGAATTAAATTTTAGTTGCTAGGCTTTAAGGAGAGCGCAATTTCAAAGTGCATGAGCTTGCCCCCCGTTATAACCTTACAAACACTCACTGACAAAAATTAACCCGGACACGGCTCCCCATTGAACTAATAGCTTATAAATAAAAATCCATACGCAAAGCCCGCAAACTCAAAATGCCGGATACCGACGCCACTATCTACAGTATCGGCATAATCGCGAGGAAATAAAGTGACACACATCAAATGCGCTACAAATTCAATTGTGGAATTGATCAATCTTTTCAACTTAGTTGAGTCGCGTACAGTTTAAACTGGTGGCTTTAGCCGATTAGCGTTAGCTGCGAAAAGATGCTGCGCGAGAGGTGCGCCATTGGGTATAAGTATGGAAATAATTCGACATTTCACGTTGAGTACCACATGACGCCACTCGGAAATTTAAACAATGCCTTTGAATCGCAAAGATTATCAGAGCGGATTTTATTTAAGGATAAAGAAGTCGATGCAACGACTAAGGTCAAAAACAAAACGAAAAGGCATTAAATTTTTGATGCCGGAAATAATTCCCGCATCAAATTCAGATAAGCGCAATAAATAATGTAGAGAATAGAACAAACGGAGGGTGACGGCGCCTCGAGGCTTTCACTCACCAAACAGCCGACTCATAGGAATGGCTTTCTTTTCCATTCATCTGTGGCGGCTATACCTCGTGACAGCATTAATGCACTGTCCTTGAGAGTTCTACGGGGTTACTGAAACAGGCAAGAATCCCCGATTATTGCCCTATAAATTTGAGGGCTGGGTTCTGCCGTATTTAAAGCAGCAAGAGCCGCCATTTATCAGTCCGTAGGAAACTTCAAGTTGAACATTCACTCGAGGCGCCTGGAATAATTCTGCGACTATCCGGCGCCGATGTAAACCCTTTTTTGAAATAAAAATGTCTTTTTCGAAAATCCACAAGACGCTCAAAAAAATTTAAATTACGCGCGGACACCTTCCCAAAATTTCTCTAGTCGCTTCGTTGATATTGGCATGGGTGTCTTAAGTTCTTGCGCGAATAATGAAACGCGCAGCTCTTCAATTAGCCATCGAAACTCCAAGAGCTGTAGATCTTCAATGCCCGCCTTGCGGTGTTTTTCTCGGCGTTCGACATAAAGCTTCCACAACCGATCGACAGCCGCAGCGTGCCGTTCATCTCTCTCAGGCGCATTGCCGTATTTGTCGAGGCGAAGCCGCATGGCGCGTAAATAACGCGGTAAGTGTTGCAGCTTTTCCCAAGGAGTATTGCTTAAAAATCCGGGATTGATTAATGCGGATAATTGCGCGCGAATATCTCTGCTTACACGTGCAAGTTGGGGGCCTATGCTATTAAGTCGTTGCTGTACGAGCTGGTATTCCTGGGTAATCTCACCAAGATAGCGATTCAGTGCGTCGGTCACTGCCGGTATGCGAGTACGTGCACGCTGTTTCTGTTGCTCAAAGGCTTTCTCGTTGCGCGGTATCTCATCGTCACCTAGAAAGGCACGATCGGTGATAGCTGTCAGCCAGTCATCACGCAATTGATCCGGGCTTATCGTGCCGCGCACATGCAATGCGAGCTGGTTGAAATTCCCCGGTCCTTTTTCTAGTTGTTTGATTTGTTCTTTAAGCGCAAGCCGCAATAGGCGCACGACCCCTTGGTGCATCGCGCTTTGCGCGGCCTGTTCAGCATCGAAAAGGCGGATCGCAACTGATTCACCATCATCCACCAAGGTAGGAAAACCGGTGAGTTTAGTGCCATTGCGTGAAAAGGTGATTTCCGCAGGAAGGTCGCCAAAATCCCATGTCTTAATTCCATCGCGTTCGATACCAGGGCTCGCTTTGGCAAACGTAAGCTGCGCTGCTTCACCAAGTTGTTCACGCAATGCTTTGAGATTACGCCCCATCGCAAGCTCGCGGCCGCTATCATCGACAATGCGAATATTCATTTGTAAATGAGCGGGTACGTTCTCGCCTTCCCACGTGCCTATGCCAACCTTCAAACCCGTGCGTTGAGTCAAGAACTCGGGCAGCGCTTCCGCCATAACTTGCGTGCCAGGGCGCAGCTCTTGTAATGCGGCAGTGACGAACTCCGGTACCGGCATAACGACCCGGCGCAATGCTTTTGGTAATGCCTTCAAATACCACGTAACTTTCTCGCGCCGCATACCGGGCACCAGCCAATCGATAACCGCATCATCAATACGATTCAACAGATGCAACGGCACCGTCAACGTCGCGCCATCCATTGGATGCCCCGGTTCGAACCGATAACGCAATTGCAATTCCACATCATCTACTTGCAGCCGCTCGGGGTACTGCACTTCCGTTACAGTCTCAGCGCCATGCCGCATGAGATATTCACGCGTCAAAAAAAGAAGCTTCGGTTCTTTTCGCTCTGCTTCTTTGCGCCACGCTTCAAAGCCAATCACCGAGACAATTCCCTCAGGGATGTGGGCGGCGTAAAAATCGAAAATCACTTGCTCGTCCACTAACACGTCTTGACGACGCGCTTTATGTTCTAGCGCCTCAACTTCTCGTGTGAGCTTGATGTTGTGAATGAGGAACGGCGCTTTGGTCTCCCATTCTCCCGCCACCAATGCAGCACGAATAAAAATCTCTCGCGCTTCAGTTGGATTGATCGAACCATAGTGCACTTTACGTTTGGGATTTATCGTCAATCCATACAGCGTAATCCGCTCAAACGCGACAACCTGACCAGCAGCCTTTTCCCAATGCGGGTCGAAGTAATGGCGCTTCACCAAATGCAGGCCTGCCGCTTCTATCCATTCCGGCTCGACCTTGGCAACACAGCGCGCATACAGACGATTTGTTTCCGTGAGTTCAGCTGCGACTAGCCACTTGGGTTGCGCTTTTCTCAGACCGGAAGCATTGCTGATTACAAAATGCGTTTCTCTTGCGCCTAAATACGAATTACCTTCCAAATCCTTGCAACCGATATTACCGATCAATCCTGTTAGCAATGCTTGATGAATTTGCTCATAGGTAGCTGGCAATTCATTCACGCGCATGTTGGATTCCGTTGCCAAGCTAGCGAGTTGCTGATGAATATCTCGCCACTCGCGCATGCGAAAGAAAGACAGGAAACGTTCATGGCATTGCTCGATCAATTTGCGGTTGGATTTTTTATGCGCGAGCGCATCCTCGAAGAAATCCCATAATTTCAGATAACTGAGAAAATCCGATTTGGCATCGGCGAATGGTGCATGCGCCTGTGTAGCGGCTTCCTGTTTATCCGATGGTCGTTCGCGCGGATCTTGCACTGATTGCGCGGCAGCAATAATCAGCATTTCCTTGAGGCAATGATGATCGCGTGCAGCCAGCAACATGCGGCCTACCTTGGGATCCACAGGAATTCTCGCTAACTCCTTACCAATCGGCGTAAGAGTGCGCGCTTCGTCTACTGCACCTAATTCCATTAACAACTGATAACCATCGGCAATCATGCGCGGCGTTGGCGGTTCAATGAAGGGAAAGTTATCGATCTCTCCCAGATTGCCAGCGGCCATGCGCAGAATTACTGATGCGAGAGATGTGCGAAGAATTTCCGGCGTCGTAAATTCAGGACGATTGTTAAAATCTTCTTCGCTATAAAGTCTTATCGCCACGCCATTTGCAAGACGTCCGCAACGCCCCGCGCGCTGCTTTGCGGCGGCCTGCGATATCGGTTCAACTTGCAGCTGATTCACTTTATTGCGAATCGAGTAGCGGTTCACTCGTGCAAGGCCGCTATCGACTACGTAGCGAATTCCCGGCACGGTCAGCGAGGTTTCTGCGACATTCGTGGCAAGTACAATACGACGTGTGTTACCAGGCTTGAATACACGATCCTGCTCTTCCGCAGTGAGCCGAGCAAACAATGGCAAAATTTCGGTATGTGGCGGATGATGTTTACGCAATGCCTCTGCCGCCTCGCGAATCTCACGTTCACCGGGAAGAAATACCAGCACATCGCCCTGTCCTAACCGCGCCAATTCATCGACCGCATCGACGATCGCTGTGGGGATATCCGCCTCGCGCTCGTCTTCATCATTCGCCTCGATCGGCCGGTAGCGCATTTCAACCGGATATAGTCGACCGGATACTTCAATCACCGGGGCGTTATTAAAATGCTTGGAGAAACGATCCGCATCGATAGTCGCGGAAGTGATGATCACTTTAAGATCGGGGCGGCGTGGCAAAAGCTGCTTGAGAAAACCCAGTAGGAAATCGATATTCAGACTACGTTCGTGTGCCTCATCGATAATGATCGTGTCATATGCAGAAAGCACTGAGTCGCCCTGCGTTTCCGCGAGCAATATGCCATCAGTCATCACTTTGACATAAGACTCTGGTCTTATCTTATCTGTAAACCGAATTTTATAGCCCACGCCTTCGCCAAGCTTGGTACGCAGCTCCTGCGCTAGGCGGGATGCGACACTGCGCGCGGCGATACGCCGTGGCTGCGTGCACGCGATCATGCCTGCGGCACCACGTTTCAAGTCGATGCAGATCTTCGGTAATTGCGTCGTTTTGCCAGAACCGGTTTCGCCACAAACGATAACGACTTGGTTAGCGACGATCGCACCGGCAATGTCATTGCGCCTTTCATTGACCGGAAGATTTCCGGGAAAATCCGGCGCCGGCAACGCCGCTAAACGCGTAGCCCTGCGTTCTGCAGATTGGCGAGCTTGTGCATCGATCTCTTCAACCAGGCGGTCAATCGGCTTGCCTTCTGCTGCCCGCTGCGCGAGCTTGCGCAGGCCATGCGCGATTCGAGGCCGATCGATAGATAAAACATCTGCGAGGCGTACTTCCAACGCCTTGATTACTGCATTCATGAAAATCCGTTAGATTACGAAACTGGTGTTACGCGCCAAACACCCTTCTCCCGCAAGGGGAGAAGGGCTGGGGATGAGGGTGTTCAGTATATCCGTCACATTCCAAATAATTAGCGGGACAAAGCAATGGCCCGACACACAATAACGTTACCGGCTCATCCGCTCGATCACTTTCATAATCGCCGATGAATCCAGTTCGCCATCATTGCTACCCATCAAAGCATTAAGGTGCTGAGCAACAATGCTCGCGGCGGGCAATCCCAAACCCATTTCGTCTGCTGTTTGCATGACGATTTTCATATCCTTCTGATGCAGGCGAACTTTGAAGCCTGGGGTGAAATCGTTCTCTAACATCCGCTTGCCATGCACTTCCATAATCTTGCTGCCAGCGTAACCGCCCAATAGCGCTTCGCGCACCTTTGCCGGGTCCACGCCGCTCTGGCGGGCAAACGTCAGCGCCTCGGCGACGGCTTCGATGGTGACCGCCACAACGATTTGGTTACATGCCTTTGCAACTTGACCCGCGCCATTGTCGCCGACCAAAGTGATATTTTTCCCCATGCATTCGAACAGCGGCTTAACCCGTTTGAATACTTCCGCCTTCCCACCCACCATGATAGCCAACGTGCCGTCCACGGCACCCCTCTCGCCACCGGATACCGGCGCATCAAGCATTTCCACATTCCGGCAAAGCAAGTCCATCGCAATTGCCTTTGTCGCCGTGGGCGAAATCGTACTCATATCGACGACTACCGACCCCGCCTTCGCGCCATGAATCGCACCACGCTCGCCAAGAATGACGTTTTCTACCGCGGGCGTATCGGAAACCATCACAAAAATAATGTCTGACTGTGAAGCAACTTCGGTAGGGGTAGCGCAGGTAACAGCGCCGGCGTCTTTTAACGGCTGCATTGATTCTGCGCGACGCGCATAGACCGCAAGACTATAACCGGCCTTAATCAAATTAAGCGCTATGGGGCGACCCATGATACCGAGGCCGATGAATCCAACTTTGATGGTCATTTTGTTTCTCCCGATACGTCTGACGAGAACGTGCCTTCTGCACGTCGCAAATTATTCATTTACCGTTCCTGAGTAATGCCGCAATGCCGCTGATACAAGCTGTTGCCAATAAAACAAGGTGAAGATTTACTGCTGGCGCTAACGCTTCCGCCGGCGATATACCGGAAAAACGCAAACCAGCCACAATACCTGCTTCGTAGATTCCCAAACCTGCCGGCGCATGAATAGGCAATACGCCCGTCAATTCACCCGCAATCGCGGCAAGCGCTGCCGCTCCAGAAGAAACCTCCGCCAAACCCGCTAACAAACTTACCAAAGCGCCGAGTTTAAGCAACCAATTCATTACAGTCCAGATGAAATCGCTTGTTAGCGTATGCAAATTATTCGGCAACCCTTCCAGGAGGCGCAGTATAAGCCGGGCAACCCGAAATTGCAGGTGCGTTTGAAGCCAGCTTTCCCCCCGTCCTCGCGCAAAAAACAATCCCCATGGAATAGGCAACAACAGGACGAGCAGCCCGCACCAACGCGCGCCTGGAAAATCGGCAGCCGCCAATAAGGCACCACCTATCGCAAGAATCACTAATAAATCCAACAATCGGAACTACATCAAAGTGGCAATCGCCGTCACGATGGGGATTCCGAAATCACGCCGTAATAAATAAGGAAAACTCGCCTCCCCGCCACGCAACGGGATCAGATTGTTCAGGAAATTGTGTACGAGAGTTAAGCGCAGAGCATCCAGGAAACGTCCAACCATGATTTTTTTAAAATACCACTGTAACCGCGCTGCACGGCAGCCGTATGACAGTACCAGCAAGAACACGGTAAGTACTGCGAGCGCTGCCGGAACACGTCGCCAAGCTATCCATATGTTTCGCCAACCGATCAAATATTCGAGCATCGCAATAAAGGCGAATGCGATCAGCAAGGGCCAAACTGCTGTAAACGCACCCAATTTTTTAATCATGCGCACAAGATTTCTTTCATTGATCTATAACAAAAGCATCGTATGGTGCAAAAGACAAATCAGAAGGTCTGAAAAATGAATTGAAAGGGATGCGCCTAAAGCTTCTTGCTACGATTTTTTACAACTTTTTAAAACTTTCTACCCCCTTAGATCATATGAACAGATTGTCCGTTCTGCAGCCGCCGTTGTCTATTGACCCCGCGCAGCAGGAGAATCGTAATGGCGCGAGGGATTTTTCAACACCGTCGCAACACGAAGCGCATAAGCTCACAGTCGTGATTCCTTTTTACAACGAAGAACGCAATGTCTTGCCACTACTCGACCGCGTTCATTTTGCATTAAAGGAATTCTCTCTGCCTTGGGAGCTTATTGCCATTGATGATGGCAGTGAAGATGAAACGCTCCGCGCACTGCGTAACGGTGTAAGCATATATGGTGCGCATGTTCGGGTGATTCAACTGCAACGCAACTTCGGGCAAACGGCTGCAATGCAAGCGGGAATAGAAGCGGCGCGAGGCACGCTGATCGCTACGCTGGATGGTGATTTGCAGAACGACCCCGCCGATATTCCGGCGCTGACAAAAAAGCTACTTAACGATGATCTGGATCTTGTTATCGGCTGGCGGCAAGACCGTCGAGACGCGCTGCTCAAACGCAAGATTCCATCCTGGATTGCCAATCGATTAATTGGTCGTGTTACCGGTGTTAACTTGCACGACTACGGTTGCACGCTGAAGGTTTACCGCGCTGCCATCATCAAACAAGTCCCACTCTATGGTGAAATGCATCGCTTCATTCCGGCATGGCTAAGTACAATCGTATCGCCACGGCGAATCGCTGAGATGCCGGTTCGTCATTATCCTCGGCAGCATGGAGAGTCGAAGTACGGCGCCTCGCGCACGATACGGGTATTGCTCGACTTGCTCTCGGTGTATTTCTTTCTCCGCTTTAATGCTCGGCCGGGCCACTTCTTCGGATTGATAGGCCTTGTACTCGGCACGCTAGGCAGCGCAATTCTCGGTTGGTTGGCATTCGTTAAATTCGTGCTCAATGAAGCCATCGGCGGAAGACCACTGCTACTCGCTGGCGTGATTTGTGTCATCGCTTCGGTGCAATTGCTTACCACGGGCGTGCTGGCAGAAATGATCATTCGTGTTTACTACGGTGCGACAAAACGTGCTTCTTACGTTGTGCGCAATGTATCTGAAGCAGAAGGTTTCCCGGAACAAGGATGGCATTCAATCAATCCTTGATAAATGATCGTTTGTTGGGGCAGCTGGTTACGTGGCCATTCTATTGGCTCGCGCTAGTGCTGTTTTGCTTCGTTTGGAATTTAGGCGGGGCGCCGTTATTCGATGTCGATGAAGGCGCCTTCAGTGAAGCGACACGGGAGATGTTGGCGCATGGCGATTTCCTCACAACATACCTAAACGGCGAGTTGCGCTTTGACAAGCCGATCCTGATTTATTGGCTGCAAGCGGCAGCCGTCGGCACATTCGGCCTTCATGAATGGAGCTTTCGGTTACCATCGGCCCTTGCTGCTAGCGGATGGGTGATGGCTGTGCTGATGTTCTCGCGTCGTTTTCTCAACGAGCGTAGCGCCTTATTGGCGGCAACATTCACCGGCACTGCACTTGGACCATTGGTCATCGGTCGTGCGGCTACGGCAGATGCATTGCTGCATCTTTGTCTTGCCGCCGCGTTGTTCGATATCTACCGTTTTGCCACGAGCGGCGAACGGCGCTGTGTGTTGCGTACTTTTCTATGGATGGGAATTGGGACGCTCACCAAAGGACCAGTCGCATTGCTCATCCCGTTTCTAGTAAGCGGCATTTACTTCGCCACGCGTAACGACATGCGCAAATGGCGGCGTGCGATCTTCGATCCGCTCGGCTGGCTCATTCTGATTGTCATAGCTGCGCCGTGGTACGCGTTAGAATTTAGAGAACAGGGGCAAGCATTCGTCGCCGGATTTTTCATGAAACATAACGTGGGCCGATTTACCGCGACAATGCAAGGGCATGGCGGCAACCTCTTCTATTACGCGCCAGCTATTTTGTTGGTCACGCTTCCTTTTTCTGGATTGTTTCTACGCATATTGCCAGCGCTACGCCAGCAATGGCGCGATCCATTGGATCGTTTTTTGTGGCTCTGGTTTGCTGTCGTATACGTACTGTTTTCCCTCTCAAAAACACAACTGCCTCATTACATTCTTTACGGCGCCACGCCCTTATTTGTATTGATGGCGCGCCATCGACAATTATTACGCTCCCGTTGGCTGGCCTATTTACCCAGCATTTTATTGTTAACGGCTTTGCTATTGCTGCCAGAAATTTTCACGGCGGTCCGTGAACGCACGCATGACGTTTATGTTGCTGAAATGCTTACCGCCGCGCCGGTAATTTTCGATTCAAACTATCGCATTGGTGCCGCACTCGCACTCAGCGCCGTTTTGCGCAATTCTTTTCGCTGCTCCGCGTGATGTAGGCAACGGTCTTGCTATTGCGGCTTTCGCGCAAGCAGTCATGGTCATCGGTTTGCTTTTACCACGGTTAGCTGAGCTACAACAGGGTCCGATAAAAGCAGCAGCACAGTTCACGCTGACCCGCCCCGAGCCGATTGTCGCTTGGGGTATCAACGCGCCAAGTTTCAGTGTTTATCGCAACGCCGTTACGCCCACTCACAAGCCACTGGCTGGCGAATTGGTCTTAACTCGTCGCGATAAGTTATCCGAGCTCCCACCCCATAACATCGTTTTCACACAAGGTGGAGTTCTCTTAGTTAAAATTGGAGGCCGTAATGATTGAGGCAGTAGTGTTTTACCGCGATCCTGCATGGCGTTGGATTCCAGCCATCGCGTTAGCGCTAACAGGAGGAATCGCTCTTTCCGGCACTAATATTGATCTATTCTTACTGATCAATCACGCTGGCGAATATTTACCGAATATCTTTTGGGAACCAGTCACTCTATGCGGCAACACCCTACTCGCACTCGCACTCCTCACACCGTGGTTAGGCAAAAAACCCTATAGCATTTGGGCAACTTTTCTCGCGGCTATTCCCGGATCAATTTTCGCTCGTCTGCTAAAAGCAATCATTGATGTGCCTCGCCCCCCGGCTGTTTTGCCCGACAACATGCTGCATGTCATTGGTCCCGCTTATCAACATAGTAGTTTTCCATCGGGTGATGCACTGACGATTTTTGTTGTTATGGGAATTGTTTGGTTTACTTATCGCGACTGGCGTGTTCGCACCGTGGCACTGTCGTTTGCCATACTAGTAGCGATCAGCAGAATTGCCGTCGGCGTGCATTGGCCGATTGATGTATTAGTCGGTGCTGCGGCGGGTTGGACTTCAGCATGGATTGGGGTGTGGGCGGCGCCACGTTGGCAATGGGGCGCGACACCAGCAGGTCGAAAATTTTGTGCTAGTTTATTATTGGTTTGCGCACTTGCCCTGTTCTATCAAGACATGAAATTGCCGGAAGCCGCGTCGTTCCGATGGATTGTTGCCACTATCGCAACGATGTTAGCAGCGCGTTTATTGCTGTGGCCATTGGCTAGAAGTACCTATGAGCGGTGGCACACTAAAGAATGGGTGATTGAATAAAAATAAAAGGGAGGATGATTGCGGTGGAAGCCGGAGAATATTCTCTGGTTTCCACCACACATCATGAAATCTATTCTATGTTTTTACTGCGGGGAAATTCTTACGATACTGTATAAAACCAGAGCGCTCCGCCAACGCCGTCAGACGAAAAAAGGCGCCATTTCATGTTTCATTACTAAGTGGGATTGATATGAGTCCTAAGATACAACGATCACGTGAACACGAAACGGCCCATGCGCGCCAATGACTATCGTCTGCTCAATATCCGCTGTCCTTGATGGTCCGGAAATAAAATTTACTGATCGTGGTACTTTTCCCTTTTCCTCTCGCAGTAAATTCCATGCGTCTTCCATTCCCTTACAAATACGCGTCGCGTCTAGGATCGCAATGTGCGTTTCCGGCAATAATGAAGTTGCTGCAGGCGTTGCTGCACCGGAAAGCAGCATGAGAGTACCGGTCTCGGCGATTGCACAAAAAGTGCCGGTAATTCCAATCATGTCTTTATTTTCTACTGAACGAACGGCAAGCGTGATACCGGCATCCTGCCACGTTAACTCTGCAAACTCAGGCCAACAAATTCCACTTTTTGGTAGCGCATTCGCTTCTAGATAGCGGTGGATTGCATTGGGAACTTCTGCCATCGATACGACTTCGTCTACTGTACTTCCTAAGGCTTTTGCTCGCGCCTTAAAACGCTCGGTTAGATCAGTCCATTCGCCGTGAGGACGCGGACCTGATGGATGCGAATTCAAATATTCCAACACTGCCATTATTTCTTGCTGATTCGGCTCACCACTTGGTTTACCAAGATTGGCGCGGATTCTGGCTAAGATGGATTCGCGCGAATTCATTCACTGGCTTCTCGTTTATACCGAGCATACGCGGCACGGAAAGTCTCGCCGGCAGGAGCCGGCATATCGCGGCCATCGGTCCAACCGTCCAGCCCAGGTAATTTATGCAACATTTTCTCTCGGCCGCCGAGTATCTGCAAAAATTTTGCCCCCAGTTTGCTCAGCAATGCATAAGCACGTGGATGCAATGCAGTCCAACGCCAAGCCTTCATGGATAATCGTTCAGTCCATGGCCGCATGCCGCCTTCGAACTGTTTTTCGCGGAGCACGCGCATCAAGTCAGGCAAGGGAATTTTCACGGGACAAACAACGCCGCATTCGTTGCAGAGCGTAGCCGCTTGCGGTAAATCGAGCGCATTCTCTAAACCTATGTACACCGGCGTCAGAACTGAACCAATCGGTCCTGGATAAACCCATCCATAAGCGTGACCACCAACATTCTGATAAACAGGGCAATGATTCATACAAGCACCACAACGAATGCAACGCAACGCCGATTGCAATTCAGTGCCTAATAATTTTGTCCGGCCGCTATCGACAAGGATGATATGAAAATGCTCCGGTGCTTCTGGATCATCCGCTGATCGAGTGCCGGTGGTGAGCGAGACGTAATTGGATATTGGTTGGCCGGTAGCAGAACGGGTTAATAGCCGCAGCAGTGTAGAAAAATCCTCCAAGGTCGGAACAACTTTCTCAACCCCAGTAATCGCCACATGCACACGAGGCAGCGTCGTGACCATTCGGCCGTTACCTTCATTGCTGACAACGACGGTAGAACCCGTTTCGGCAATTAAAAAATTCGCGCCACTAATGCCCATGTCCGCATCGAGAAAATGGGGTCGCAGCACTTCTCTCGCTTCATGTGCCAATGCTGTCGGATCAGTCTTTCGCTCTGTATGGTGAGCCGCGACGAATAAGTCCGCCACTTCCTCGCGCGTTTTATGCACAGCGGGCGCGATGATATGAGATGGCGGCTCATGAGCAAGTTGCAGGATGTATTCACCAAGGTCGGTTTCAACTACCTGAATTCCGGCATTTTCCAATGCGGGATTAAGCGCGCACTCCTCGCTCACCATGGACTTTGATTTGACGACCTTCTTCACGCCGTATTGACGAGCAATATCGAGCACGATGCGGTTGACCTCTTCGCCGGTCTGCGCCCAATGGACAACTGCGCCACGCGCCATCGCTTCCTGCTCGAACCGCAGCAACCATACGTCGAGATTTTCGAGTGCGCGATTACGAATGGATTTGCCGGCTTCGCGAATCTCTTCGAAATTGCCGAGCTCCTGCACGGCAGCAGCGCGCCCGTCAACGAATTTTCCTTTGGCTTTGAGCATTGCTTGCTGCAACGTCGAGTCTTTAAGCTTAATGCTGGCATTCGCCTTGAAGTGCATGGAGGAGATTTGCATGCTTAGTCGATCAATCCCGCGAGAACTTCGGCCACATGGAAAACACGAGTTTTTTTGTCACCACGTCGACGAAGCCGGCCTTCAATATTCAGCAAGCAGCCAAGGTCTCCTGCTACAACGGCATCGGCCCCGCTGACATCAATGTTCACACACTTGTTTTCAGCCATGCGCGTAGAAATCTCACCCAATTTAATAGAGAAAGTCCCGCCAAAACCACAGCATTTGGCCGATTCATTCATTTCACAAAGGGAAAGCCCAGACACTTTGCCAAGCAATTCACGCGGCTGTTGTTTGATGCCTAATTCACGTAGACCCGCACAAGCATCGTGGTAGGTGATGCTACCGGTAAATTGACCAGGCACGGCTTGAAGCTTTAACACGGTAACCAAAAAATCCGTCAGCTCGTAAGTGCGGTTAGTAAGATTTGTTAATCGAGCAAGAACGTCGATTTGATCCTTGAACAAATCAGGATAATGCACCCGTATCATCCCGGCACATGATCCACTGGGCGCAACTACATAATCACAACCATCAAATTCATCGAAAAATTTCAATGCTAAATCCTGCGCCGTTCTTCGATCGCCGGAATTAAAACCGGGCTGGCCACAGCAGGTTTGTGTTTCGGGCACGACGACTTCGCAACCCGCCGCTTCTAGTAATTTAATAGCAGCAAAGCCAATGGATGGCCGCATCAAATCGACTAAGCAAGTTACAAAAAGCCCGACACGCATGGGGATTTTCGACGATGGCATTCAATATTTAATGGTACGCAGATAAGCCTAAATTGACAGGATAAAACCGAAAGCTGCGCATGATTTTCGTTATGAAGCAGGGTTCCTGCGGATTGTATTCCGGGCCTCTATGAACAACAACTGAAATGAAAAGGCCGGTCCAATCTTGCGATTGGACCGGCCTTTTTGGTGACTATTGTCTTAGGTTGAACCAGCTACCTGGCTGCTAGCCACCCGTAGCTCAAGCCATTTTTTAACCCGAATAGCATCCGCGATACGAGAATATTTACCCACGGCATCTAGCAGCACGATGACAAACGGCCGGGTCGCAATCGATGCTTGCATCACTAAGCATTGCCCTGACTCGTTAATGAAACCTGTTTTTTGCAAGCCAATGTGCCAAGACGCGTTCTTTACCAGCCTGTTGGTGTTATTGAAAATCAGGCTTCGTCCTGAATCAGGAATCGTAAGCATCATTCCTGGGGTGGTGGAGTACTCACGGATGAGTGGTTGTTGATAGGCCGCCTGAACCAACTTTGCTAAATCGCCAGGTGATGAAACATTTTGTGAGCTCAAGCCGGAAGAATCGGCAAAATGTGTTTGTGTCAAACCGAGGGTCTTAGCTTGTTCGTTCATTTTTGCCACGAACGCTTCGGTTCCTCCTGGTGACGAGCGGGCTAAAGCAGCAGCAGCACGATTTTCCGAGGACATTAGCGCTAAACGCATTAAATCACCTCTGCGGATCACGGTACCTACTTTTATCCTGGAACGGGTGTTCTTCAACGTATCAACATCTTTTGCGTCGATCGTGACCGCTTCATTCAAATCGAGATTGGTTTCCATGACGACCAACGCCGTCATCAGTTTGGTAATGGAGGCAATGGGTTGTACGGCATCGACGTTCTTTGTATAGATCGATTCCCCGGTGGAGAGGTCATAGATCAATACAGAATTCGATCGCAGATTGAGTTGCTCTGGACGATTAGAAACTGGGAGGGAAACCCGCTGAAAACCGCTTGCGACGTGCCGGCGCTTTTTCTTAACAGTTTTTTTGTGTTTTGTTTGAACGACTTGCTGTTCAGACGCAGCGCCTTGCTCCTCCGCAGCAGTCCCCAAAATAGGCATACACGCGACCAACGCGCCCAAAATTACGGACTTCCACATACCTTCCCCCCTGTTCGTTCTTGCCTGTTTGCTCGCCCGCTACAATTTAGTGGGCTATATATACGTTATCGGCAAAGATAACAAAATTATGAAGATAAGTGTTACTTTTTATGTAATTGCTTAAGGTAAAAAGACGGCAATTTATTTTTTATCTGACTAGCTATGATCCTGACTCATCGGCTAAAAAGAAAGTATTAAAAAAATCACGAAGAATACGTTTTGAAGGCAGCGGGCTTTTAAATATTTACGACCTAAAAGGAAAAATTTCCGCTTTCAGGAAGGAGCCATAGCTAAAACCGCCACTTTGGGTACTCCCTTAGATTCTTCTTGCTGCTGCAACGCCCACATGTGGGCGTAAGTCCCGCCTTGGGCGAGCAGCTCTCGATGGTTGCCTTGCTCGACAATTCGTCCATTTTCCATAACGAGAATTCGATCCGCATCGATTATCGTCGATAATCGGTGAGCAATTACTAACGTCGTCCGATTCTGAGCGATTTGTCTAAGTTCAGCCTGGATGGTTTTTTCAGTACGGGAATCCAATGCGGAAGTCGCTTCGTCAAAAATTAGCATTGCCGGATTTTTAAGCAAGGTACGGGCTATCGCTACCCGCTGTTTTTCGCCACCGGAAAGTTTTAGCCCTCGTTCGCCTACCATGGTGTCGAACTTATTCGGCAGCGACTGAACGAAATCGTATATATGTGCCGATTTGGCAGCGCGGATAATTTCATCTTCACTCGCGTCTGGGCGACCGTAAGCGATGTTGTACCAAATGGTATCGTTGAATAACACGGTGTCTTGCGGAACGATGCCGATAACTTGCCGTAGGCTCGTTTGGGTTATATCCCGTATATCCTGTCCATCAATCAGAATACGGCCGCTGCTGACATCATAAAAGCGAAAGAGTAGTCGCGCTAACGTCGACTTACCCGCGCCCGACGTGCCAACTACCGCCACTGTATGCCCTGCGGGGACGTCAAAACTTACATCGAACAGTATTTGCCGATTCACCTCGTAATGAAAATTGACCTGCTCGAAGCGCATTGCCGCGCCGGTTACTTGCAATGGTTTTGCGTTCGGACTGTCGTCTATCTCTTTATTCTCTGCCAGCAAGCGAAACATTTTCTCCATGTCCGCTAGCGACTGCTTGATCTCGCGATAAACAACACCAAGGAAGTTCAGCGGAATATAGAGTTGGATCAGTAATACATTTACCAATACCAAATCACCTACCGTCATTGACCCGCCAACTACGCCATTTGCCGCAAGCACCATGAGTGACGTTACCGCGCTCGCAATAATCATTGCTTGCGTGACGTTGAGAAAACCCAATGATGTCTGACTTTTTACAGACGCTTTTTCCCAGCGCTGCAAACTTTCATCGTAACGCCGCGTTTCGTAATCTTCGTTATTGAAATATTTGACCGTTTCATAATTCAACAAGCTATCGACAGCACGGGTATTCGCCTTGGAGTCGAGTTCATTCATCGTCCGTCGAAAATGTGTGCGCCATTCGGTGATGATTACCGTCAATGCAATATATATAACCAGGGCCGCTAAGGTAATCCCAGCGAACCAGAAATTGTATTTCGTCATCAATATGCCGCATACCAACGCGATTTCAAATAACGTAGGAACAATACTGAAAAGCGCAAAGCGGAGCAGGCTATCGATACCGCGGGAGCCTCTTTCAACATCACGGGAAACACCGCCCATCTGCCGCTCCAGATGAAAACGAAGGCTCAATGCGTGGAGGTGACGGAAAGTTTTCAGCGCCACATTGCGAATCGATCGTTGCGCGACTTTGGCAAAAACAACGTCGCGCAGCTCGCCAAACAATGTGCTAGACAATCGCAAAAGACCGTAACCAATCAGCAGAAATACCGGCAATACCAATGGTGCTTTTTGTGGATCAAGCGCATCGACGATTTCCTTTAGCAGCAAAGGTACGCCAACATTGGCGAGTTTTGCAGTGAAAAGACAGGTCAGCGCCAATACAACCCGGCCACGAAAATCCCATAAATAAGGAAGCAGGCTTTTGATGGTGCTCCAATCGCCTTTTACCGTTGGCCCGGCTTGATGAGAGTGAGTTTCGCTGTGACGACGCATAATGCTTTAACTTTGGAGACTTATCTAAACAAAGATGGGCAACGAGTGTTGCCCATCGGTTATGGAATAGCTACTGTTTTTTATAGTGCTTCAAAAATTCCCGCCGCCCCCATGCCAGTACCCACGCACATCGTCACCATGCCGTATTTCAATTTACGACGACGTAATCCATGCACTACCGTGGCGGCACGTATCGCACCGGTCGCACCCAATGGATGACCAAGTGCAATCGCGCCACCCAGTGGATTAATCTTCGTTACATCGAGGCCAAGATCATTGATGACTGCGAGCGATTGTGCGGCAAAAGCTTCGTTTAATTCGATCCATCCGAGATCGTCCGCCTTTAATCCTGCACGAGCGAGCGCCAAGGGAATGGCTTCTTTCGGTCCAATACCCATAATTTGCGGCGGTACGCCGCGAATTGCGAAGCTCACGAAACGAGCAAGTGGCGTCAAATTGAATTGCTTCAAAATTTTCTCGGAGACAATGATCAACGCCCCCGCACCATCGGAAGTCTGCGAACTATTGCCAGCGGTGACCGAGCCCTTCGCGGCAAAAACCGGGCGCAGCTTAGTCAACGCTTCCAATGAAGTATCGGCACGAGGACCTTCGTCTATACCAAACTTACGGGTCCTCACTTCGATATTACGCGCAGCAAGATCCGGCAAACGCTCGACAATTTCAAACGGTGTGATTTCATCATTGAATTCGCCAGCCTGCTGAGCGGCAATCGCTTTTTGATGAGACGCAAATGCAAACTGGTCCTGCGCCTCGCGCGATACTTTCCACTGTGCGGCGACTTTCTCAGCCGTCATGCCCATACCGTAGGCGATGCCGATGTTCTCGTCTTTCAATATGCCGCAGTTCATGGATGGCTTGTTGCCCATCATCGGCACCATGCTCATGGATTCCGTTCCAGCGGCAATCATCACATCCGCTTCACCAACACGAATACGGTCGGCGGCCATTGCCACGGCACTTAGGCCGGAAGCGCAGAATCGATTCACTGTTATACCGCCAACCGTGTCAGGCAAACCCGCAAGCAGCACGCCGATGCGCGCCACGTTCATTCCCTGCTCAGCCTCTGGAAAAGCGCAGCCAACGATAACATCCTCAATAACTTTCGGATCAAGGTTAGGCACTTGCGCAATGACTGACTTCAGCACA
This sequence comes from Pseudomonadota bacterium, assembly GCA_040388195.1. Taxonomy (GTDB): domain Bacteria; phylum Pseudomonadota; class Gammaproteobacteria; order Burkholderiales; family DATLHW01; genus DATLHW01. The sequence goes on from JAZKCF010000034.1 coordinate 31,385, forward strand.
TGTACCAACAAATCATCAGGCCGTGAATTTTTTAAGCTACCTCTTGGCGCTTTACCGATCGGTGTGCGCGTTGCGGCAACGATATAAGCATCTTGTAATTGCTTGGTCATAAAAGCTCCTTCTAGTTGCGCACTGGTTTGCCGTTTTGCAACATTCCCATGATGCGTTCCTGGGTCTTGGGATTGTCGACTAATGACACGAACGCTTTACGTTCAAGGTCAAGCAACCATTGTTCGTCAACAAAACTACCCGGCTCTACATCACCGCCACAAACAACTTCCGCAATCTTCATTCCGAGGGTGTAATCGTGGGAAGAGATAAAACCACCGTCACGCATATTTATTAGCTGCGCGGCGATCGTGGCAATTCCCGACCGGCCCGCGACCGGAATAGTTTTCGATTTGAGTGGCGGCCGGTAACTTGCTTCGGCAAGAGCACGAGCTTCCTGTTTGGCAACGTATAACAATTCGTACGCATTAAAAACAATAGTGTCGGCTGCCGACAAATAACCCATCTGCCTCGCTTCGACTGCCGACTTAGACACATTTGCCATCGCAGCGTTCTGGAAATAGCCTTTCACGAAATCAAGATAGTTAGTGGAGCCGACAGCCTGCGCAGCAACGGCTGCGCGCACTGCGATTTCTTTGAGGCCGCCGCCTGCGGGCACTAAGCCGACGCCGACTTCCACGAGGCCCATATAGGATTCGAAACTTGCCACACGTTTGGCGCAGTGCATCTGCAATTCGTTCCCACCACCCAGCGCCAAGCCAGCTATCGCCGCAACGACCGGCACATTGGCATACTTCACGCGCATGGTTGTGTTTTGGAATTGTGAAACGACCGGCTCAATTGCCTTAGAACCACCGGCCATATACGCCGGCAATAACGCCTGTAAATCTGCCCCTGCTGAGAACGGTTCGTCAGGCGACCAAATGACAAGCGCGGCAAATTGCTTTTCCGCGAGCTCGATAGCCTTGACTAGATTTTCCAGAGCGGCAGGACTAATCGTATGCATCTTGCTCTTGAGCGACAGAATCAGAATCTCGTCGCCGGTATGCCAGATGCGAGTAACGTCGTCTTCGTGCAGTGTGGTTCCGCCAGTCTTGCCATCCGTTGTGCCTTCGCCCAATAACGACGCACGGAATACTTGCCGCGAATATACCGGCAAGTCGGAACGCGGCACGTAAGCTTTTTTAGCCGGCGACCACGAACCTTCGGGCGTGTGCACGCCTTCGCGACCATCAAATACCCAAGCCGGTAACGGTGCTTTGGATAACGCGTGGCCTTGTTCGATGTCTTCCTTTACCCACTCGGCAATCTGCCTCCACCCAGCAGCCTGCCAAGTTTCAAATGGACCAGTGCTCCAACCGAAACCCCAACGTAGCGCGAAGTCGATATCGCGAGCATTTTCAGCAATGGCTTCTAGATGTATGGCGATGTAATGAAAAGTGTCGCGAAAAATAGCCCAGAGAAACTTTCCTTGCGGATGAGTTGAATCGCGCAACGCTTTCATGCGCTTGGCGATATCCCGCTCCTTAAGAATCTTCGCTACGCCTTCATTGGCTTCCGCGCCGGAAGGCACATATTCGCCTTTGGCCGGATCAAGACGCAGGATGTCTTTACCTACCTTTTTATAAAAACCAGCGCCTGTCTTCTGCCCCAACGCGCCTTGCTCGATTAACTTGGCTAAGACTGGCGGTGTCGCATATATCGCGGAAAAAGGATCTTCCGGGAGATTATCTTGCATGGTCTTAAGAACATGCCCCATGGTGTCTAGGCCAACGACATCGGAAGTTCGGAAAGTACCTGATTTCGCCCGGCCTAATTTAGAGCCGGTAAGGTCATCCACGACATCAAAAGTGAGGCCGAATTTTTCTGCTTCGACCATCGTTGCCAGCATGCCGAAAACACCGACTCGATTGGCAACAAAATTAGGCGTATCTTTTGCCCGTACCACGCCTTTACCAAGCGTCGTGGTGAGAAACGTTTCCAGCTGGTCGAGAATATTTGGCAATGTCGCGACAGTGGGAATTAACTCGACCAAGTGCATATAACGCGGTGGGTTAAAAAAATGCACACCGCAAAAACGCGACTTCAACTCGGCGTTGAAACCTTCGGATAATTTGTTGATCGGAATACCGGAGGTGTTTGATGCGAGAATGGTATGCGGAGCGATGAAGGGCGTAATCTTCTTATAAAGATCGTGTTTCCAATCGAGGCGTTCTGCAATCGCTTCGATGACGAGATCGCAATCCTTGAGTAGATTGAGGTCATCCTCATAATTGGCTGCTTCGATATATGAAGCATCGTCTTTGTTGCCCAATGGCGCTGGGCTTAGTTTTTTTAGATTCTCAATAGCCTTGAGCACGATACCGTTTTTAGGACCTTCCTTCGCTGGCAGGTCAAACAAAACAACGGGCACTCTTGCGTTTAATAGATGAGCAGCGATCTGAGCACCCATAACACCGGCACCAAGGACTGCGGCTTTTCTAACGATGAAATTGTCCACTTGCTTCCTTTCCATAACTACGAACGTATTTTAAACGTCTCAGGATAAGCCAATCTTGTGGCTGCGATGCTCGAAGTACTTATTTGTACGACTGCGCTTCTCGCCTCAACCTTGACTTATCCTGAGACGTTTAAAATACGTTCCAACTTGCTTTCGATTATAGAGTTTCTGCCGCCGGCGGAACTGGACGCGGACGACCGTTCTCATCGACAGCAACAAACGTCAGCGTAGCTTTCGTCACTCTCACAACTTTATGCTCACCCTGCACAAGTCTTTCTGAAAAACATTCGACCACTACCGTCATCGACGTGCGGCCAACTGCGGCAACATCAGCGTAAAAACTGACGACGTCACCGACAAATACAGGATGTTTAAATTCAAACGAGTTAACAGCGACAGTGACCACTCGGCCACGAGCCTGGCGAATAGCGGCAATGCTAGCAGCTATATCAACTTGCGACATAATCCAGCCGCCGAAAATATTGCCTAGTGCATTGGTGTCCGCCGGCATGGGCACCATACGCAATGTGGGTTGTTTGCCTTCTGGTAAGCAGGTCTCTTCTGGATTCATGATTTAAATTCGTCGTTAAGTTAGATTGAAGTTCAAATTATTTCCCTTCGCTTAACGGCGCCAAAATCACTCAGGTGCCTTAAGCCCTGCTACGAGAAATTTTGTTACACGCTTCAAGATGGTTATTTGGTCGTCCGAGTTGGCGCTGGTGCAAGAAGAAATTAACTGAATCGCATCCATACCGGCATTGGTATAAGCCATCGTGCCAAACATGAAATGCATGCGCCACACAAGTTCCTTTTCCGGCAAATCAGGTAATGCTTTCGCCAGCGCTCGTTTGAAGCGGGCTACTACCTCGCTGTATTGCTTTGCTAGCAAACTGCGGACGCCAGATCCAGGATCACTAAAGGCACGGCCTAAAAGACGCAGAAATACTGTGCCGGTTTCAGAATGATCGTCGCCCATCTGTAATGCAGACATCACGAACGCATCGATAATCTGCTCCACTGTTAGCGGGTTACCATCCGCTTTTGCTTCCAGCAAATTTAATTGAGTAACGCGCTCCCGATTCAGCGGCGCTAATCGTCGAGTAAACACTGCCTCGATCAATGCTTCCTTTGAACCAAAGTGATAATTTACAGAAGCCAAATTTACTTTCGCCTCGCCAGTGATTAGCCTCAAGCTGGTCGCGGAAAAACCATGCTCCATGAATAATCGCTCAGCTGCCTCCAGAATGCGGGCTTTGGTGTCGTGATGATCGGAGTCGTGCGGTAGCGAAGGAATGCTAACGGTCATATCAGCTTTTATGAAGGGAGTTTGGTAAGACAGAACAACAAATTACGCTTTCAAACAGTCGTTTGAATCTTACGTGGCACCACATAACCATGTCAACGTACATTGTGTAATGTTCTTAAAATAGATGATCGCTAAACCATGCGAAACCTTTAACAGTATGGACTAGAAAACGCCTGTTAATGTTTCAACCAGCTGAGTCGTATATTTTATCGTACTACGCAGTGCAGCAAAAATAGAAAACGGCAAACCCGTTGAAAAGCGGGGACGTAAAGCTTCCGGTCTAAAGGTTGTAAACCAATGACAGCGGGGCTGCCTAATGTACGCGCAAGATGAGAATTCCCCGTCCACCCCGCTCATTTGCGGCCCCTCCTGTCACCGTTAAAGCTTGTCGCCTTCTCTTCAAAACCAATTTACCTTACTAAAGAAATCGTTAAAGCCGTCGTTATAAATAGTGCTAAGGAAAATAACTGATTGCGTTCTACGCAGTCGGCTGCGGTACGTTTGCGTGTTCATTAATAATGTTCAAAGGGAGAGCTCTATGAATAAGCTAAAACAGATTTGGGGAGGTGTTTTTGTTCTCGCATTGATTTGTTTCGTGGCCGGATGCGGGGGCGGGGGCGGCAGTGGGAGTTCAAGTAGCGGGACAGCATCCGTGCAAGGCGTTGCGACGCCGAGCAATGTGTCCGTTGTAACAGCTACCAACTCCAACTAACAACCCATATTCTTTCAGGAGAATTCCGTATGCAATCGAAGACATTTTTCCTTCGGAAGCTCGCCGTTGCAATTGTCGCTGCCTATCCTATGTTCAGCGTTGCATCGCCAGCCAGCGGTTCCGCTTACTTCACCGATGCACAAAGCAGCCACGTGGAAGACGCCACTTCTCAGGGCATTAGCCAAGTTAACATGATTACTTGCTTTATGGGCGCGATGAGGCCGGATGCGCTAGTCAACTTAGGCAACTACATTGCCCTAGTTGATAAGACCAAGTGCGATCCAAACTCACGTTCGAGCACATCTAATTCAGGTTCTACCAATAGCGGCTCCTCTAGCGCTGCCGATTATATGACGGCGACAATAAACTCGACGCGCACTTCGAACACCGATCCGATGCGAGCAAAAGTTTGGGTTGATGAGACCGATAACGGCCAGTCTTCCTTAATTTTCATTAATATCAGCGCTAGTGAAGCGCCATCGACCACAAATCCTTATGGCGTTTTCCGCATGGATTTTTGCGGTAAGGCGAGTCCAGGGCTCAGCGGCGCCTGCATGTTCAACGGATATTTAGAGGGCAGCACGTCAGGCATGACCTTCTATCAGAACGAATCCGGTGGAGGGGGGGGCGGTGGTGGTGGCGGCGGAACTAATACTACCGCGCTAAAACTCACCACATCGGGAACCACTAGCGGCAGCGGCAAATTGCTAATGGACCGCGGGGGTTCATCGTCAAGCTACACATTTGCCTACAACGATACGTTATTTCTTCGTTCCGACGGAACGACCGATACATGCTTTAGCCGAGATGCAAGCGACCCCGAAACCGGCATGTCCGTGTGGCGCTATGGTTTATACAACGCGACCACCGGCAATCGCGTCACGCTCGATTCAGGCTTTCCCATTGATTACACTACTGGTGGCCAAACCTACCACGGCTTCCTGGGTTATTGGGGGTTATCACTTCCTTCTGGAATCACTTTAAGCAATGGTGCCACTGTTCAAAAAGTAGATTACAACTCAGGCCAGAGCCCAACGACAATCGATTACACGGTTACAAGAGCCGACGGTCGCCTCACAAAATACACGAAGAAAACGCGCACCTTACATGCGATGGACAAAATCAAGTTCACAGCATGGGTGGGTGATGCAACTGGCCTTTGGACGGGCGGGCCCAGCCCGGATTCTAATACACAATATGAAATGTACTGGGATGACGGTACAAGCGGGTTCAAAGCAACCGGCAAGATGGCATGCGGAAGCAATGGCTGTCAGACGCAAGACTTAGATGCCGAGCACGCTGTAGATCCGACGTTCTTCTCATCCTTTGGTGGCATATCAGGCTGGTCCCAGTCCTTGGGGGGCGAACTTTTCATTCCGATTTCGGGAGCAATCGCTGATTCGAATGCAGTTAACGTCATTTACCGCGAACAGGATCTGGTCTATCCAGCGGATATTCCAAGCACGCTTTATTGCTTGAACAATTGCCCAACCGTAGCGACGATGGCAAGTTATTTTGCTCCCAGCTCATCAGATCAATCGCCTTACGGTACGAGTTTTAATAATTGGTCACCAACATCATCTGGGAACGTTGTTCAATACACCGCCGATCTCTCCGCTGGTGTACTGAACGATAATACGGCCTCTGCAATAACCTTCACTGATCAGGAGGCGCTTTCCGAAAAGCCACAGTATCAATGGGGCGTTCAAACAGGTCGACTGTTTACTGACTTAGCTGCCACTGAATGCGCCTCAAGTTCCGGCACTTACTGTGACTACAAAGTAAACGATGCCAACGTATATTATGTTTGGCAAACAGGTCCGAATAACTGGAATCAGTTCGCTGCAGTAAAAGATTCAGGCGGAAATTTCGTGAGATTCGACGCGCCACTGCAAGTTACCTATAACGTACCTAATAACAGCGCTATATATGGGCAATACGCAGGCCAAAGCATCGTATTGCAGTACGGCGGATTCGGTGAGCTGTGGGGCATTCCTGGTGCATGCGTCTCCTTTAAGACTAACTTGCCGGTCAGTTGCGATTCAAATGAGGCCCGCTATGTTCCATCATTCGTAATCCCCGATGATGAAACAACGGGCTTAGTAACAGCTGGATCAACCACCTATTTGGTGAAATGGTTGGACCGTGAAATCCGCTTTGCGAAGAAGGCCACTAGCGTCTGCACTTCAGCCAGCCTTACCGTACCATCGGGTATCACGCTACCAACGTCTGCGTCATTGAAAGATCCGTCCAATTCAAGTTCGGATATTTACATCGGAAGCAAACCAGCCGTGACAGACGCGCCGCGTGTTATTCAGGGCGACGTGAAGTACTAAGCTTCGTATCGTAAATGAGGGTTGGTGAGACATCTTGTGCTTCACCAACCCTCTTTAACGAACGATAGGCGACCATGATTCGGCCATTCATTGTAAGCATCAGTATGTCGTGCTTCGCGCATGTGCTCTTGTTTGCTTTGGTTGCCACTTTCTTACTATATAGTGGCGCGAAAACCAGCAAACCAAGCAGAAATCTAAATGTCCGGCTTACGCCATTCCCTACTAAAGGGATAGCACTTCCTTCCTCAAAACCACCGTCAATATCAACGAAACAATCGGCGGTCGATTCCTCCAATAAACCGGCGTCATTGCTTTTCCCTACGTCTACACATGCGCAAACAAAACCACCATCAATGCAACGAAACATTGAACGCATAGCGGCAACAAACAACGCTACTGTCGCGAATGCAGGGACAGTTGAAACACCTCGAAATAACGCCGACCAGATGCCGATTTCTGGAGTTAGCCTACCTAAAACAACATGGGGGCCAAGCGGACAAAATATTTTCCGGCCTTCGATGCCGACTCTAGGTTCCCAAGTCTATTATCAGCAGATGATGGCAAGTCAGGCGACGCAAGCGCGCGGCAATCAAGTACAGCAACTAACCACTCGACTTAGCCAATTGACCAATGAATGGCCGCATCGGGACAAATCGATCGAAGGCAAGTGTTGGTTAAGCGAAGGCGATCAACAAAATTTGGAATGTGCGCCAAACGAGCTAAAAGAAATCTTCGCGGGGCGAGAAAATGAAGTCTTAAACCTTTTAAGCGCGATCCGTTCATTGGGAAATCCGGCCACCCGGCTGATTATTACCTACCAACAATCACGTTATGATGTGTCTCTCACTAGTGAGTAATTTGTAGGAGCGCCTAAAATTAAAGCAACGACAATTACTTCTGCATTACTTAATATCGATTTACAGAATCCTAAGTTGCAAAGTACATAACCTCTTGTCTTTATCTGACTGATTTTTCCATCACATTGAAAATCGACTTGTTCGTTCCACCATAAACTTTAGAAACAGTCTGCACCGTTTTCTAAAATCCACCCTATCGTGCTCAGCTTATTTGCGGGCACTAGAAAATGAAAATAAAGAAACGTTTCATGTGCAGCGTTAGAACTCCTTCGCCTACCTCAAGAATAAATTTAAGAGGCAATTTGAAAAGCGTAATACGCGAACATTAGTAGAGCGATAGTAAAATCGGATAAGTAATCCTATCTATTACAACATGGAGAATATGCCGAAGTGAGCGCAGTCAACATATTGATGGAAAGCTTCAAAGTGGCGCTCGCCGCTGCAGATCCTCAGCAAATCATTCCGCAACATCTGCCAACGCCACCAAAGGGCCGCACCATTGTCGTCGGTGCCGGTAAAGCAGCGGCGTCTATGGCAAAAGCGGTGGAAGACCATTGGCCGCAGGATTTGATGCTCGAAGGTCTGGTGGTTACTCGCTATGGCCACAGCCTACCAACTCAGCGCATTCGCGTGATTGAAGCCGGCCATCCAGTGCCAGACGAACAAGGTGAAAAAGCAGCCAAAGAAATTTTGGCCCTCACACAATCAGCGCAACCAGAAGATTTGGTGCTCGTACTTGTCTCCGGAGGCGGCTCTAGCCTGCTATCTTTACCTGCCGCCAACATTTCAATTCCCGAGTTACGACTTGTAACCCAGTCTCTACTAAAATCCGGCGCGCCCATACAAGACATGAATACAGTGCGTAAGCATCTGTCAGCCATTCAAGGCGGACGATTGGCAGTGGTGTCAAAAGCGCCTGTACGTGCATTGATTATTTCCGATGTCCCGGGAGATGATCCTACTCATGTTGCCTCTGGTCCGTGTGCGCCAGATCCCAGCACATACACTGACGCCGTGGAAATTTTGAAGCGTTATGATATTGATGCCTCAGCATCAATTAAAACGCATCTTGCCAAAGGCTTGATGGGAGAAGTTGAGGAAACGCCGAAGCCAGGCGATTTGCTTTTTAGCCAAGTGGAAAATTGCGTTGTCGCCAGCGCACATTTAAGCCTCAATGCGGCGGTAGCATTTTTCCAGCAACGGGGCATTACGCCGGTGTTGCTTGGTGACAGCGTAGCCGGAGAAGCCCGTGAAGTAGCAAAGGTTTACGGCGCACTTACACGGCAAATTCGCCAGCATAATCATCCATTCAAAACACCGGTAGCTTTGATCTCAGGCGGGGAAACAACAGTCACGGTGCGTGGAAACGGACTGGGTGGACGTTGTAGCGAATTTTTGCTCTCGCTCGCGATTGATCTGAACAAGCTGGAGAACGTATACGCACTCGCCGCAGATACCGATGGTATCGATGGCTCGGAAGACAATGCAGGCGCGATTATTACGCCTGATACCCTTACCCGATCTCGCGATCTAGGGTTTTCCGCCAAGGCGTTACTTGCCAATAATAATGCCTACAGTTTCTTTGCTTCGCTTCGTGACCTCGTGATAACGGGGCCAACTCGTACTAACGTAAATGAATACCGAGCGATTCTGATTTTGTAACAGATAAACGCGGCATTAAAACCTATATGCGTAGCCTTATAAATTGACTAAATTAGAAGGCTGACCCATCCGTTAAAATTTAGACTACATGTGTTGCATGTGCAGAAAGCACAGTGCTTACATGATTCAGAAACGGCGAGGCGGTTTTGTATTAGCTTAAGCAGCTTACGGTATTGGCATATAAAGGCTGAGCCTATCAGAAGACGCACTCGGCCATCACGAATTGATATGGAAGCGCTAGCAAGAGATGTTGATGCTTATCCTGACGATTATCAATATGAGCGAGCCCAGCGGTTTGGCATGAGTCAACGTGGGATTTACGGTGCGTTGAGGCGTCTTGGCGCAACCGTTAAAAAAAGCCTGGTGCACCCGAAAGCGGAAGAAAAAGCTAAAGAATCATTCGCGAAGAAAATCGACAGATATAAAGGAAAGCGGCGTCCTGTTTACGATTTGGATGAAAGCGGTTTTGCGGTAGATATGCCGCGTAGGCATGGCTATTCAATCAAGGGACAAGGTGTTTTGGCAAACACGATTGGCATGCCAAAGGCCGGATTAATGTCATCAGCGCTTTATTGGGAAAAGAATTAGTCATCGCTTGTTTATTTGAAAGCGCGATTAACAGTGATGTGTTTCACGCTTGGATATACCTAAGATCTTCTTCATAAAACGTCCTGCAAACGCCGTCATCATCATGGACAACGCCACGTTTCATAAGCGGCACGATACACAAGTCGCGATTCGTAAGGCCGGCATAACACTGGAATACTTGCCGCCTTACAGCCCCGATTTAAATCCCATTGAGAAAAAATGGGCTCAAGTTAAAGCGATCCGCAGAAAACACCGGTGCGATTGTCCACTCCCCTTTTCGCCAATATTTGCTCTAATCTAAAGTGCTTCCGCTATATAAGGCGAGTTCGACTTAAGGAGGTGAACGGAGGGGAAAGGAGGGATAACAATTCATTCTTTATAGTGATCAACAAGCGCAGATAGCGTTTAAAAAATATGATTCCGGATCAGTTGGCCACTGTGCAGCGGGCGCATCCGGATAAACACATTCAACTGTGGTTTCAGGACGAAGCGCTTTGGCCAACAAAGCAGTAAAGCCCGGTATGGGCCGAAAAAGGCAGCCGTCCCCGCGCCCGACGACAAACCGAGTATCAGTTTGTTTATTTGTTAGGTGCCGTTTGCCCAGCAACAGGCGAGGCTAACGCGTGGATGATCCCGGCAGCCAATACAGCAGCGATGAATACTCAATGGGGTACGTTAAGCGAACAACGGCCTGCGGCTTGTCACGCCGCGATGGTATTAGATCGGGCCGCTTGGCATCGGAGCGCGCAATAGGTGATACCCGACAATCGGAGTTTGTTGCCGTTGCCGCCACGATTACCAGAGCTCAACCCGATTGAAGCCGTCTGAGGCGATGCTTGCGCCAGCGGCATCTTTCCAATCGAGCCCATCCCGATCAAGCAACCTCAGACGCCGCGATTGCGAATGCGTGGAGTGAGCTTACCGATGATACCTCTCAACTAATGGAGCCCTACAATTTCGCTTGGATCAAAGCCGCAATCAGCGAGGGGATCTATTCGGAAACTTATTAGGATCCGCATAAGCGCCCGGCTCCTCGTGTTTGCTGATTTGCCCCATACACAAATCTCACAAGATTATGAGGCGCTTTACCATTTTTGGTTCAGATTAATTCGCCATACAGAACTGACATTGAATAAGGTTTTCAAATTCTTTTTCAGTTACTCTTGATGGCAACGCTGAACGATTGACAAAATAGAATGCATGTAAAAACCGAGCTCGAGCCCGGTTTTTTACATGCATAAGTCATGATTGAATGTTTCTTAACAAATTACGCCAGAGATACATTAAGCACGAAAACCACCTCTATTACACAGCGGTATTATCAAACGTTTCCTCTGAAGCTACTGAAACGTCTGGGCGATCTACCAATTCGACCAGCGCCATCGGCGCATTGTCACCTTGCCTAAAGCCGAACTTAAGTATCCGTAAATATCCGCCATTACGCGCCTTATAGCGCGGGCCGAGCTCATTGAAAAGTTTACTAACAATATCTCGGTCACGCGTACGATTAAAGGCAAGGCGCCGATTAGCCAACGTGGGCGCCTTACCAAGCGTAATTAATGGCTCTGCTACCCTGCGTAATTCTTTAGCCTTAGGTAGAGTAGTTTTAATAACTTCATGCTGCAACAGGGAATTTGCCATGTTGCGCAGCATGGCAAGTCGATGACTTGTCGTGCGATTCAGTTTCCGGTTGCTTTGGCGATGACGCATTATAATTCCTTTATTTGCATACGCCTGCTTTCACAAGCGGGCGTTTTCTTAGTATGTTGATTACTTAGCACCTAAATTAGCAGGAGGCCAGTTCTCTAATTTCATGCCAAGAGTAAGCCCTTTTGATGCTAAAACTTCCTTAATCTCATTAAGCGATTTACGCCCCAAATTTGGGGTCTTCAACAATTCAGTTTCCGTCCGTTGAATAAGATCGCCGATGTAATAAATATTTTCAGCTTTTAGACAATTAGCTGAGCGAACAGTTAGTTCTAAATCGTCGACTGGTTGCAGCAGGATCGGATCCACCTGAGGGCCTTTGGACTCTTCTGCAAACGTCGGTGTTCCTTGCAAATCTGCAAAAATAGACAATTGATCCATTAAGATGCGTGCTGCTGCTCGCACCGCCTCTTCTGGCTCAATAACACCATTAGTTTCAATGTCCATAACCAGCTTATCCAAATCCGTACGCTGCTCAACTCGAGCACTTTCTACTGCGTAACTAACCTTCCGGACCGGGCTAAATGAAGCATCCATTTGAATGGCTCCGATTGTGCGCGATTCGTCATTAACCTTGCGCACAGTAGCTGGTTCATAACCACGGCCTTTTTGCACCGTGATTTGCATATCTATCTTACCGCCAGCAGTTAAATTGGCAATTAAATGGTCGGGATTAATAATCTCTATATCATGCGAAGGCTCAATATCCCCAGCAGTTACCGGGCCTGCACCGTTCTTTTTTAACTTTAGAACCGCCTCATTGCGATTGTGCATTTTAAGCACGATACCTTTAAGGTTCAAAAGGATATCAACGACATCTTCTTGCACACCCTCCAAAGTAGAATACTCGTGCACGACGCCTGCTATCTTCACCTCTATTGGGGCAAACCCCGGCATAGAAGAAAGCAGAATTCGACGCAATGCATTACCAAGCGTATGGCCGTAGCCTCGCTCGAAAGGCTCCATAACGACTTTCGCATGGGCCGGCGATATGTTCTGAACATCAATAATACGAGGCTTCAGAAAATTGGTTGCTGTGCTTGCCATGTGTCTCCTCAGGCCTAAAAGCTAAAGATATTTGATCGCCGCAGGACCGATCGGCCCCTATTTCGAGTACAACTCAATAATTAATGACTCGTTTATTGTTTGTGGTAACTCAGAACGTTGTGGCTTAGCCTTATAAATACCCTTTAGATGCTGGGTATCCACTTGTATCCACTCCGGAAAGCCGCGCTGATCTGCTGCCCCAATCGCTGCCTTGATCCGCAGATGAGACTTAGCTTTATCAGCAACTTCCACAGAATCTCCAGGGCGAACAAGATACGAGGGAATATTAACCCGCCTACCATTAACCGTGATGCCGTTATGACGTACAACCTGACGAGCCTCAGCTCGAGACGCACCAAATCCCATGCGGTAAGCCACTGTGTCCAATCGGCTTTCAAGAAGTTGTAACAGCGCTTCACCAGTGACACCTTTTTGCCGCGAAGCTTCCTTGTAAACCGTGCGGAATTGGCGTTCAAGCACTCCGTATGTCCTTCGAAGCTTTTGTTTTTCACGCAGCTGCTTTCCGTAATCGGAAACACGAGTGTTTTTCTGTCCGTGCTGACCTGGTGCGTACGAACGACGTTCGATTGCACATTTATCGGTAAAACACTTCTCGCCTTTTAAAAATAACTTCTCACCTTCACGCCGACACTGGCGGCACTTGGCGTCCAAATTTCTTGCCACAGTTTTCTCCTAACCTTTGACGACGTTCGCTTAAATGCGGCGCTTTTTTGGGGGACGGCAACCGTTGTGCGGCAACGGAGTCACATCGGCGATGCTAGTAATCTTAATGCCAATCGCGTTAAGCGCACGCACAGCCGATTCACGCCCAGGGCCAGGGCCCTTAATGCGTACCTCCAAATTCTTGACTCCACATTCTTGAGCCAATTTTCCGGCGTGTTCTGCCGCAACTTGCGCGGCAAACGGCGTAGACTTACGCGATCCCTTGAAACCCTGACTGCCTGACGTCGCCCAAGAAAGCGCGTTACCTTGACGATCAGTAATAGTAATAATGGTGTTGTTAAAAGACGCATGCACGTGGGCAATGCCCTCGGCGACGTTTTTCTTAACTTTCTTACGAACACGCTGAGCTGTTGCTTTGACCATTTATCCGATCCTTTACTTCGTGAGCTTAATCGCTTTGGCCGGGCCTTTACGGGTACGGGCATTAGTGCGGGTTCGCTGACCACGAACAGGTAACCCGCGGCGATGTCGTACGCCGCGATAACAGCCTAAATCCATCAGCCGTTTTATGTTCATAGTGACTTCGCGCCGCAAGTCGCCTTCGACAGTGACCTTCGTCACCTCATCGCGCAACTTGTCCATCGCGGAATCATCAATGTCCTTGACCTTCGTCGCATAAGCGACACCTGCGGCATCACAAATTTTGCGTGCGCGCGTCCGACCAATACCATAAATCGCCGTAAGGGCAATTTCGGTATGTTGATGGTTTGGAATATTTACCCCAGCAATGCGGGCCATAACTTACCCCAGTTAATACGAAATGATAAAAGACGCCAAGGTTTTTACCCTTGACGCTGCTTATGGCGAGGATCAGAACAAATCACTCGCAGTACACGATTACGCCGCACAAGCTTACACTTACGGCAGAGCTTTTTTACGGAAGCTTGAACTCTCATTTTTACTTGCTCCTTTTACTTCGCCCGGAAGGTGATTCTTGCCCGGCTTAAATCATATGGCGTTAGTTCTACTGTCACCTTATCCCCCGGCAAAATGCGAATATAATGCATTCGCATTTTGCCGGAGATATAACCGAGGACCACGTGTTCATTTTCAAGCTTTACTCGAAAAGTAGCATTAGGAAGAGTTTCTAAAATCTCTCCCTGCATTTGAATCGTATCTTCTTTGGACATTCATAGTCGCTAAAATCAAATCTATAACCCCCAACCGTTTTAGCGAGAAGGGAGCCCACCTTTAAAACTAGCCTTTTTCAACAGGCTTTCATATTGGTGAGACATTACATAAGCCTGCACCTGAGCCATAAAATCCATAGTAACAACTACAATAATAAGTAATGATGTACCACCAAAATAAAACGGCACATTAAATTTAACAATAAGCAACTCGGGTAATAAACAAACCAAAGTAATATAAGCGGCACCAATTAATGTTAAGCGAGTTATTATTCTGTCAATGTAACGCGCAGTTTGTTCTCCAGGACGTATACCAGGCACAAAAGCGCCGCTCTTTTTTAAATTATCAGCTGTTTCCTTAGGATTAAACACTAAAGCGGTGTAAAAAAAACAGAAAAATACAATAGCTGCGGCATATAACATTGCGTAAATTGGTTGCCCCGGGTGCAGCGTCGCCCCTACATCTTTTAGCCACGTAAAATGCTCATTACTACCGAACCACCCTGCTAATGTTGCAGGAAACAAAATAATACTAGACGCGAAAATTGGGGGTATGACACCCGCCATATTAAGCTTTAATGGCAAATGAGAACTTTGACCACCATATAACTTATTACCAACTTGCCGCTTCGCATAATTCACAAGAATCTTGCGCTGCCCTCTTTCAACAAACACTACCAACCAAGTAACCAGAACTACTGAGGCAAATAACAAAATAACAAATGGGATAGAAAACGTACCGGTATTTACCAACTCAAGAGTGCCACCGACAGCTCTAGGCAATCCAGCTACTATACCGCCAAAAATTATAATAGAAATACCATTTCCTAAACCACGCTCTGTGATTTGCTCACCAAGCCACATTAAAAACATGGTTCCAGTAACCAATGTTACAACGGTAGTTAACCGAAAGACGACGCCAACTTCTAATACTAGTCCAGGTTGCGCCTCAAGCGCGATTGCTATTCCAAAAGCCTGAAAAAAAGCTAGCGCCACAGTACCGTATCGAGTGTATTGAGTAATCTTACGGCGGCCAGCCTCTCCTTCCTTCTTCAATGCCTCAAGTGACGGAATAACTACCGTAAGCAGCTGCATTATAATAGACGCGGAAATATACGGCATAATTCCGAGCGCAAAAACCGTAAAACGAGAAAGAGCACCTCCTGAGAACATGTTAAACATGCCCAAAATTCCGCCCTTTTGCGATTCAAATAACTTCGCTAATGCAACAGGATCTATGCCCGGCACTGGTATGTGTGCACCAATTCGGTATACCACAAGAGCCCCAAGGAGGAATAAAAGACGACGTTTTAAGTCCCCCATTTTTCCCAACATGCCCACCGCATTACTAGACAATCGCCTTACCCTTCAACATTAGCGACACTTCCACCAACAGCCTCAATAGCTTTCCTAGCTCCTGCCGTTGTTAAGAGGCCTCGCAACTTAACCGCCCTATCAAGGTTACCAGACAGAAATACTTTCGCCGTTTTCGCACGGGCATCCACTAATCCGGCTTGTTTTAGGGTCAATAAATCAATATCTTCACCAGACAACTTACCAAGATCACTAAGTCGAACTTCCGCAGCGCTCTCTGTCATCGAGATAAATCCACGCTTCGGCAAGCGTCTTTGCAAAGGCATTTGACCGCCTTCGAACCCTACTTTATGAAAACCGCCGGATCGGGATTTTTGCCCCTTGTGTCCCCGCCCAGCGGTCTTACCAAGGCCGCTACCAATACCACGCCCTAAACGCCGTCTACTTTTTTTCGAGCCGTCTCCAGCCTTAATTGTGTTCAGTCGCATTCTAGACCTCAGCCTTTACAAGATAATTTACCTTGTTGATCATGCCGCGAACTTCTGGAGTATCAATCAAAACCACCGTCTGATGGCGGCGCTTAAGCCCTAAGCCTAAAATAGTGGCGCGGTGAGATTGTTTGGTGCCGATTACGCTTTTAACAAGGGTAACTTTAACTTTTTTTTCGTCAGCCATGATTTTTACCCAAAAATTTCTTCAATTGTCTTGCCACGCTTAGCAGCAATTTCTGATGGTCGCTTCATTTCAATCAGACCATTCAATGTGGCGCGCACTACATTGTAAGGATTTGTCGACCCATGGCACTTAGCCAGCACATTGGTAACGCCCATGACCTCAAACACCGCTCGCATTGGGCCGCCAGCGATAATGCCGGTCCCTTCGCCTGCGGGTTGCATGAACACCGTCGCGGCTCCGTGCTTTCCAATAACCGCGTGATGCAACGTGCCATTCTTCAAATTTATCTTAACTAATTTTCGCCGAGCCTGGTCCATCGCTTTTTGAACGGCGACCGGCACTTCCCGCGATTTTCCCTTACCCATCCCTACGCCACCATCCCCGTCGCCAACAACGGTCAATGCCGCAAAACCAAGAATTCGCCCGCCTTTTACTACCTTCGTAACACGGTTAACTGCCACCATTTTCTCGCGAAGGCCGTCTGCGCGTTCTTCAGCTTCAACTTTTGCCATGTAATAAATTCCTTATATAAGCGCTCAAGGCTATTACGCCAGTGATTAGAACTTTAGGCCAGCCTCTCGAGCCGCGTCCGCAAGCGCTTTCACTCGCCCGTGATAACGAAAGCCGGAGCGATCAAAAGCCACATTTACTATTCCAGCAGCTTGAGCTTTTTCTGCAATTCGCCTTCCAATAACCGCCGCAGCTTTTTGGTTTCCGCCATTTAATAAGTCGTCCCGGACCTGACTTTCCACCGATGACGCGCTAGCTACAACTTTTTGGGCATTAGTGTCGAAAATCTGCGCATAAATGTGAAGGTTACTGCGGTAAACAGACAGCCGCATTGCTTTCAATTCACTGATTTTCGCCCGCGTTTGCCGCGCTCTGCGCAAACGTACTTGTTTTTTGTCATCCATAATTGAACCCTTAATTATTTTTTCTTGGTCTCTTTAAGCAGTATAACTTCGTCTGCGTAGCGTACGCCTTTTCCCTTATATGGCTCTGGCTTACGGTATGCGCGAACCTCAGCGGCAATTTGCCCCACCTTTTGCTTATCGATACCCTTAATAATAATTTCAGTTTGGGTAGGGGTTTCCGCCTTTACGCCATCCGGCATTTTATGGGCCACCGGATGAGAAAAACCGAGCGTAAGATTAAGCGTATTTCCTTGCGCCTGCGCACGATAACCGACCCCAACTAGGGTTAGTTTTTTCTCAAACCCTTTACTTACTCCGTGCACCATATTAGCAACCAAAGCTCGAGCTGTGCCTGACATTGCGCCTGCTTGCTGACTTCCATTTGCAGCTTTAAAGAGAATTCGATCAACTTCTTTCTCAATGATAATGTCGGCGCTAAACTTATGAGCCAAACTACCCAATGGGCCTTTCACCAACACCAAGCCAACCGCATCAACACTAACATCAACGCCAGCGGGTACTAAAACCGGATTTTTCGCGACTCGAGACATAAGCCCTCCCAGTTACGCGACAACACAAAGCACTTCGCCACCAACACCACTGGCTCGTGCACGTCGATCAGTCATTACCCCTTTTGAGGTAGAGACAATAGCAATACCTAGGCCGTTCATTACTTTAGGTATCTCCCCATTACCCCGGTAAACACGAAGCCCGGGGCGACTTATCCGTTCGATTTTCTCGATTACTGGACGACCGGAATAGTATTTGAGACCGATCTCCATAATCGGTAGATTACCTACCGTTTTCACGTTGAATGCTTCAATATATCCTTCGTCCAGTAAGACTTGGGCTATTGATTTTTTGACTTTTGACGCCGGCACTATTACTGACAGTTTTTCCGCTGCTTGCGCATTACGGATTCGGGTCAGCATATCGGCGATAGGATCACTCATGCTCATCTTTTCACCTCACTACCAACTCGCCTTGACCACGCCCGGAATTTCTCCGCGCATGGCAATTTCACGAAGCTTGTTACGACCCAAGCCAAATTTACGAAATACGCCACGAGGGCGCCCAGTTAATGCACAACGATTACGCAAACGGGTCGGGCTAGCATCACGCGGCAGCAATTGAAGCTTCCGACGTGCGAAGAACCTATCTTCCAAGCTAGCTTTAACATTATTGGCAAGCGCCAATAACTCCGAACGCTTAGCGGCAAATTTTTTTACCGTCTCGCGGCGTTTTTGATCACGATTGATCAGCGCGATTTTGGCCACATCAACCTCAGCTTTTAAAAGGGAATTTGAAGGCCGCGAGAAGTGCCTTGCACTCATCGTCGGATGTCGCCGTCGTAGTAATAGATATGTTAAGACCGCGCAAAGTATCGATCTTGTCATATTCGATTTCAGGAAAAATAATTTGTTCCTTAACACCCATATTGAAGTTACCACGCCCATCAAAAGATCTACTAGAGATACCACGAAAATCCCGAATGCGTGGAATAGCGATGGAAATCAGCCTATCTAAAAACTCATACATATGCGCTTTACGCAGAGTTACCATACAACCGATTGGATAGCCCTGGCGAATTTTGAATCCAGCAATAGATTTTTTTGACTTAGTCACCACCGGTTTTTGGCCGGCAATTTTTATCATGTCACCCACCGCACTTTCCAAAACTTTCTTGTCAGCCACCGCTTCACCGACACCCATGTTCAACGTAATTTTAGTAATACGTGGAACTTCCATAGATGATTTGTAGCCAAACTGATTAACCAGCTGCGGAATAATTGCTTCTTTATAATAGGATTGCAAACGAGTCATTTTAGTAACCTTTAGACAGCATCAATCACTTCGCCGCTTGACTTGAAATAGCGAACTTTATTGCCACCCAAATCTTTAAAGCCAACACGATCAGCTTTTTGCGTCGCCACGTTAAACAACCCAACATTAGAGATATGGATGGGCATTTCTTTTTCGATTACCCCGCCGATTACACCCTTCACAGGATTAGGCTTTTGATGTTTTTTTACCTTACCGACACCCGCGACCAACAGCGCATCACTGACGAGCACACGCAGCACGACGCCCCGCTTACCCTTATCTTTCCCCGCCAGGACAATAACTTCATCGCCTTTACGAATTTTATTCATTGCACATCCCTCACAATACTTCCGGAGCAAGTGATACGATCTTCATAAATCGCTCTGTCCGTAACTCTCGAGTAACTGGGCCGAAAATACGAGTACCGATAGGCTCAAGCTTATTATTAAGTAGAACCGCCGCATTGCCATCAAACTTAACGAGCGAACCGTCGGAGCGACGAACCCCCTTCGCCGTACGAACAACCACGGCATTATAAACCTCGCCTTTTTTTACTCGACCTCGCGGCTGAGCCGACTTGATGCTAACTTTTATAACATCACCAATCGACGCATAACGGCGGTTAGACCCACCCAAGACTTTTATACACATTACCGAACGCGCGCCAGTGTTGTCGGCCACATCCAAAATAGATTGCATTTGAATCATTTTTAACTCTCCAACTTAACCCACGAGTTTTTTATACGTGGCCAGTTTTGGATCCCGAAAGGGTGAATGCTTAGCCAAATTTTTGCTGAGGCCAAACCTTGAAAGCGTGCGATTATATCGAATCAAATAGGTTCGCACAAGCACACGCGCTTAAATTCCACGGGTTTTTTCGATCAACGCCGTAACTTTCCACGATTTAGTTTTAGAAATTGGGCGGCACTCTTGTATCGTCACAACATCACCAGCCTTATATACGTCATTACTATCGCAGTGAGCATGGTACTTTTTTGAACGACGCACAATTTTACCAATTATGGGATGAGCAACTCTACGCTCAACTAAAACCGTAACAGTTTTATCCATTTTGTCGCTGACTATTCGTCCGGTAAGCGTACGAACAATTTTATTTTCAGTCGTCATGCTTAGTTCCCTTTCTCGCCCATGACAGTTTTTATGCGAGCGATGTCTCGTCTAACCTTGCGGAATTGGCTACCGTTAGTAAGCTGTTGCGTAGCCTTTTGCATACGCAAGCCAAATTGAGCCTTCAGCAATGCACTTAACTCTTGACTCAACTCGGCCACGGATTTATTTTTTAGTTCCTTGGCTTTCATTAATTATCCTCCGATTTGTCGAACGACAAAGGTAGTCTGAATTGGCAGTTTGGCTG
This sequence comes from Pseudomonadota bacterium, assembly GCA_040388195.1. Taxonomy (GTDB): domain Bacteria; phylum Pseudomonadota; class Gammaproteobacteria; order Burkholderiales; family DATLHW01; genus DATLHW01. Next base: position 52,085 of record JAZKCF010000034.1, read on the forward strand.
CCGCAAGACGAAAAGCCTCGCGCGCCAATACTTCATCGACTCCATCCATTTCATAAAGCACTTTGCCAGGTTGAATTTCTGCAACAAAGTACTCTGGATTACCTTTACCATTCCCCATCCGAACTTCGGCAGGCTTTTTTGAAATTGGCTTATCAGGAAAAATCCTGATCCAGATGCGCCCGCCACGCTTAATATGACGCGTCATTGCTCGGCGTGCTGCCTCAATTTGGCGAGCCGTTAGACGCCCGCGACCTACAGCTTTTAAACCGTACTCGCCAAAACTGACCTTCGCACCTCGCGTAGCAACACCAGTGTTACGCCCCTTCTGCTCTTTACGATATTTTCTTCTAGCTGGTTGCAGCATGCTTTACTCCCGCGCGTCTGGGTTTTTTTTCAGGCTCGGGAGAAGCCGATACTGCGACCTCCCCCCTACCCATTACCTCGCCCTTAAACACCAAAACCTTAACACCGATTACGCCGTAGGTCGTTTTAGCCTCAGAGAAACCGTAATCTATGTCTGCTCGTAGTGTGTGTAATGGAACCCGACCTTCGCGGTACCACTCAGTACGAGCTATTTCAATGCCGTTCAAACGGCCTGCACTTGTAATTTGAATCCCTTGTGCACCTAAGCGCATGGCGTTTGTCATCGCCCGCTTCATAGCCCGGCGAAACATAACCCGCTTCTCTAACTGCTGGGCGATAGAATCAGCAATAATTTGAGCATCGGTCTCTGGTTTACGAATTTCTTCGATATTTACATGAACTGGCACGCCCATCAGTTTTTGCAAACCAACGCGCAGCGACTCTATGTCCTCTCCTTTTTTTCCGATTACCACTCCAGGACGGGCACTAAAAATAGTAATTTTAGCGTTCTTAGCAGGGCGCTCAATAACAATACGACCTACCGCCGCGTGCGCCAACTTCTTTTTTAGAAACGCGCGAACTTTGATGTCTTCATGCAGCATCCCAGCAAAAGACTTACTGTTTGCATACCATCGCGAGGACCAGTTTTTATTTACGGATAGGCGAAACCCGATCGGATGAATTTTCTGTCCCATACTATTTTCCCTCGTCGGCCACGGTCACAAAAATGTGGCAGGTCTGCTTGCTAATTCGGTTACCACGCCCCTTTGCCCGAGCAGTGAATCGCTTCAGCACCGGCCCTCTTTCAACACAAATTGTCGCGACCTTCAATTCGTCGATATCAGCACCGGCATTATGTTCAGCATTGGCTATCGCCGACTCCAGAACTTTCTTGATAATTACGGCACCCTTTTTTGGACTGAACGCCAGTAGGTTTAATGCCTTATCAATTTTAAGACCTCGCACCTGGTCAGCCACTAATCGCCCTTTTTGAGCCGACAAGCGGACACCATAAAGTTTAGCTTCTACTCTCATCGGTCAAGATTCCTATTTTTTCCCAGGGGCCGCTTTTTTATCTGCGGCATGCCCCTTAAAGGTGCGAGTCAAAGCGAATTCCCCAAGCTTATGACCAACCATATTTTCCGAAACATATACCGGAATATGTTGCTTACCGTTATGGATAGCAATGGTCAAACCCACGAAATCGGGTAGAACGGTTGATCGTCTAGACCAAGTCTTAATTGGTCGCTTATCTTTCGTTGCGTTTGCAGCCTCTACTTTTTTCATTAGATGCTCATCAACAAAAGGACCTTTTTTAACTGAACGTGCCATGGTGACCTCTATTAACTCTTATGGCGAGAACGAATAATCATATTGTTCGTGCGCTTGTTTTTTCGGGTCTTCTTGCCCTTTGTTTGCAAGCCCCAAGGTGTTACCGGATGACGACCAGCAGCAGTCTTGCCCTCTCCGCCACCGTGCGGATGATCGACAGGATTCATAGCTACACCACGGACCGTCGGTCGAATACCACGCCAACGCTGAGCACCCGCTTTACCAATCGACCGGAGCGAATTTTCTTCATTCCCGACCTCACCAAGGGTAGCTCGGCAATTTACGTGGACTTTACGAATCTCGCCAGATCGCAAACGCAATTGCGCATACTCTCCCTCACGGGCAAGCAACTGAACTGAGGTACCAGCCGAACGAGCAAGCTGCGCCCCTTTGCCTGGCTGCATTTCAACGCAGTGCACAGTACTGCCAACCGGGATATTACGCAAAGGTAATGCATTTCCAGCTTTAATCGGAGAATCGGGACCTGATTGCAACTGCACCCCAACCGAAATACCTTTAGGGGCAATAATATACCGTCGCTCACCGTCTTTATAACAAAGCAATGCGAGATGAGCGGTACGATTTGGATCGTACTCCAACCGCTCGACCGTGGCCTGGATACCATCTTTATTACGACGAAAATCTACCAGCCGATAATGCTGCTTATGTCCACCACCCTGGTGCCTGACAGTGATATGTCCATTGTTATTACGACCCGCATTCCTTGATTGCTTTTCTAGCAATGAGGCTACCGGCTTACCCTTATGCAATCCAGGCGTTACGACCTTAATAACCGCACGCCTACCGGGGGATGTTGGTTTAACTTTGATCAAAGCCATTTTCGCGCTCCTCTATTACTGCGCATCGGCAAAATTAATTTCCTGACCGGCCTTAAGGCAAACATAAGCCTTTTTCCAGTCTCGGCGCTTACCCATATACCGCCCAAAACGCTTTTCTTTGCCTTTGACATTAGCGACATTTACGCTTTCTACCTGCACCTTAAAGAGAAGCTCTACAGCAGCTTTAATTTCGGGCTTAGTCGCACTTGAAGCAACTTCAAAAATCACTTGCTCATACTTGTCCGCTACGAACGTACTTTTTTCCGAGATAGTGGGCGCCCTCAGAATTGTCATCAATCGCTGCTCGTCAAACTTACTCATACCAGCACCTCCTCGATTTTTTTAACCGCACCTCGAGTAAACACCACTTGCGGGAAGTGCACCAAGTTGACAGGATTTGCACCTACCACGTCGGTAATCAACACATTCGGCAAATTACGGCATGACAAATAAAGATTATCATCCAAGTCATCTGTAATAATCAGAACCGAATCAAAACCAAAACCCTTAATCTTTTGCACCAACAACCTTGTCTTCGGCGCATCGAGCTTCAGATTTTCAATAACAGCCAACCGATCCTCTCTAACCAATTGCGACAAAATTGTAGCAACACCAGCGCGATACATTTTACGGTTTACTTTTTGAGAGAAATTTTCCTCGGGACTATTAGGGAAAATTCTACCGCCGCCACGCCATAAAGGACTAGATGCGCGACCAGCACGAGCCCGCCCCGTGCCTTTTTGACGCCATGGCTTTTTAGTACTCTTGTTAATTTCGCTTCGGCCTTTTTGCGCCCGATCCCCACTTCGCGCGTTAGCCTGGAATGCTGTAATAATTTGATGAACTAACGCCTCATTATAAACGCGACCAAATAGCTCATCCGAAGCAGAGACGACAGCAGTTGCCTGACCAGCAACATCAATTAGTTTTAAGTCCATGACTTTATATCCCCGCCTTAACACTATGGCGCACAACAATGCTGCCACCTTTAGAACCAGGGATCGAGCCTTTAATCAACAGCAAGCCACGCTCAGCATCGACGCGCACCACTTGCAGGCGCTGAATAGTCCTCTTCACAGCACCAAGATGCCCAGACATACGCTTACCAGGAAACACCCGCCCCGGATCCTGACGCATACCAATAGAACCTGGAGTATTGTGGGACCGAGAATTACCGTGAGTCGCCCTGTTCGACCTGAAATGATGCCGCTTAATTACACCAGCATAACCTTTACCTTGAGAAACCCCCGTCACATCAACGAATTGACCCACCGCAAAAATATCCAGAGCAACAACCGAACTTACTTGGTATTTAACTAAGTCATCCGCAGACACAGAAAACTCTTTTAAACGCTCTGCAGCCCCAACACCAGCTTTAGCAAAATGCCCTTTTTGAGCTCTTGTTACGCGAGTAGCGCGACGAACCCCAAAACCAACCTGGACAGCGGAGTAACCATCCACGCCGAGCGTTTTGATTTGAGTGACGCGATTATCCGATACATCCACCACCGTTACCGGAACGGAATCGCCGTCTCCGGTAAAAACGCGGGTCATTCCGATCTTGCGACCGATAAGTCCGACAGTCATGATTTTTTTCCTTTTAATCGGACTACAAGCATATAGACGAAAAACAGGCGGGCAACACGACCAAAGAAAAGGCTAACTGCAATCGTATTAACCTGCTTACACTATCTTGCGTTGTAGTTTTACCTTAAGTTAAAGGTGCCAGTTTCGATTGACCGGCAATGTAAAGCAAGGGGCGGATTATACGTATCCGCCTATTAGTACGCAACTTATTTTTCCTAGCCACCAAAAACAATTATCACGTTTATTATTTATTAGAAGTAACTTATTGAAAAGAACCTCTAAACTTACGACCTACAATTTAATTTCTACGTCCACACCAGCAGGAAGATCCAACTTCATTAACGCATCAACAGTTTTATCCGTTGGGTCGACTATATCCATTAATCGCAAATGCGTACGGATTTCAAATTGGTCACGCGAAGTTTTATTAACATGAGGCGAACGCAACACATCGAAACGCTCAATGCGAGTAGGTAAAGGCACAGGCCCCCTCACGACCGCCCCAGTACGCTTGGCAGTTTCGACAATCTCCATTGCCGATTGGTCGATCAATCTGTAATCAAAAGCTTTGAGGCGAATCCGTATTTTCTGGTGCTGAATAGCTGTAGCCATTTTGTTTCCCTTAAATTATCCATGTTAAGTAAGACGAGCAACAGCTCGCCTCTTAAGTAGGAACAGTACGGGCGCAATAATGCGCGCCACGAACATTTATTACTCAAGAACTTTAGCGACGACGCCGGCACCGACAGTACGACCACCTT